>JBBQRZ010000001.1:0-177996 GCA_038214255.1 Candidatus Limnocylindrales bacterium
AGAGGCCGAAGCCCTGTTCCTGGCCGGGCTCCCGGGCCCGGCCGCTCAGCTCGGTCTCGGCACGGTCGTGGCGGCCGCGCAGCTCAAGGTCATGGCCGCCCTGCCCGGCGAGCTCCGGTCGCGCGCTTCCCGGCTCGTGGAACGGTTCCACCTCGACGCGGCCGGCTGGTTCCAGCACGACGAGGCCGTTCCGCACCTGCCGGCCCTGGCCCAGGCCGTGTGGGATAGCCGCGCCGTCGCGATGACCTACGAGCGCGGCGACCGCACGGTCGAGCGGGTCGTCGGACCGTTGGGCCTCGTCCTCAAGGGTGGTGTCTGGTACATCGTCGCGCTCGCCGACGGCGGCCAGATCCGAACGTTCCGGGGCTCACGCGTGAGTGCCGCCCGGATCCTCGACGACGTGGTCGAGCGACCGGCCGGCTTCGACCTGGCCAGCTACTGGACCGAGTCGAGCGCCGCGTACGAACGCGAGAGCCCATCGGTGCAGATCGTGGTTCGCCTTCCCGGGGATCGGGTGTTGCCGCTCGCCGATGCGGTGGGCGAGTCGGCGGTCCGGGAGGCCGAGCGGCTCGACGTTCCCGACCCGGAGGGCTGGGTCCATCTCCGGTTGCGCCTCACGTGGCCGGACGAAGTCGCCGGACGGCTGCTCGCCGCCGGATCCCGCCTCGAGGTGCTCGAGCCCCCCGAGATCCGGGCCCGCGTCATCGAGATCGCGGGCCGGGTCGTCGCGCGCTACCGCGACGCGACGGTGGCGGCCGGCGGCACGGGCCGCGGCGACGGCGTGGAGGCCGGGTCGGCCTGAGCCGAGGCGGTCTCGGCGACGCTCAGCTCCGGCAACATCGGGTCTGACGTCAGGAGGCGACGGCTGCGCACGCTCGCCTCGATCTCTCGGTTTCTGTCCTGCTGGATGGTGCGGGCGAGTTCGATGTTGAGCATGACCATAGTGTGGCGCTCGTACCTGCCAGAACCCGTCATGTTTAGGCGAAATCGACCGGAATCCGAGCGGCGCCCGGCTTCCCCAGCAGCGACCGGCCGTCGGTTATTCGATATGACGTACCGTATCTGCCATGCCATCGCCCGACACCCGTCGTTCGTTCTCGATCCGCGATCGACGTCCGTTCATGAGCGACCCGCACGCGCGCGCCGGGATCGGCTGACAGCCGATGCGTGGGGAGGTCGTCGGCCAGAGCCGCCACGAGCGCTTCGCTGCCGCCGAACGGCGGATGGGGCGCGTGACACGCGTGCTCGACGAGCTCATCGCGGTGCCCGGGACCTCGATCCGGGTGGGGCTCGACCCGATCATCGGCCTCATCCCGGTCGTCGGCGACGTCACCGCCGCCCTCGTCGGCGCGTGGGTGATCGGCGAGGCGGCCAGGTTCGGGATCCCGCGCGTCGTCCTCGGCCGGATGGTCGTGAACCTGCTGGTGGATCTCGGGATCGGCGCCATCCCGATCGTCGGCGACCTCTTCGACGTGGCGATGCGCTCGAACTCGCGGAACCTGGACTTGTTCCGCCGGCACGCGCTCGATCCGGACGCCTCGACGCGTGGCCACCGGGCCTTCTTCGCCGGGCTCGTGCTGCTGCTCGTCGGGATCCTGTGGCTGCTGGTTGTGCTCCTGGGCAACGTCGTGAAGGTGCTCAACTCCGTCGTCGGCTGATCTGGAGACATCCTGACGGAGGCGCCCGACGAAGGCCGACTGGCAACCGCCGGCCCGCCCGACCCGGGCGCTAACCGGTGGACGCGATCCGCGGGACGACCGACGACGCGAGCTTCTCCTCGAACCGCGTGGCGGCCGCATCGAGTGCTGCCAGATGGTCGGCCAGGCGGCGACGGGCCTCATCGGCGGCCGCGTCGAGCCCCTCGAGCTCGAAGATCCGCCAATGGCGGAGGATCGGAAGGAGCACCTCGTCGCGGTGGACGCGCAGGTCGTAGATGCCGGCCTTCGCGATCTGAGCGGCCTTGCGGACGAACCCGGGGATCCCGGCGCCGGGCATCTCGAAGGCGAGGACCTCATCGACGATGGCCCGGACCGCGGCCGACGGCTGGATCTGCAGGGCCGCCGCGAGGATGTCGCGGTAGAACACCATGTGAAGGTTCTCGTCCGCCGCGATCCGGACCATGATCCGGTCGGCCACCGGATCGTCGGAGTAGCGCCCGGTGTTGCGGTGCGCGATGCGCGTGGCCAGCTCCTGGAAGGCGACATATGCCAGACCGCGTAGCGTCGAGGGAGCGTCGTGCTCGTAGCCCTGCTGAAGCTGGGTCATCCGGCCCCGTTCGAGGAGCACCGGATCGATGTTGCGGGTGACCGTCAGGTAGTCGCGCAGGACGATCGCATGGCGTCCCTCCTCAGCGGTCCAGCGCCCGACCCAGTTGATCCACGCGCCGTCGCCCTTGCCGAACATCCCGTGGATGAGCCGGTGATAGGAGGGCAGATTGTCCTCGGTGAGCAGTCCGATCTCGAACGCCGTCTGCGCGACGCCGGTGAGACGCGGCTGTTCCGGCGTCCATGGCTCCTTGTCGAAGTCGCGCCCGAGCCGGTACGGGACGAACTCGTGAGGGAACCATTCCTGGGCGACCTTCACGTGTCGGTCGTACAGACGCCCGGCCTCGGGCTCGAGCTCACGGAGAAGGGCCTGGTCCAGGGCAAGGCTCGTATCGAGGTCGAGGACGTCGTCCGGATCGAGGCGGGGTGCACGGATCGTCATGGTCAGACCTTACCGGCGTATTCGCGCCGGGCTCGTGATTCGAATGCGGCTCTGCACGCATTCCTGGACCCACGAGCGGGTAGGCTCTGCCAGATGGCCACCACGACCGCCACGCGACGCGTCACCGCGACCCGCTACGTCACGCCGCTGCGCGAGGGCGGCTCGCTGCCGGGCCTCGTGGAAGCCGACGACGACGGCCTGTACGTCGTGAAATTCCGCGGCGCCGGCCAGGGCCCGCGGGCGCTCGTGGCGGAATGGCTCGCCGGCGAGATCGGGCGCGCCATCGGCCTGCCCGTGCCCGATCTCGTCATGATCGAGGTGGATCCAGGTCTCGGTGATGCGGAGCCGGACGAGGAGATCCACGACCTCGTGCGAGCCAGCGGCGGCCTCAACCTCGGCCTGGATTTCCTGCCCGGGGCGCTGGCCTTCAATCGCGCCGCGGATCCGGTCGTGGAGCCCGCGTTCGCCGCTGACGTCGTCTGGCTCGACGCACTGGTGACGAACCCGGATCGGACCGTGGCCAACCCGAACCTGCTTGTGTGGCACGGGCGCACGTGGCTCATCGACCACGGCGCGGCGCTCTACATCCATCACACCTGGCGCGACCGCGATGGCCATGCGACCGGGCCCTTCGAGCGGATCCGCGACCACGTCCTGCTCCCGTTCGCGGGCTCGCTCGAGGATGCCGATGCCCGCCTGGCGAGCCGGCTCGACGAAGTCCGGCTTCGCTCCCTGGTCGCCGAGCTACCCGATTCCTGGCTGCCGGACGACCCGACGATCGGGGCCGCCGAGGCGCAACGAGAGGCATACGTCCGGTACCTGGTCAGGCGGCTGGCGGGGCCACGTCCCTTCGTCGAGGAGGCCGAGCGTGCCCGACGAGCCGCGTAGCCCCTACCAGTACGCGCTCGTCCGGATCGTTCCGCGGGTCGAGCGGGGCGAGCGCATTAACGTCGGGGTGATCCTGCTCTGCCGGCCACACCAGTATCTCGGAGCGCGGATGGCTCTCGACGCGGATCGGCTCGCCGCGATCGCCCCGGACCTCGACATGGCTGCCGTCCGACCGCACCTGGACGCGATCGAACGGATCGCGGACGGCGACCCGGCGGCCGGACCAATCGCTCAGCTCGGCCCCGCCGAGCGGTTCCATTGGCTCGTGGCCCCGGCCAGCACGATCATCCAGCCCTCGCCCGTCCACACCGGCCTCACCGATGACCCGGCGGCGGAGCTGGAGCATCTCGTCTCGACGCTCGTCTCCGTCGCCTGACGACAGCGGCGCCGCGCGGCCCCGGGTCGCGCCGCCGGGCTGGTTCGGGCGCCCCGGCCGGTTCAGGCGACCAGCCGTGCCTCCGCCGCCCGCAGCGCGTCGTCGAGGGTCTGGCCCGCCGCCGGCCCGGCGGCGGCGGCCCGCACGGTCGCGCCTCCCCCGGCGGCGATCGCGGCATCCGCGGCGCAGGCCCGCTCGATCCGTTCGCCTAGCACCGTCGCCTCGCGCTCGTGGGTCTCGGGCAGGAGCATGTGGAACCGGGTTGGGCCCATCCGGGCGACGCGGTCCGTCTCACGGGCCTGGTGGCGCACGGTCGTGCCCACCAGCTGCGCGATCCGATCCAGTTGGCGTGGCGATGCGGGCTGGACGTCGACGATGAGCACGGCGGTCGGCCGGCCATAGCGCACGAGCCGAGCGTCCTCGTTGCGTAGGGCGAGATTCCAGTCCGCGCGGGTGTCGAGCGGGATGACCTGTCGCGGTCGGCGGAGGTCGGGGCGCGGCTGCTTCGGCTTCGAGCGACGAGCCCGCGGCGGACCTTCGATGAAGGCCTCGATGTGCTCGCTGGCCCGCTCGTCGTGAGCGTGGTGGTCCTCGGGAAGGGTGAAACGGGGGCGGCGCTCCGATCGACCGCCGGCGCGTCGGGGCGGCTGGGGCTTGCGCGGCTGGTCGGGCACGGTCGGCCAGTCTAGCCCGGGGTCGGCGATCGGGCCGGGAGAGGACCTCAGTCCTTGGCGGCCCGCATGGCGGCCTTCTTCGCGCGCTTGCCGGCTTGATACGTCGCGAGCGCCTCGGGCGAATCCACGTCGCCGAGCGTCGGGTGCGTGGGGAGGACCGCCTCGATCCCGGGCGGCCGCACGTCGAGGCGCTTCGCGAGGATGGCCAGCAGGGCCTTGGCCTTCATGTCGCCGATCCCCGGCAGGGCCAACAGCCGCGCCTGGAGATCGCGCCCATCGACGGCCTCCGTCCAGGTGCGCCGGGCGTCGCCCCCGTACGTCTCCGTGGTCGCGCGGCACAGCTCCTGGACCCGCGCCGCCATCGCCGCCGGGAATCGGTGCAACGCCGGCGGCTTCCGGAACACCGCGGCGAGCTCATCCGGGTCCATCGCCGCGATCCGGGCCGCATCGAGGTGCCCCACGCGCCGCTTGAGCTCGGCCGGCCCGGAGAACGCCTTCTGGACGGTCACCTGCTGGTCGAGCTCGAACCCGATCAGCAGGGCAAGGGGCTCCTCGACGAGCAGACGGTCGGCCTCGTCGTCGCCGGTGAAGGGCAGCCGGTCGGTCGTGGGCATGCCCGAATGGTAGCCGGGAAGAGTCAGCCGGCGCGGAACGCCTGGGCGGTCAGGGTCAGGTTGCCGATGATGGAGCGCCAGTACTTGCTGGACCGCGGCGGATCCATGTGGGCCCGATAGCCGGGCGTGCGGACCGACGAGAACCCGAAATCGCGGGCCCCGCTCGCGCTAGGACTGGTCATGAAGATCGCATCCATCGTGCGGGTCGAGGTGAACAGCGCGCGGATCGTGGGTCCAACGCTGTTGATCGCCTCGGCAAAGACCGCCCGCGCGTTCGCTCGAAGGAATCCGGCGCCAAAGTTGTCGACGCGCTTCATCGCGGTCGACTTGGTGGGATTGGCCGAGCCCCATTCGGAGTTGCCGGACGCATAGCACAGCCTGTTGAGGATGACGACGGCATTCCGCGCGAGGTTGATGTACTGGGCGACGTAGTACTCGCCGTAATACTTGGTGTTGTAGTTGCCATTGTTCGCCGTCGCGTTGAGGCCGAGGCCGTCCTTGCTGTTCCGCTGGAACGGACCGTATGGGCTGGGCCAACCGTTGCCGTGGCCGAGGTAGATCAGGAGATTCGCGCCCTGGGCGGCGCTGCGCACCCGAGACCAGGTGGCGTTGGGGCTGTAGATCTCGATCACGTTCGCCCCGTACCCGCGCGCGATGGAGGCGTAGCTCCGGGCGCTGCTCCGGTACTCCGCGGTGCTCGAGCCGGCCGGACCGACGACGATGACGACCTTCTTGCCGGCGGCCACGGTCGAGGCGGGGTTCGCGGCCGCGCCGAGGGCGACGACAAAGACGGTGGCGAGGGCGACAACGATCACGCGCGATCGCTGGAACGACGCCCATCGGGCGCGCTGGGTGTGGACCGGCAAGATCCTTGCCTCCTCTCTCCCGGAACGGCGCGCTGGGGCGCGACGACGGTGGTGGGGCCAGCCCGGGAGGCAGGGACAGGACGGGCGGTTGACGGCGGATCGCGAGACGTCGTGAGCGGACGTCCGCGACGGCGATCCCGTGCGCATCCGGATCGGCGGCGTCAGGTGGAAGAAGCACTTGACGAAGCGTGTGGACAGGGTCCTGCCGTTGGGGCGGCGTTCTTCGATTTATGCCTGTCTGATGGGGCATTGTGGCCTGAGGCCTGCGGCCGAGTATGCCAGCCGCATCGCAGGCGTGTCTCCGCGACTTCCGCCGATGTGGCACCGGTACGACTGCGTGACGCGGATTTCGGTGCCCAGACGCACCAGATGGACGAGCGCGACCCGCGACGGCCGACGCCTGGCGAGAGCGCGCTGCCGCTGCCGGGCGGTCGATCGGATCGATTTCGGCTATGCTCGGGGCGGCCGCCGTCCGGCCCGCGTCCACGCGTGCCGGCGTCGGGCGCTCGTCGCTCCCGCGCTCCCGCGCCGCGACGGCATCGGGAATCCACGCAGGAGCCACGCTTGACCTTCGACTCGCTCGGCCTGTCGGCCGACCTCCTCCGGACCGTCGCGGAGGAGGGCTATCAGGCCCCCACCCCGGTCCAGGCCGCTGCCATCCCACCCGTCCTCCAGGGACGCGATGTCCTCGCCGCAGCCCAGACGGGCACCGGCAAGACCGCCGCCTTCGTGCTGCCGATCCTCGATCGGCTCCGGGCGCAAGCGAACACGAGCTTCTCGCCGGCCCGCCACCCCGTCCGTTCGCTCATCCTCGTGCCGACTCGCGAGCTCGCGATGCAGGTCGACCAAAGCGTGCAGACCTACGGGCGGACCGTTCCGCTGCGCTCGACGGTCGTGTACGGCGGCATCCCGATGGAGCCGCAGATCAAGGCGCTCCGCGCCGGGGTCGAGATCCTCGTGGCCACGCCCGGGCGGCTCCTCGACCTCGTCGGCCAGCGAGTCGCCAACCTCGGACAGGTCGAGATCCTCGTCCTCGACGAGGCCGACCGGATGCTCGACATGGGGTTCCTGCCCGATATCCAGAAGATCATCGCCCTGCTGCCAGGCAAGCGGCAGAACCTGATGTTCTCGGCGACGTTCTCGGACGACATCCGGCGCCTGTCCGCGACGATCCTGCGAGACCCGGTCAAGGTCGAGGTGGCCCCGCGGAACGCGACGGTCGAGGGGGTAGAGCAGCTCGTCTACCCGGTCGATCGCGATCGCAAGGAGGCCCTGCTGGCCCACCTCGTCCGGACCCGCGACCTCCACCAGGTGCTCGTCTTCACCCGGACCAAGCTGGCCGCCTCGCGCCTCGCGTCACGCCTCGACCGCGAGGGGATCGATGCGGTGGCGATCCACTCCGACCGCTCCCAGCCCGAGCGCACGCGCGCCCTCGAGGGCTTCAAGTCGGGCGACATCCGGGTGCTCGTCGCGACCGACGTCGCGGCCCGCGGCCTCGACATCGAGGATCTCCCTGTCGTCGTCAACTTCGAGCTGCCGTGGAGCCCGCAGGACTACATCCATCGGATCGGGCGGACAGCCCGGGCCGGTGCGAGCGGCGAGGCCATCTCGCTCGTCTGCATCGATGAGGTCGACCTGCTCCGCGGTGTCCAGCGGATGCTCAAGCGGGCGATCCCCTGGACGGTCGAGGAAGGCTTCGTGCCGGATCGCAACGTCGAGCCCCGCCCGCTCGGGATGCGCACCGGGCATGCCCGCGTCAGCAGCGCCACGCACGCCGCGCGCAAGCCGGTCCGCCGTCGGACACCCGCCGTGACCGGGCGGTCGGTCGCTCCGCGCTAGGTCGCAGCCGGTTCGCCGGTCGGGGTCGGTCCGGCGGCGCTGTGCGCTCCCAGGACGGGGGTCTCCGATTCAGTCGCCACGACCATGACGGCACCCGGGAAGAAGAATCCGAGCATGATGTCGGCTTCGACGCGCTCCACTGTGTAGCGATTGACGAGCGCATAGACGCGTACGACCGGTTCGGCGGCCGGATCGTCGCGCCGCCGGACGCGGGCGTCGCGGAGCATCACGAACTCCCCGCTGGGCCGCGTGAGCGCGCGACCGGGATCGAAACCGGGCAGCGTCGGCAGATCGCCCTCGACCTCATAGGGCCCCAGCTCGAGCCGGACCGCGTGCCAGGCGTGGTGGACCGGCAGGGGCGGGTCGTCGTCGGCGACGACGAGCAACACGTCGTCGATCGGGATGGCGACCTCGCCGGCAGGTCGCGCCGCCGGCGCATCGATCGACTGCCAGCTGACGTGTTCGAGGATCAGGGCCGGCTCGCCTTCGAGCGCGTCGCGGACGTGCGCGGCGCGCACGACCAGGCCGCTGGCGATCCCCCCTGCGGTGTAGGCGTCCACGCGCATCGCAATGTGTTCCCCTCGGCGTGCCGCCACGCTCCTCCACCGGCGTGAGTCTGTCCAGACCCGTTCGTACCCCCGGGTGCCCTCCCTTCGTCCTGGCCGCCGCACGCGGCGGTTCGAGCGAGCACCGAGAATCGCGCGGGCGGCACGCGTCAGCGGGGGTACGGCGCCTCGGCGATCGGCGGCGTGGTCCTCGAACCAAGGGCGATCTTGATGAGGGCGCTCGCGATCGGCGCCGGATCCGTCCGACTCTGATTGGTCAGCACGGCGATCGCCACGCTCTCGTCCGGCAGCCACCGAACGAGCGAGCGGAAGCCGAGGAAACGACCGGTATGGCCAAGGGTCGGGTGACCGGCGAGGTCGACAAGCTGCACGCCCAGGCCATACGGCACCCGCGGTCGGTACGGCCGCGTCGATGCGCTGTCCTGGGTCATCGCGAGCACGACGTCCTTCCCGAGCACTTCCCCGCTGTAGAGCGCCTGCGCCCAGTGGACGAGATCGGTCGAGGTGGTCGCGACGCCGCCCGCCCCGGCGGCCGCGGTGACGACCGAGGTGAACGGGGTCAGATCGGTGCCGTCGGACAGGTCGATCGGCTTGGCCTTCACGTCCGCGCTGACGAAACGATAGCCGTGGGCGACGGGTCCGCCCGGCTGCTGGTCCGGCTGGTAGTACGTGTGATCGAGCCCGAGCGGGCCGAAGAATCGGGCCTCGAGCTGGAGGCCGAGTGTCGCCTTCCCGACCCGTTCCGCGAGCAGCCCGAGCACGAGGTAGTTCGTGTTCGAGTAGTGCCAGCCGCGTCCGGGCTTGAAGTACGGCGTTCCGGCGTAGTGCAGGGCCTGGGATTCGGTCCAGCGTCGGTCGGGACGTGACAGGAGGAGCTTGTCGATGCTGGGGTGGAAGAAGTAGTCGCGCAGCCCACTCGTGTGATCGAGGAGCTGCCGGCTCGTGATCCGCGGATCGAGGGCGAGCTCAGGGAGGTAGTGGGCGACGGGAGAATCGATGTCGAGGTCGCCCTCGCGGGCCAGGGCCAGGATGAGTGCCGAGGTGAACGTCTTGGAGACGCTGGCCGCGGCAAACGCCGTGTCGGCCGTGACCGGGGTCCTGAGGGCAATGTTCCGCAGGCCGCTCGAGCCGCTCCAGACCCTCCCGTCGGGATAGAGGATGGCGACCGAGACACCCGGCATAGCGTACCTGACCCGGATCTTGTCCAGGCGGACCTGAAGCGCCTGGCCGATCGCGTCGGTCAGGATCGGTTTGGTCGGGAGAAGCGGTGGCGCGCTGGCCGGCGTCGGGTCGATCGGCGTCGGGAAGCTGGCCGGCGGGCCAGATGAGGTCGGGCCGGCCGTCGCGGTGGCGGTCGTGCTGGCCGTCGCGCTCGGCGAGGGCGCGGGCGTCGGGCCCGGGGTCGGACCGGCCTCCGCGACGCCCCCGACCAGCGGTGTCGGGCCCATCGTGACCGAGCCGGCCAACGCGAGGCAAACGAGGACGAGGATCGGTAGGGCCCGCCGGAATGCCGTCCGGCGCGGCCGTGACGGGGCCATGCAGCGCGCACGATAGCGCTCCTCGGTCGCGGGTACCATGGCCCGATGTCCCCACCCACGACCGCGGCCACGCTGTTTCGCGAGGTCGGCCTCCTGGCCGATGGCCCGTCACCGTGGGGTCGGCGCGTGTCGGCCCGCGGCCGCGGGCTCTTTATCGTCGAGCTGGGCTCGCCGCTGCCGACCGCGCCGATCGAGCTGGCGGCGGTTGGCAAGTGGCTCGAGCGCGTCCCCGCGCTCCGGCTCGACGGTGAGCGACCCACGTCCCGGGCGCTCGCGGCGCGAGTGGCCTCGTTCTGGCTGCCGTCGCAGACCGTGCTGTACATCGGGGCCACAGATACGCTCGGCGCTCGGATCGCGGCCATCGAGGGCACGGTGCTGGGCGATCGACGGCCGCACGCGGGCGGCAACTGGCTTCGGACGCTGCGGTTGCCCGCAACGACCCGGGTCTGGTGGGCGACGGCCGACGCGGTCGAGGAGTACGAGGACGGGCTGCTCACCGCCTTCGCCGCCGGCGTCTCGCCGGAGGAGCGCCAAGCCCTGCCCGATCCCGACGTCGTGTTGCCATTCGCCAACCAGCGACGGCCGACCGGAGAGCGGCGCCAGACCGGGCTGACGGAGTCGCTCCTCGCCGAGGCGGCCGCCGCCCCGGCACCGGCCCGACGCGTGACCGTCGTTCCTGATGGAGATGCCGAGGGCGCCCGCGGCGAGCCGCCGGCCCCGCGTCGACGGTCGACCACGCCCCCGCCCGACCGATCGCGGGCTGCGGTGAAGGCGTCCGACCCGCCGACCGAGGGACCCGGGACATCTGACGCCAACGTGACCGCTGAGGGGGCTGCCCGGATGCGCACCGAGCTCGACCGGCTCGTCTCGACCCGCCGGCCCGAGGTGATCGCCCGGATCCGTGCGGCCAAGGAGCTGGGCGACCTCAAGGAGAACGCCGACTATTCCGCGGCCCGCGACGAGCAGTCGTTCCTCGAGGGGCGCATCCAGTCGCTCGAAGCGCGCCTGCGCGACGCCGTCATTGCCCTGGCGCCTGTCGCCGGCGCCGGCGCCGATCTCGGGTCGGTCGTGACGGTCGAGATCGACGGCGACGAGGTCACGTACACGCTCGTCGGCACGGCCGAGGCCGATCCGGGCGCGGGGCGGCTGTCGGTCGCCTCGCCGGTCGGACGGGCCCTGCTCGGGGCCCAAGCCGGAGACGAGGTCGCGGTGCAGACGCCGCGGGGTGCGGTCCGCTATCGCGTGGTGTCGCTCGCCTGACGCGTCGCTTTTCGCGAGCCGCCGCGGCGCCGCCGGCGCCGGCGCCTGATCGTCGGGTCGGTCATCATCAGCGTATTCACACCAGATCCGTCGCGGGCTGAGGCTCGCGCTGCTCGAAGGAGTCTCGAACCGATGAAGCGCGTCGTCCTCACGCTCGGCCTGGTCGTCCTGGCCGGCCTCGTGGCCGCCTGCGGCGGCTCCAACGCCACCGCCCCGGCGGCGTCGGCGGGGGGCAGCGCCCCGGCGGGGTCGGCCGGAGCGAGCGGGGCCACGGTCGTTGCGAAGGACACCGCCTTCTCCCCGACCACGATCACGACACCCGCCGGCACGGCGTTCACGATCGTCCTGGATAACCGGGACTCCGCCCCCCACAACATCGCCATCTCGGATGCCTCGGGCGCCGCAATCTTCAAGGGTGAGATCGTCACCCAGAAGCAGGTGACGTACTCGGTCAACGCCCTCGCCGCCGGGACCTACCCGTTCAAGTGCGAGGTCCATCCCAACATGACGGGGACGCTCACGGTCCAGTAGGGCCCACCGCGATCCACAAAAGAAGCGGCTCAGTCGAAGGGCTCGAACAGCCCGGGCAGACCGCCCGCGTGCCAGAACACGACCGTCCGACCGTCCCACTCCCCCGCCCTGACCCGGCTGACGAGCCCGGCGAAGGCCTTGGCCGTGTAGATCGGGTCGACGAGGATCCCCTCGGTCGAGGCGAGCAGGCGGGTGGCCTCGTCGGCCGCGGCCGTCGGGCGGCCGTAGCCATCCCCCAGCTGCGACGGATCGAGCTCGATCGCGAGGAACTCGCGCTCGCCGGGCGGTTCGCCGCCGATCAAGTCGGCCACCATCGTCTCGATCGCCGGGCGCAGCTCCGTCGGTGGCCACGCGACGACGACGCCGGTCACTCGGGTGCGTGGCGATGCGGTCGAAGCCGCGACCAGCAGCCCAGCCTGGGTCCCACCGGTCGCCGACGGGACGACGATCCGATCGACCTCCACGCCCAGGCCGGCCGCCTGCTCGAACAGCTCGAGGCCGGCGAGGACCTGGCCGGTCGCGCCGATCGGTCCGCTGCCACCGGCGCCGATGACGTATGGGTGCCGGTCCTGCGACCGCAGTGTCTCGACGACGGAGTCGAGCAGCATGTCGCGGTCGGCGCGCTCGTCGGTCGCCGCGACGTGGACGACCGCCCCGAACAGCTCGTCGAGCTGGATCCCCGGATTGGGCGGCGACCTCTGCGGACCGGTCAGCACGAGGTGGACACCCAGGCCCGCCCGGGCTCCCGCGGCGGCCGTCAGTCGCGCGTGGTTCGACCAGCGTCGCCCGACGGTCACGAGCGTGTCCGCCCCCTCCGCAAGCGCCGCTCCGATGAGGAACTCGAGGTTGCGAAGCTTGTTGCCGCCCAGGCCGATCGGCAGGAGATCCTCGCGCTTGATCCAGAGTTCGGTTCGACCCCCGAGGGCGGCGGCCAGCCGAGGAAGGTCGTGGAACGGCGAGGCCCCGTCGATCAAGCGGAACCGCGGCAGGTCGCGCATCCGGGCGATGGTAGCCGCCCTATCATCGGGCCATGGCCACCCGCGTCGGCCCAGCCGATCGACACACGAGCGTGGGGCAGCACCCCGGTATGGAGCGGTCGATCGCGATCTCGACCCCGACCGTCGGGTCGGTCGGGCTGTACTCCTCGATCGTCTCGACCGCGCCCGGCGAGCGGACCCGTATCCACCACCACGGCAACTGCGAGACCTCGATCTACCTCCTCGAGGGGCGGGCGCGCTACACCTGGGGTCCGACCGGCCTGGAGCACGAGATGACCGCCGAGGCCGGCGATTTCGTGTACATCCCGGCGGGCGAGGTCCACGTGGAGGAGAACGCGTCGGCGAATGAGCCGCTCGTCGTCGTGCTGACCCGCAATTGCCCCGACTCGCACGTCGTCTACGTCGACGGCGGGCCGGACGGCGCCGACGACCTCCCCGCGCCCTGTTGACCGGCTGGCGCCACCACACCCTCGTCCATCTCCTCGCAACCCATGGCCTCGCGGGTGCCATCGAGGAACCGTTCCCGACCGACGGCTGGTCCGGTGCCACGTTCACCGCGCTCAAACGCGACGAGCGCCGATTCGTCCTGAAGCGAACGTCCCTCGCCGTTGACTGGATCGCCCGGGCGACGGCCGACACCGAGCTGCGCGAAGCGTGGCTGGCCGCGGCCGACACCCGATGGTGGGCCGGGCTGAGCGCGCCCTACCTCGGCGCGGCCGCGGACGGTGACGGGGCCGCGATCCTCATGCCGGACCTGTCCGCCGAGCTGATCGCCTGGGACCGACCGGGTGGCGACAAAGCGATCGACGCCGCGGCGCTGGGTCGCGTGCTGCACGCGGTGGCGCGCCTCCACGCGATGCCGTGGAGCCTGGTCCTCGAGAGCAACGCGACCCGGGCCGGTATCGGGCAGCCGCCCTGGTGTCCGCCCCGCGAGCGGCTGCTGCTGCTCGCCCGTCCCGCGGCTCGGGTGTATGCGGCGGCGGGAAACCCGGTCGCCGAGCGGTTCCTTGCCGGCTGGGACGCCTTCGATCGGTCGGCGCCGCACGCTGCGCGCGATCTCATCGAACGGTTGTCCGACGAGCCCGCACCCCTCCTCGATGCGCTGGGGCGCTGCCGTCCGTCGGCCTGCACGGCGACCTCAAGCTCGCGAACGTGGCCTTGCTGCGGGGCGACGACGTGGGCTTCATCGACTGGCAGCTGATGCTGCGCGCCCCGGTGGCGATCGAGCTCGGCTGGTTCCTCGTGGCGAACAGTGGCTCGCTGCCGCAGCGCCCCGAGCGGGTGCTGGATGCGTATCGCGAGGCGGTCGGGCGGGACAGCCGCGGGTGGGGATTCGGCCCCGAGGTGCCCGCCGTCGACGACCTCCTGGGCGACTGGGGAGAGCAGGCGGACCTGAGCTGGATCGTCGGGCTCTTTCTTCGCGGCTGGCGCAAGGGCCTCGATGCCGAGGCCGGCCTCGTGCTGCCGTCGGGCGCGAGCGCCGCCGACGACCTGGCCTGGTGGTGCGGCCGGGCGGTCGAGGCGGCCGACCGGCGGCTGTGACTCAGCTGGGCGCCGCGAGATCCCGTCGCGGAAACACGGTCAGGGCATAGGCGACGGCCGCCGCGATGACCGCGGCGAGAACGGCGAAGTCGCCCCAGGCCGGCAGGCCCGCGAGATCAGCCCGCGCGTCGAGGTAGTGGAAGAGCGAGAGCGGCTGGAGACCGGCGGCGTCAGGCCACAGCTGGCCCAGGACGTCGAGGAAGTACGAGACGAGCACGACCGCGAGTGACACCCCGATGGCCGGAGACAGTCGGTCGAACGTCGCCGACGCTCCGAGCGAGATCGCGGCGAAGGCTCCGAAGAGCAACGTCCCGTTGAGCCACAGGATCGGGAGGTTGCCGACCCCGAGCTCCGCGAGCCGGCCGGTCACGGCGGAGCCGAGGTACGCCCCGAGGGTGAGCGCTCCCACGGTCAGCCCGACGAACAGGGCGGCCGACAGGGCCAGCGTGCCGTAGGCGACCCGACGCGAGATGGGCCGGGCGAGCAGGATCTCGAGCGTGCCACGCTGGCGCTCGCCAGCGATGCAGGCCGCCGCGAACCCCACCGCGAACACGAGGTTGAGGCCGACCGAAAGCGGGTGGATGAACCCGAGCGCCACCGAGCCCGTCAGGGTGAAGACGTCGCCGCCGCCGAACTCGGCGAGCTGCCTGGGGATGGCGCCGCTCTCCATGAGCTGGCGGAACTGCGAGCCGAAGGCGTTGTAGATGATCGGCAGGACTGATCCCCACGCCGCGAGCGCGATCGCCACGATCAGCAGGCGCACCCAGTTCGCCCGCCACGTGTGCAGGAACAGAGCGCGGTTCATACGTCCTCGTAGAACTCGAGAAAGACTTCCTCGAGGCTCGCGGGTTCGATCGTCAGGTCGACGACGTGGGACCCGGCGATCGCCTCGAGGAACGGACTCACGTCGCCCTCGAGACGGCAGCTCAGCCGGCCGTCGGCCGCCCGCCGAACGTCGGAGATGCCGGGCACGCCCTCGAGGATGGGCGGCTCCCCCTCGACGCGCATCTCGACGTTGCGCTTGCGGCGGGCCAAGAGGGAGTGGATGTCCTCGAGCGCGACGAGCCGGCCGTGGCGGACGATCGCCACGCGGTCGCAGACGCGCTCCACCTCGGACAGGATGTGCGAGGAGAAGAAGATCGTCCGGCCCGCCCCGCGCAGCTCGTCGAGGATCTCGTAGAACGCGCGCTGCATGAGCGGGTCGAGGCCTTCCGACGGCTCGTCGAGGATGGCGAGATCGGGATCGTGCTGCAGCGCCTGGATGATCCCGAGCTTCTGGCGCATCCCGCGCGAATACGTGCGGACCGGTCGTCGAAGGGTGTCGCCGTCGAGCTCGAGGTGATCCAGGAGGGCCGCGCGGCGGACCGGCGGGCGGCCGGACAGGGCGGCGAGCTCGTAGAGCAGCCGCTCCCCGGTGAGGTTGTCCCAGAACGCGATGCCGCCCGGCAGATAGCCGACTCGCCGGCGGATCTCGACGGAGTCCCGCTCGATATCCCGGCCTAGGACGGACGCCTGACCCGCGGTCGGGTGGAGGAATCCGAGCAGCAGCCGGATCGTCGTCGACTTGCCGGCGCCGTTCGGCCCAAGGAAGCCGAAGATCTCGCCCTCGCGGACGACGATGTCGAGCTCGGCCAGGGCCGCGCCGGGCCACGGCCCGGCCACCACGGCCGTCGAGGCTCGCCGCGCGCCGTACTGCTTGGTCAGGCCGTGCGTCTCGATGACATCCACGTCGTCCATAGGCTAGCGCCCGTGCGTCAGACTCGTATGACCAGGAGGTGCTCCCATGCCGAAGACCGTGCCGGATCTCCCCGGCATCGAGCCCAGCGCGCTCCCGTTCTCGAAGGTTGTCGAGGCGAACGGCTTCGTGTTCCTCGCCGGACAGGTGGGCGACGCGCCGGGGACGCACGGCGCCGTCCCTGGGGGCCTCGTCGCCCAGACCCGGGCGATGCTCGACAACGTCGGGCGACTCCTGCACGCCGCCGGCCTTGACTACCGAGACGTCGTGCGATGCACGGTCTACATGGTCGACATCGGCGAGTTCGATGCGATGAATGCGATATACCGCGAATACTTCCCGACCCGACCGCCGACGCGCGCGACGGTCGGGGTGGCCGGGCTCGCGGCGGACTTCCAGATCGAGATCGAGGTGATCGCCGCCCGCTAGCGCCGGACGACGAATTCGTCGATCGCAACCATCGGATGGCCGCGCGTTCCGAGCACGACGACCTTCAGCGTATGCCTCCCGGCACGCGACCACGATCGGCTGAAGACGGAGTCGTGCGCCGTGAACGAGCGTGAGTGCAGGTTCACCGTCCGCGCATACCGGCCGTCCACGTAGACCGTGGCCAGGCCGCGCGTGCTACCGGTCGGGCCGTACCAGACGATGCCGCGTCCGGTGAACGTGAACGTCGCCGTCGCGCCCGCCCGCGTCGCGTAGCGGACTCGATCGCCGGCATAGCCGCGATGGCTGGCCGTGTGCCATCCGCCGCGGTATGCGATCGCCGAGCTCTGTTCGCCGAAGTGGCGGGTCGTCGCGCCGCCGTGGGTCGGGCGCTTGCCGTAGTGGCCATGACGGGCGTGGCGGTATTCGTGCATGACCCGCCCGACGTAGCGGGTGGCCGAGTAGGTCCAGCCCGAGGCTCTCGATGAGCCGGTCAACCACCAATACGCGACGCGCTTCCAGCGATGCAGCCAGGCGTACAGGTCGGTCATCTTGCCGGCCGCGACGAGCTCCTGGTTGTGCGGGGTCGGCCGGGCGCTGGCGCTCCCGACGTAGCGGCGCGCCCAGGTCGGCCAGTTCGAGGGCATGATCTGGTACTTGCCATAGGCCCCGGACGACGAGTTGCGGGCGGTGTACCGGCCGCCGGTTTCGACCTCGCCGACCGCATGCAGGAAGGCCGCGAGGCCGGGGGGACGGGACCTGGCGTGTGCTGGTTGGCCACCGAGCCCGGTGACAACGATCGCCGCCGACAGGGCGACGATGACCGCGCTGCGGCGGCCGAACGGGACGCGCAATGCGCCTCCTTCCTGCCGCGTCGACGTGGTGAGCACATCGGACCGCGGCACGGTCGGGCCGGAGCAAGGCGGTCGTGGGGATGCGGCCGCGACTTGGGCACCCGGCGGCAGGTGTGGTGGTCGCTCGACCGGTCGACCAGATGGCCGCGACGGCACCAGCGGAGGCACAG
Source organism: Candidatus Limnocylindrales bacterium (assembly GCA_038214255.1). Taxonomy (GTDB): domain Bacteria; phylum Chloroflexota; class Limnocylindria; order Limnocylindrales; family CSP1-4; genus SPCO01. Next base: position 17,584 of record JBBQRZ010000001.1, read on the forward strand.
GATACGGGCCGAGGCGCGCCCCGGCAAGGGGACTTTTAGGAGGAGGCGGGCAGCTCGCCGAGGAAGCGCACGACCCGGTCGAGCGCATCGTCCAGGACCGGCTTGAGGGTGTGGCCCAGCCGGGGATAGCTGACGAGCTCGGCCTGGCGGAGCCTGGGCACGACCGCCCGCAGGAGCTCGATCCGCGCGAACGGATCCGACTCGCCGGAGAGCAGCAGCACGGGACACTGGATCGCGGGCCAGTGGGCGATCCGGGCGTCGGTGCGCTCGGGAGCGCCCGGCGGATGGAGCGGGTAGCTGAACAGCACGAGCGCGGCGTACGGGGCGCCCTTTTCGGCCGCGGCGAGGCTCGCGACCCGACCGCCGTATGAGTGCCCGCCGACCACGACATCGGCCGCGGAGGGCACGACCGCGTGGAACGTCGGCAGCGCATCTTCGGCCTTGCGCCGTGGGATATCGATCGCCTCGGCCGCGACGCCGCGAGCGCGCAGGCCGTCCACGAACGGTGTCATGCTGGCGGCCGTCCCACTGGCGCCGTGCCCCAGGAAACAGCGGAGATCCACATCGACAGCGTAGCCGCCCGGTAGCTCATTCGGCTTGACCACCCGTGACCCAGCCGGGCCATGGCCGTCGCCAGAACGCACCGGGCATGCTCCCTCCTCATCACCGAGGAGCCCATGCCGTCCGCCAGATCACGAAGCCGCCACTCGCCGGCGTTCGTCGCCGCGCTCGTTTCGGCCGTGGTCCTGGCTGGGCTCGGTGGGGCGTCGGCGGCGGTTCGGGCCGAAGGCGTGGTGCTGGTCGGCGCCGTTCGCACTGATGCCGCGTCGGCGATCACGCCGCTTGGGGCAACGGTCGCATTCTTCGGGCGCGGGTACGGCCACGGCGTCGGCATGAGCCAGTACGGCACCCGCGGCCGGGCCATCGATGGGCAGACCGCCGCAGAAATCCTCGCGCACTACTACGCGGGTACGACCCAGGCCTCGGTGCCGCTCCCGAAGGACGCCCGGGTGGAGGTCCGGCCGACCGTCGTCGCGACGCCGAGCGGAAGCCGGATCCGGTGGTGGGTCCGCGTGCTTGCGCCGACGGGCGCCGTGCTGCGGGATGTGACGACGAGCTCCTTCCGGATCCGGGGCCTCACCGCGAGCGCCATCACCGAGGTTGCCTCGAAGCACGTGTCGAAGGACACGTACCGCGGCGTCGTGCGGGTCGTCGTTTCGTCCGCCTCGACCCGCGCGAACGTCGTCAACGAGCTGAGCCTCGAGCGCTATCTCCGCGGCGTCGTGCCGGCCGAGATGCCCGCGAACTGGCCGGCGGAGGCCCTCAAGGCCCAGGCGATCGCGGCCCGTTCCTACGCGGCGCGCCGGCTGCGGCCCGGGCTCTCGTGGTACGACGTCGGCGACGATGCGAGCTGGCAGGTCTACCTGGGGAACCAGGGCGAGCGCCCGTCGACGACCGCGGCGATCTCGGCGACCGCCGGGGTGCTGCTCAGGAGCGGCTCGGCGATCGCCAACACGCTGTACCACTCGACCGGCGGCGGCGCCACCGAGGACAACGAGAACGTGTTCGTGGCATCGAGCGGGACGAAGATCGGGGGGCCCGTGAGCTACCTGCGAGGGTCGATGGACCGCCGACCGGACGGGACCGCCTACGACGCGGCGGCGCCGTACGCGACATGGGCGACCGCGACGTATTCGATCGCCCAGCTGTCGGCGTGGTTCGCGGCGGACGCGCGGACCCGGGTCGGGACGCTGACGGCGCTCGATCTCACGAACCGCGGCGTGTCCGGCCGCCTCGTCAGCGTCACGCTCATCGGGGCGAGCGGCAGCAAGACCGTGTCGGGCAACGTGTTCCGCGCGATCTTCAATGCCGCCCGCCCGGCTGGCCATCCGATGCTGCGCAGCACGCTCTTCGACGTCGCGCCCATCCCCTGACCGCGCGGCCCTGTGCCACGATGATGGGCGTGATCTCCGATCGTCCACGGTGTGCCTGGGCAGGCGCCGATCGATCTCCGCCCGACCCGTTGATGGTCGCGTACCACGACGACGAGTGGGGCGTGCCGGTCGAAGACGACGTCGAGCTGTTCGAGCGACTCGCCCTCGAATCCTTCCAGGCTGGCCTGTCGTGGTCGACGATCCTGCGCAAGCGCGAGGCGTTCCGCGCCGCGTTCCGCGGGTTCGATCCGACGGTCGTGGCGATGTTCGATGACGACGATCGAGCGCGACTGATCGCCGATGCCGGCATCGTTCGCAACCGCGCGAAGATCGACGCGACGATCGGGAATGCCGTTGCGTTCCTGGCGACCGGCGCGGAGTTCGGCTCCTTCGTCCCGTACCTCCGCTCGGTCGTGCCGTCGCCACCGGCGCGGCAGCCGGCCGGCGCTAGTCCCGGGACCGTGCCGGCCAGCACACCCGTGTCGGATGCCCTCTCGGTCGACCTGCGCCGGCGCGGGTTTCGCTTCGTGGGATCGACGATCGCTTACGCCTTCATGCAGAGCGTCGGCCTCGTTGACGACCACTTGCCGGGTTGTTTCCGGTACGGATGAGGGCCGTGACACCGGAGCTGTCACAACGGCCGTGGACACTCCGGCCCAACGGAAGTCACCCACGGAGTCCCACGAGCATGATCATCATCGATTGCCCGCTGTGCAGCGGACCCCTCACCGTCGACGACGCGCTCCTCACCGCCGGATGCGATGCCTGCGTCATGACCGCCGAGATCGCCCAGGACCCGGTCGGCAGCTTCGAGCTGGAGCCGGCCGCTTAGCCGCGAACCGGCTGGACCGTCGCCTGGCGCAGGGCCCGAACCGGCACGAAGGCCAGGCTCAGCACGGCGAGGACCATGCCCATCGCGGCGATCGTGGTCGAGCCATTGGTCAGGTCGATCAGCGCGCCGCCCGCGAGCAACCCGAGCGGCTGCAGACCCAGGGAGATCGTTCGGGCGGTGCTCCCGATCCGCCCAAGGAGCTCATCGGGCGAGTACGCCGTGCGCATCGTGATGTAGGTGACGAGGACCATCGACTGGGCGACGCCGGCGGCGACCGATGCCGCCAGCAGGACCGGCACCTGGTCGGTCGCCGCGACGATGAGCAGCAGAGACCCGGTCGCGAAGCTGCCGCCGAGCAGGATCGGCGCCACGCGGCGCCGCGCCGACCGCGCCGTGAGCAGGGACCCCGCGACCGTTCCCATGCCGTAGGCCGCGAGCACCAGGCCGAGGATCGCGTCCTCCAGGTGCAGGTCGCGCTTGATGTGGACGGCGAGCGCCGTTACGAGCGGCGCCGTCGCGATCGAGACGGCACCCCAGAACAGGATGGCCGCGCGAAGCAGCGGATGACCGAGGATGAATTCGATGCCCTCGCGGATCTCGACGAGCAGGTGCTGACGCGGCCGATCCACTGGGGCCTGGAGGTCCCGCCGGACCAGGGCGAGCGCGAAAGCCGACCCGGCGAAGGACACGGCGTCGATGGCCAGCGTAGGCCCGGGCCCGATCACCGATGAGAGGGTCCCAGCAATGGCCGGGCCGATGATGTAGCCCATCGAGTAGATCGCCTCGAAGACGGAGTTCGCGCGGGCGACCTGCGATCTCCCGACGAGCGCGGGCACGCCCGCCGTGTAGCCGGCCAGGAAGAGCGCGCGCAGCACGCTCATCGGCGCGGCCACGATGAGGATGACGGCCATCGTCGGCCCACCGAGGAAGACCGTCAGCGGGATGGCGGCGGTGAGGACGGCCCGACCGAGATCGGCCAGGAACATCATCCGCTTGCGGTCGCTCCGGTCTGCCAGGGCCCCCGCGACCATCCCGAAGACGAGGTCGGGCAGGGTTTGCAGGGCGCCGACGACACCCATCGCGAATCCGGATCCGGTCAGGGCGAGCACGAGCAGCGGCAGCGCCGTGAAGCTGACCCCGTCGCCCAGCGCGGAGACCCCCTGCGAGCTCAGGAGGACCTTGAAGTCGCGATTCTGCCCGAGCGGGATGGCGTCGGAGGGCCGGTCGCGGCGGCGCGGCACGGTCGTCGCGGCGCCATCAGTGCCGACATCAAGGGTCACCGGCGGATGGTACGAGAGCGGCCGGTTCAGATCCGGCGCCACGGTCCGAAGGGGGGTTCAGTGCCGCAACGCGCACGCCCGCGCGACGGCGGGCCGACGGGCTATCGTGGCGGTGCCCGAACCGTCCCGACCCGCAGCACCCGACATGGAGGGAGACATGAGCACCCGGAAGGTCACTGCCGAGTTCCTCGGCACGTTCCTGTTTCTGACGATCGGCTACGCCTCGGTCGCGGCGTTCGGTGCCGCCGGGGTGCCGGGCCTGCTCGTCGTGCCGTTCGCGTTCCCGTTCGGCCTCCTCGCGGCGATCTTCGCCTTCGGTCACATCTCGGGCGGCCACTACAACCCGGCGGTGACGATCGCAATGGTCCTCGACAAGCGGACCACGAGCCTCGACGCGGTCGGCTACATCGTCGCGCAGGTGATCGGCGCCCTGGCGGCCGCGGTCGTGGTCCTGGTCGTCGCCGGGCAGGCCGCGGTGGCCGCCGGTGCCACGAAGCCCGGCACGGGGATCACCGAGATCGGCGCCCTCATCCTCGAGGTCGTCCTCACCGCCGGGTTCGTCACGGTGATCCTCGCCTCGACGAAGCACGCCACGTCGCTCGCGGCGCTCGCGATCCCGCTCTCGCTCGTCGCGATCCATTTCGCGGCCGCGCCGCTCAGCGGCGCCTCGGTCAACCCGGCCCGCTCGATCGGATCCGCCGTCATCGGCGGCGACCTCGCCTCCTTGTGGGTGTACCTCGTCGCCCCGGTCGTCGGGGCGCTGATCGGCTGGGGGGTCTACACGTTCGCCGCCGCGGAACACGAACCCGCCTGATCGAGCCTCAGATTTCCTCGAGGCTGAACCGCCGGGCGTTGCCCATCTGATTCCACACCCGCGACTGCGTCACGGCGAACAGCTGGCGAATGTGGTTGCGGTCGTGATGGACCCATTCGCCGAGGAGCTCGTCCACGCGCAGCGGTCCGATCTGCGGGTGGATCCCGAGCCTCCCCATGTCGGCGGCCTGCATGCCACGGACCAGGTCAACGGCGGGCGCCCGCATCTCCGCGAACTCGAGGGCCAGCTCGCGCGACGGGCGCAGGTGATCTCGGCGCGCCTCGGCGACGGCCGGCGGGTCCCAAGCTTCGAGATCGGGTGGGAGGTCGGGCCGATCGGCCGCGAGGATCGTCCGAATGCGGCCGGCGAATCCGCGTCGTTCGGCCTCGATGAGGTGGCCGACGCATTCGTTCGCGCTCCATTCGCCGGGTTCCGGGCGCCAGCCGCCGTCCGAACCGAGGGCCTCGAGCTCCGTCGTGATCGTCAGCGCCGTCGCGGCCAGCAGGTCCGCGATGGTCTCCGCCGATAACGGGGTCGTCCGGGCAGTGTCGGTCGCATCGCTCGTCATGCGAGTACCTCCGTGGCGATGGTAGGGCTCGAGCCCGATGTCCGAAGCCCCCCGACGCGCGACGGCGTGGGCGACCACACCTCAGGCGGCTTCACCGATGCCGTTCGAAGCATCGGGGCGATCAGCCGAGGCCGGATCCTGGCGCGGCACCATCGTCGCGGCGAGGACCGTGCCCACGACCGCGGCGCCGATCCCCAGGACGACGGCCGCCTCGATCGACCGCGCGGCGAGGATGCCGGCGAGCGCGGCCCCGACCGGGAAGCCGATGTGGTTGAAGGCCATCGAGACCGCGAACGCGCGTCCCATCCAGGCCTGCTCCGTCCGGCGTTGTCGGATCGTGAACATCGCGATGTCCATCGGACCGCTGAGGAACCCATAGATCCCCAGTGCGAGGGCGAGCATCGCCAGCCCAACGGCCGCGTCGGTCGCTCCGGCAGCCAGCAGGAAGAGCGCGAACGCCGGCGCGAACAGCGCCATCGGCACGACGAGCATCGGCCACTCGCGGCCGCGGGTATCGACGCTGCCGAACAGGAACGCCGATGCCATCCCCGCGAGGCCACTGACGGCGAAGACCAGCCCTACGGTGGCCTCGCCGGCGTGGAGCCGCTCGATGACGAGGAGGGGGACGACGATCGTCGTCATCCCGCCGGCGATGTTAAGGGCGGAGATGGAGAATCCGAGCCCGCGCAGGGTCCGGTTCGACCAGGTGTACCGGACGCCATCCCAGGCGTCGCGCAGCAGGTGGCCGCTCGAGGCTGCGTCGGTCGCGGGGTCCGGGGCTCCGACGAGGGCGAACGCCGCGAGCCCGAACGACCCGGCGATGACGATGAGCGCGAGCGGACCGCCGAGGAGCGTCACGAGGGTTGCCGCGATCGGCGGGCCGAGGACCATCGCCACGACGTAGCCGTTCGAGTCGACGGCGTTGACCCGCTCCCACAGGTGCTCCGGCACGAGGATCGGAAACAGGCTGCGCATCCCCGTGTGGCTGAGGATCCCGGTCAGGGAGGACAGCACTGCGATCGAGACGAGCAGCCAAGCCGGCAGGCGGTCGAGCCACGCCAGCGTCCCGATCAGGGCGAACAAGCCCATCGCGATGAGGTAGTCGAGCATGATGAGCCGCTTGCGGCCGTGCCGATCGAGCAGCGCCCCGGCGATCGGCGCCACGACCAATCCCGGGAAGATGTTCGCGAAGGTCACGAGGCCAGCGAGCTCGGCGGATCCGTATGTCCGGAGGACGAACAGGACGAGAGCGACGCCGACCATCGACTGGGCGACGCGCGAGATCTGCATCGAGAGGATGACGCGTCCGAGTCGCGGGATCGCGAGCAGGGCGCGGTACGAGGATTGCGGGCGGTCGGGGGACATCCCGACATGGTACGGGCGCCGGACCTGCCGCTACCCGGGCAGGTCGCGGACCTCGATCAGCTCGTTCCGCCCGCCGACGGCGACCGTCCCGCTCGCACGATCCGGGCGCACGTGGAGCTCCGAGCCGACGCCTTGGCGGATCGTCAACGGACGAGCCAGCCGATCCCCGATGACGACCGCCGCCGCTCCCGTCGCCTCGTCCTCGAGGATGCCCACGTCGGTCGCGAAGTAGCGCGACCGCAGGCGACCCGATGCCTCGTCCTCCCAGGCCCAGGCGTAGCGGCCCGGATCGCCCATCGCCTGCGGGGGCAAGGCATCCACCTCGGCCGGCGTGCCGAACCGCCGCAGCTCGATGGCGTGCACCCAGGAGGCCTTGGCGCGGATCCAGGTCAACTCCCCGTCCTGCCAGGTCGCGACATCGCCCGCGGGCACGTGGAGCGTGCCGACCGGCTGCGCGACCGTGGCCAGCAGCCATGAGGTGCCGACCGTCGGATGACCCGCGAACGGCAGCTCGCGACTGGGCGTGAAGATTCGTATGGTCGCCTCGTCGCCGTGGATGTCGTCGACGAAGACGGTCTCGCTGAACCCGAGCGCGGTCGCGACGGCCTGTCGGTCCGCGGCTTCGATCGCCGTTCCGTCAAGAAAGACGCCGAGTGGGTTGCCCCCGCGGCCGTCTGGGCCGATGAAGACCCGTAGGACGTGGAGCTGGTTCACGACGTCGGGTCCGGGGACGGCATCACGGGTTGCCGGGGGAGGCCCGGCCAGCAGCCGTCCGGTCGAGCGCAATACGCAGGAGTGCGGCGACGCTCATGACGTCACGGATGCGGTCGTCGAACGTCATCGCAACGGCTTCATCGAACGGCACCCAGCGCGTCACCAGCACTTCGGTGGGATCGGGCTCGGCGACGCCGAGCGTCAGCCCCGTCGCGAGGAAGATCACGGCCCGCTCGTCGGTGATCGAATTCGACAGGTCGAGGTGGGCGAGCTCGCGCCATTCGGCGGCCTCCACCCCGGTCTCCTCGCGAAGCTCGCGCCGGGCGCCATCGAGGGCCGACTCGCCGGCCGGCACGCCGCCCTCCGGTAGCTCCCAGGAGTCCTCGTCCAGCGTGTAGCGATGCTGCCGGACGAGGACGACCCGATCGTGCTCGTCGATGGCGACGACGCCGACCGCGAGGTTGGCGAAGTGGACGACGCCGTAGATGCCCGGACTGCCGTCCGGCCGGGTCACCTCGTCGTGCCAGACGGTGATCCAGGGGTTCTCGTACGCGACGCGCCGGCTGTGCCGGATGAATCGGCCGTCCCGTGGGCCTTGTTCGTCCATGCCGCCCATCGTCGCACGGGCCGGACGTGATCGGCGCCAGGTTCCACCCGTAGACTTATGGCCATGCCCCGTCGCTCGATCTCGACCAAGGCCGGGCGCTTCACCGAATCGGTGATCCGGGGGATGAACCGGCTCGCGCTGGACCACGGAGCGGTGAGCCTGGCCCAGGGCTTCCCGGACTTCGCCTGCCCGCCCCAACTCAAGCGGGCCGTCACCGAGGCGGTCAACTCGGACTTCAATCAGTACGCCATCACGTGGGGCTCCAGGCCGCTGCGCGAGGCGATCGCGACGAGCACGCCACAGCACTTCCCGGCGTGGGGGGCGATCGACCCCGAGACCCAGATCACCGTCACGTGCGGCGCCACCGAGGCGATGATCGCGGCGATGCTCGGGCTCCTCGACCCGGGCGACGAGGTCGTCGTGTTCGAGCCGTTCTACGAGAACTACGGGCCGGACGCGATCCTCTCCGACGCCGTCCCGCGCTACGTCACGCTGCACGAGCCGGACTGGCATATCGACCCCGACGAGCTGCGCGCTGCATTCGGGAAGAAGACCCGCGGTATCGTCGTGAACTCGCCCCACAACCCGACCGGCAAGGTGTTCACGCGCGCCGAGCTCGAGCTCATCGCGGGGCTCTGCCAGGAGTTCGACGTCATCGCCTTCACCGACGACATCTACGAGCACATCGTCTACGAGGGCGAGCACATCCCGCTCGCGACGCTCCCCGGGATGGCCGAACGGACCGTCTCCATCCACTCGATGTCGAAGACGTATTCGGTGACCGGCTGGCGGGTCGGCTGGGCCATCGCCCCGGCGGAGCTGTCGGTCGGCATCCGTCGTGTGCACGATTTCCTCACGGTCGGAGCGGCTGCTCCGCTGCAGGCCGCCGCCGTCACGGCGCTTGAGTTTCCCGATGCGTATTACGTCGGCCTGGCGAACGGGTACCGGGCGCGCCGGGCCGCGCTGCTGCCCGCCCTGCGGGCCGCCGGTTTCCGCGTCCACGAGCCGGCCGGCGCGTATTACGTCATGACCGACATCCGTGACCTTACGAGCGATGACGACGTGACCTTCGCCCGGCGCCTGATCCGAGATCCCGGCGTGGCCGCCGTGCCAGGTTCATCGTTCTACTCGCGGCCCGAGCTCGGGCGCACCAAGCTGCGGTTCGCGTTCCCGAAACGACTGGAGACCCTGGCCGCGGCGGCCGAGCGGCTGGGCCGCCTCGCCCCGATCGGGCCGGCCGGCTAGGTCCCCGGCACGACCGTCGCCAGAACCTTCGCGACGGCGTCGCGGGTCGAAGGCCGGTCGTAGCGCAACAGCGCGTCGGGCTCGATCGGGTGCTCGGTGATCGCGCCACTCCGCCGCGTGTACAGGCACGGGTAGAGCGACCCGCTCCCGTCCGCCTCGAGCGTGATCGCGACGAGGTCAGGCCCGCTCCCATCGATGACGTGGGCGAGCGGCTGCACCCCGTCGTCGACCGGCCCGAGGTCGCGGTCGATCGTGATCACCCGGGCCAGGTACCCGCGCTGGTGCCAGAGCTCGGCGGCCTCGATCAGCTCGGTCGCGACGAAGTCGACCAGCCCGTCCTTCGGCAGCGGCGGACGGGCACGAGTCACGCCGAACCGCCCGGTCGCAAGATGGTCCGCCAGGACCCGGGCGTTGTACCGCGCCCCGTGGACGGCCCCCGAATTGGCCGGGATCCCGTGCTTCTGCAGGCCCTTGGCCGCCTGGCCGATCGTGCCCGCGAAATACAGGCCCGGCACGGTCGTGCACTCCCACCACGGCGTGATAATGGGCAGGCGGCTGCGCCCGGCGATCTGGCAGCCGATCGCCTCGAGGTCCACGAGCGGGGCCGTGAACCCGGTCGCGGCGATCGCGTCGTCGACCTCGAGGGTGAGCTCCTCACCGCCGCCGGCCGGCCGCAGGCGCACGAGCATTGCCCCGTCGGCGCCCTCGAGCCGCTCGATGCCGGCGAGACTCGCCTCGAGCACCGAGACGCCGCCGCCGAGGACGTGGTCCTCGTACGGTTGGGCGTAGCGGGCGCGGACACCGACCAGTGACCGCGTCTCCACGGACATCCGTGCCGGAGACGGCGACGAGAGGATCAGCTGCCGGGCCCATGGCAGGAGGCCATTTGCCAGCTCGAAGCCCGAGTTCTGCTTGCCGACGATGAACACGCGGCGACCGGCATAGGTCTCGGCCGGTCGGACCTGGGCGTAGTGGTAGGTCTGGTCCATCCCGGGCCCGGGCGGCGTGTACGGCTCCGCGACCCCGACCGCCACGATGAAGACCTCGGCGCGGTACTCGCCGTCGGTCGTCTCGACCGCGAAGCGACGCCCGTCGGGCTCGTCGAGGATCCGTGTCCCGGTCCACGTGCAGTCGAACCGGACGTCCATCCCGGTGCGCCGTACGAACTCGGCGAGATTGGCCTCCATCTCCGGCCGCGAAGGGAAATACGACGTGCCGTCCATGAATTCGCGCTGGATGGCCCGGGTCGCGGGCTCGTCCCCGAGCAGGCTGTTCCAGTCGTAGCGCTCGTACATCCGCGTGCCGGGCGTTGCCGGTGCGTGGGGCTTCGTCCACGAGAGGAGGCGCTGGAAAAATGGCCAACGACGGAACATGCCGCCCGGCGATAGGTCGCCCGAGAGCAGCGCGTGGCGAACCCCGAGTCGGGCCAGCGAGTAGGCGATCTGGAGACCGCCCGGGCCGGAGCCGACGATGACGACAGGGTAGTCGCCTGGCGGATGCGGCCGGGCTAGCTCCGCCATCGATTCGCGGTCCGCAGCCGGCGCGCCTGCGCCTGGAGCATCCGGTACATGACGTGCGGGTTGGCGAGCAGGAACTCCTCGATGCGATTGGCCGGGAGGACGAGGACCCGCAGCGGGCGGGTCGCGATGACGTCGGCGATCGGCGGCTGGCCAAGGAGGATCGACACCTCCCCGAAGAAGTCGCCGCGGCCCAGCCGCGCCCGCTCGGTCCCGTCCACGACGACGGCCGCCTCCCCATCGACGATCAGGTGGAAGCCCGAGCCGGAGAGGCCCTGGCGGAGCACCCGTTCGCCATCCTCGAACATCCGCTCCTCGAAGATGTGCGTGATCGCTTCGAGTTGCGGGGTCGACGCGTCGGCGAACAGGCCAAAGCCCGCGATCGAGTCGACCAGTTCCTCGCGACCGGCCATCAGTGCCTCCAGTGCCTCCGTGCCGTGCGTTCGCGGCGATGCCCATGCGGCATGCCCATCGTGCCACGCCCGCGTCCCTCGCGGAAGGTGTCGTCGGGCCGGCCGCACCGGCGTCTTGACGCTCCTCCGCGCGGGGCGCAGCATCTCTCGAAGCCCCACCGATCGACCCGGAGGACCGCATGACGCTGACCGGCGACCGCAAGAGCGAGCTGCTCGCGACCGCTCCGCTGTTCGCCGGGGTGGACGCGGCCGGGATCGAGCGGATCGCCGAGCGCACGGCCGAGCTCGAGGTCCCGGCCAACCGCGTCATCGCCCGACAGGGCGAAGTCGGGACAGGCTTCTTCGTCGTCGCCAGCGGATCGGTGCGGGTCGTTCGCGATGGCGAAACGCTCGCCACGCTGGGACCGGGCCAGTTCTTCGGCGAGCTGTCGGTGCTCGACGGTCGGCCGCGCAACGCCCAGGTCATCGCGGCGGAACCGACCGTGTGCCTGGCCCTCGCGTCGTGGGACTTCGAGGCGGTGATCAACGAGCAGCCGTCCGTCGCCCTGGCCGTTCTGCGCGGACTCGCCGGCCGACTCCGCGACGCCGAGGAAGGCTCCCACCACTGACCGACCCGGCAGAAACCCTCGTGGCAACTGAATCGGGCCCCCCGTCCCGGGGGACCGTGACCTTCCTGTTCACGGACATCGAGGGTTCGACGCGCCTCGAGGAGGCCGTCGGTACGGAACGGTACGGGGCCCTGCGCGAGCGTCACCGGGCCCTCCTGCGCGCCGCCTTCGAGGCGCACGGCGGCCTCGAGCAGGGCACCGAAGGCGATTCGTTCTTCGTGGTGTTCCCGAGCGCCCGCGAAGCGGTCGCGGCCGCGGTCGATGCGCAGCGCGCGCTGGGGGCGGAATCCTGGCCGAACGATGAGCCTGTCCGGGTCCGCATGGGGCTCCATTCGGGCGAGGCTTCCCTTGCCGGCGGCAGCCTCGTCGGCCTCGACATCAACCGGGCGAACCGGATCAGCGCCGCGGCCCACGGCGGCCAGATCCTCGCGTCGGATGCGACCAGGGCTCTTGTGACGGCCGGGCTTCCGGCCGGGGTCACGCTGCGCGACCTCGGGGAGTTTCGACTTCGCGACCTGCTCGCCCCGGAACGGCTCGTCCAGGTCTCGGCGGACGACCTGCCCTCGGCGTTCCCGCCACCGCGGACCCTCGACATCCGGCCGAACAACCTGCCGACCCAGCTCACGACCTTCGTGGGACGCCAGGAGGAGCTCGAGGCCGCCGGCGGACTGCTCGACCGTGCCCGCCTCCTGACCCTGACCGGGCCCGGTGGGACCGGCAAGACGCGGCTGTCACTGCAGCTCGCGGCACAGGTCGCCGACCAGTACCCCGACGGAGCGTTCTTCGTCGCGCTCGAGCCGGTCCGCGACCCGATGCTGGTCGTGCCGCGGATCGCGGCGACGCTCGGCCTGATCGAGGGCGGCAACAGGCCGGTCCTCGAGATGCTGGTCGAGTGGCTTGGCCAGCGCCGGCTGCTCCTCGTGCTCGACAATTTCGAGCAGGTCATCGAGGCGGCCCCGAATGTCGCCGAGCTGCTGCGCGCGGCGCCGAACCTCAAGGTCATCGCGACGAGTCGGGCCCCGCTGCACGTCTCGGGCGAGCAGGAATACCCGGTCCCCGGGCTGCCGACGCCGCCGGACCCGGCGCTCCAGAGCGGACTCGATCGGCTGCGCCTGCCTGGCCAGGCGCGCGGCCTCGACGCGCAGTCGGTCGGGCAATACGCGGCGGTGCGCTTGTTCATCGAGCGGGCCGTCGCCGTCCGGCCCGGGTTCGCGGTCACCAACGAGAACGCGCCGGCGGTCGCCGCCATCTGTGCGCGGCTGGATGGCATGCCGCTCGCGATCGAGCTGGCGGCCGCGCGCGTGAAGCTCCTGGCCCCCGAGGCGATCCTCACCCGCCTCGAGCACCAGCTCGACGTCCTGGCCGGTGGCGGACGGGATCTGCCGGCACGCCAGCAGACGCTGCGCGGGGCGATCGCCTGGAGCTACGACCTGCTGGAGCCAGGCGCCCGGCGCCTGCTCGACCGGATGTCGGTCTTCGCCGGCGGCACGGACCTCGCCGCAGCCGAGGCCGTGTGCGGGCCGGCCGGAGAGGTGGACGGCGACGTCCTTGACGGGCTGCTCTTCCTTGCCGACCAGAGCCTCGCCCGGGTCGACGACGCGGTCGATGGCGAGCCGCGCTTCCGGCTGCTCGTGACGATCCGCGAATTCGCCGCCGAGCACCTGGCCGAGCGCGGCGAGACAGATGCCATCCAGGAGCGGCACACCACGTGGTTTCGCAACCTCGCGGAGGAGGCCGCCGAGCACATGGCCGGGGTCGATCAGCGGCGCTGGCTCGACCGGCTCGAAGTCGATCACGACGACATCCGGGCCGTCCTCGACCGCGCGGTCGCGCACGGGGATGCGGCGACGGCGATCCCACTCGCCTTCGCGATGTGGCGATTCTGGCAGAAGCACGGTCACCTGCCCGAGGCCCGTCGACGGCTCGAGGCGATGGCCGCCGCTCCGTGGTCGCATGACGATCCACGCCTTCGGGCCAGGCTCATGGAGGCGCTCGGCGGCGTGTGCTGGTGGCAGGCCGACATCCCGCAGATGGCCGAGCACTACATGGAGGCGCTCGAGCTGTGGACCGGTATCGGCGACGAGCGCGAACTCGCGAATGCCTACTACAACGCGGCGTTCATCTTCGCGATGTCACCCGAGACGGTCACGGGGGCGACGCCCGATCCCGAGGGTATCGGGATCCAGTACATCGAACGAGCGCGCGACCTCTACCGCAAGGTCGGTGACGAACGTGGCGAGGCGAATGCGCTCTGGGGGCTCGGCAACAGCCTCTACTTCCGCAACAAGGGCGACCACCTGGCCATCGACCAGTTCCGGCAGGCGCTCGAGATCTTCCGCCGGACCGGCGACCGGACGATGGAGGCCTGGTCCCTGCACATGCTCGGAACCGGGTTGATCCGCGTCGGGGAGGTGGCGGAGGCGAGGTTGCACCTCGTCCACGCGATGCGCCACTTCTATGCGGCGGGCGACGCGGCCGGATTGACCCTGACGCTGGACGACCTCTCGGCCCTGGCGGTAGCCGAAGGCGACCTGACCCGGGCGGCCCGGCTTCGTGGTGCGGCCCGCAGTCTGACGTCGGCGACCGGGGCTGGCCTGGCGACCTTCGTCGAGGACCGGTACGAGGCCAACGTCCGCCCGAGCATCCGGCGCGCGATGTCCGAGGAGGACGTGGCGCGCTACGGCGCGGAGGGTGCCGCCATGTCCCTTGACGAGGCGATCGCCTACGCGCTCGAGGGCAGCGAAGCCGACGATCTCGACGCCTCCGACGCGCACTGAGCCTCCCGGAGCATGCTCGGATAGACTTGCGATCCGATGTCGACGGAGTCCCTCTCCCGCGATCAGGTAACGCCCACGACCTCGGCCGACGCTCCGGCGAGCGGCCAGCCGCTCGTCCGCGACAAGACCGCCATCCCCAAGAACCCCGGCCGTCGCGAACTGGGCATGTCGGCGACATTGCTTTTCCCCAACCGCGAGATCGTGGAGCAGTACTACGTCCCGGTCATCTACACGGCCTGCCGGACGTGCTACTCGGAGCAGGCGCCGGAGGAGATCTTCCAGCGGGCGCTGAACGGCGACTTCGACCCGCTCAAGATGCAGAAGCTCATCTCGTCGGTCATCGAATCTGGCCACGGCTCCACGATCGAGCACGTCGTCTTCACGTTCGCGATCACCGGCGTGTCGCGGACGCTCTCTCACCAGCTCGTGCGGCATCGGGCCGGCGTCGCCTTCGACCAGCAGAGCCAGCGCTACGTGAAGTTCAGGGGCGCGGCGACGATGCTCCCCCACTCGATCGCCGAGGGCGACCCCGAGATCCGGGCGCGCTACGAGGAGCAGGTCGACGGGGCCCTCGAGCTGTACGGCGAGATGGTCGGGGCCGGGGTGCCGGGCGAGGATGCGCGATTCGTCTTCCCCAACGGGACGCGAACAAACCTCGTCATGACGACGAATCTGCGCGCGCTCATCCACATGTCGGGCCTGCGCCTGTGCACGATGGCGCAGTGGGAGATTCGTCGCCTGTTCCAGCTGATCCGCCACGAGATCTTCGCCGTGTCGCCATTCCTCGGCTCTTTCCTCGCGCCCAAGTGCGTGCCGCTGGGCTACTGCGACGAGTTCAACAATCGCGACGGCCACTGCCCCATCCGGCCGCACAAGGACGCGGTCCTCGGGGCCTGGGCGGAGAAGGCCGCAGCGGCCCGCGCCGGCGGCCGGGAGCTGCCCCAGGCCTAGCCGGCCGGCGTTGGCCCGCCGGCTGGCCATAGCCGTCGGCTCGCCGGCCGGGCGTCAGCTCGCAGCGACCGCATCGACGATCTGGACCTCGCGTGATTCGGCATCCGCAGCGACGAACGCGAACAGCCGGGCGGCTTCTTCCTCGATCTCCAGCCGCTGCGCGCCACTCGCCACGGCGAAGAGCTCGATCGTCATCGTGGCCTGCCGCCGCTCCCGACGGATGCGCCAGGCGCCGGCGATGAAGCCGTCGACCAGCACGCCGCCGCGCCAGATCAGGTCGGGGATGGTCATGCGCTCGACGAGGATGCGCGAGCGGTCGTCGTGGGACAGGAAGATGTTGTCGTATGCGGTAGGAAGCGGATCGGTGCCGGCACGTCCGGATCCACGAGGAGGCCGTCCTCGATGTCGAAGAGCTCCCGACTAGCTTCGTCACGGAAGGTCCGCAGCCGCGGGCGCAGCCGCTCCACGACCTCGCGCAGCCCGGTCATCCACGACCAGATCCGGATGTCGGAGACGGTCGCGGGACCGAACGCGGCGAGATAGCGCAGGACCGCGTCATCCGGCGCGGTCGAGGTATCGAGCGGGCCGCCGAGCGCAGCCTCGGCGGTCGTGTTTGTCGGGCGGCTGGTCTGCTTCCACAGGCCGCGCGGCGGCACCTGGACGAGTGGCAGGAGGAAGCGGGCGGCATACGCGAGCGACGTCGGATCGCGATCGGGCCACGACACGGCGAGCGCCTGACCCAGCTCGGTCGGGGTGCGCGGCCGCTCTTCGAGCGCGGCGCGGGCCGCCTGGAGCAGGGACGGCATGTCCACCCCGACGAGTCGCTTCGCGAACGGGCTGCTGCGGAAGGCCCGTTGCAACACGTCGGCGATGACCGGGTAGAGGGTTCTGGCGTCGCGCGCGGTCACGAGGTGCAACGTCCCCCGCAGGAGTCCCATCCGGACGGCACGCCGCTCGGCGATGAGCGTGCTCAGCTCCTCCGGATCGAATCCCGCGATCCTGGTCCACAGCCCCACGTACGGATCCAGCGGCTCCTGGGCCTGCATCCCGACGAGATACTCGACGACATCCGGGACCGGCCGCTCGACGCGCTCGAGCAGGAGCTGCCGCCCGAGCAGCGTCCGGTTGAGCGCCCGTCGGCTGAGGACCGGCGCCCCATTGGTCGTTCGCTTCACTCGACCGGCGCCGTACCGTTGCGGGCTCGTTGGAACGCGGCCAGGGCGTCCGGTGAGAACAGTACGAAGACGATGTCGTCGAGTGCCTCTGGGTGCTCGCCGACCCACGCGCGAACGGTCTCGAACGCGATGCGCGCGGCGACTTCGAGCGGATAGCCGTAGACGCCGGTGGAGATCGAGGGGAACGCGACGGTCCGGGCACCCTCGGCCGCGGCCAGATCGAGCGAGGTCCGGTACGCGCCGGCCAGCAAGGCCGGCTCGTCCTCGTCGCCCCCACGCCAGATGGGCCCAACGGCGTGGATGACGACCCGGGCCGGCAGGTCGCCGGCATGGCTCACGACGGCACTGCCGGTCGGGCAGTGGCGACTCGAGCCGTAGCGTCGTTCCAGGTCGGCCATGATCGCCGGACCCCCGGCCCGATGGATGGCGCCGTCCACGCCGCCGCCGCCGCGCAGGCCGCCGTTCGCGGCGTTGACGATCGCATCGACCGGGACACCCGTGATGTCGCCCCGGACGAGCCGGATCGCCACGGTCAGTCGTCCGCGAGATCCGCCACGAACTGGCGGATGACGCGGGCCAGGCGCGGGCCGGCCTCGGCCCCGGACCGCAGGACCTCCTCGTGGGTGAGCGGCGCGCCGGTGTAGCCCGCGCCCGCATTCGTGACGAGCGAGACGCCGCAGACCTCGAGGCCCACCCAGCGCGCGGCGATGCACTCGAGAACCGTCGACATCCCCACCGCGTCGCCGCCGAGCCCGGCCAGCATCCGCACCTCAGCCGGAGTCTCGTAGCTCGGGCCGGTGAGGCCGATGTAGACCCCCTCGGCGAACTCGACCCCCTCGAGGGCGGCAGCAGCGTGCAGTCGTGCCCGCAGTCGCGGGCTCCAGGCGTCGGTCATGTCCGGGAAGCGCTCGCCGAGCTGGTTCGCATTCCGGCCGATCAGCGGGCTCCGCCCCGTCAGGTTGATGTGATCGCGCATGACCATGAGCGTGCCAGGCCCGAACGAGGGGTCGAGGCCACCGGCCCCGTTCGTGAGCACGACGACCTTCGACCCAAGCGCATGGAACAGGAGCACGGGCTGGACGACCAGGCCGGGGTCGTTGCCTTCGTACAGGTGGAACCGGCCCTGGAGCATGACGACCGGCCGGCCGCCCAGGCGACCGAGGAGCAATCGACCCGCGTGGCCCGGGGCCGTCGCGGGCGGCCAGCCGGGCAGCGCGTCGAACGGGATGGCGACCGCGTCGTCGAGGTCGTCGGCCAGCCCGCCAAGGCCGGAGCCCAGGACGATCCCGATCTCGGGCGCGATCGCGGTCCGGGCGCGGACCGCGTTGACGAGCGCGGCGAGGCGGGCCGGTTGGTCGGCGGGCGCGATGGGCGCAGCTGGGTCGAGGGTACTTGGCGGAAGGGGCATCCGGCCTCCAGGGTCGCGTCGCAGAGGGTATGCGGCGGAGGCCCGCGATGCTTCGTCCGCCCGACGGAAGTATCGACACCGGGATGCCGATCGCATCCCGTCGGGCGAGGGCCCGCGAGACGGCCGTGGTGAGACGGCCGAGGGATGCGGGCAACGAAGCGCCCGAAGCGACCGGCGGCGGAACGTCAGGTCCTTGATGTGATCTCGGTTCCTTGCGATCCTGTCGGCCCCTTCGGGCACGACCTACGGTAGGACCGGCGACTGTGGACGGTCAACGAGGTTATCCACCAATTCCGCCCGACACGGGTCGGGCCTGTCCACGAACTCCGGCGGGCTGTGGATAACCCTGTGGACGAGGAGGAAAAGCTGCTCGTCGCTCCCGCCGGTCGGACGGGTTCAGCCGCCCATCGCGAACATCTCGACCTTGGGCAAGGTCGAGGTGGACGCCGAGCGCAGCTCCGAGTACCGGTCGTCGCGGGCCAGCCACGTGTCGGCGATGAACGCCGTGAGGACCTCGTCCCTCGAGCCGTCGCGCAGGACGGCGCGCAGGTCCCGCCCGGCGACCGCGAACAGGCACGTGTACAACTGGCCGTCGGCCGAGAGGCGCGCCCGCGTACAGTCGCGACAGAAGGGCATCGTCACCGACGAGATGATCCCGAACTCCCCGCCGCCGTCGAGGTAGCGCCAGCGTCCGGCGACCTCGCCGCGGTACGCCGCCTCGGTCGGCTCCGCGGGCCAGATCGACGTGACCGCCTCGAGCAGGTCGGCCGCCGGCACGACCTCATCGAGCAGCCAGCCGTTCGAGTGGCCGACGTCCATGTACTCGATGTACCGCAGCGTCGCGCCGGTCTCGCGCGCCCAGCGCGCCATCGGAACGACGCTCGACTCGTTGATCCCGCGGCGCACGACCATGTTGACCTTGAGCGGGCTCAGGCCCGCCTCGAGCGCGGCGTCGATGCCGTCGAGCACCCGCGCGACGGGGAAATCGATCCCGTTCATCGCGCCGAACACCGCGTCGTCGAGCGAGTCGAGGCTGACCGTGACGCGCCGAAGACCGGCGTCGGCGAGCGGCTTTGCCAGCGCGCGCAGGGCCGCTCCATTCGTGGTCAGGGTCAGGTCCAGCTCCCGGCCGTCGGGCGTGCGCAGGGCCGCCAGCATCGCGATCAGCGTCGGGAGGTCGCGCCGGACCAGCGGCTCCCCGCCGGTCACGCGCAGCTTCTCGACGCCGAGCGAGACGAAGGCGCGCGCGGCACGCTCGATCTCCTCGAAGCTCAGCACCTGGTCGCGCGGCAGGAACGCGTAATCGCGCCCGAAGATCTCCTTGGGCATGCAGTAGGTGCAGCGGAAATTGCAGCGGTCGGTGACCGAGATCCGCAGGTCCCGGAGCGGGCGTCCAAGGCGGTCGAGCGGCTCCATGGGCCCATCCTAGCCTGCCTGGCCGGCGAGGCCCCGCGATCACCGGGCCCAGATCGATCCGGGGTCCCCACGGACCGCGGTGCGGCGCAGCACCGCGTTCCGCTCGAAGCCGGTGCGGGCCGACAACGTGCGTACGTCCGAGGGTGACGACGGTACGACCGGCGCCGTCCTCTAGTACCACTAGCGGACTCCACCGGACCGGACCTCGCTGGCACGATGCCGCAACACCCCGAAGCCCTGACTGAATCCCGCCCAAGAGGAACATCCATGGCCACGACCGATCAGCGACCCGGCTTCCGACTCCCCTGGGGCTCGGACCGGAGTGAGAACGGCGAGCAGGCCGACGCCTCCCACGGTGAGACGACGGCTGGGGACGCCACGACCACGGACCATGAGAGTGAGAACCCCCAGATGATCGACGCCGCCTCCGCCACCACGGAGCCCGAGGTCGCGGCCGATCCCGCAGCGACCGACGGTGGGACCTCCGACAGCGCACCGGCTCCAGGGCCGCCCGCACGCAAGCCCAACAAGTTCATGGCCGACCTGACGAAGGCCATGCAGACCGCGGCCGTCAGCGCCCGCACGGAGGCGCTCGAGCGCTTCAATGCCGAGGCGAAGGAGCGCATCGAGGCGATCCACGCCGACACCGCCAACGAAGCCGTCGAGCTGCGCAAGCAGGCCGACGACGACATCGCCGCGATCCGCGACTGGTCCAAGGGTGAGATCGCCCGGATCCGCGAGGAGACCGACCATCGGATCGGCGAGCGCAAGGGGAGCCTCGAGCGCGAGATCGAGGATCATGCCGGTTCCATCGAGACGCGTGTCGAGCGCGTCCAGGCACGCGTCGCGGCCTTCGAGGCCGAGATGGAGGCCTTCTTCGAGCGCCTGATGGCGGAAGAGGATCCCACCCGCTTCGCCGCATTGGCCGAGAGCCTGCCCGAGGCCCCGCCCCTCGATATCGATCGATCGTCCGTCTACGTCAGCTCTACCGCCGCCGCCGTCGCCACGGCCCCGGACGTCGCCGAGGTTCCCGCCGAGGCCGTGGGCGAGGCCGACCTGAGCGGCGATACCCCGACGGCCACCAACGATACCGCCACTGAAAGCCCGGCCGATGCCGAGGCGACCGACGGAACCACCGATGAGTCCGTCGCCACCACCGAGGCCCAGGTCGCGGTCGGCGACGAGTCGACGCCGACCGACGACGGCGGCGACCTGTTCAGCATCGCCCAGGACGCTCCGGTCGACGAGACCAACGGCACCAATGACGAGCTCGATCCCCGCCTGGCGGCGCTCGCCGGCGATCCCGACTTTGCCGCGGCAGAAGCCGAGGCGGCCGCCTTCACCCCCGAGGCGGGCGACGCCCGCGACGAGATCCCGACCATCGCCGATGACGCGCTCGCGGCGCGCCTCGCCGGCCTGGTCCCCGACGGCGACACCGCGGTCAGCGACCTCACGACGACCCGCGTCGTGGTGACCGGCCTGATCAGTGTGGCGAGCATCGCGGGATTCAAGCGCAGCCTCTCCCGCGTCGCCGGTGTCGCATCGGTCGGCGTGTCGTCCGGCCCGGACGGCGAGTTCATCTTCGCGGTCAACCACGGATCCGACGTCGCGCTGAGCGACGCGATCCCGGCCCTGCCCGGGTTCGGTGCCCGGATCACGAGTGACGGCGAGGAGGGCCTCCAGGTGGCCGCCCGAGATCCCGAGTCCGAGGGCTGACGTGGCCCGGCCGACCATCGCCATCGCCCTTCCCCCCGCCGAGGCGACGCCGGTCGCGGCCGAGCTGCGAGCCGCCGGCTACACCGCCGTCACCGTCTCGCACCCCGACGAGCTCGAAGCCCTGCTCACGAGCAACCGCGACACCGCGATCGCGATCCTCGATGGCGAGACCGACTTCGACCAGTCCCTCGAGTATTACGGCATGCTGCGCGACGGAGGCCGGGCGATCCCGGCCCTCATGGTCGTCTCGCCGCGCGCGCTCGATCGACTCACGATGGGCGGAGCCACCAACAGCGTCGAAGACGAGTACTTCACCCGGCCCTACTCGGCCGAGTCCCTGCGCTGGCGCGTCGAGGCGATGTGCATCCGCAGCCAGACCGTCGACGACGGTTCCGGGCCGATCCTCCAGAGCGGCCCGATGGAGGCCGACGGCTGGAGCCGCCGCGCGACGATCATCGCGGTATTCAACCCGAAGGGCGGGGTCGGCAAGACGACCGTCGCGACGAATCTCGCCTCGACCCTCCAGCTCCGAAAGGGACAGAGCGTCCTGCTGATCGATGCCGATACCGTCACCGGACACGTCACCACCTCCCTCGGCATCGATGCCGTGCGGACCGTGGTCGACAGCTGGCGCGACGAGCTCGAGGGTGGCCCGGTCGAGACGATGCTGGACCTCGCCTCGGCGCATCCCTCCGGCTTGCGAGTCGTCGCCCTGACCTCCTCGCCGCTCAACACCGAGATCCTCGAGCCCGAGCGGGTCGCCGGCGCCATCAACGTCGCCCGGCGCGGCTTCGACTATGTCGTCGTCGACCTGCACCCGTCGTACAGCCCGCTCAACCAGGCCATCTTCGAGCGGGCCGACCGGATCATCGTGCCGGTCACCCCGGACGTGCCCGCGATCCGCGCCGCCGTCCAGCTCTCCGATACCGCGACCGAGCTCGGCATCCGTGATCGGCTCAGCCTGGTGATCAACCGGGCGAACAGCGGCGTCTCCGTCGCCGACATGGAGAAGACGATCGGGATGACGTCGCTCGCGCTCATCCGCTCCGGCGGCCTCCTCTTCGTCCGTGCGGCGAACGAGGGCCACACCGTCATCGAGATGTTCCCAAAGGAGAAGATCACCGAGGACTTCGATGCCCTTGCGGATCGGCTCATGGGGACGCCGGTCCAGGCGCCGATCGCCAAGGCGGCGTTCTCGATCTTCAACCGCCAGAAGACGCCCGCCCGCGCCTGAGGCGCCCGAGGGCCGTCGCCCGCGAGCCACGGCCGCGTCAGCGCGAGCCGGTCAGCGCGAGCCGGTCAGCGCGAACGGTCCTGCCAGCTCACCCCGCCGAGCGGAGCGCCCGGCAGCTTCGGGTGCCGCTCCCCGGTCCGCTTGTCCACCTGGTCGACCCCGCGCAGGTACGAGCGGTTGACGAGGACGGCGCCCATCTCGCCTCCGATCTGGCGGCCCGCGACGGATGCGGTCGCCTCGACCACGGGCACGAACATCTCCGTCGCCCGGTCAAGCAGGCGCTCGGGCTCCGACCCCGGATAGAGGAACACCGTCCCCACGACCCGGAACGGCGGCACCTCCAGGGCGACGTCGTAGGAGATCTTGTGGACCTTGTGGGCGGCGCGCTCGGCCTCGCTGAGCGGTGGCAGTGACTCCGCGCCGGCGAGGACGAGGATGAGGTCATACGGGTCCACGCTCTTGAGGCCGGGGGCGTCGGTGAGCTCGGCGGACCCGTCGATCGGCGCCCACTGCACGTCGGTGATCGGAATCGACTCACGCTTGTTGAGGGCATCCGAGAGGCGACCACTCACGGCCATCCGACCGACGATCCGCCACTCCTCGGTCGTCGCGTCGAACGGGATCCCGCGGCCGGACGCGGCCTGGTCGCGCGGGGCTCCCGGTCGAACGGCGACGACGTCCTTCTTCCGCTTCAGGAAATCGAACGGCACGTCAGTCTTCCGCCGAACCGCTGTTCGCCCGGATCGTCTCGACGACGTTCGAGTCGGCGAGGGTGGTCGTGTCGCCGAGCGTCCGCCCCTCGGCGATGTCGCGCAACAGGCGACGCATGATCTTGCCCGAGCGCGTCTTGGGCAGGTCCGGGCTGAACATGAGGAACTTCGGCTTGGCGATCGCGCCGATGACCTTCGCCACGTGCTCCCGCAGCTCGGCCGCCAGGCCTTCATCCGCCGTCACGCCGACCTTCGGGATGACGAACGCGAAGATCGCCTGCCCGGTCAGCGGGTCGTTCTTGCCGACGACCGCGGCCTCGGCGACCGACTTGTGGTCGACGAGGGCGGACTCGACCTCGATCGTCGAGATGCGGTGGCCGGACACGTTCATGACGTCGTCGACCCGGCCGAGCAGCCAGAGATAGCCGTCCTCGTCGCGCTTGGCGCCGTCACCCGCGAAGTACATTCCCGGGAAGCGGGACCAGTAGGTCTGCTGGTAGCGCTCCGGGTCGCCGTAGATCCCGCGCAGCATCGCGGGCCACGGCCGCTTGAGCACCAGGTAGCCGCCTCCGCCCAACGGCACGGACTCCCCCTTGGCGTCGACGACGTCGGCCTCGACGCCGGGGAACGGGAACGTGGCACTCCCCGGTTTCGTGGTGGTCACCCCGGGGAGCGGCGTGATCATGATCATGCCGGTCTCGGTCTGCCACCACGTGTCGACGATCGGTGCGTGGCTGCCGCCGATGTGCTCGTGATACCAGAGCCAGGCCTCGGGGTTGATCGGCTCGCCGACCGAGCCGAGGACCCGCAGCGAGGACAGGTCGTGGGCCTGGGCGTACTGCGGACCCTGCTTCATGTGGGCCCGGATCGCCGTCGGGGCGCAGTACAGGATCGAGACCTTGTAGTCCTCGATGATCTGCCACCAGCGTTCCCAGGACGGGGTATCGGGCGAGCCCTCGTAGAGGACACCGGTGGTCGCGTTGGCCAGCGGGCCGTAGACGATGTAGCTGTGGCCGGTGACCCACCCGACGTCGGCAGCGCACCAGTACACGTCGTCGGGCTTCACGTCGAAGATCATCTCGTGGGTGAAGCTCGTGCCCAGGAGATAGCCCGCGGTCGTGTGGATGATGCCCTTGGGCTTGGCGGTCGTACCCGAGGTGTAGAGCAGGTAGAGCATGTGCTCGCTGTCGAGCGGCACGGGATCGTGCCGGTCCGACTGGCGGTCGACGATGTCGTGCCACCAGACGTCGCGGCCCTCCTCCATGACGGTGCCGCCATCGAGCGCGTCGCCGAGCCGACGCACGACGAGCGTGTGCGTGATCGTGGGGGTCAGTGCGAGCGCTTCGTCGACCGCCGGCTTGAGGGCCGTGGCCTTACCCCGCCGCCAGCCGCCGTCGGCGGTGATGACGAGCTTGGCCTCGGCGTCGTTGATCCGGTCGGACAGAGCCTCCGCGCTGAAGCCGCCGAACACGACCGTGTGCGGCGCGCCGATCCGGGCGCACGCGAGCATCGCGATCGGCAGCTCCGGGATCATCGGCATGTAGATCGCCACACGGTCGCCGGTCGTCACGCCGAGCTCGAGGAGCGCGTTGGCGGCCTTGCTGACCTCGCGCTGGAGGTCGGCGAAGGTGATCGTCCGCGTGTCGCCCGGCTCACCGATCCAGTGGTAGGCGACCTTGTCGCCCAGGCCCCGCTCGACGTGGCGATCGACGCAGTTGTAGGTGATGTTGAGCTTCCCGCCGGTGAACCACTTCGCGAACGGCAGGTCCCACTCGAGCGTCGTGCGGAACGGCTCGACCCAATCGATCCGCTCGCGCGCCAGCTTTGCCCAGAACTCCTCGGGATCCTCCTCGGCGTTCACGTACAGCTCGCCCGTCGCGTTCGCCTGGGCGGTGAAGGCCGGATCCGGCGGGAACCGCCGTCGCTCGGCCATGAGGTTCTCGATCTCAGGAGAGGACTCGGAGGTCTCGATCGGGGTGGTGGTCGGAGTGGGCTCGACGGTCACGCTGGCACCCTCGTTCGAGACACGGCTGGTGGAGTCATCGTACCGCGCGGACCCTTCCTCAGTCCGAGTCGGCGGCGAGCTCCTCCTCGCCCGGCCCGACGACCGCTTCGGGCGGTCGCGGGCCCGCCCCGTCGGGGTCGCGCGAGAGGACGACCCGCTGCGGCCGCGGGATCTCGATGCCGCTCGCCTGGAGCGCCGCGAGCAGCCGCTTGCGGAACTCGCCGCCGGCGGCCCATTGCTCGGGAGCCCGGACGCTGCCGAGGATCTTGATGGTGACCCCGTACTCGCCGAGCGCCTCGACCCGCTCCACCCGTGGCGCCTCCAGGATCCGCCGCTTCCACAATGGGTCCGCGGCCATCTCCTTGCCGACCTGGTCGACGACGGCGATCGCCTTGTCGATGTCGGTCCCGTAGGCGACTGTGATGTCCTCGTTGATCCGGGCCCAGACCCGGGTCAGGTTCGAAGCGACCTTGATCTCGCCGTTGGGAACCGTGTGGACGACCCCGTCCATGTCCCGGACCGTCGTGCGCCGCAGGGTGAAATCCTCGACCGTACCGGCGACCCCGGCGACGCGGATGACGTCGCCCTTCGCGAACTGGTTCTCGACGAGGATGAGGGCCCCGTTCAGATAATCGTGGACGAGCGTCTGGGCCCCGAAGCCGACCGCGATGCCGATGACCCCGAGCCCGGCGACCGCCGGCCCGATGTCGAGGCCGAGCTTGCCCAGCACCATGAGCACCGCGATGACGACGATGAAGCTCTGGATGACCCGCGCACCAAGGTCGTCGAGCGTGTCCATCCGCTTCCGGAGCTCGAGCGCGCTGAGCTCCTGGGCCGTGCCCTCGGTCGCCTCGCGGTCGAGCAGGGCCTTGACGATGCCGTGGACGAAGAGGCTCGCGAGACGCATCGCGAGGATGGCCGCAACGATGATGAGCGCGACGGGAAGTAAGGTCTGCCGCAGGAAGCCGCCGATCTCGGCTGCCGTGAACTCGAACATGATCCAAAGGGTAACGAGTCGAGCCCGGCGCCGGAACCTGAACCATGACCCGGGTCACAAGCGCCCGAGGTGTGCGTCTCAACGGCATGACCGAGGTACCCGAGTCGATGTTCTCCGACGACAGCGAGCCGCAGGACGCCGCCGCGAGCGATACGCGAGCCCAGCCGCTGGCGTCGAGCCGGGTGGACGAGGCGGCACATGGCGGGATCGCGCGACTGGCCGCTCCTCGCCAACGCTTCATCCTCATCGCAGCGGCGGCACTCCTGTTCCTGGGCATCGCGACGGTGGCCGCCGGAGCCACCTTGCTTCGCTCGCGCGACGGACTGCCGAGCACCGTCGTGCCTTCGAATCCGGTGGCCGCCGTCGATCCGATCCCGGCGGCATCACCGTCGTCGCCGAGCGCGACCGTGGCGCCGGTATTCGTCTCGACCGATCCACCGGCGGCGTCCGCAGCGAGCTCATCGCCGTCGCCGACTCCGGCCCCGACGCCGACGTCGAGATCGGCGACGCCGACGACGCCGGCTGCGACCGAGACGCCGTACCCGGTGCTCGTTCCATCCGTCCGCCTGCGCATAGTTGGAGGCCCAAACCAGGCCGGGGAGTCGATCACCGTCGGCGACAGCGTGGACGTCAGTTTGAAGCTGGTGACCAAGGATCTCGATGCCTCGAGGTGCACCCTCACCCACCGCGTGGTGCCCGACACGTCTCAGTCTCGTTCCGTGATGACGGGACGTACAGCGCGACATCCAGCGAGGTGTTGGACGGCCAGCGGATGGTTGCCATGTACTACGGCACCGACGAGGAGTCGCCGTCCAAGGTGTACGCCGTCAACGATCTGCAGGCGAGCTTGAAGGGCGTCGGCCAGATCGACGTCTACTTTGGCGCCAAGGACGTGGTTCGGGACGAACTGCGAAACATCCGACTGATGGGTGACAAGCTCGAGTTCGAAGTCTTCCACCTCGGCCAGTACGGGCCGATGACGTTCCAGCTCACGAGGCAACCCGGCTAGCGGAAGGGCCCGGCGTGTCGGCTCGGCCCGGCCCGGTCGGTCCACGCGGCGCGGCGCGGCCCGGTCGGACGACGCGGGCTGGCCCGGCGCGGCGCGGGGCCGCACGCCGCGACCGACGGTCAGGCGGTCGCGCTCGCCTGGGGCGGCAGCGGGACGCGCTCGGGGACAGTCCCACCGAGGCGGATCGTGATGGCCGCTGCCGCTTCCCGGGCCTGGGCCGCGAGCTCGGGAATCCGTCGCGGGGTCAGCCGGAAGGCCGGACCCCAGATGTCAACGGCCGCGATCACCTTGCCGCGCGCGTCGTGGATCGGGGCCGCGACGGCGTTCAGACCCAGCTCGTACTCGCCGATCGACGTGGCGTAGCCGCGCCGCCGGATCCGGGCCAACTCCTCGAGGAGTGGCTCGAGCTCGACGATCGTGCGCTCCGTGTACGAGGCGGGGCCCCTTCGGACGAGTCGCAGCACCTCGCGCTCGGCCATCGACGAGAGCAGGACTTTGCCCGATGCGACGCAGTGGAGCGGCGTGGCCCGGCCCGTCCAATCCCCGACCGCGATGAGGTTCGGGCCATCCGCCTGGGCGACGGTCATCAGGGTGTCCCCGTCGAGGATGCCGACCCCGGTCGTCTCGTGGGTCAGGCGTGCCAACCGCTCGAGCTCGGGCGAGGCGATTCCGCGCAGGTCGAGCGTCCGCTCGGCCCGCTCGGCGAGGCGGATGACGACGAGGCCGAGCCGGTACTTGCCGGTCTCATCGTCCTGCTCGACGAGTCCGCGCTTCTGGAGCGTGGCGAGCAGTCGCGACGCCGTCGACTTGTGCAACCCGAGTCGACGAGCGAGCTCGGTCACGCCGGCCTCCCCTGGTGAATCGCCAAGCGCGAGGAGAAGCGCCGCGGCGCGATCGACGGAGCGGACCGCGTTCCCCTCAACCACCATCGCGATCGCCCCGTTCAGCCCGCGCCCGGCGACGACATCCCGCCGTGCGGGGTCGGCGCGGGTGCGTGATGCGCACGATCTTCGAGCGCGGCGTCGAGAGACTCGGAGAACGACGTCAGGACCCGATCGATGATGTCCGCGTCGGCGTGCGCCTCGCAGATGAACCATGGCTCGCGCGAGTCGGGCTCGGGCATCGCGCCGCGCGCGTGCATCCCGATCGCGATCGCGTCGTACAGCTCGTGGTCGGTCGTGGCCCAGTCGCGGTATTCGGTCGCCACTTCATCGCGGAACATGATCCCGAACATCGACGGGTGACCGGTGAAGTGGTACGGGATACCGACCGGATCGAGGATCTCCTTGAGGCCGTTCTGGATCGTCCGCCCGGTGGCGTGGATCGTCTCGAGCGCGTTGGTGTCGCGGATGATCTCGAGCGTCTTGACCGCCGCCGCCGCCGCGACCCGGTTGCCCGCGTACGTGCCGCCGTGGCTGACCTTGTCAGGCAGGACGCTCATGACGTCCTCGCGACCGCCAAAGGCGGCGGCCGGGTACCCGTTGCCCATGGCCTTGGCGAACGTGCCGAGATCGGGCGTGACGCCGAAGAACTCGGCCGCGCCGCCGCGGGCGAGCCGGAACCCGGTCTTGACCTCGTCGAAGATGAGCAGGATGCCGAATTCCTCGGTGAGCGCGCGCATCTCCTTGTGGAACCCGGGCTTGGGCATGATCCCCTGGGCATTGCCGAGGACCGGCTCGACGATGACCGCCGCGATCTGCTCTCCCTCGCGCTCGAACAGCCGGCGCAGGAAGTCGATGTTGTTGAAGCGCGCCGGGATGATCGTGTCGGCGACCGCGCCGGGGATGCCCCGGCCCCAGGCAAGACCGACGGGGTTGTCCTCATCGCCGAGCTCGGACATGTCGTTCGGCGAGACGCTGATGAGGGCGTAGTCGTGAACGCCGTGATACTGGCCCTCGAACTTCACGATCTTCTCGCGCTCGGTGTAGGCGCGGGCCACGCGCATCGCGTGCATCGTGGCCTCGGTGCCGGAGACCGTCATGCGGGCCTTGTCCACCCAGCCGGTCAGCTCGCAGACTAGCTCGATCGCGCGGACCTCGTCCTCGCTCGTGAGCGAGAAGCTCACCCCGCGGCGCATCCGCTCGTTGACGTAGTCGTCGACGCGGGCATCCCCGTGCCCGAGGATCACCGGCCCGTAGCCCATGCGCAGGTCGACGTATTCGTTGCCATCCGCATCCCAGACCAGGCCATCCTTGCCGCGATCGACATAGATCGTGGACTCGCCCCAGGCCCGGAAGTTCGAGTCGGTGCCACCGGGCATGTGCTCGAGGGCGCGCCGGTACAGGGCGCGCTGGGCATCTCGGCGCAGGGTGGGGGTGCTGTCGGCAATCGGCTCGGTGGCCATGTGGCTCCTTCGATGCGGAGAGTTCGATGGCGCAGACCGCGGGACGGCGTTGCGCGATGTGGGACGGTCGGGAGGCCATCCTGCCACAGGCCGCGAGACGCCGTCAACGCGACATTCGTGGAGTGAGGCGCGCAGAGCCTGCGAATCCCGCGACTCGAACACGCGGGAGGAGCGAGATGCGCACCGACCCGAAACCGCGCGCGGGCCCCGCCCACTCGGCGACCGGCGGTGGCACGATGCGCCGATGACCGACCCGGATCCCTCGACAGCGATCAGCTACTGGCTGCGCGAGCCCACCCCGCCCGCCGACCCGCCACTCGCCGCCGGGCAGCGGCTCGACGTCGACGTCGCGATCGTCGGCGCGGGGTTCACGGGGCTATGGACGGCGATCGCCCTGACCGATACGGATCCGACACTGCGCGTCGCCGTCCTCGAGGCGGAGACCGTTGCGTTCGGCGCGACCGGGCGGAACGGCGGCTTCTGCGAGGCGAGCCTCACCCACGGCCTCACAAACGGCATCCGCCACTTCCCGGACGAGCTG
The DNA here is from genome assembly GCA_038214255.1 of Candidatus Limnocylindrales bacterium. GTDB lineage: Bacteria > Chloroflexota > Limnocylindria > Limnocylindrales > CSP1-4 > SPCO01. Next base: position 47,764 of record JBBQRZ010000001.1, read on the forward strand.
GAGCGCCTCGAGCGCGAGGGCATCGAGAACCTGCAGGGGCTGATCGCGTTCACCCGCGAGCACGGCATCGAATGCGACCTCGAGGAAACTGGCACCCTCTCGCTTGCCGACCAGGCCTACCAGGTCGACGGGTTCCGGGCCTGGGTGGACGACGCGGCCGAGTACGGCGAGCACCTCGAGTTCCTCGATCGTGACGCGGCGCAGGCCGAGGTCCACTCCCCGCTCTGGCGGGCGGGCCTGTATCGGCCACCGGGCCGCGACGTCCTCCTCGATCCGGCGAAGCTGTGCCGCGGGATGGCTGGCGTCGCGCGCAAACGCGGCGCAACGGTCCACGAGCGCACGCGGGTCACGAGCCTCGCCCGCCGCGCCGGCGGGGTGACCGTGACGACCGATGCCGGGGTGACGATCCGGGCCGGCCAGGTCGTCGTCGCGACCTCGGCCTACTCGGGCTGGCTCCGACGGCTCGCCCCGACGTTCGTCCCGGTCTACGACTACGCGCTCGTGTCGGAACCGCTGACCCCCGACCAGCGGGCCTCGATCGGCTGGCGGCGGCGACAGGGCCTGTCCGACGCCAACAACCAGTTCCACTACTTCCGCCTCACGGCGGACGAACGGATCCTGTGGGGCGGCTACGACGCGATCCATCACTTCGGCAGCCGTGTCGCCCCCGAACTCGACCGGCGGCCGGCAACGTTCGCGAGGCTCGAGGCGCAGTTCATCCGCGCCTTTCCACAGCTCGAGGGAATCGGGTTTCCGTACCGCTGGGGCGGGGCGATCGACACGACGTCACGCTTCACGGTCACGTTCGGCCAGACGATGGGCGGCCGAGTCACCTATGCGCTCGGCTACACGGGCCTCGGCGTCGGCGCGAGCCGCTGGGCCGGCGGCGTCATCCGGGACTTCATCCTCCGTCCCGACGAGGACCGCCTTCGGCTCCGACTGGTGGCGAGTCCGCCCATCCCGTTCCCAGCGGAGCCGCTGCGCTCACTCGGGGTCGCGGTCGTCCGCGGCGAACTCGATCGGGCCGACCGGAACGAGGGTCGTCGCGGCCTTATCCTGCGCTCGCTGGACGCGATCGGGATCGGCTTCGACTCGTAAGGAGCCCGGCGTGTTCCGGTCCGCGGGCGAGATTTGCGGACCGGCCTAGACTGGCCAGAACCCCAAACTCCCCGCGCCGTAGAGGAGGGCGTTTGCCATGCGCATGCCCATCCGGACCGTCACCCTGTCCTCTCAGCAGCTTGCGCCACGCCGGGCGACCCTCACCAGGCGGGTGCTCCTCGCGCTCGGGCTGGCGGGCCTGTTGCTCGCCCCGACCGGATCGGTCACCCAGGCGGCCACCGTCCGGCACACCTGGCGAGCCTCCATCGGCATCTCGGGTGTGTACGGCTCGGCGGCCCTGCGGACCTATACGAACGGGACGGCATCGCTCGTCACGGTCGCCCGGAATCTCAGGCCCAGGGCGTGGTACCACGAGGCGATCTACCGCGGCTCGTGCGCGGTGGCCGGGACGCGGATCCTTCGGATGCCGGTGGTCCGCACGACCAGTGCCGGCGGCTTCCGGACGACGAACTACATGACCGTGACCCAGGCTGGCCGGATCCGGACGGCCGTCGCCCAGCACATCCGGCTCTCGGTCCGGATCGGGTCACATTGCGGAAACCTCATCTCGGTCGCGTCATCGTCGTCGGGACGCATCCCGTCGCTCAGTCACATCTACGTGATCGTCATGGAGAACCACGAGTACGGGTCGATCGTTGGGAGCTCCAGCGCGCCGTACATCAACTCCCTGATCCGCCGCTATGGCCTCGCGACGAACTACCACGCGGTGTCGCATCCCTCGGAACCCAATTACCTCGCGCTCTTCAGCGGCTCGACCCAGGGGGTGACCGACGACGGAGTCCACCCGCTTGCCGGACGAAACCTCGCCGACCAGCTCGCGGCGAAGGGCAAGACCTGGCGGGTGTTCGCCCAGAACGTGCCCCTCGGGTGCTACAACGGGACGACCGCGAGCGGCGGCCCGGACGGCTCCGGCACGTACGCGCGCAAGCACGAGCCGGCGATCAGCTTCACGAACATCCGGACCAGCACGGCGCGCTGCGCACGAATCTCGAACTTCGCGCACTTCAGCCCCTCGGCGGCGAACTTTGAATTCATCGTCCCGAACATGTGCAACGACATGCACGACTGTTCGGTCGCCGTCGGCGACGCCTGGCTCAAGGGATTCGTCCCGAAGATCCTCGCGTTCCTGTCGAGCCACCCCGCCGGCGTGCTCATCCTGACCTGGGATGAGGGTTCGACGAGCCTCGGGGGTGGCGGCAAGGTCGCCACCCTGGTCATCGGTCCCCGGGCTCGCGCAGGCTACCGCTCGGCGATCGCGCACAACCACTACTCGCTGCTGCGCACCGTCCAGAACGCCTGGGGCCTGGGCTGCCTGAACCACACCTGCGGGGCCAACGACCTGCGCGAGTTCTTGCGCTAGGCGCGACGACGTCGGGGACGACAAAGGCTCCGCCTTTCGACGGAGCCTTGTCGCCGAGCGATCCGTCGGGGGTCGGACGCCCGGATCGGAACGAGCCTCGAAACCGGCACGCGCAGCCGGCCGCACGCTCCGGTGCGGAGCGGTGCAGATTGCTGGGGTTTGGGTGCCCATGGTGCCCCACGGATGGCCGGCGGGCAAGCACCGCCCCGCGGCGCGAGACCATCGCCGGTGCGCAAGGGCACCGCCCGACCGGATCCGCGCGCGGATCAGGCCGGCGTGGCGACCCAGTTCGGCAGCTCGCGAGCGAGGGTCGCCAGCGGCAGCGAGCCATGCCCGAGGATCGCGTCGTGGAACGCGCGCAGGTTGAACGCGGACCCGTCCCGGGCGGTCAGCTCGTGGCGCAACCGCTGGATCTCTCGCTGGCCGACCTTGTAGGTCAGCGCCTGCCCGGGCCAGCAGATGTAGCGGTCGGTCTCGATCTCGGCATCGGTCGCGGACAGGCCGGCGCGAATGAGGAAATCGACCGAGCGCTGGCGCTCCCAGTGCAGGGCGTGCAGCCCCGTGTCGACGACGAGCCGGGCGGCTCGCCAGGCCTGCGCGTCGAGCATCCCGAACCGCTCGGCCTCATCGCGGAACAGGCCCATCTCGTCGGCCAGCCGCTCGCTGTACAGGCCCCAGCCCTCGACATACGCCCCGCCGACCAGCCGCGAGCCGAGGCGCCGAAACGTGTTCAGGCGCGGATTTTCCATCTCGAGCGTGATCTGGAAATGGTGGCCCGGGGCCGCTTCGTGGTACGTCGTCGTCGCGAGCTTGGAGTACTTGCGCGACGGCAGGTCGTAGCCGTTGGCGTAGTAGATCCCGTCGCGCGAGCCGTCCGCGGCCGGCGGGTAGTAGTAGGCGAACGGGGCGTCCTTCTCCTTGTACTCCTCGACGGAACGGACCTCGCAACCCGCACGGGGCAGCACCCCGAAAAAGCGCGGGGCGGCGGCCATCGCCCGGTCGATGTCCTCGGCCGCACGATCGACGAGCTCGCCCTTGGTAAGCGGCGTGTTCGTGGGGTCGGCGTCGATGGCGGCCCGATACCCGACGGTGTCGTCGCCGTGGCCGGCCGCGCGGGCGATGACTCGCCGCTCCGCCTCGATCTCCTCTAGCTCCTCCAGCCCGGAGCGGTGCACCTCCTCGGGATGGAGGTCGAGCGTGGTCCAGCTCCGGATCGCCGTCCGGTAGATCGCGTCGCCGTTGGGCGCCGACCAGATCCCGGGCTCCTCGCGGCTGGCGTGGCGGTACTCCCCCCGCAGGGTGTCGAGGAACGCGGTATCCGCCGGGTAGACGGCCTCGCGGACCGCGTCGCGGATCCGTTCGCGGTCGGCCTCCGACGCGACCTTGGCCATCGCCGGAACGATCGCCTCGTCGATCGGCACGGCCAGCATCCGCTCGATCTGGGCGATGGTCCGCTCGGTGACGATGCGCGGCGCGGTCAGGCCGGTCGACAGGCTCTCGTTGAGGATGCCGGCGTTGGCGGCCATGAACGCGGGGTAGGCATGGAGCCGCGCGATGAACGCCTCGAGGCCCTCGGGCGTGTCCGCGGGCTGGAACTGGGTCAGCTGCGGGAGGAGCTGCTGGGGGCCGACCATCTGGTCGACCGTCCGCAGCTGGTAGATGCCCTGGTCTTGCTCTTCGACCTGCAGCTCGCCGATGACCTGGAGCATGTCACGGGTGATCCGGTCCTCGGTGGAGAGGCCCTCGACCGGGATCGTGGCCGCCTCGGCCGCCGTGCGATCCATGAGCGCGCGAAGTCGAGCGCGCCCGGCCGGGCTCGGGTCCTCGAGTTGGTCGGCGTACCGGTGGTCGCCGTAGAACGTCGCCGTCGTCGGATTGAGCTCCAGGAAGGACTCCCAGAAGCGGTCGGCGAGGGCGTCGACGGGTGATCGATCGTCGGTCATCGTGGCGTGGGCCTCTCTGTCTCGCGGGGCTCGCGGAGCTCTCGGGCTGCTGGGTGTCAAGGTCGGCGGGCGCGGCGGGCGGCTCGGCGGGCGCAGCACGGCACGGCGGCCGGCATCGGCGCGTAGCGTACCGTGGCCGGCGTCAGAACAACGGCATCTGTTCGCCGCCGCGCTCGACGAGCGGGTCGAGGCCGAGCAGCGGCTCCAGGTCGGCGAGATCGGGGCGTTCCGGCGCCAGGAACGTCCGCAGGTGATCCCATTTGAGGATGTTCCAGCCCTCGGCCTCCATCGCCGCGCGCAGCAATGGCGAGCGCTCGAGCTTGTAGCGGATGAGGTCGGTCCGCTCGGGCGCCGTCACGAGGAAGCGGATGAGCTTGTCGTCGCCGCCGATCCTCGCGTGCCGTCGCAGCAACGGCTCGCCCAGGATCGCGGTCCACTCGACCTCGAAGAGCAGCGCGATCTTCCCGCGGATGTACCAGATGACGTCGACGTCGGCGATCTCCTGCGACGAGCGATTGATCCCGCCGAGGAACGCGTTTCGCTCCCGTTCGTCGAGGAGGTCGTCCAGCGTGCCGTGCCCGTGGCGCCGTGGGCGCTCCCGCTCGGAGATCCAGACGCGCATCCTCATCCGGTGGCCGCCGTCGGCGAGGGCGGCGATGACCTCGGTGTGATCCTGGCTCCGGCGCAGCAGGTCGTCGGTGGTGACGAGCCGGTCGGGCGTCGAAGCGAGGCTCCGATAGCTGTCGAGGCACGCCCGGACGAGCGTCTCGTCGGGCAGGTCGTAGCCGGTGAACAGGGTCGAGATCCGCTCGAAGAACGCGGCCTCCGACAGCGGGCCGGCCGTCGAGAGCAGGCTGAACACCGACCACTCGACGCGATCCGCGAGGGGTGCGGCCGCGGCCTCACGATCCGCCTTGTCGGCGAGCCACCAGCGCCCGGGCTCGATCTCGGCGAGGCGGCGCTGGTCCGAGCGCCCGAGTTCCTCGCGGATGAGCGCGAGCAGGCGATCGACCGGATCGCCCCCATCGGGCTGACGCTTGGCGCGGCGAAAGGTCGTCGATCCGGCACCCGAGTCGGCCCCATCGGCGGTCGCGGCGACGCCGTCCGTACGCCGGCGATCGAGATGGGTCGCGCCGTCGCCGAGGGGCTCGGAGAGGGTGGACGGTGGGGACGCCGGCTCGGCTTCGGACGCGGGCTCGGGGCTCGGGAGCAACTCGGCGCCCGGCGGTGGCTCGGCGCTCCGCGATGGCTCCGCGCCCGGCGGTGGCTCGGCGCCTGGCGATGCGCCGCCCGAGGCCCCGCGCGACCCAGTGGCGAGCCGTCGCAGCTGGCCGGATCGGTCCAGCCCGACGACGATCTCGCCGAAGAGCCGCTCGAAACGCGCCGGCTCACCGCGCGCCCGCAGCGTCTCGACCGCCGCATCGCTCACGACCTGGGCCGCCTCGGTCGCCGAAAACGGCCGCTGGTCGAATCGCTCGGGCGCAGCGAACAGGCCTCGACCGGGCACGAGATCCGGATCGCCGGCGCCACCCGGGGTTCCGGGCAGGGTGACGTTGGCTCGCGTGCGCGGTCCGGGTGGCAGGAGCACTCCGGGCGGCAGCAGCTCCACGACGCCCCCGCCCTCCTCGTCCGGGTCGGCCAGGCGGGCCACCACGACGCGATAGCCGGCGGACGCCCCGCCGAGCGCGACGGCGGCGAGGGCCTCGGGCCCGCCCTCGACGAGCTGGACGACCCGGCCGTCGCGGGCGATCGACGGCTCGATCCCGGCAAGAGCCCGGCTCACCGCGACCGACTGCCACGACCATGGCGCTCGCAGCGAGTTCTCGGCCAGGGCCTCGGCCGGGAGCAGCGAGCCGGCCTCCCGGCCGAGGACCCACGACGTGCCGTGGTAGGCGAGGGCGAGGCGTTCCAAGCTCGGTCGCACCGGCGGCTGCCCCAGCACGAGCCGGATCTTCGGGGTCGGGACCGGCCGGTCGTAGGCCGGCGCCTCGTCGCGCAAGGCCCGGAGCGCCGACGGGCTCGCGACGGTCAGGACGGCCGTGGCCGTCCCCTCGCCCAGGGCGCGAAGGTCCCCGCCGAGGCGGGCCTGCATCGGTCCCAGGGCGCCGCCCTCGAGGCGCTGGACGAAGCCCCGGACGATCTTGAATCCCTCCTCGAAGGCGAGCCACGGGTTGCGCTCCCGCCACTCCGCCCCGGACGGGAGACGGACGTGCCCGCCGACGACCTTGAGCGGGCTGTGGCGCCCAGCCCCGATCCCGAGGCGACTGGCCGGAAGGATCGCGTGCAGCAGTGCCAGGCGCAGCGCCGCGAGCACCGGCGCCGCCCGGAGGTCGGCCTCGATCCGCTCGAGGATGGCGACGAGCGCGACGAGCTGGCGCGGCGTGTGAAGGCCGAGGAGCTCGTCGACGAGCTCGGGCGCCGGTTCGATGGCCGCGAAGCGATCCCGGGCGGTGGCCCGCGCCTCCTCCAGGCCGGCCGTCGAGGCGGCCCGGGCCTCGTCCTCGGGATCGAGCGGCCCCTGGCGTCCCTCGGTCCCACCGCGCTGGTCGCGGCAGACCGTGCAGCGGTAGTGGCGACGGATCGCCCGTGGGGCCCCGTCCCTGGCAGTCCAGGTGAACTCGTCCGCGACGAGCATCCGTCCGCAGGTCGCGCAACGCGTCGCGAACAGGTCGCCGAGCGAGACCTTGAGGCTCGATTCCCCGCGGGGTGAGGCGGACATCCCCTGGAAGGCGGCATCGAGATGGCGGACGTCCGGCGGCCGCAGGACGACTTCGGCGAGCATCCGGGTCAGCGGCGAGGACTCGATCGAGACCCCCCGGCGCTGGCGATCGACCGCGGCGCGCGCGACCCAGCCACCCCGGCCGGCGAGGTCGGCGACGATGTCGCCAGGGCCGGTGTGGGCATCGATCCGGGCGATGAGCAGCCCGGCCGGGGGCACCGGGGCGATCCGCTCGAAGGCGGGCAGCGACGGCCCCGGTTCGGCGCGGGAAGGTGCGATCCGGCTGCTCATGCTTCCGAAGATGCTACCGAACCCGCGCCAGCCCTCCGTCCCCGGTGCGGCCGGGGAGGGCCCTGGCGGGAACCTCGATCAGGCCTCGTCGAGCTCGTCCGGCTCCTCTTCGAACGCCTCGTCGGTGGTCGACTCGGGCGGCAGGACGCGATCGAGGTCCTCGATCTCCTCGTCCTCGTCGTCGTCCTCGAGGTCGTCCTCGAGCTCCATCTCCTCGCGGACGAGGGTGCCCTTCGTGTACGGCCGCAGGTCGGTCGACTTCGCCGCGGTCGGGAAGCTGACCTTGCCGTAGTTGCGGGGATCCTGGAACACCTCGCGGATGATGATCCGCACGTCCTTGTCGCCGAGCGACGTGACGCCGGCCGCGTACTTGTTGCCGTCGGCGATGAGCTTGAGCAGCCGGGCGGCGACGCGCGGCTCGACGACGCCGATGCGGACGCCGTTGCTGTGGGCGATCAGTCGGCCGCGCTCGGGGTTGAGCTCGACGGAATCGCCCGGGTTGATCTGGGCGAGCTCCTTGGGCGTGGCGAGGTCGGTCAGGAACGCGAAGCCGGTCTTGCCGGTCTCCTCAACGAAGATCGAAACCGGGGCCTTGCTGCCTTCCTGGGCCGGAACGGTCTTCTCGCCCGCCGCGTTGAGGAGCATCTTGAGCCGGTCGATGTTGCGCTCGGCGATGCGATTCGTCGGGTCGAGGGCCAGCGCGGTCTGGTAGTGCTCGCGGGCCTCGCCGAGCATGCCGAGCTCCCAGAGGGACTTGGCCAGGCGGTTTTCCGCCTCCGCGTCGGGCCCGTGCTCGAGCAGCTTGCGGTTCGTGGCCGCGGCGTCGGCCCACTGGGCGGCCGAGGCCTGGCCGATGGCCTGCTCGGCCAGCTGGCGCTTCGTCCGAGTCAGGTTGACCGGGCTCTGGGCATTCGTTTCGACATCAGGGAAGGTCACGGGCGGATCGTCCTTTCGGGGCGCGCGGGTTCGGGGCGGTTCGTCGGGGCGCAGGATCGGCGCCGCGCTCGGCGCACGCGACGGTTCGGGTCACGCTGCGGGCAAGGCTTTCTAGCATCGGACGGGCGTGCCGTCAAACGCGACCTCCGCGGACGGGGCCCGGGCCGCCGCCGCGTTACCCGCGGATCATCAGGTTCCAGGCCACGACCACAGCCCCGAGCCCGGCCAGCAGGAGCGTCTGCCAGAGCCAGCGGACATCGCGCCGGCGGGTCGGCGTGGCGGCATGGAACGCGTCCCAGAGATAGAACGCGAGCGTGAGCAGGGCCGGACCGACGAGGCGCGGGATCTCGAGCGCGCGAAGCGCCGCGGCGCCGATGGCGATCGCGGCCGCATACGTGAAGGCCGACCAGAGGGCATCGCGCAGCGTGGCCACCCGAAGGGCGGCCGCCCGGTAGCCGAGCAGGAAGGCGACCACCGCGTCGCCGGCCGCGAGGGCCGCGAGGTCCCGCAACGGGAGCGGCGACCCGGCCGCACCCGAGACCCCTGGCTGGGCGAGGCCGCCGGGCACCGTCGCCGCCACCCCGACGAACGCCAGGAACGCCACGATCAACGTCGCAACGAGAATGGAGGTCCGGCCCTCGACCCCCAGGCCGTCGGGCGACGAGATGATCCGTGCCTCGAGCGCGAGGCAGCGGGCCACGATGATCCCGGTGACGACGAGCGCCGGCGCCAGCCACATGCCGAACGGCACGAGTCGGATCGCCCCGACGCAGGCGACCGCGGCGACGGCCGGCAGGATGAGCGATTCGATGGGCACGGAACCCGCCGAATCACGCCGGACCACCTCGTCGCCGAGCACCTGGAGTGTGCCGAGCAGGATCGCGCCGAGCAGGAAGATCCCGACGAGCCAGACGCCCGGCGGCTCGATCAGCCGGGACAGTCCGACGACCGTGACCGCGGCGAGCGCGAGGTCGCGACGGGCGAACCGATCCTCCATCGCGCCGATGGTACGCGCCACTGTCACACGCGCTGCTCCTTGCCGGCGAACCAGGCAAGCACCTCGTCCCGCGACCGGGTGTTGAGCACCTGTGGCGGTTCGACCCAGGCCCGACGAGCCTGGGTGATCCCCCACCCCAGGTAGTCGAGCTCGGCGATCTTGTGCGCATCCGAGTCGATCGAGAGGACACACCCCACCTCGACCGCCCGGCGCGCGCGCTCGGCCGACAGGTCGAGCCGATGAGGCGAGCCGTTCATCTCGAGGACCGTGCCAGTTCGCGCCGCCTCCGCGTAGACCTGATTCCAGTCGAGGTCGAGGTCGGGACGGTCGAGGATCATCCGCCCGGCCGGATGCGCGATCACATCGACGTGCGGGCTCCGGATGGCGTTGAGCGTCCGGCGCGTGAGGTCGGCCCGCGACTGGCGGCGGGCGACGTGGACGGACGCGACGACGACGTCGAACGACCCGAGGAGGTCGTCCTCGTAGTCGAGCGCGCCGTCGGCGCGAACCTCGAGCTCGCAGCCGTGGAGGAGCCGGAAGCCCCCGGACGGGGTCTGGGGCGGCGCTGTCCCCGCGGCTTCCTCCGCCACGAACCGCTCGTTGAGCCCGGCGATGATCGCGCGCTGTTCCTCGACCTGATCGCGCGACAGGCCGCGGGCGATGGCCAGTGACTGCGAGTGGTCGGTCAGGACCTGGTACGCATGGCCGCGCCGACGGGCGGCCTCGGCCATCGCCTCGATCGAATGGACCCCGTCGGACCAGTCGGAATGGGAGTGGAAGTCGCCGCGCAGATCGGCCAGCGTGATCAGCGAGGGCAACCGCCCGGCGAGCGCGGCTTCGATCTCGCCGTGGTCCTCGCGCAGCTCCGGCTCGATGAACGGCAGGCCGAGGAAGCCGTAGGCCTCGGCCTCGGTCGCGAACGTCCGCAACTCGGCGGCGTCGCCGGTCAGCGGTTCGCCGTCCTCGCCGATGCGGAGGAAGCCCTTCTCGGACAGGCTCCAGCCCGCGTCGCGGGCGCGGGCCCGGAGGCGCACGTTGTGCACCTTGGAGCCGGTGAAGTGGATGCGGTACGTACCGGCGCTTCCCGGCGGCATGACCATGAGATCGACGTTCGGGCCGCGCAGGAGCTGGACGGCGGCCTTGGCAGAACCGCGGTTGACGATATGGTCGACGACGCCGAGGGAGACGAACCGCTCGATCAGGGCGGCCCCATCGTCGGTCTCGGCCAGCAGGTCGAGATCGCCGACCGTCTCGCGCCGCCGCCGGAAGGAGCCGGCCGGCTCGATCGAGCGCACGCCCGGCGTGTCGTCCAGGGCCTCGATGAGCCCGTCGATCAGCTCCTTGGCGCGATGGAGATACATCCGGGCCGGTCGCGCATCGAGCCGGGCGATCCCCTCGAGGATGAGCTGCTCGGTCTTGGCCGACAGGCCCTTGAGCCCCTGCAGCCGGCCCGCCTGGGCGGCCGCTCGGAGGTCGTCCAGGCTCTCGATCCCGAGCTCCGCGTTGATCTGGCGGACGGTCTTCGGCCCGAGCCCCGGAATGCGCAGGAACTCGACGAGGCCGGGCGGCACCTCGCCCCTGAGCCGCTCGTAGAACGCGAGCCGGCCGGTCCGCGCCAGCTCAGCGATCTTGTCCCCGATCGCGGCCCCGACGCCGGGCAGGCGGGGCGGCGTCCCGGCCCGGTACGCGGGGATCAGGTCGACCGGGCTGCGACCGATGACGTCGGCCGCGCGGTGGTAGGCGACGGTCTTGAACACGAGCTCGCCCTTGACCTCGAGCATGTCGCCGATGTCGTGGAAGATGCGGGCGAGGTCGCCGTTGGTCAGCTCGGCCGTGGCGTCGGGCGCGTCGGCCTCGTCGGCGAGGTCGGCGTCAGCGATGCGATCGGCGGCCAGGTCGAGGGCTCGCTTCGGATCGGCGGCCGGATCGAGGGCGTCGGTCGGGTCGGGCGCGGTCGGGTCGGGCACGTGCCGATGGTACGGTCGCGCGCGGACCGCGGCAGGACGCGAGGACGTCAGGCGGCGACGACTCGGTCGCGGCCCGCCCGCTTGGCCCGGTAGAGCGCCCGATCGGCGGTCTCGATGAGCGCTTCGATCGGCTCGTCGGGCTCGTCCGCCACGGCCACCCCGACCGACACGCTGACGCCCGGGACGCCGAGGCGTCCCAGATCGAGCGAACCGACGGCCGCGCGGATACGCTCACCGACTTCGACCGCGACATGAGGGTCGGGGTTGCGCAGGAGGACGATGAACTCTTCCCCGCCGAACCGCGCCGGGACGTCATCCTCGCGCACGGCCGACACGATCGCCCCGCCGACCGCACGCAGGACGTGGTCGCCGGTGGCGTGGCCGTAGGTGTCGTTGAGGGCCTTGAACCGATCGATGTCGACCATCAGGACGCCGACGGTGTCGCCCGCCCGGCGTCGCTCCGCGAGCAGATGCACGTACTCGTCGAAGTAGCGCCGGTTCGGCAGCCCAGTCAGGGCGTCGGTCGAGGCCCGCGCCTCGGCATCCTGGTGGGAGTAGGCGCGCGACAGGGCGGCCGATGCCTCGATCGCCGCGCCGGTCAGGATCCGCGCGGTGGACTCCGGCCAGCCGCTCCCAGCCCGGCGCGAGAGGACGATCGCCCCGATGACCCCCGACTCGGTCGTCAACGGCGCGGCCAGGGAGTGGTTGAGCCCGTAAACGTCGCGAACCCGCCGGGCGATCCGCTTTTCGACCCGATCGGCCGGGCGGAGTGGGTCCTCGAGGTCGGCGATCGGGAGCAGGGTGGTCGAGTCGGAGACCCCCGGGCGGGCGCTGACCAGGCGCGCCTCGAGGACCCGCGCGGTCGGTCGCCGGCGGACGACGACGATATGGTCGGCCCCGGTCGCCTCCCCAAGCTCCTCGACGATCGCCTCGACGATCGAATCGGCAGAGACCGAGCGCGACAGGCCCGAGAGGATCCGTGCGAACGACTGGGCCTCGGCGCCGCGCCGCGCCTCGAGCGACCCCACCGCCCGGGCATGGAAGATGGCCGCGGCGCCCGCGACCGCGACGAAGACGAGCGAGAGCCATTCAAGGGGACCGGGCGCCGGCAGGACGACCCGAACGAGAGACGTGAGGCCCAATAGGACGAATGCACCAGCGAGGATGGCCCAGCTCCGGCGGATCCGTGGATCCGACGGCCCCGTGGCGCGTGGGGGTCGCGTGGTGGGTGGGCTCACGTTGTGGACACAGGATGGGGGTCCGGGGCCGTCCCGTCCATGTCCCCGAGCCGGTACGGGTGGCCTTGTTTGACTAGTACTTTGGTACCAGTCAGGGGGTTCAGGCGGCGGCGACGTCTCCCGCTGCGGCCGCCTGGCGGCCACCCTCGCGCTTGATCCGATACAGCGCGGCGTCGGCGGCGGCGATCAGCTCGGTGGCCGTCCGGCCGTCGGCCGGGAACGTCGCGATGCCGATCGAGACGGCGATCGGCACGGGCCCGCGCTGTTCGCCGACGAACGGCCGGTCGCGAAACGCTTCGAGGATCCGGCTCGCCGCGTGGGAGGCGTCCGCGCCGTCGGTATCGGGCAGGATCAGGGCGAACTCGTCGCCGCCGTACCGGGCCGGGATGTCCGACGCCCGCAACGTTGACCGGATGAGCTCGGCGGTCCAGGTCAGGACGCGGTCGCCGAACAGGTGGCCGAACGTGTCGTTGACGAGCTTGAAATCGTCGAGATCGAGCATCAGCATGCTCAAGGGTCGACGCCCGCGCTGCGAGCGGACGACCTCCTCGCCGAGGCGCTCGTGCAGGTATCGGTGGTTGAAGAAGCCGGTCAGCGGATCGCGGTCGGCGAGTTTGCGCGCGTCCTCGTAGAGCCGGGCGTTCTCAAGCGCCATGGCGGCCTCGTTGGCCATCGTGCGGGCGAGCTGCAGGCGCTCGTCGCTCAAGCGCACCTCCGTCCGCGAGAACAGCTCGACGAGCCCGATCGACTGCCCCTTCGCGACGAGCGGCAGCATCGCCAGCATGCGCTGGCCCTGCGCCTCGAGCAGCGCCACCTCGCGCCGGTCCGCGGTGGGATCGGCGCTATCGACGATCGAGGTCTCCTGGCTATCGAGCACCCGCAGGGTCTCGGGAAAGCCGGCGACATCGAAGTACGGCTCGATCGCGTCGAGGCGCGCCGGCGGGAAGTAGCCGAGTGATTCGAGCCGGTCCGTTGCACGGTCCCAGTAGCTGATGGCACACTCGTCGACGCCCATCGCCGCGGCCATGTGGCCTGCGATCAGGTCCGCGACCTGGCGCGGGTCGAGGCTCTTGGACAGCTCGCCGCTCATGTCGAGCAGGCGGCGGAGCTCGCCGGCGAGATCCTCGGTTCGGGTCAGCCGGCGCGCGGACTCGACCGCCGTGGCTGCCTGGTCGGCGAGGATCGCGAGCAGCCGCAGGTCGTCTGCGTCGAACCCGTGGAGGCCGAGCTTCGAGAGCGTGATGACGCCGACGGTCGCCTCGTCGTAGCGCATCGGCACGACCAGCATCGACTCGTCGACGTCGTCGGTGCCCGGGATCGTCTGGCCGCGCGGGTCGCTGTTCGCATCGTCGATGAGCAGTGGCTGCCCGTGCTCGGCGACCCATCCGGTGAAGCCTCGGCCGAGCTTGACCGCCAGCAATCCGAAGTCGACCTGGTCGTATGCGCCGACGCGGCCCTCGAAGGCGATCGGCACGACGTCGGGTGCCTCGATGAGATACACGCGAGCGTTGTGGTAATCGATGATCTTGCGGGTCTCCTCGACGACGGTCCGCCCGACGCTTTCGACCGTCGACGCCCGCGACAGCCGCGCCGACGCCGACTGGAGGACGGCGAGCTGCCCCGCCCGGGCTTCGGTCTGCTCGAACAGCGCCGCGTTCGTGAGCGCGATGCCAGCGTGAGTGGCAAGCGTCGTGAGGAACGCGATGTCCCCGTCCGTCCAGTCGCGTGGCTCCCGAGTCGCGGCCGAGAGCGCACCGATGACCTGGTCGCCGTGGTGGAGCGGCGCGACGAGATCGCCGGCGAACTCGACGATGCCCTCGTACGGATCGAGGTCCTGGCTCCTGCCGACGGCGCGGACGTCGGTCCATCCGGCGATCCGGCCGGTGCGGAGCACTTCGCCGGACCAGTTGTCGTTGACCCCGAACGTCGGCAGGGCGCGCGCCACCGCATCGGAAAGCCCCGCCCAGGCGGCCACGACGAGGCGATCGTCCTCGAGGACCCTGATCGTCACGTAGTCCACCCGCAGCGCGCGCCGGGTCTCCTCGACGATGGTCCGAAAGAGCGCCTGGCGATCGTGCGACGCAGCAAGGCGCTCGGCAATGCCAAGGAGGGTGTCCAGTCGCTCCGCGAGCTCCGATTCGAGGTCCGCCGAGGTCGCTGACGGCACGTCCCGGCCGAGGTCCGCGGCCGTGGTGATCAGCCGTCGGAACAACGACGGCCGGGACCGAAAGGCGTCCAGCCTCGACGCCTCGCCGGCGGGCGGACCGCCGGACTGGGGATCTGCGTTCATGCGCCCCGATGGTCCCACCTCGGCGGTCCGGCGCCGCCACTCCGTCGGTACCCCGCCCGCATGGTACGGACGTTCGGCGCCGCGCACCGTGGCGCGGTCACCGGCGCGCTCCGTGACGCGGTCAGTGGCGGTGGGCCACCAGCGGGTCTTCCGCGCTCCGCGTGCCGGGATCAGCGGCTGCGTCGGTGTCCGCCTCGCCGTCGCGGCCCACGGGATAGCCGGCGGCCTGCCAGGCCGGCACGCCGCTCGCGACCCACGACACGTCCTCGAAGCCCGCCGCACGCAGCAGGGAGGCGGCCACCGAGGCGCGGTAGCCGGAGGCGCAGATCGTCGCGATCGGCCGGTCGCGCGGGAGCTCGGCGAGCCGCTCCGGGAGCGAGCCCGCGGTGAGGTGGATCGCGCCGGGCACATGCCCGCGGGCAAATTCATCGGCCTGCCGGACGTCGATGACCAGCGGCGCGTCGGCCGGATCCGCGTCGAGCGCGGTCGCCAGCTCGTCGACCGAGAGTCGTCCCGACGTTTCGAAGGGCCGGCCGTCGGCGACCCAGCGCGGGAAGCCGCCCTGCAGGTAGCCCGCGACCGTCTCGCAGCCGACGCGCAAGGCCTGGCGCGCGAGATCATCGAGCTCGTCGGGTCCGTCGACGACGAGGACGACCGGGCGATCCGGCTCGACGACCCAGCCGAGCCAGGTCCCGAACGACGACCCGGCCGGGATCGACAGGGCGCCCGGCAGATGGCCGGCGACGTGCGCGCTCGCGGGGCGGGCATCGACGATGACCGCGCCACCCGCGACCGCAGCCTCCACGGCCGCGACCGACATGGGCGGGAGGTCGGGCACGTGCGCCCCGAAGAGCCGCGGTCCGGCCTGGTTCATCGGGCGCATCCGAGCGAAGTAGCGCGGGACGGTCGGCTGGCCGGTCAGGAGCCGCTCCGCGAACGCCCCCACCTCGAGCGAGGGGTCCAGGAGCGGATCGTAACGGCGCTCGTAACCGACCGTGGAGGATGTCGTAGACGAGATGCCGGTCGAGCACAGCGACCCGGAGCCGTGGGTCGGATACACCGCGACGAAGTCCTCCTGTCGCAGGATCACCTCGTGCAGGGAGCGGTACATCTTGTGGGCGAACGGGAGCGCCTGGTCGGCGCCGAGCAGGTCGGTCCGACCGACTGCGCCCACGAGCAGCGATCCGCCGGTGAGCAGGAGCACCGGCTCGTCGGCCCGGGTGGTGTCACCGACGGCATACGTCACGTGCTCCGGCGTGTGACCCGGTGTCTCGAGCGCGGTAAACCGGAGCGCGCCGACGTCGAACGCCTCGCCGTCCAAGGCGCCCTGGTGCTCGTACTGCAGCTCGGCGCCGGCGCCGATGACGTGGATCGCCCCGGTCTGCGCCGCGAGCTCCCGGCCGCCTGAGACGTAGTCGTTGTGGAGGTGCGTCTCGACGACATGGGTGATCCGCAGGTCCGCGTCCCGCGCCGCGTCGAGGTAGACGTCGACGTCCCGGCGCGGATCGACGACCGCCGCGACCCCGGCATCCTCATCGGCGAGGAGCGTCGAGAGGTGCCCGAGGCCCTCGATCCGGAACTGCGTGATCCGCACCGTTACATCATCACCAGGCCGCCGTCGACGGCGAGGACCTGGCCCGTGATGTACGCGGCCTCGTCCGACGCGAGGAACGCGACGGCGTTGGCGATCTCGTCCGTCGTCCCGAAGCGGCCGAGCGGCGTGCGGGCGGTGATCTCGTTCTGGAGGGCCTCGGGCAGGCCCTTGGTCAGCTCGGTCAACACGAACCCGGGAGCGATGGCGTTCACGGTGATCCCGCGCGAGGCGAGCTCGCGCGCCGTGGCCTTGGTGAGCCCGATGATCCCCGCCTTGGCGGCACTGTAGTTCGCCTGGCCGGTCTGGCCCGCCTGGCCGGACACCGAGCTGATGTTGATGATCCGCCCACCCCTGGCCTTGAGCATCGGGCGGGTCACGGCCTTCGTCATCCAGAACGCTCCGAACAGGTTCGTCTCGAGGACATCGCGCCAGTTCTCGGGGCTCATCCGCATTATGAGATCGTCGCGAGTGATGCCGGCGTTGTTGACGAGGATGTCGAGCTTGCCGAGGGCCTCGAGGGCCGTCTTGACCGTCGCCTCGGCCGCCCCGTTCTCACGTGCATCGCCCTGGATCGCCAGGGCCGTCCGCCCGAGCCCCTTCACGGTCGCCGCGGTCTCGCCCGCGGCCGCCTCGTTGCCGAGGTAGGTGAACGCGACGTCCGCGCCCTGGGTCGCGAGGCGCGTGACGATCGCCCGGCCGATGCCGCGCGACCCGCCCGTCACGAGCGCCGTCTTGCCCGACAGGTCGATCACGCCGGGACCTCCGAGTGAGCTGGCTCGGGCTCACCCGGGGCGACGTCATCGAGGGGGACGTCCACGGTCCCGGGCTGCGACATGATCGCCGCCAGGGCATCCGGGATGGGGTCGACCGAATCCCAGTCGACCGGCAGGCGCACGCTGATGTCCTCGGGCCGGACGGCGGCGTCGCCGGCGATGCCCCGGGCGGGATCTTCGGTCCATTCGATCGTGACGGCGCCGCTCGTGAACCCCGCCCCGAAGGCGACCAGGACGATGTGGTCGCCGATCTTGACCCGGCCCTCGTTGACCGCCTCGGCCAGGGCGATCGGCACGGACGCGGCCGAAGTGTTGCCGTACTTGTCGAGGTTCACGTACATCCGTTCCATCGGCAGGTCGAGGCCCTTCGCGACCGCCTCGACGATTCGGATGTTCGCCTGGTGCGGGATGAACAGGTCGATGTCGTCGGGCTCGAGGCCGGAGCGCCGGATCGACTCGAGCGCCGTCGTCGCCATCGTCTTCGTGGCGAAGCGGTAGGTCTCCTTGCCCTCCATCCGGATGTAGTGCTCGCCGCGCGCGATGGTCGCCGCGGACGGCGGGCTCTTGGCGCCGCCGGCCGGCAGCCAGATCATGTAGGCGCCCTGCGGATCGGTCGTCATCTGGATCCCGAGGCCGCCGCCCGGCTCGTCGCTGGCCGACAGGACCACCGCTCCGGCTCCATCGCCGAACAGGATGCAGGTGCTTCGGTCGGTGTAGTCGAGGAAGCGCGTCAGCAGCTCCGCCCCGATCACCAGGACATGCTTGGCGAGACCGCCGGCGATGTACGCCTGCGCCGTCGCGAACGCGTAGACGAACCCGGAGCACGCCGCCGCCACGTCCATCGCCGCAGCCTTCGTATTGCCGATCGCCTCCTTGACAAGCGCCGCCGTCGAGGGCATCCAGTAATCGGGCGTGAGGGTCGCGAGCAGGATGAGGTCGATGTCGTCCGGCTCGATTCCGGCTGTCCGAATCGCCCGCATCGACGCGACGGCGGCCATCGACGCCGTCGTCTCGTGGGCGGCCGCCACGCGCCGCTCGCGGATGCCGGTGCGCGACACGATCCATTCGTCGTTCGTGTCGACCAGCTGCTCGAGATCCTTGTTCGTCAGGACCTGGGCCGGGGCGTAGCGACCCCAGCCGGTCACGTGTGCGTTCGGTCTCGCGGGAGCCTCGGGCGCGCTCACAGCGGGTCCACCTCGATGAGCGGTTGCTTGGCCTTGACCAGGCTGCCGCTCTCCGGCAGCACCCGGACGACCCGTCCGGCGAGGTCCGACTTGATCTCGTTGAAGAGCTTCATCGCCTCGATCAGGCCGATGACCTGGCCCACGGACACCTCGCCGCCGACGGCCACGTACGGCGCCGAGCCGGGGGACGGCGAGGCGTAGAAGATGCCGGTCAGCGGCGCCTTGATCGACGGTCGGGCCACCGCCGCGGTCCCCTCGCCGGCGGCGAGGGCCGCCTCGGCCAGCGCCGCGGCGCTGACGACGCTCGCGGCGGGCGTGCCTGGGACCACGGCCGGGGCAACCGCGGCGGGCTTGCGGAGGACGAGTCCCGTGCCGCCCGACTCGACCTCGAGCTCGGTGAGGTCGGAGCGGTCGAGCAGCGCCGCGAGCCGGTCGATCAACGCGAGCAGCTCGACGTCCGCGCCGTCGCGCGGTGTGGCCATGACCGGCACCACGTCCGGCACGGGGGCGGCCTCCTCTGTCACGGTTCGAACCGGCTGATGACCAGGGCCGTGTTCTGGCCCCCGAAGCCGAACGAATTGCTGAGCACCACCCGGATGTCGCGCGAGCCCGCGCGGTTCGGGGTCAGGTCGAGGCCCTTTGCGGCCGGGTCTGGATCGTCGAGGTTGATCGTCGGCGGCACGCAGCCGTCGCGGATGGCCAGCACCGAGGCGATCGCCTCGATGGCGCCGGCAGCGCCGAGCGTGTGTCCGATCATCGACTTGTTGGCCGTGATCGCGACGCGTCCGGCGTCCTCGCCGAAGATCGTGCGGATCGCCGCCAGCTCGGCCTTGTCTCCCTCGGGCGTGGACGTGGCATGGGCGTTGACGTGGTCGACGTCGGCCGGCGTCAGGCCTGCCTTCTCGAGCGCTCGCCGGGCGGCGCGGACGGCGCCGATCCCGCCGGGCGCCGGGAGCGTGATGTGCGAGGCATCCGCGGTCGCCCCGTACCCCACGAGCTCGGCCAGCGGCGTCGCTCCCCGATCGGAGGCGTGCTCGAGCGTCTCGAGCACGACGATCCCGGCGCCCTCGCCGCAGACGAAGCCGTCGCGCCCCGAGTCGAACGGGCGCGAGGCCCCGGCCGGATCGTCGTTGCGGGTCGAGAGCGCGCGCATCGCGCAGAACCCGCCGATCAGCGCCTCGTAGATGCCGGCCTCCGCGCCGCCCGCGACCATCATGTCCGCGTCGCCGCGCCGGATGATCTCGGAAGCCTCGCCGATCGCGTGGCCACCGGTCGCACAGGCCGACACGGTCGCGAAGTTCGGCCCGGTCATGCCGAAGTTGATCGCGACCTGGCCCGAGCCCACGTTGGGGATCCCCATCGGCACGAAGAACGGGCTCATCCGGTCGGGGCCGCGGAGCGTGTTGATCGCGATCCCGTCGATCAACGTGCCGACGCCGCCGAGACCGGTCCCGAGGATCGCTCCCGTCTGCTCGGCGAGCTCGCCCTCGAGTCGCTCCGGAAGACCCGCCTGGTCCATCGCCTCGCGGGCCGCGACGAGCCCGAACTGGATATACCGATCCGTCCGGCGCTGGTCCTTGCGATCGAGGACCCGACTGGAGTCGAAGTCCCGGACCTCGCCCGCCATCTGCGAGGTGAGGCGGGAGGGGTCGAACGACTCGATCGTGCGGATGCCCGGGCGACCGGCGACCAGGCCCGTCCAGGTCGCCGGCACGTCGTTGCCGAGGGCCGAGATCATGCCCATCCCGGTGATGACGATCCGGCGCGGCGCGTCGCGCGTGTTCACCGGACCAGCTTCCCGGTTCGCACGGTCGCGGCGCGGTAGACGTCGCCCGCCAGGCCCCGCGCCGAGATCGCGTTGGCGACCGCGAGCGTGTCGAAGACCGTTCGCCGGATCTCGGCCCGGATCTCGCCCTCGGCGAGCTCGATGAGGGCCCACGAGGCCGTGGGATCGCCATCGAACACGTAGCCCGCCGAGCCGTCGTTGACGATGAGCTTCCAACCGAGGTCGCGGATCTCGGGCAGGTGGGTGTGACCGCAGGCGATGACCCGGGCATCGGTCTGGGCCAGCCGTTCCGTCGTGACCGCCGGGTCGAGGCTCTGGTCGAAGCCGGCGGTCTGCGAGCCGGGCGACGCGTGGCAGACGAGCACGAGGGTCCCGTCCTCGGCCCGCCAGCGGCGTTCCGCGGGCAGCCGGCGCAGCCAGTCGAGCCGTTCGGGCCCGAGGGTGTCGTGCGCCCACTCCGCCGCATCCTGGATCGCATCGGGCACGCCATCGGTCATCCACGGGAACGCCGCTGCGTAGTCGAAGTCCGCGACCGCGATGTCGGTGTTGCCCTGGATGACGAGCGCGCCATCGTCGGCGAGGCCGCGGAGCGCCTCCACGACGGCCACCGGATCGGGCCCGTTGAGCACGAGATCGCCGGCGACGAGGATCGCATCGGGTCGTTCGCGTGCGATGTCCGCGAGGACCGCGTCGAGGGCGACGGCGTTGCCGTGGATGTCGGAGAGTGCCGCGAGCCGCGTCATCGGAGGACGCCCTCACCCGGGATGATGAAGCTCATCGTTGCCTCGCAGGCGACCTCGCCGTCGACACTGGCGACCCCACGTCCGCGTCCGAACCGGCCGCCGAGCTTGTCCATCGTCACCTCGAGCCGGAGGCTGTCGCCGGGCGACACGATCCGCTTGAAGCGGGCCTCGTCGATGCCGGCGAAGAGGCCGATCCGGTCGCCGAAGCCGGGTTGCTTCGCGACATACACCGCCATCGTCTGGGCCAGTGCCTCGACCTGGAGCACGCCCGGCATGACCGGCAGGCCCGGGAAGTGCCCGGCGAAGAACCACTCGGTCGCGGTCACGCCCTTGATCGCCACGATCCGCTTTGCATCGGGGTCGTACTCGACGATCCGGTCGATGAGCAGGAATGGCCAGCGGTGCGGGATGAGCGCCTCGATCTCACGAGTCGTGTGGATCGGGGCGCCGGGCGGGGCACTCGGGGCGGGCGGTTGGGCGGTCTCGGTCACAGCGGCTCCTGGGTCATCGGATGGAGTCTGGTCGGCGGCGCTGCCGCCGAGCGGGGAGACGTGTGCAGGTCTGCATGGGCGATCGACCGCCGGCTCACGCTCGGGCGGCGGCGGCCAGGAAGGCGGCACTGCCCACGCGATCGAGCAGGTTCGTGGTCATCTTCCCGTCGAGGAAGGTCTCGTTCGAGAGCAGGGCCTGGTGGATCCCGGTGTTGGTGACGATGCCGTCGATGACGAGCTCCTCGAGCGCCACGCGCCCGCGGGCAATCGCCGTTGCCCGGTCCGGGCCCCAGACGATGAGCTTGCCCAGCAACGAATCGTAGAAAGGGGGAACCTCGTAGCCGGGGAACAGGTGGGAGTCCATCCGCACCCCCGGCCCGCCCGGCGCGTGATAGCGCTCGACGACGCCCGCGCTGGGGCGGAAATCGTGATCGGGGTCCTCGGCGTTGATCCGGAACTCCATCGCGTGGCCGCGGAACTCGACGTCGGCCTGGCTGAAGCCGAGCGGCTCGCCGGCCGCGATCCGCATCTGGGTCGCCACGAGGTCGATCCCGGTCAGCATCTCGGTCACCGGGTGCTCCACCTGGATCCGGCAATTGATCTCGATGAAGTACGCATCGCCGCGGGCATCGACGAGGAACTCGAGCGTGCCGACGTTCTCGTAGCCCGCCGCAACGACGGCACGGACGGCCATCTCGGCGAGCTCCGCGCGGGCCGCGATGCTCAGTGCCGGCGTCGGGGCCTCTTCGAGGATCTTCTGATGGCGGCGCTGTACCGAGCAGTCGCGCTCGCCCAGGTGGACGCCGTGACCGTAGCGGTCGACGGCGACCTGGATCTCGACGTGGCGGTTCTGGTCGAGCCACTTCTCGAGGTACAGCGAATCGTCTCCGAATGCGGCCTTGGCCTCGGATCGGCAGACCTTGATCGACGATTCGAGCTCGCGCGCAGTGCGCACCATCCGCATGCCCTTGCCGCCGCCACCGGCCGACGGCTTGATGAGCACGGGATAGCCGATCCGGTCGGCCTCGTTGAGCGCGTGCATCTCGTCGCGCAGCATCCCCTCCGAGCCGGGGATCGTCGGGAGGCCGTGCGCGGCGAGCAGCTGCCGGGTGCCGGCCTTGCTGGCGAAGCGTTCGAGCACCGCGGCCGGTGGCCCGATGAACGTGAGGTCGTGCGCGGCGACGACCTCGGCGAAACCGTCGTCCTCGGACAGGAAGCCGTAGCCGGGGTGGATCGCGTCGCAGCCGGTGATGAGCGCGGCGGAGATGACCGCGGGGGCCGAGAGGTACGAGCGTTTCGCATCGGCAGGGCCGATGCAGATCGCCTCGTCGGCGAGCTGGACCGGCAGCGACTCGCGGTCGGCCTCGCTGTACGCGACGACCGCCTCCACCCCGAGCTCGCGGCAGGCGCGCAGGATGCGGAGGGCGATCTCCCCGCGATTCGCGATGAGGACCTTGCGGAACACCTCAGCCGCCCGTGCCATTCGTGGATCCGGGCGCGGCCGGGTCGTACTCGATGACGAGCAGCTCCTGGCCGAACTCCACGGCCTCGCCGGGCTCGACGAGGCTCGTGCCCACGACGCCATCGACCGATGCGAGGACCTCCTGCGGGACGCCGAGCATGTCCACGGCCCCCAGGCGGTCCCCGACCTGGACCCGGGTCCCGGCCGTCAGCTCGGCGCGCGGCTGGAAGATCCCGACGGCCGGCGAGGTCGCGACCTTGCGGGATTCCGTGCGCGCCGTGACCGACTCGAGCTGGTGGTGGGCCGCGTGCCCCGGCCGCTCCCCGGAGTGATCGGCGCCTCGTTCCCCGCCGCGCTCGTGCGCCCATTCGCCGGTCCGGTCCACGACCCGTCGTTCACGCCTGGCCGCGCCACCTTCGACCGGGCGACGCAGGCGCACCCGCCAGGCGCCCTCGCGAACCTCGAGCTCCCCGAGGCCGGTCGCCCCGAGCTTCGCGATCAGGGCCGGCAGCAACTCCCCCGAGAGCCGGTCGATCGCGGCGTGGTCGGCGGAACGGTCGGCGGCGCTGCGGGCACGTCGGCGATCGTCGGTCGGGTCGGGCTTGGGCACTCGCTAGACCTCCTCGCGCGCCGGCGGCTCATCGCGCGACCAGCTCCCGGTGCCGGGACTGACGGTCCGCCGGGCCGGATCGAGCAGATCGCGCAGGCGATCCGCCAGGCCTCGGTCGATGCGGTGGGGCACCTCCGCCTGCGCGACCTCAGTGTAGGCGCCCAGCGCCCGGTAGCGTCGGTAGCGCGAGTCCAATAGCTGGTCGATCGTGAGCGCATCCAGGGCCGCGAGTCGGTCGACGATGATCGCCTTCAGCCGGCGGGCCGTCTCGGCCGGTTCCGCGTGCGCGCCCTTGCCCGGCTCGGGCACGACGACATCGATGACGCCGAGGGCCTGCTGGTCGGCGGCCGACATCCGCATCGCCGCGGCGGCAGCAGCCGCCTCGTCCGGGGTTCGCCACAGGATGGAGGCACAGCCCTCCGGGCTGATCACCGAATACACGGCGTTCTCGAGGGCGATGACGACGTCCCCGACGGCGATCGCCAGCGCGCCGCCCGAGCCGCCCTCGCCGGTGATGACGCTGACGATCGGCGTGCGCAGGCGGGTCATCAGCCCGACCGAGCGGGCGATCGCGTCGGCGATGCCGCGTTCCTCGGATTCGGGCCCGGGATGGGCGCCGGGCACGTCGACGAACGTGACGATCGGCAGGCCGAACCGCTCGGCCAGCTCCATGACCCGCATCGCCTTGCGGTAGCCCTCGGGATGGGGCATCCCGAAGTTGCGCCGGATGTTCTCGTCGGTGTCGGCGCCCTTCTGGTGCCCGATGACGACGATCGGCCGGCCGTCGAGCCGCGCGAGACCGGTCACCACGGCCTCGTCATCCCCGAACAGTCGATCGCCGTGAAGCTCGACGAAGTCGTTCGTCATCGCGCTCACGAACTCGAGCGTGCGCGGCCTCTTAAGCGTTCGAGCGAACTGCACGCGTGCCCAGACGCCGTCGCGCTCATCCCCCGCGATCGGGGCGAGGACCGTCTCCGTGGAGCCGACCCCGTTGCCGTCCGCGTCGCTCGTCGCCGCCGACGGATCGCTCGAGTCGCCGCTCGCGATCTCCCCGACCCGATCGGCGATCGTCGTGAGGAACGACAGCGGCCGGAAGGCCGGCATGTCGTCGTCCGGGTCCCCGGCGGCCGACGTGTCGTCGGTCCGGACGTGGATGAGCCGGAGGAGGCGGATCACCTCGTCGCGCAGCTCGGGCCGCGGAACGACGCGGTCGACGAAGCCGTGGCTGAACAGGAATTCCGCGCGCTGGAACCCGGGCGGCAGCTCCGCGGCGATCGTCCCGGCCGTGACTCGGGCGCCGGCAAAGCCGATCAGCGCGTCGGGCTCCGCGATGTTGACGTCGCCGACCGCCGCGAACGAGGCGAACACCCCGCCCGTCGTCGGGTCGGACAGGATCGACACATACGGGACACCAGCCGCGCTGAGGCGCTCCAGGGCGGCCAATGTCTTGGCCAGCTGCATGAGGGCGAGCGTGCCCTCCTGCATGCGGGCCCCGCCGGAGGCGCTCACGATGACCAGTGGGACGCGCGCGTCGAGGGCGTACTCGGCGGCCCGGGTGACCTTCTCGCCGACGACCGCGCCCATCGAGCCGCCCATGAACCCGAAGTCCATGACACAGAGCGCGGCCTTGACGCCGCCGAGCGCGCCCGTCCCCCAGACGGCGGCATCGCGCATCCCGGTCGCGGTCTGCGCCGCCACCAGCCGATCGGGGTACGGCTTCTGGTCCACGAACGCGAGTGCATCGACCGACTGGAGGCCGGCGTCCCGCTCGGACCACGTGCCGGCATCGAGCAGGTGCTCCAGCCGCGCCGCCGCCGACAGGCGGAAGTGGTGGCCGCACGTCGGACAGACCCGCAGGTTCTTGTCGAGCTGCTTGTTGAACAGCATCGTCGAGCACGAGGGGCACTTGGTCCACAGGTCGGGCGGGTAGACGTCGCGCCGGGCCCGGAATGACGGCAGCTTGAGCGGCATCAGGCAGGCCGCGACCGCGACACGGCTCGGGCCGCCCGGCGCATCGGGTGGGATGGCGGCCGGCTACGGCGCCAGACGACGAACGCGGCACCGGCAACGCTCAGCGCGGCCGAGGTCAGCACGCTGCCGATCACGACCGGTCGCACGACCGGAGACCGCTCGCCCAGGGAGACGGGGAGCGTCAGCTCCGGGTCGCCGTGCGGGGACGGTGGCCGGCGATCGGCGATCGGCACGACCACGCCGGCGCCCTCACCGCCCGCGGCAACGGGCAGGCGCATCGCCGCAGCGGCCCGGGCCAGGCGCAGCGCGAGGCGCTCCTCGAAGCGGAACGAGGGATGGTGGCGCGGCAACTCCGCGGTCAGTCGCCGGGCGGTGGCCCGAAGCACCGCCGGGATCCCATCCGGATCGCCCGGTTGCCGGGCGAGGAGCGATTCGAGGTAGCGGTCGACGATGAAGGCTTCGATCTCTCCGTCGCGATCGGCGAACGGCGCGGTCACCCGGGCTTCCCGAGGTCGCGCGCCAGGGAGCGCAGCGCCCGGTGGATGAGGACGCGCACGGCGCCTTCCGATCGGCCCAGGACGCCGGCGATCTCGGCGGTCGTCATCTCGTCGACGAACCGCAGGACCACGGCCCGCCGCCGGTCGCCGCGAAGCTTGCCGACCGCGCGCCACGCGGCGGCGCCGGCCTCGTGCGCGGTCACGATGCCCTCCACGTCGTGCGGGCCGGGCTGCTCGGCCGCTGCGTCGAGCGGCACCTGCGGATGGCGTCGGACGTGGCGCCGCCGCTGCCCCACCGTGTTGCGGGCGATGCCGAATAGCCAGACCCGGAACGTGGACGCGCCATCCCCGTCGGCCGGGCGGGCCCGATCCTCGAACCGGACAAGGTTCGCGAGCGCGGCGAGGAATGTCCGCTCGGTAGCGTCCTCGGCGTCGTGATGATCGCCGAGCTCGTAGAGGGCGTAGCTGTACACCTGGGCGACGTACTTCCGATACAGGGGCTCGAACCGGGCTGGGTCGGCCCGGGCCGCGTCCACCAACGGCTTGTCACGGTCGAGGTGGGCGAGGCGGGGGCTGGGGGCCGCCTTCGGATGTCCCACCCTTCCCAATGCCGCTCGGACCATTTCGTTACACCCCCGCCGCGACGACCGGGGCGAGGCGGACGTGGCGGATCTCACCGACGAGCACCGCCCGCCGTCCGTCGGGGCGGCGATCGTCGGCGATGACGAGCGCGCCTCCGTTGGGGTCGACGCCGACGGCCTGGACCGTCTCCACCGCACCGTCCGGGGCCACGAGATCGATGGCGCGACCGGTCGTCACCTGGCGCTCCGTCCAGGCCGCCACATCGAACCGCCCGGCGCGCAGCGCCTCGATGCGTGCCTCGAGGCGCCCGACGAACGCATCTAGCAACGCGGCGTCGTCGATCGGACGGCCGCCGGACGCCTCGCGCAGCGAGGTCATCGAGCCGGCGAGATCCGACGGGAAGTCCGCCGCGGCCCAGTCGGTGTCGATGCCGAGACCGATGACCGCTCGCGGGTCGTCCGTGCCCAGGCCGTCGGTCTCGCCCAGGACGCCGGCCACCTTGCGGACCTCGGTCGGCGCCTCTGCGGCGGTTCGCCCTTCGACCGGCGCCCCGGCGGCGTCCGGCGCCGAGGGCCCGGAGGCCTCGATGACGAGGTCGTTCGGCCACTTCAGGCGGATCGCCCCCTCGGGCATGCCGGCCACCTCCTCGGCCGCCTCCGCCATTGCGAGCGAGGCGGTCGCCGCGAGCCGCCAGACCCGATCGGGCGGGAGCCAGGTCGGACGGAAACCGAGCGACAGCAGCAGCGCGGCGCCCGGCGGCGCGACCCAGCGCCGGCCGTCGCGGCCACGACCGTCGGTCTGCTTGTCGGCGACGGCCAGGCAGACCTCAGCAGTGCCCGCGGTCAGCCAGTCGCGGACGACGTCGTTGGTCGAACCGACGACGGCGAAGCGTTCCTGGCGGGCGAGGAAGGCGGCCACGGTGGGGCGGCTCAACCGGCCGCTGCGACCTCGACTGTCTCCGGCCGCTCGAGCTCGAAGGCGGCGTGCAGCGCCCGTAGCGCCGTCTCGAGCTCGTCCTCGGCGATCATGCAGGTGATCCGGACCTCCGAGGTCGAGATCATCTCGATGTTCACGCCCGCATCGGCGAGCGTCCCGAACATCCGGGCGGCATATCCGGGCGTGTTGTGGAGCCCGGCGCCGACGATCGACACCTTCGCGACCGAAGCGTCGGTCGTGAGCTCGCGCGCGCCGAGGTCGCGGACGATCGGCTCGAGCGCCTTCTTCGCCTTGCCGAGCTCCACCTGCGGGACGGTGAACGAGAGGTCGGTCTCGCCGCCGTGGCCGACGTTCTGGACGATCATGTCGACGTTGACGCCGGCGTCGGCGAGCGGCTCGAAGATCGCCCGGGCGATGCCGGGACGGTCGGGCACCGCCACGACCGTGACCTTCGCAACGTTCCGATCGTGGGCGAGCCCCCGGACCTTGTTGCGCTGCTCCACGAGCGGGTCCTCCTTGATGAGCGTGCCCGGCGCGTCCTCGAACGAGCTCAGGACCTCGATGACGACGGCGTTGACCCAGCCGAGCTCGACGGCACGGACCTGCATGACCTGCGCACCCTGATGGGCGAGTTCGAGCATCTCCTCGTAGCCGATGACCGGGAGCTGGCGCGCCGCCGGCACGAGGCGCGGGTCGGCCGTGAAGATGCCGCGGACATCGGTGAAGATCTGGCAGCGGTCGGCCTTGAGCGCGGTCGCCAGCGCGACGGCGGTCGTGTCGCTACCGCCGCGGCCCAGGGTGGTGATCTCCTGGCGCTCGACGGCCGCGGCGCTCTGGCCCTGGAACCCGGCGACGATGACGACCTTCCCGCCCTCGAGCTCGGCGCGGACCCGGCGCGGCTCGATCCCGGCGATCCGGGCCCGGCCGTACGTGCCGTCCGTGATGATCCCGGCCTGGGGACCGGTCAGGCTGATCGCCGCGACGCCGATCGCGTGCAGGGCCATCGAGAGCAGCGTCGCGCTCTGATGCTCCCCGGTTGCGAGCAGGACATCCAGTTCGCGCGGATCGGGCTCGTCGGTGATCGCCGCGGCGAGTCCCAGCAGCTCGTCGGTGGCGTCGCCCATCGCGGACACGACGACGACGAGGTCATGTCCGGCGGCGCGCTCGCGGGCGATCCGCCGGGCAACACGCTTGATCCGGTCGGCGCCCGCGACCGACGAACCGCCGTATTTCTGGACGACGAGGGGGTGGGACATCGCTCGGCATTCTACCGTGGCAGGATTCACCCTCCCAGCACGAGTCCCCGGAGGTACCACCGATGTGCTTCGACCACGACAGCCGACCGCCGATCGCCCCGATCGCGGGCGGCGCGCTCGACGGCCGCTACGAGACGCTCACCGCCGCCGATGGCAACTCGGTGCTGGCCTACCGGACACGCCCGGCCGCGCCGATCGGTGCCGGCGTCCTGATACTCCCCGACGTCCGCGGCCTCCATCCGTACTACGAGGAGCTCTCGCTCCGGTTCGCTGAGCACGGCATTGGCGCGCTGGCGATCGACTGGTTCGGGCGAACGGCGCCGAGCACGGACCGGGGCGAGGGCTTCGACCACCAGCCACACGTCGCGATGACGACGTGGGTCGGCATCTCGGCCGATATCGCCGCCGGCTTGGCCGCGATCCGGGCGGGCGATGGCGCACCGCGGTCGATCTTCACGCTCGGGTTCTGCATGGGCGGCCGGATGTCGTTCCTCGCGGCGTCGCTCGGGCACCATCTCGCCGGCGTCATCGGCTTCTACGGGACGCTCGCCGGGCCCTGGCGGAACGACGCGCCGGCGCCGATCGACCACATGGACGAGTTCGAGTCGCCGGTGCTGGGCCTCTTCGGCGGCGCCGACCAGGCAATCACGCCCGAGGCGATCGCGGCGTTCGATGCTGGATTGACGGCCGCCGGCGTCGAGCATCGACTCGTCACCTACCCGGGCGCGCCGCATAGCTTCTTCGACCGCAAGATGCCCGAATTCGCCGAGGCGAGCGAGGCAGCGTGGGGCGAGGCGTTGGCCTTCATCGAGGGCCACACGGCGCCGGCCTGATTGGCGGCGCCCGGCGGGAGCGTCAGCGCTTGGCGAGCGACCAGCCGCCAACGACGAGCAGGACGATGATCAGCCCCCAGAAGAGCCCCGACGGGAGCGCCAGGTTGCCGGCGCTGACGATGCCCCGCAACGCACCGCCGACGACATCGAACGTGCCCGCGACCAGCCCCGTGATCCCGTTCCCGATCGTCTGCACAAACCCGTCCATGGCGGCAGTCTAGGGCGAGGGCGCCGGCACTCAGCAGGTCAATGGTTTACGCCCGACTGGGCCTATCGTCCGGCAGGCCTATCGTCCGGCGCGCCTATCGTCGATCCGACACGGCGAGATGGTGCCCGGAGTCGCTTGCTCAGCCGCCCGAATGCACCTGCGCGCCCAGATTGCGCGGCTCGACCACGATCATCCGGCCTGGGAGGTCCGTGTCGGCGGCGACGGCGCTCAACGCACCTTCGATCCGTGCGATATCGGCCATCGAATCGGCGAAGGCGAGGATCGTCGACCCAGCGCCGGACAAGCAGGCCCCGAGGGCCCCGGCCTCGCGGGCGGCCTCGATGAGCCTGGTGAGCTGCGGGTAGACGCTCGCCCGATAGGGCTCGTGAAGCCGGTCGACCGTCAGCCGCCGCAGCAGGTCGGTGCGCCCAGCGGCCATGCCGGCGACGCCGATCGCGACGGCGGCCAGGTTCGCGGCCGCATCGGCGAATGGCACGGACTCCGGCAGCACACGGCGCATGTCGTCGGTCGAGAGGCGCAGCTCGGGGATGAACAGGATCGCGCGCACGTCGCGTGGCGCATCGAACCGGACTGCCTCGACCGCGCCGTCGGCCGCCGCAGCGACCACGAACCCGCCGAGGAGCGCCGCGGCTGCGTTGTCCGGATGGCCCTCGATCTCCGTCGCGATGTGGAGCTGGTCCTCGAGGGTCAGCGGACCGCCCATCAGGGCATTGGCGGCCACCACGCCAGCGACCGTCGCGGCCGCCGAAGACCCGAGGCCGCGAGCGAGCGGGATGGTGTTGTCCATCGCGATCCGCCAGCCGACGTCCTCGGGCAGCGGGCCACGACCCTGGACCAGCGCGGCCTCGAGGCCGCGGACGAAGCGGTTGTCGCGATCGTCCCTGAGCTCGTCCCGGCCTTCGCCGTCGACCGTCAGCTCGATCGCGCCGCGGCTCCAGCCGCGGACCTCGACCTCGACCCGGTTCGTCAGGGCCAGCGCGACGCCGAGGCAGTCGTAGCCGGCGCCCAGGTTCGCCGACGAGGCGGGCACCTCGACGACGACCCGGTGACCATCGAGCTCCGCGAGCCAGTGCGGCACGATCCCTCCTAGCTCCAGCCGAGCGCGACGGTGACGGCACCGAGCGTCGGTGCCGCCTCGATGACCCGCGGGACCTGCCGCTCTGCGGTGACCGGGTCCTTGAGGCCGTGCCCGGTTAGCACGGCAACGACCGTCGCGTCCGCGTCGAGGCGGCCGGCGGCGGCCATCTTGCGGATGCCCGCGACGCTGGCCGCCGAGGCCGGCTCGCAGAAGATCCCCGCGTGCCGGGCGAGATCGCGGTACGCGCCCAGGATCTCGTCGTCGGTGACCGCCTCGATCCGGCCGCCGGATTCGTCGCGGGCGGCGATCGCCTTCTCCCACGAGGCGGGGTTCCCGATGCGGATCGCCGTGGCGATCGTCTCGGGCCGATCCACGCGCCGGCCGAGCACCAGGGGCGCGGCGCCGGCTGCCTGGAATCCCCACATCCGGGGAGTCGCATCGACGAGACCCGCCGTCGCGTAGTCGGTGAAGCCCGCCCAGTAGGCGCTGATGTTGCCGGCATTGCCGACCGGGATGGCGAGGACATCCGGCGCTCGACCCAGGTCGTCGCAAACCTCGAACGCTGCGGTCTTCTGGCCGTCGAGGCGGAACGGGTTGACCGAGTTGACCAGGGTCACGGGATGCTCGTCCTGTTCGGCAAGCCCGCGGACGATCGCGAGCGCCTGGTCGAAGTTCCCATCGACCGCGACGACCTTCGCCCCCGCGACGAGCGCCTGCAGCAGCTTGCCGACAGCGATCTGGCCCCTGGGCAGGATGACGATGACCTCGAGACCGGCCGCCGCGCCATAGGCCGCGGCCGAGGCGGACGTGTTGCCGGTGGACGCGCAGACGATCGCCCTGGCCCCAGCCTCAAGCGCCTTCGCGACGGCGACGACCATGCCGCGGTCCTTGAACGAGCCGGTGGGGTTCTGGCCCTCGACCTTGAGGTAGAGGTTCGGGGCGCCGATCGCCGCACCGAGCCGCTGCGCGCGCACGAGTGGGGTCGCCCCTTCGCCGAGGGTCAGCGGTGGGGTGGCCTCGGTGACCGGCAGGAACCGCGCGTACCGTTCCAGCAGCCGGGGGCGGGCCGACGCGCCCACCGTCGCGCGATCAGTCATCGACCGGGTACAACGTCACGTCGACGCCTTCGGGCAGGATCGCCTCGAACGCCGCTCGCGCCTCGTCGAGCGTGACGATCGTGCTGCGGACCGCCGTCCCATCCTCGAAGTCCACGCTGGCCGAGTCCGCGAGCGCGGCCGGCAGGGGCCCGTGCTGCACCGCCGGTACGAACGCGTACCACTGGCGCGGTCCATCGAGCGGGTCGGCGGCTGGACAGGCGGGCCCGGTCGCGGGGGCGAGGCCGGCCCAGGTGGAGCCCTGGCCGCGGGCGATCGCGATGAGGTCGCCCAGGATCGCGCTGCTGGTTGGCCGACCGCCCGCGCCGGGGCCGGCGAGGCTGAGGGTGTCCATGGGCTCGCCGACGATCTCGATCCGGTTGGTGACACCATCGGTCGATCCGAACGGGCTGTCGGCGGGCAGGGCGGTCGGCACGACCGCGGCCTCGATCGCGTCGCCGCGCCGCCGGGCAGTGGCCAGGAGCTTGATCGTCAGCCCGAGCGCCGCGGCGCCCTCGAGCTCCTGGTCCGTGACGCCGGTGATGCCCGGTTGCCCCGCCCCGCGCGCCGTCGGCGGCCGGCGACCCACGGTCCCCGGATCCAGCCACTGCCCGAACGCGAGCCGCGCGAGGATCACCAGCTTGTTGACGGCGTCGTCGCCTTCCACATCGCCCCGCGGGTCCGCCTCGGCATAGCCCAGCTCCTGGGCGTCGGCGAGGACCTCGGCGTACGGGCGGCCGTCCTGGCTCATCGCGGTGAGGATGTGGTTGGTCGTGCCGTTGACGATGCCGCGGACCCGCCGGATCTCGTTCGCGCCGAGGTCACCCGCGAGGGCTCCGAGCACCGGGATGCCGGCGGCGACCGCGGCCTCGAAGCGGAGCGACACAGCGGCGCGGCGGGCGGCCGCCTCGAGGTCCGGCCCGTGGTGCGCGAGAACGTGCTTGTTCGCGGTGACGACCGGCTTGCCGGCACCGAGCGCGGCCGCGATCAGGGTCCGGGCCGGCTCGTCGCCGCCGAGGAGCTCCACGATGACGTCGATCTCCGGGTCGGCGACCAGGTGAGCTGGAGCGTCGGTCAGGAGCGCGGCCGGGATCCCGGCGTCGGCCGCCCGGGCGAGATCGCGCGCGGCGACCCCGACGAGCGTGAGATGCGGGGCATCGGGCGCGGCCGCGGCCAGGCGCTCCGGGTGCCGGAGCAGCCCGTCGACGACCGCCCGGCCCACCGTCCCGGCCCCGAGGACGCCGACGCGCAATGGTGGGCGGCGTGCGTTGGGCGGGGGTGACGGGCGCTGGGGCATCGCCGCCAGATGGTAGCCGACGCGGTCGGCTCGAAACGTCGCGAGGGGCGACCCGCCAGGCCGCCCCTCACCGATCACGTCGCCCGGGGACGATCAGCTCGCCCGGGCCACCCGCCGGCCGTCAGCCGGGTTCGGCCATGGGAACGCCGGCCGGCCCGGGCGGTGGCCCGGTCTCGACCTCATCCCAGATCCGGACGTGGCGGGATTCGCGGATATACAGGGCGCCGACGATCACGGTGATCAGCGCGACAACGATCGGGTAGATGAGCCCGGCGTAGAGGTTGCCGGTGGCACTCAGCAGGGCCGCCGCGATCAGCGGCAGGAAGCCCCCGAACCATCCGTTGCCGATGTGGTACGGGATGGACAGGCTGGTATAGCGGATCCGCGCCGGGAAGTATTCGACGAGGAACGCGGCGATCGGGCCGTAGACCATCGTCACGTACACGACCTGGATCCAGACGAGCACGATCAGGGGCACGATCTCGGGCTGGGCGACGGAGGCCACGCCACCGACCGCGAACTTGCCGAGCTTGGCATCGAGGGCCCCCTGCGGGTGCGCGAATGTCGTCATGAGGTTGTAGATCGGGAAATACGTGATCGCCGCGATCAGGCAGCCGCCGAGGATGATCGGCTTTCGCCCGATCCGGTCCGACAACCGGCCGAAGATGACGAAGAACGGCGTCCCGAGGAGGAGCGCCGTGCCGACGATCAGGTAGGCGTCCGTGTACTTGACCCCCAGGACCGTTCCAAGGAAGAACAGCGACTGGAACTGGCCCTGGTACCAGACCACGGCCTGGCCGGCGGTCGCGCCCAGCAGCGCGAGGATGATGAGCCGACGGTTGGCCGGGTTGCCGAAGCTCTCGCGCCACGGCGAGGTCGACGACTTGCCCTGCTCCTTGAGCCGGCTGAACAGCGGCGTCTCCTGTAGGCGCAGCCGGATGAACAGCGCCATCGCGACCAGGATGATCGAGAGGACGAATGGGATCCGCCAGCCAAAATTCGTGAAGTCGTCGGCCGACATCGCACCGCGCGTGATGCCGATGACGACGAGGGCCAGCAACAGGCCCATCGTGGCCGTGGTCTGGATCCAGCTCGTGTTCTGGCCGCGCTTGTCGTCCGGGCTGTGCTCGGCGACGTAGATGGCCGCTCCCCCGTACTCACCGCCGAGCGCCAGGCCCTGGGCGAGGCGGAGGACGACGAGGATCACCGGTGCGAGGATGCCGATCTGCGCGAACGTGGGCAGGATCCCGACGAGGGCCGTCGAGATCCCCATCACGGTGATGGTGACGAGGAACGTGAACTTGCGCCCGGTGATGTCGCCCAGGCGCCCGAAGAAGGCGGCGCCGAACGGGCGGACGGCAAAGCCCGCGCCGAAGGTCGCGAGCGACGCGAGCAGGGCCGCGGTGTCATTGCCCTTCGGGAAGAACTGGGTGGAAAAGAAGGCTGCCAGGACGCCGTAGAGGTAGAAGTCGTACCACTCGATGATCGTGCCGGCGGCCGACGCGGAGATCACGAACGGCAGCTTGTGGCTGGCAGCACCGATAGCGGCGGCGGACGTGGCCAAGGTGCGATCCTCCAGATCTGGTACGTCGGGGACGGACGACGCTCGTTTCGGGCACACGCGGCCGTGCCGCGCGGATCACGAGCTCCGCTGGGGCCCTCACCTCCTCTCGCTCGGTTGGGCCTGGGTCTTGCCGCGATGCAAGCGACGGCCGAGTCCGCGCGTCCATCCCCGCAGGCCCGGATCGGATTGCAGGTTCGTGACGATACTACGCTGCGCGGCGGGCGAACGGCGGACGCTACACTCGCGCTCGATGACGATCGAACTCGCGCCGGCCCCGTCGCCGGTCGCCGCCCCGGCGCCGCGGCCCCGGATCTTCTCGGGGATCCAGCCATCCGGCGCGCCGCACATCGGCAACGACCTGGGGGCGATCCGCAACTACGTCAAGCTCCAGAGGGAGTACGAGGCGATCTATTGCATCGTCGACTACCACGCGCTCACGAGCCTGCACGACCCCGATGCGCTGCGTCGCCAGACGACCGAGATGGCCGCCGCGCTGCTCGCGCTGGGGCTCGACCCGGAGCGCTGCACCGTGTTCGTGCAGAGCCATCGCCCCGAGCACACCGAGCTCGCCTGGCTGCTGGCGACCGTCACGCCGGTGAGCTGGCTCGAGCGCACCCCGACCTACAAGGAGAAGAAGCAGACCCAGCCCGACGACATCAACCACGGCCTCTTGACCTATCCCGTCCTCCAGGCCGCCGACATCGTCATCTACAAGGCGTCGCTCGTCCCGGTCGGCCGGGACCAGGCGGCCCACCTCGAGCTGTCGCGCGAGATCGTCCGGGCGTTCAACGCCCGATACGGGGTGACCTTTCCCGAGCCCCAGGCCGTCTACACCGAATCGCCGGTCGTCCTTGGCACCGACGGTGTCCGCAAGATGAGCAAGTCGATCGGCAACACGGTCGACATCTTCGCGCCCGAGGAGCTCATCCGGAAGCAGGTCATGTCGATGGTGACCGACACGAAGCGGATCCTGCGGACCGACCCCGGCCGACCCGAGGTCTGCAACGTGTGCCAGACGCATCGGTTCTTCGGCGACGACTACGAGGAGATCTGGGACGGCGAGCGGACCGCGCGGACGGGCTGCGTCGACACGAAGAAGCTGCTCGCCGACCGGATCCTCCGCCATTACGCCGAACCGCGCGAGCGGTACCGTGAACTGATGGCCGACCCGGAGCGGATCGCGCAAATCCTCGACGAAGGAGCCGAACGCGTCCGGCCGCTCGCCCAGGCGACGATGGCCGAGGTTCGCGAAAAGATGGGACTGCGCTAGCGCCCATGATCGATATCCGGCCGAGCGGTCGAGAACGGCGGCTCCTCGGCGCGATCCTCGTCCTCGGCACGCTGGTCCTGTTCTTCGTCGCGATCAGCCTGATCGCCCAGGCGGTCTTCTTCTTCGGCGACGTCCTGCTCGCGTTCTTCCTGGCCTGGCTCCTCGCCTTCATCATCAGCCCGCTCGTGAGCCGGGTCGCCACCGACATCCCGGGCCTGCCGCGGGCAGTTGCGACCGTCCTCGTCTACACGATCATCGTCGTCGTCCTCGTCGTCCTCGTCCTGGTCATCGCCCAGGCGCTCGCGACGTCGATCGCCCAGTTCGTCGAGTCGATCCCGAGGGTCCGCCAGGACCTGCCATCGATCGTGGCGCCGATCCAATCGTGGCTCAACTCGATCGGCCTGGGCCAGGTGAACATCGAGACGCAGGTCGCGTCCGTGCTCGACAACGTCGACAAGATCGCGGGCGCCCTGATCGCCCCGCTCCAGTCGATCGCCGTCGCCAGCATCGGCGCGGTCGGCACGATGCTCATCGTGTTCTTCCTGTCGATCTACATGGTCCTGGATCGCGACATGATCGTCGCCTTCCTGTTCCGGCTCGTGCCGCCGTCCTACGCCGAGGAGGCGCTACTCCTCCAGAGTTCCGTCGCCCGCTCGTTCGGCGGGTTCCTGCGCGGCCAGGCCCTGATGGGCGTCGTGTACTTCGTCATCTCGCTCGTGACCAGCCTCGTGTTCGGGCTGCCGCTGGCCGCGCTCACGTCGGTCACGTCGGGGCTGCTCCAGGCGATCCCGTTCTTCGGCCCGTTCCTGTCGTGGGCGCCTCCGGTGGTCGCGGCGCTGCTCTTCAAGCCGGAGGCCCTGGTGCCGACGGTCGTCGTCATGCTCGTCGGCTGGTTCATCGTGATGAACGTGCTCCAGCCGCGGATGATGCGGGACGCGGTCGGCATCCACCCGATCGTCGTGCTCGGCTCGGTCCTCATCGG
This sequence comes from Candidatus Limnocylindrales bacterium, assembly GCA_038214255.1. Classification (GTDB taxonomy): domain Bacteria; phylum Chloroflexota; class Limnocylindria; order Limnocylindrales; family CSP1-4; genus SPCO01. The sequence continues at coordinate 84,856 of JBBQRZ010000001.1, forward strand.
CTCCCGGATCGCGGGCATCCCGGGCGCGATCTTCGGCATCCCGATCGCGGCGGTGGTGTCGTCGTTCTTCTTCCAGTACCTCCACCGCACGACGGGCGACCGGAGCGTTGCGGGACGAGCCGCGCGACGCCTGAGCGAGCGCGAAGGCCGGCCGGTGCACGTGCCGCGCGAACCGGCCCCCGGCCAGGCCACCGACGTGCCCGACGGATGACCGACGAGAAGCGCGGCCGGAAGGACGACCCCAAGGAAGTGGACGCCTCGAAGGTCGCCCCGGCGCGGGCGGACGTCCCGGAGCGGCGCGAGGTCCCGGACATGACGCGCGAGCGCGCGCGCTCGGAGCGGCGGGACCTCGACAAGGAACGGGGCGAACCGCTCGCCGGGGGCGCCGCTCGTGGCGGGCCGCGCGCCCTGCGCACGCCCTCCCGCCCCATCCCGGAGTGGACGACCCGGCCGCGCATCCTCGTCACGAACGACGACGGGGTCGAGTCGCGAGGGCTGCTCGCGCTCAAGCAGGCCCTCGAGGCGATGGGCGACGTCACGGTCGTCGCGCCCGACACGAACCAGAGCGCGGTCGGCCACCAAAAGACCCTCATGCGCCCGCTGCGCATCCGCGAGCGAACGCTCGCCGATGGGTCGCTCGCCTACTCGGTCGACGGCTCGCCGACCGACGCCGTGAGCATCTCCTTCCTGGGCTACTTCGGCCACGGGTTCGATCTCGTGGCCGCGGGCGTCAACTACGGCGCGAACCTCGGCGACGACATCACCTATTCGGGGACGGTGAGCGCGGCGATGGAGGCGGTCATCAACAGTTGTCCGGCGTTCGCGATCTCGCAGGAGTACTACGAGCATCCCGACTTCACGCTGTCCGGCATCGCGGCCACGATCGTAGCGCGCAACATCCTCGAACAGGGTCTCTCGCGCGGGGAGCTCATCAACGTCAACGTGCCGGCCGTAACGCTGGGGGAGTGCGAGGGCATCGAGGTCACGCGGCTGGGTCGCCGCGTCTACTCCGATCAGCTCGTCGAGCGGTTGGATCCGCGCGGGATCCCCTATTTCTGGATCGGAGGGCCGCCGCCGTCGGGGCTGGCCGTCCCCGGCACCGACTTCCACGCGGTCGTGAACCGGCGCATCGCGGTCACGCCGATCCACCTCGACCTCACCGGCCGGCGACTGCTCCGTCGACTGCGCACCTGGTCGTGGGACCTGCCCCCGTCGGCGCCCGAGCCTCTGGGTGACGCCTCGCGCGGCGGCGATCCGAGCCGCTGAGCCGGACCGCCCTCGATCAGTCGCCGACGAGCGGGACGTCGACCAGGTGCTCGGAGAGGAACCAGACCTGGAGCTCGTTGCGGCGCAGCACGTCGCTCATGAGCAGGTCGTTGCTGCCCCAGTCCTCGGACTTCTCGGTCGCGGCGATCGCCTTGCGGACCATCGTGATGATCGTCTCGTGCGCCTCCAGCGTGCGATCGATCATCACCGCCACCTCGTCCGCGCCGTCGGGCGGCCGCGGGACGGTCGTGAGCTCGGCGGCATGGCGTGGGTCGCCGACGGCGATGCCGCCCAGGCTCTGGACGCGCTCCGCCAGTAGGTCGATCACCTCGGTCTGCTCCTCGGCATGCTTGTCGAACAGCAGGTGGAGCTGGTAGAAGGTCGGGCCAGCGACGAGCCAGTGGTGCTTCTTGTAGAGCGCGTAGAGGATCATCGAGTCGGCGAGGATCTCGTTGAGGATCTGGCAGCTCTCCTCTCGGGCTTCGACGGCGAGGGCGATCGGCAGGAGGCGGAGCGTGCCGAAGCGCTGCAGCTCCCCGCCACGGGCGCGCAACTTCGGCTGAGGCGAGTGGCGCCCGTTCGTGGTCGGGGCGCGTGGGCGGGATCTGGTGGTGGCCATGACGGTTCCTCCGGTCTGGGGCTGGTCTGTCCAGCCTGCGCCCGTCGGCATCGGTCCCGCATCTTTGATCGCAGCCCGACCTTGCGACGGTGTTGCGTCCTCGCCGGGCCACCTCGCGACCTCGCCGGATGACGTCGCGGACTCGCGGGCACCCGATACGGTCAGCGCAGGGTCCGGTCGGCGAAGGCCTCGAGCCGCTCCAGGGCGACCGGCAGGTCCGTCCGGCCGAAGCCAAGCCGGAAGTGGTTGCCGCCGAACCCGAACTGGGAGCCCGGCAGCAGCAGGACGCCCTCGGCCTCGACCAGCGCGGCCGACCAGTCGTCGATCGTGATGCCAGGCACGGTGAGGCGCGGAAAGCCGACTGACCCGGCCCGCGGTCGGACCCACGCGAAGCGATCGGGCCAGTCGTCGAAGAAGCGATCGAGCCGCTCGAGATTGGCGGCAACGATGGACCGGGAGCGCGCCAACACCCCCTCTCGAGCGCGCAGCGCGATGAGCGCAAGGATCTCGGCCGGGGCCGACGAGCAGATCGTCGTGTAGTCCTTGAACGCAGCGCACCGCGCCAGGAGCTCCCGGTCGTGCGACGCGAGCCAGCCGATCCGCAGGCCGGCCATCGCGAACGACTTCGACATGACGCCGATCGACACGCCCCGTTCGAGCGCATCGGCCCCGGCCGGCAGCCGGTCGGCCTGGTCCAGCTCGAGGAACCGGTAAACCTCGTCGACGACGAGATGCGCCCCGGCGTCCGCGGCGATCGCGACCAGGCTGTCGTACGTCGCCCGGTCGGGCAGCATCCCCGTCGGATTGTGCGGAGCGTTGACGACGATGAGCCGGGTTGCCGGCGTGATCTGCGCCCGAAGCCGGTCCAGGTCGATCGCCCATCCGTCGCCCTCGCGCAGCTCGTGGAGCGTCACGTCGGCGCCGGTGGCGCGCGCCACCTCGTACGGGCTCTGGTACCCGGGCCACGTAACGATCGCGTGATCGCCAGGCCCGAGCTCCGCATTCGCGAGACAGAAGATCGCCTCCTCGGCGCCTCCGAAGACGAGGATCTCCTCGGGTTCGATCGTCTCGTACAGGGCGGCGATCTCGCGCCGAAGGAGCGGATGGCCGCTCGATTCGGTGTAGCCGAGCGTCAGGCCGTCCCACAGCGCCCGGGTCTCGTCGTCGGCGAGCGCGAGGAGCTCGCCCATCGGATAGCCCTGCACGTCCGAGGCGCAAAGGAGGTGCTCCACCGCGAACTCCCACCGCGCGAAGTAGCGTTCCAGGGCGAATTCGGCGATCCGCATGCGGCCATCATCGCCGACCCGGGGTGGGGCCGCGGCGGCCGGAGTCACCAGACGAAGGGCGGTGCTGTCCCCTAGTCGAGCCTGACGAGCCGGCCGACGATCCGGACGGCGGTGTCCCGGTCGAGCCCGCCGACGATGGCTAGCCAGCTTGGCGACGAGCCGCGGTCGACTACGACCGAGAACCGCCCGTCGTTGAGGGCTACGAGGCTCCCATCGCGATCGCCGAACGCCGCGGTGCCCGCATCCGTCCCGGCCGGAACGCAGCCGGAGAGGTCCTGGCAGAACGAGCCCTCGTGGAGTTCGAGCCGGGCGCCCGACGGGCCCTTGTAGAACATCTCCATCCAGCCGCCGCGGGCGAGGCGGTATCGACCGTTGTCGACGAACCAGCCGCCGGGCAGGGCCGCGCAATATACCGGCCAGTCGACCGCGCTCGCGACGCCCGCGTAGAAGTCGCGGTTCTCGGAATTGCCCGTGCAGTCGGCGAGTGCGGCGGCGCCACCGCTCGGGGGCGGCTCGAGCGATGGAGACTCCGTCGGCGCGGGGCTGCTCGGCTCGTCGCTCGGCGGCAGGCTCGGTTCATCGCTGGCGGAACCGGCCGGGCTTGACGCGGGCGGGGAGACGGCTGCAACCGACGGGTTCGTCGCCGGACTCGTCGTCGCGGTCGGGCCGCAGGCCGAAGCCAGGACGGCGACGAGCGCCCAGAGCAGCGGAAGGGACCGACGACGGTCGGGACGGACGCGTCCCGGCGCGCTCGATCGACGTCGAGTCACGCCGCGGAGGGTATCACGGCCTCCCGCGCGCAACGGGGATCGCGACGCGAATGGCCGTTGCCGGGGCGAGCGCGCCAACGTCGCCCGGCGGGTGGTCGGCCAGGGCGCGCGCGAGACGGATCGGGCCGGCGTGGGAGACGACGATCGTCGGGCGCGTCGTGGCAGTGACCGTCCGCCAGGCGGCGGCGACGCGAGTGCCAAACGTTGTCGCGCTCTCGCCGCCCGGCCAATCGACGGAGGTAGCGCCCGCCAGGATAGCGCTCGCCACGTCGGGATGCACGAGCCCGAGCTCGTCGAAGGTGAGGCCCTCGACCAACCCGAAGTCGGCCTCCATCCAGCGCTCGTCGATCTCGGGCGCGGACAGCTGGGCGGCGGCCGCGATCGCGTCGGCTGTCTGGCGGGCTCGGCGTGACGGGCTCGTGACGATTCGGGTCTCCCGTGGCAGCTCCCCGATGAGCGTGGCGGCGAGCGTCGCGGCCTCCCGCCGGCCGGCGTCGCTCAGTGGCGGGTCGCTGCGCCCGCAGTACCGCCGACCGGACCAGCTGGTCGAGGCGTGGCGGACGAGGAGGATGTCGCTCACGTCGGGCCCGCCACCGCCGCCGACTCGAACGTCGCCATCCCGTCGCGGATCGCGGCCGCAGCGCCGACGAGATGCATCGCGAGCGCCGCGCCGCTCCCCTCCCCGAGGCGCAGGTCGAGGTCGAGCAACGGGACCAGGCCGAGCCGCTCGAGAACGATCGCGTGACCCGGCTCCACCGAGCGGTGCCCGGCGATGACCCGAGCCGCGATCGCCGGCTCGAGGGCGACCGCGAGGAGCGCCGCGGCGCCGGTGATGAAGCCATCGAGGACGAGCGGGATGCGGGCCGCAGCCGCGCCGACGATCACCCCCACGAGGACGCCGATCTCGAGGCCGCCGACGGCCGCCGGGACCCCGACCGGGTCGGCCGGATCGGGCCTATTGACGGCCAGCGCTCGCTCGATCGCCGCGATCTTGCGGGCACGGCCGTCGTCGTCGACACCGGTCCCCCGGCCGGTGACGAGGCCGATGGGTTCGCCGGTCAGGACGGCCGTCAGGGCGCTCGCCGCGGTGGTATTGCCGATCCCCATCTCACCGAGGCCGATGAGCTCGACTCCCTCGTGCGACAGCGTTGCGACGAGCTCCAACCCGACGGCGATGGCACGCCCGGCCTCCTCCCGCGTCATCGCCAGGCCCGCGGTCATGTCGGCCGTGCCGGGGCGGATCCGCGCCGAGACGAGGCGGCCGCCTCGGGCTCCGGGTGCGGTGGGCCCGGTTGACCGGGCGCCGGTCGACCCGCCTGGGGCGACCGCGGGGATCGGCCCGGCGACCCCGACGTCGACGACCGTGACCGACGCCCCGACGGTCGCCGCGAGGACGTTGATCGCGGCCCCGCCGGTGACGAAGTTCGCGACCATCTGCGCCGTGACCTCGGCCGGATAGGCGGATACGCCGCGCCGGGCGACGCCGTGGTCCGCGGCGGCAACGACGATCGCCCGACGCCCGACCGAGGCATCTGGTCGGCCGGTGATTCCGGCGAGGCGGATCGCCAGCTCCTCGAGCCGGCCGAGGCTGCCCGGCGGCTTGGTCAGCCGATCGAGGCGGGCCGCCGTCGCGGCCATCGCTGCCTCGTCGAGCGGACGGATCCGGGCCAGCGCCTCGGCGACGGCCGCGGCCGCGGCCGCCGAGGCCTCCGGGGTCGTGTCGGAGGTCATTGCGCCGGCGCCTTGAGGGTGACCGGCAGTCCCGCGACGAGCAGATAGGCCTCGTCGGCTATCGCCGCGACCCGCTGATGGACGATCCCGACGAGATCCCGGTACGCACGGGCCCCGGCATGCATCGGCACGATGCCCGACCCGACCTCGTCGCTCACGACGACGACCGGCCCACGCCGCTCGGCGATCGCCTCGAGCGCCGCCCGCACCGGGCCGTCGAGGATCGGATCGATCGCCTCGACGTCGTCGCCGAGCAGCGTGCTGAGCCAGAGCGTGAGCCCGTCGATGAGGACGGGCTCGCCCGGGTCCGTGCCGGCGAGGGCCGCGGCGAGATCCGCTCCGACCTCGATCGTCGGCCAGTCGGCCGGGCGCTCGTGGCGGTGTCGGGCGATCCGCTCGTCGAGCTCCGGGTCGCCGGGCCATGCCGTCGCGAGGAACCATGCGCGCCCACCAGCGGCCAGGCGCCGCGTCGTAGTTAGCCCGAACGTGGACTTGCCGCTGCGCGTCCCGCCGAGCGCGAGGATCAGGGGCCGGGCCATCCGGTTCGGTCAGGCCACGATGATCGCGACGGCGGCCAGGACCGCGGTCGCTGACAGCTCGATCGTCGCGCCGAGGCCATCGCCGTCGAGGCCGCGCCGAGCGCGGGCGATCGCCACGGCGGCCAGGACGCCGATCGTCGCACCGGCGAGCCCGCCGACGGCGGCACCGTGTCCGTCGGGTGCCAGGGCCGCGATCGCAACCGCCACGACGACCGCGGTTCCGACCGCGACCAGCGCATCGATCGATCCGACCCGCTCCTCGAACCAGGTGCCGAGGCCCGCGAGCCGAGCGGGATCGCCGCCGTCGGCACCGCCTCGGACCCCGCTCGGGTGGGTCCGATCGCGACGGCGAGCCCACGCCCGAAGGAGGGGGACCGCCGCGACCGGGACGACCCGCGACACGGTCGCGGCAACGACCCAGGCGGCGGCTGAGAGACCGGGCCCCGCCCCGGCCGAGAGGCTCGCGAGGGACGCGACCTGGGCGCCGAGCACGAGGACGACCACCGCCGCGCCGCCGGCCCCGATGGCCGGGTCCCGGCGGGCGGCATCGGCCCGCGCGGGGTCGGCCACGAGCAGCGCATCGGTCGTGTCGGCCAGCCCGTCGAGATGGAAGAAGCCCGAGAGGATCGCGACCAGGGCGACCGCCCCGATCGAGCCGAGCACCGGCTCGCCTCCCGCGACCGCGAGGAGCGGGATCGCGCCCGCCAGCCCGAGCAGGACCCCGACGAGTCCGAACGCCGCCGCGCCGGTCGCCTCCGCGGACGCGCCCGCGTCGCGGATGGGCACGCGGGTCAGCAGCGCGAACGCCGCGCGGATCTCCGCACCGGGATCGCGCCCGGACGCGCTCGCGACGTCGCCCGTCTGCCCCTCGAGGCTCATGCGGCGCCGGCCGGCAGGCGGACGAGCGCTGGGTCCACCCCGAACACCCCGCGGATATGCGCCTCGTCGAGGGTCGCTGCCGGTGGGCCGTCGGCGACGATCCGGCCGCCGTCCATGACCACGATCCGTGGGAAGAAATGCGCGGCCAGGGCCAGGTCGTGGAGGACGGCCACGATCGTCGTCCCGTCGCGTTCGTTGAGGTCACGCACGAGCTCCATGACCTCGACCTGGTGCCGGATATCGAGGTGCGCGGTCGGCTCGTCGAGCACGAGGATCGAGGCCGCCTGGGCGACGGCCACGGCGATGAACACGAGCTGTCGCTCGCCCATCGAAAGTTCGCGCGCGTCCCGCCGCCGAAGGTGGCCGACCCCGACGCGCTCGATCGCCGCCACGACGGCCGCCTCGTCCGACGGCCGGAGCCCGCTGATCGGTGGCTCATGCGGGAGACGGCCAAGAGCCACGACCTCGTCGACCGGCATCGCGAATGGCAGCTGGGCGAGCTCGGGGACGACCGCGATCGTCCGGGCGACGACCATCCGGTCGACCGTGGCGATCGGCGCGCCACACAGCCGAACCCCACCGGCGCGCGGGGTCAGGACGCCGGTGAGGGCGCGCAAGAACGTCGACTTGCCGGCGCCGTTGGGGCCGACGATCGCAACTCGTTCCCCGCCGGCGATCGCGAGGCTCGCGTCGATCACGATCGGTCGCGCGCCGTAGGCGAGCGTCACGCCATCGGCGGCCAGGATCGGCTCGATCGTCACAGCTCGTACCCCGATCGGGTGCGACCGAGGAGGAACAGGAAGAACGGCGCGCCGACGAGGGCCATGACGACCCCGACCGGCACGTCGCCCGCGAGTCGAGCGCCCAGGTCGGCCGCCACGAGGAGCGCCGCACCGGCGATCGCCGAGATCGGGATGACCCGCCGCGCGCTCGGGCCGACGAGCAGCCGGACGAGATGCGGCACGACGAGCCCGACGAACCCGATGAGGCCGCTGATCGCGACGCCTGCGGCCGTGGCCATCGACGCCAGGGCCAGGAGGATGCCGCGCTCGCGCCGCACGTCGACGCCCAGGTGGCGGGCGGCCGAGTCGCCGAGCAGCAGGCCGTCGAGCGAGCGTGAGCGGGCCACGATGAGCGCGCACGAGGCGATGATCAGTGGCGCCGCAACCACGAGCCGCGGCCAGGACGCCCCGGCCAGGCCGCCGAGCAGGAACGAGAAGATCTGGCGCAGGTCCGAACCGGAGACGTACATCGCCAGCGTCAGCAGCGCGGCCAGCACGGAGCCGATCGCATAGCCGGTGAGGAGCAACCGCGTGAGGCCACCCGGCCCACCTGACCCGCCGAGCCGGAAGACGACGAACGCGGCCATCAGGGCGCCGCCGAAGGCCAGCGCGTGGAGCAGGCCGAAGGCCAGGATCGCCACGTCGACGGGGAGCAGGATCGCCACCGCCGCGCCGAGCGCGGCCCCGGACGAGGTCCCGAGCACGAACGGGTCGGCCAACGGGTTGCGCAGCAGGCCCTGGAACGTAGCGCCGGCGACAGCCAGCCCCCCGCCGATGACCATCGCCGTCAGGACCCGCGGCAGGCGCAGCTCCCAGATGATCGCCTCGGTGGCCGGAGCCCAGGTCGCCCCGACATCGATGCCGAAGGCGCGCCACAGGATGACGGCGACCGTATCGGCCGGCGAGATCCGGACGGAGCCCAGGCCCACACCGGCCAGGGCCACGATCGCGAGTACGACGAGGACCACGATCTCGACGACGACCGGACGCGCCCGGATCCGCGCGGCGACACCGACCGATCCGAGGTCCTGGGAGAGCGCTCCGGCCGCCATCGGTCGGCTAGGGTCCCGACGGCAGGGCGGCGTCCGGCCAGATCGCGGCCGCCAGGTTGCGCAGGCCGATCGCCAGGCGTGGGCCCGGCCGGGTGATCTCGGTGTCGCGGACGGGACGGATCTGGCCGTCCTTCACGGCGGCCATCACGCCCCAGCCCGCCCGTTTGGCGACCTCCGCGGGCGTCGGCTTGTAGAAAGGATTCACCCCCAGGATGATCACCTGTGGGTCCCGTTCGATCAGGGTCTCGAGCGGGATCAGCCAGGTGGCGGCGTCCCCGGTGATGGTCTCCCCGCCGGCCAGCGTGACCATGTCGGCGAGGAACGACCCGGCGCCCGGCGCGAAGATCTCGCCGGTCGTGCCGCTGTAGGAAACCTCGTAGTAGACGCGGGGCGGCGTCCCGGCCGCCTTGGCCGCCTCGCTGATCGCGCCGATGTCGGTGCGCATCCGGGTCGTCACGGTCGTCGCTTCGGGTCCGTTGCCGACGGCCGTGCCGACGAGCTCGATATCGTGGTAGACGGCATCGACGGAGCCAGCGTCGATGACGAGGACCGGGATCTTCAGCGCCCGGAGCTTGGCGATCGAGTCGGCCGGGCTGAAGCCGCCACCCCCGGCGATGACGAGGTCGGCATTCATGCTGACGATCTTCTCGACGTCGACGCTCGAGAACGTCGCGACGTCGGGAAGCGGGGCCGCTTCCTTCGGGAAATCGCTGGTCTCATCGGTCGCGACGACACGGTCTCCGGCACCGATCGCGAACAGGGTCTCGGTGGCGGCCGGCGTCAGGGACACGATCTTCGTGGGCTTGGCCGCGATCAGGACGGCGGTGCCCTCGTCGTCGGTGAGCTTGAGCGGGAACACGGCGGCACTCGGCGCGGCGCTGGCGCCGACGCTCGGGGCGGGAGAACCCGTCAGGACCGGGGCGATCGCGCCGGTGGCCTCGGGCGGCATGCTCGCGCCGCCGCCGGTGGTGCAGGCGGTCAGGGCGAGCGAGAGGAGCAGGAGCAGGGCGGCAGGCGGCCGCCGGGACGGACTGGGCAAGAGACGGGACCTCCGGACTGGTTGGAGTTCGGAGGGGCCGCGAATCATCGCGAACCCCTCGCTTCGACACGGTCGAACGAGGGGTCTCTAGGGGGCGGAGCGCACGGTCCTGCCTACCTTTCTCTCGAAGGTTCGAGCATGCACCGCGGGTCGGCGACCGGACTTCCGCACCCTCCGAAGGGGCGGTTCACCGTAGCGGGACTGTGCCGGAATCGCACCGGCTTCGCGACCGCGCAGCGTTGGAGCTTGTTCGCGTCGGAGCGTAGCACATGGGTCGCGCTCCACCGGATGAGTGGCGGTGCAGGGGCGTTTCCTAGGATGGCCGCCTCGCCTTCGCCCGCCGCGATCGTCCGCCGGTGGAGGTCATCGCCATGGTGGAGTCGCGTTGGTTCCGTCGAGCGGGTCCGGGGATCGTGGCCATCGGCGCTTTGGCGCTCGTCGCATCGGCGACGCTCGCCGCTCGCGATCGTCCGTGGGTGCCACCGCCATGTCCAGGCGAGGTGACGACCGGCTCGCGACAGCCCGGCTCGGGCGCCTGGTTCCGGATCGATCCGCAACTCGAGGCCGGGGAGCGGCGTGCCCAGAGGCTGCTCGTCGGAGTGACCGGTCGAGTCCGCCCGCGGGCCATGACCCTGGATCCGGAATCGTTCGCCGCCGGACCCTTCGGCGGCCGGATCCTGGTCGGGACCGATGACGGGGTCGCGTCCAGCCTCTTCGTGCTCGACCCCGCGGCCGGCTGCCGCGCGGGGATCGGCACCACCTCGGACGTCATCCGGCGGGCGACGCTCAGCCCGACCGGCGACGCGGTCCTGGAGTTCCGGGTCCATCGTCGCACCCGGGCGGACCTCGGGGTCTGGCGGCGCTCGCTTCGCGATCCGCAGGATGTGCTCCGGGTGCTGCCGCCCATCGGGCCGGATGGACGGTTCGGGCCCACCTGGTCCACGGAGTTCGCCTGGAGCGGCGACGGCCGAGCGCTGGCCGTGCAGTCGTGCGGCGAGACGGCTTGCCGAACGCGCGTCCTCGATCTCGTCGACGGCTCGGTTCGCGAGGTCGCCGACCCCGATCTCGGGGAGCTCGTCGGACTCGACCGCGAGCGCGTCGTCGTCCGCGCGGCGTGCCGCGGGCTTCCATGCTCGCTGTACGCGGTGGCCATCGCGGACGGCCGGCGGACGCTCCTCGGCGAGGCCGGAGCGGCGGTCGTGACCGCGGACTCCGCCGGCCGCGCGTGGGCCGTGTTCGAGCGTGACCCGCTCGGCGGGCTCCGGTCGATCCGGCTGGACGGCAGCGCGGCGACCGACCTGCCGGGCGACCCGTCCGGGCTCCGGCTCATCGCGCCCGCATCGCGGTCCGGATCCGCGACCGACGTCGTGACGGGGTGGGTCGTCCTGGGCCCCGACGGCCGGCTCCCGCCAGAGGGGCCCTACGGCCCGCGGTTCCGCCGCGTACCGGATGGTCCTGCCCTGCCCTTTGAGGAGGTCTCGCGATGATCCCCTTCCACCGCAGGGCGCGGCTCGCGGCCGCGTTCCTCGCCGTCTTGACCGGCGCCGTGGTCGTCCCGGTCACGGCCGCCCACGGTCCCGACCCGGTCCTGGGCGGCGGGCTCTTCGCCCAGAACCAGTCGCTCGAGTTTCGTTGGCGAGCAGGGTCCGAGCCGCCCACGGCGATCCGCACCGCGATCCGTGCGGCCGCCGACGACATCGGCGATACACGGGCCTCCAAGGCCGCGACATTCCTCTACGACAGCGCCGGTGCCAATCCGATCGGGTACGGCCCGGGAGCGACCTGTGGGGTCAACGGGCTGGCATGCTTCACGCGATCGGCTCCGAGTGGATTCACGATGTGGTTGCGGGAGCAGGGACACGTGTTCGACTGGGGGACGCTCCGCTGGTGCCAGATGTACACGACCGCGCCGAACGGCTGCTATGACGCGGAGACGATCACGCTCGACGAGTTCGGCCACGTGGAGATCCTCGGTCACCACGTGAACTACAGCGATGACCGCGACTACGAGGACGCCGTCGTCCAGACCTTCTCGCGGACCAAGCCGAACGACGGCTGGAACATGCACGTCCTCGGGCGTTGCGACGTCGCCACCCTGCAGCGCGAGTACGACGTCGTCAGCTGGTCCACCCCCTACTCGACCTGTCTCGACCTCGACACCGCGCTGACGTTGTCCGCCAATCCCACGGCGATCGCGTACGGCGGCACGATGACCCTGACCGCGTCGCTCAAGGTGGTCGACCGGGATGCCTACGACCGCCTGGGCGGGAATCCGGTCAGCAACCGTGTCGTCAGGCTCCAGCGTCGCACCCTCGCCACGACGACGTGGGTCGATGCCGGAACGATGGCGGCCGGCGCTTCCGGCAGCTATGCCCTGACGGTCTCCCTCACGCGGTCATCCGAATTCCGGGCCATCTTCTCGACTCCGTCGGCTGAGGGCCTCAACGGCGATACGAGCCCGACCGTCGCCGTCAGCGTCAGTGCCTGCCCCGCTCCGTGCCCCATGTCGGCCGCGCGATGAACCCGCAGGAGACCGCGATGCGACAACGGCGATCCCGTCTGAGGCTCGTTCCGACCAGGCTCGTCCCGATCCTCGCGCTCGCGCTGGCTGGCTGCACCACGTCGAGTGGCGGGACTGGGTCGGACGGGCCGCTCCCGCCGAGTGCCGCGACAACGCCGAGCCCGAGCCCCACGGTGGGTGCGGCAACGGTCGCACCCTCTCCCAGCGTGATCGTCGGACCAACGGCCGGTGACGTGCCGCCGGACGCACGCCTGGCGTCCGAAGGCGGGGAGCCCGTGACCGGGGAGCTCGGCACCTTCATCTGGGGTGACGGCGGTTCGGACTCGCCGTGGCTACCCGGCGCGCGACTGCACGTCGGGGCCGGCGAGCGTCTCACCCTGACACTCTCGCCGGCGATCGGGACCGTGGGCTGGCGGACGCAGTACACGCGCGCCGGGGCGACCGACCCGACGGGCGCCAGATCGCTCGGGAGCGGCACTGGCGACGTGGTGCTTACCGCCCCTGGCAAGGGCCATTGGACGCTCGCGATCGCAGTCGACTTCGCCGACGGCCTCGGCTCGGCGAACTACTTTTGGCGCCTCGAGGTCGGGTGATCCGGTGCCCGGCGGCCCCGGCTGCCGGGCATTCCCGCCGCGGGTCAGGCGGAGGCGGTCGGGACGGGCTCCCCCGCGGCGAAGATCGAGATCTGGGCATCTTCGGGCAGCATCACGCCCATGACCTTCTGGAGGGTCAGCAGGTGGACGCACGATCCCCAGCTCTCGAAGTAGTGGCAGGTGCAACGCCACTGGCCGGCATCGAGGGCGACGTGGTGGGTGTCGTTATCGCCGCGGAATGTGAGCGAGAGACGGTCGATCGTGATCCGATCGAGCTCCCGCGCGTAGCGATTCGCCTTCTCGACCTTGCCGATCAGGGAACTGTGCATCGCCGAACTACCTCCGTCGCCCGCTGGGGGCGCTCGCGGGGCCGCCGTCCGGTCATGCACCTCGACCGGTGGTGACGGTCGCGTGCCGACAGCCTACACCGCGGGACCCCCGCGGTCACCCCCGATTCGTCCCCCTGTTTAGGGGGCGTTCGTCCCCTCGCGGCCGAAGTCGTCCTCGAGCCGGATGACGTCATCGAGCTCCGGCGTCGACACCTCGATGAGCTCACAGCGCTCGATCGCTTCGTAGCGATGGATCCGGCCCGTTCGGACGCGGCGATGGTCCCCGGGTCCGAGCTCCTCGATCCGGACCACGCCGTCGTCGTCCTCGAGGAACAAGCGCAGCCGCCCGCTCTGGACGAGGATCGTCTCGTCCTTGCGCTCGTGGCGCTGGAGCGAGAGCCGCCGTCCGGCCTTGATCACGAGGACCTTGCCGACGTATCGGTCGGTGTGGGCCCAGATGAGCTCATGCCCCCACGGCTTGGCAACTCGCCGGACGGGCGCGTCGTCGTCGGGCGGCGCCGCGTCCGGCGCGGGCTCGTCGGGAGGACCCCCTGGCGGTGGAGTGGTCACGACCCGCGGACCAGACGCTCGCCGGCGGCGAGCAGGGCATCGCGGGTGGCCTCCGAGGTCGCCTCCGTGTAGACCCGCACGAGCGGCTCGGTGCCCGACGCGCGGATGAGCAGCCACGACCCGTCGCCGACGTAGAACTTGAAGCCGTCGTTCGTGTCGAGCGCGATCGTCCGGACGACGGCCTGGCCGGCGAGCTCGGCCGGCGCCTGCGCGCGCAGGTCGACGAGCAGGCGGCGTTTCGTCTCCGGGTACAGAGCGCGATCGACATGCACGTCGATGCGCCGGTACCACGACGGTCCGGCCAGCTCGTGGAAGTGCTCGATCGCGCGCGACACCGGCCAGCGCCCGGCCGCCTTCTCACGCAGGAACAGGTCGAGCAGGAGGAGGTCCGCGTAGATCCCGTCACGCTCGGGCAGATGCATCCCGAAACCGAAGCCGCCCGATTCCTCGCCGCCCATCATCGCGCCGGTCTCGATCATCTTCGGTCCGATGTACTTGAAACCGACCGGCGTCTCGAACGTCGCGATCCCATAGCGCTCGCCGAGGCGCGCCGCCATCGAGGTGTTGTTGACGCTCACGACGACCGGGTCGCGCCAGCCTCGGTGCTCGGCAAGGTAGTACATGAGCAGCCCGGTGACCTGGAGCTGGTGGATGAACGTGCCGCGCTCGTCGGCCGCCCCGGCGCGGTCCGCGTCGCCGTCGAGCAGCAGGCCGAGGTCGTATCCGCCGCCGGCCAGTCGCCCGAGCGCTTCGTCGATGTTCGGCCGGATCGGCTCGGGATTCACGCCGCCGAAATACGGGTTCCGCTCCTGGTGGATCTCGTCGATCTGGATACGGCCGCCCGCCAGGAGCCGGCTGATCCAGCCCGCGCCGGATCCCCACAGGGGCTCGACGAGCACGCGGACGTCGGCCGCCTTGAGGGCGTCGAGGTCGACCGTGCGGCGGACGAAGCGTTCGTACCCATCGAACGGGTCGAAGCGCTCGACGAGGCCGGCCGCCTCGCCGTCGGGCAGCGGACGACGCTCGATCTCGATGCCGCCGTTCTCGGCCAGCCGGCGCTCGATCGTCGCGAGGATCTCAGGCCCGGCCGCCGCTCCGCTCGGGGCCTTGACCTTGAAGCCGTTGTCGACCCACGGGTTGTGGCTCGCGGTGATGACGATGCCGGCCGCCGCGCCCCGTTCGATCACCTCGAACGAGCTCATCTGGGTCGGAACGGCGTGCTCGGCCAGCGCGACGGGGATGTCGTGGGCCAGTAAGACCTCCGCCGCGGCCGCGGCGAAATGCTCGGACGCGAAGCGCCGATCGAACGCGATGACGACGCCCTTGGCGGTCGCACCACGCTCGGTGACGTAGCTCGCCACGCCGTCGGCGCAGCGCCGCACGTTCTCGAAGGTGAAGTCGTCCGCGATCCGGGCGCGCCAGCCGTCGGTGCCGAACACGATCGTCGTCGGGGCCGGGGCCCGGGTCGTGGCGGTCACCTCATCCTCCTGCCTCGGCGCAGCGGTCGATCATCGCGCGCACCCGCTCGACGTCCGGGCCCGCGCCACGCAGGACGGCGATGGGCTGCGACGCGGTCATGCTCCCGCGCTCGGGTGGGACGATGACACCGAGACGCCCGTCGACCCGCCGGACGACGAGATCCTCGCCCTCCACGTCGGTCGTCTCACCAGCCTGGACGACGGCACCCTTGCCGCGCGCGCCGAGGGCCTCGAGCAGCGCCGTCCAGGAGCCGAGATCGGACCAGCCCACGTCCATCGCCCCCACCACGACGCTGTGGTTGCGGGCTGCGCCCTCCATGACGGCAACGTCGATCGAAACCGCCTTCTGGATCGATTCATAGGCCCGATCGAGCAGCGCCGGCGCCGTCGCCATCGGCGCGATCGTCCGCAGCAGGCCGGTGTAGCGCTCGAGCGCGGCCCGGATCGCCGATCGTCGCCACAGGAAGATGCCGGCATTCCAGGCGACGCCTGGCTGATCGGCGAGCATCGCCGCCTGCGCCGCGTCCGGTTTCTCCTCGAACCGAAGGAGCGGAAAGGCCTGCACGCCGTCGATCAGCTCCCCGTTGGCGAGGTCCGGAACCAGGTAGCCGAACTCGGTCGCCGGCCGGGTGATCTGCGTGCCGAGCGTCACGAGCGGGTCCTCGATGCCGAAAGCGCCGGTCGCGAGGTGCTCCGCGGCCGTCCGCAGGACGGCCCGGTAGACGCCCTCCCGCTCCGGATCGATGTGCGCGTCGGCGGGCACGACGAGCATGACCTCGTCCTCCGGTCGATCGATCGCGATCGTCGCGAGGGCGATCGCGGCCGCCGTGTTCCGACCCATCGGTTCCAGGACGGAGGGGATATCCGGAAGCTGGTCGCGCAGCAGGCGCTCGAAGCGGCGATCCGTGACGATGGTGATGTCGGCCGGCGTGAGTCCGAGCTCGTCGCCCCCGAGGAGTCGCGCGACCGTGCGCTGGAGCAGGCTCTGATCGTCGAGAAGCGGCAGGAAGGGTTTCGGGCGCTCAGAGCGGCTCAGCGGGTGAAGCCGGGTCCCGCCTCCTCCCGCCATGACGACGACGTACATGCTCCCCCATCGTAGCGCCGCATCAGGCGCTGCCGTCGGCCCGGCAGGGGACTTACTGGCTGATGATGACCCAGCGGCCTTCCCAGATGACGCGCCGCTGCCACTCGTGGTAGCGAGTGAAATTCAGGCGGAACGTCGCGAGGGACAGGTACTCGTAGAGCCATGGGTCACGCGGCGACGCGAGCGGGCCCGACACATACAGGCCGAGCAGCGTGCGCTTCGACGGGTCGTTGGGATCGGTCTGGCTGCGGTACCCGACGATGACCCAGGCGTGCGTTCCGCCCCACACGGGGACGCCGACTGGCTGGTGCGTCCGGGCGATCGAGGCGGCGATCGCCTCGATGGCCTGGGTCTTGTTGGTGAACGAGCGAGCCTGGTAGCTCGTCTGCCACTGGGTGAAGTAGCGAAGGGCGTACGCCCAGCCAGCGGGATCGTTGCCCCGGGTCTTGTAGACATAGCGGTTGTGGTAGCGAGTGACGTAGTAGAAGCGGCGCTGGGTCGCGTACGTCCGGTCGTTCGTCCCGCGGATGAGATTGACCATTGTCTGGGTGGCCGCCGGCACGCACCAGTAGTTCGTGTACTGGCGGACCATCGCGGTTCGCCGGTAGAGGAGCAGGCGCGTCACGGTCGTGCCCGGTGGGGGCGAGACGGTTGGGCCGGGGCTTGGCGTCGGCGTCGGGCCCGGGGTCGCGGTGGGCGCCGGCGTCGGCGCGGCGGCCGGGGCGGCGGTCGGGACTGGGGTCGGCGCTGCCGTCGGCCCCGGGGTCGGCGTCGCGGTCGCGGCGGCCGGCTCGACGATCGGCGCGGACGGGCTCTCGGTAGGATCCGCGGCGGCGGCCGGCCATGGCACCGCAACGAGCGCGGCCATCGCCGTTGCCGCCGCCAGCACCAGGCAAAGGCGCCGGGACGCCCGGGTGGCGGACACGGAGGGGCGCGGGTCGACAGGCATGCTGATAGGGTACCCACCCTGTCACCGCGTCCGAGACCGACGATGGTCCCGGCCGGTGCGTCTCGTCACCGCCGGCGGTCGATCCCGAGGCACTCCTCCGCTCCGGCAACGGCCGCACCTCCGGCCTCGCCGTCGGCGAGCGGCCAACGCCCGAGCTGCGTGGTCCGCGCCTCGGCCAGCACCTTGTTCGTCTCCACCAGTTCGATCGCCGCGAACGCTCGCGGCTCCGTCCACGTCCCTCGCTGGCGACGGAGTCGGGCGACGAGCTCCGCCTCGGGCCGGGCGGTCCAGCGGACCAGGTTGGCATGCAGGAGGTCGTCCGGCGCGCCGAGGAGGGTTCGGGCGAGATCCGCCAGCCCCCATCGCTCCCGGAGCCGGCGGCGCAACTGGACGAACCGCTCGTCGCCGGGCTCGAGGATCGCGAACAGCGAACCGGGTCCCATCGCCAGCCCGGCGATCGCGACCTCGATCGGTGGCGAGCCAAGCTCCCGGGCCCCGGCCGCGAGGTCCGCCCGCAGCGCGTCGGTGCCCACGGTCGACCCGGTCGCGCCGAGCAGCGTCACGTGCATCGACGCCGCTGGGTATCGGTAGTGGGGCGTATCCGGGCCCAGCAGCCCGGCGATCAGTCCGTCCAGCGCCGCGGCCTGCTCGACGGGGAGGCGCAAAACGCTCGTCAGGTAGGCCGCGGGCGCGGCCGGATCGGCGACGGTCGGATCCGGCGAGCGCAACCGGGCCAGGACCGGTCGCACCACCCACGAAGCCTCGATGGCGAGACGCGCACGCATCCGGGTCATCGGCTGGCGCCTAGAAGCTCGGAGGCGTCAGGCAGAAGAGGACCGTCACCGGCCGGGTGCCGTGATTCGCATTCCAATGGGGCAGGCGCGACGGGAACGTGATCGCATCGCCCTCGCGCAGGACGTAGTGCTCGTCGCCGACCCACAGGTCCAGGACGCCGGCCAGGATGACGACGACCTCCTCGTCCGAATCGTGCGTGTAGGGCTCGGCTCCGGTGCCGCCGCCCGGTTCGATCGCGCTCATGATCACCTGCAGGCGGCCGGCCCTGTTCGAGGTGAGGAACTCGTCGATCGCCTTGAGGCCCGGGTAGGCCACCCGCCGGCGGGCTTCGCGTCGGACCACCCGTCCGGTGTCCCCGTCCTCGGTGAACAGCTGGGCGATCGAGAGGTCGAGCGCCCTGGCGATGCGCTGCACGGTCGCGATCGAAGGGCTCGCCACGTCGCGCTCGACCTGCGACAGGAAGCTCTCGGTCACGCCCGAGCGCTCGGCGACGTCGCGCAGCGTGAAATGACGCGCCTGGCGGAGCGCCCGGATCCTGGTCCCGAGCTGGAGTTCGGTCGCCACGATCTCCTCTGCGCGCGGTGGGCCGACGGGGCGGCCCGATGGCGCGACGGGCTGAAGTATAGGTTCAGGCCACCTCGGTGCGCGTCGATCGAGGCGGGATTCACCTGCGAGATTCGCACGTTCCGCGCGTTGACGGCCCGCTCACCGCGCCACTAGGATGCATCGACCCTGTAGCCCCGCTACAGGCCATCGCCGCTCGGCGCCGAGGCGCCCCCGAGGACCGCCGTTGACCGCTTCCTTGACCCGCGAGGCTCGCCACGAAGTACCGGCTTCGGCGACCGCGCCCGGCGGTCCGCCACCAGACGTCGAGATCCTTGGGGTCACCAAGCGCTTTGGCGACGTCACGGCCGTCGACCGGATGGATCTGCGCATCGCCCACGGTGAGTTCTACTCGCTCCTCGGCCCATCGGGCTGCGGCAAGACGACGACGCTGCGGATGATCGCCGGGTTCGAGCAGCCAACGGAAGGGGATATCCTCCTCGACGGCCGGCCCATCGCCGGCGTCCCGCCGTACAAGCGCAACGTCAACACGGTCTTCCAGCACTACGCCCTCTTCCCGCACATGGACGTGGCCCAGAACGTGGGGTACGGGTTGCGCCAGCGCAGGACCGGTCGCGCGGAAGAACAGCGCCAGGTCGCCGAGGTCCTCGCGCTCGTCCGCCTCAGCGGCTACGAACGGCGCCGAACGTGGGAGATGTCGGGCGGCCAGCAGCAGCGGGTCGCCCTCGCCCGCGCGCTCGTGAATCGCCCGACGGTGTTGTTGCTCGACGAGCCGCTCGGGGCGCTCGATCTCAAGCTGCGCAAGGAGATGCAGCTCGAGCTCAAGGCCCTCCAGCGCGAGGTCGGCATCACCTTCGTCTACGTGACCCACGACCAGGAAGAGGCCCTCACGATGAGCGACGTCATCGTCGTCATGCGCGACGGCCGGATCCAGCAGCAAGGCGGACCGACGACACTCTATGAGCACCCGGTCAACCGCTTCGTCGCCGACTTCATCGGTGTCTCCAATCCCATCGCGGGGCGGATCGTCGACTTCGACGCATCGACGCGCAGGGCAACCGTGGAGACGAAGGGCCTACGACTCGCTGGGACAGTCACCGATCCGACGGCGCAGCCTGATCCGGGCGACGCCGTGACCGTCGCCGTCCGACCGGAGCGCCTTCGCGTGGAACCCCGCCTCGGTGCGTCGACCGACCTGGGGCCCGGTTGGACGACGATCGACGGACGCATCAATCAAGGTACGTACCTCGGTGACCAGACCGAGTACCGGGTCCAGACGGATGAGGCGGGTGAGCTCATCGTCCGCAGACAGAACGCCGCAGGGGTCGGTGGAGGGATCGGCCTGGGGCCGGGCGATCCAGTCAAGGTCAGCTGGCACGAGGACGCTGACCTCGTGCTCGTCGTCTAGCAACCGGGGGACCACGGCGGGAAGCCGCCAGGATCGAGGAGGACAGGTGGACGAGGTTCTGCGCCAATACCAGTTGGCGATCGCCAATGCCAACATCAGCCGGCGCCGGTTCATGACGGGCGCCGCCCTTGCCGCGGGCAGTGCGGCGCTCGCGGCCTGCGCCGGCAACAACTCGTCGTCGAGTGCTCCTGCGGCTTCGTCGGCGCCCAGCGCCGAAGCACCGTCGACGGCAGCATCCGAGGCTCCGTCCGCCGCCGCCAGCTACAAGGTCGAGAGCGAGCTCTTCCTGTTCAACTGGTCCGACTACTTCAGCCCGGACAACAAGAAGACGTTCTCGGAGCTCTACGGCCTGACCAATTTCCAGGAGGACCCGTATCCATCCAACGAGGACATGCTGGCCAAGCTCCAGGCCGGCGGCAAGGGCCAATACGACATCTCCGTTCCAACGGCCGAGTTCTCGACAACCCTGGCCAAGGGCGGCTTCCTCCAGAAGCTCGACAAGTCACGACTACCGAATCTGCAGAACGTCAATCAGCGCTTCCTGACGATGCCGTTCGACCCGAGTGACGAGTACATCGTGCCCAAGGACTGGGGGACGACCGGGATCATCAACCGCGGGTCGGTCAAGGAGCCGGTGACGTCGTGGAAGGATTTCTGGGCACTCGCGACAGGCAAGTATTCGGGCAAGACACTCGTCGTGAACTCGCCCGGGGATGTGTTCGTTGCGCCACTGCGCATGAACGGCTTCGACGTCAACACCGACAAGGTGGATGAGTTGGAGATCGCGCGGAAGGACCTGCTCAAGCTTCGGCCGCACCTGCAGTCGATCGATTCCGACAACTACCCGGACACGCTCCGGAGCGGCGACGCGGTACTGGCGCTGGCCTGGAATGGCACCGCCTACCTGATGCAGCTCGAGGAGAAGTACAAGGACACGGGCTACACGATCCCGTCGGAAGGAACGATCCAGTGGGTTGACACTTGGGTCCTTCTGGCCGACGCGCCGCATCCGAACGCGGCGTATGCGTTCCTTAACTGGATCCAGGACCCGCACATCCAGGTGATCGAGAGCAACTACGCTGGCTACGCCAGCTGCAATGACGCGGCGAAGCCGCTCATGGACCCAGCCTTCGTCAGCAACCCGGCCGTCTACGTCCCTGATGACCAACTCTCGTTGCTGTCCGTGGCGACGGACCAGAGCGGCAACAAGCAGCGGGCCGACATCTGGGCGGAATTCCTCGCGGCGTCGTGACCACCAGCGCATCAGCAGCGCCGTCCGGGGTAGCAGCAGCCCCCGAACGGCGCCGCAGCCCGGGCGAGCTCCTGACGGCCGCCCTGATGTTCCCCGCGAGCTTCTGGTACCTGTTCCTGCTGGTCGTCCCGCTGGCTCTCGTGGTCATCTACAGCTTCGGCGAGC
Organism: Candidatus Limnocylindrales bacterium; assembly: GCA_038214255.1. Lineage (GTDB taxonomy): Bacteria > Chloroflexota > Limnocylindria > Limnocylindrales > CSP1-4 > SPCO01. The sequence goes on from JBBQRZ010000001.1 coordinate 106,527, forward strand.
GGGGCACGCTGGGTGGTTACACGCCCGCGTTCACTCTGGCCAACTACGGTAGAGTGTTCGATCGGCCGGGTCCATTCCTGACCAGCCTGTGGATGGCCATCGCCGGGACCGTCCTCTGCGGCATCGTCGCATTCCCGCTCGCCTACTTCATCGCCACGCGCGCAGGCAAGCGCAAGTCGCTGCTCATCGTGCTGCTGGTCATCCCGTTCTGGACGAGCTTCCTGATCCGGACGATCGCGTGGCTCACGATTCTTGGCCCTCGCGGTGTGTCCGGATTCCTGTCCGACGTCACGGGACAGGACATCCGGCTGCTGGGCACGCCGGTCTCGATCCTCATCGGCATCGTCTACAACTACCTGCCGCTGATGGTCTTCCCGCTCTACGTGACGCTCGAGCGGCTCGACCGGACGCTGGTCGAAGCCTCGAAGGATCTCGGAGCCGGACGCTGGGCGACGTTCCGCCAGGTCACGCTGCCGATCATCTGGCCCGGCCTCATCACCGGCAGCATCCTCGTGTTCATCCCGCTGATGGGCGAATTCGTCATCCCGGCCATCCTCGGCCTTGGACGCGTGTTCCTGATCGGCAACGTGCTGCAGCTCGACTTCCTGTCATCGCGCGACTGGCCATCGGGCTCAGCCAAGGCCGTCCTCCTGATCGCCGTCATGCTGGCCAGCGTGTCGTTCTACCTCTGGGCGACGAATCGAGGTCGCCGGACGCGCGACATCAGCGTCTTGTGAAGGCCCGAGCGGCGACCGAGCGACCGGCGATGCGCGGAGCCGGTGGCGGGACCCGGGATCGACTCGGTGGGCCGGTGGAGGCGGGCTTCCGGCTCCACGCCGGCCTGGTCTACGTCTTCCTGTTCCTTCCGATCCTCATCGTCGTCGTGTTCAGTTTCAACGGGACGAATCGCAACGTGACGGAATGGGCTGGCCTGAGTCTGAAATGGTACGAGCGAGCCCTCGCCGACGGAAGCGTTCAGGCGGCGCTCAAGAACAGCGTCATCATCGCCGTCATCAACGCTGTCCTCGCCACGGCATTCGGGACCATGGCCGCTCTCGGGCTGCAGCGCGTTGGACATCGGGTGCGACTCGTCTTTGACGCCTTGACCTACATCAGCGTGATCATCCCGGAGATCGTCATCGCGCTGGCGACGCTGATCCTCTTCTCGCTCTTCCGCGATATCACGAATCCGATCCTTGCTGCCGCTCAAGCCGGATCGGGCCGTCCGTTCCAGATCAGCCTCGGCTATTGGTCGGTCATCGCCGCCCATGTCCTCTTCAACACGAGTCTCGTCATGCTCCTCGTCCGAGCGCGCCTGTCCGGGATGGACCGCACGCTCGTTGAGGCAAGTTACGACTTGTTTGCGACGCCATGGAGGACCTTTCGGCAGATCACGTTGCCGCAGCTGCTTCCGGCGATCGTCGCAGGCTTCCTCCTGTCCTTCACGTTTAGCTTCGATGATTACGTGATCACGTCTTTCGTGAGCGGACCAGGCTCAGGGACGTTGCCGCTGTACATCTTCGGACAGACGCGCCAGGGAGTGACGCCGCTGACCAACGCGATCGCCGCGATGATGCTCGTGGGGACGTTGACGATCCTGGTCGGCGGTCAATGGTTCCTCAGTCGCCAGGGCCGGCGCGGCGGCGGACCAGCGGGACCGATCGGCATCCCAACGGCCTGACGTCGCTGGCGGGGCCTCTGTGTGTTGCATGCCAGGCACGCCCCTGGCGACCTGGAAGCCCCGGCCGTCAGGCCGTGAGGACCGGCTCCGGCAGCCCCGCTTCCGACGCCAGCAGCGCCGCCTTGTCGGTCTGCTCCCACGGCAGGTCGAGGTCGGGCCGCCCGAAGTGGCCGTACGCGGCGGTCTGGCGGTAGATCGGCCGGCGCAGCTCGAGGGCCGCGATGATCGACGCGGGCCGTAGGTCGAAATGGCGTGCCACGAGGGCCTCGATCCGCTCGTCGGGGATCCGTCCCGTCCCGAACGACTCGACCGAGAACGAGATCGGATGGGCGATCCCGATGCCGTACGCGACCTCGACCTCGAAGCGGTCGGCGAGCCCGGCGGCGACGACGTTCTTCGCGACCCAGCGGGCCGCGTACGCGGCCGAGCGGTCGACCTTCGTCGGATCCTTGCCGCTGAAGGCGCCGCCCCCGTGCCGAGCCATGCCGCCGTAGCTGTCGACGATGATCTTGCGCCCGGTCAGCCCGGCGTCGCCCATCGGGCCGCCGATGACGAACCGCCCGGTCGGATTGACGTGCATGATCGGATCGATCTCGCGCAGCTCGGCCGGGATCGAAGCGAGGATGACCGCGTCGACGATCTCCGAGCGGAGCCGCTCGGTTCGAACGTCGGGGTCGTGCTGGGCGGACACGACGACCGTGCGCACCCGCTTGGCCACGCCGTGCTCGTACTCCACCGTGACCTGGGTCTTGCCGTCGGGACGGAGGTACGGCAGCTGGCCGGACTTGCGGACCTCGGCGAGGCGACGCGCCATGCGATGGGCCAGCGCGATCGGCAGCGGCATGAGCTCGGGCGTCTCGCGGCAGGCGAACCCGAACATCATCCCCTGGTCCCCGGCGCCGAGCTCGAAGGCGGCGGCCGCGTCGTCACGCACCTCGAGGGCCGAATCCACGCCCTGGGCGATATCGGCTGACTGGTCTTTCACCGAGACGAGCGTTCCGCACGTCAGGTAGTCGAAGCCGTAATCCGCCCGGGTGTAGCCGATGTCGCGGACCGTGTCGCGGACGATCGACTGGAAGTCGACATACGTGTGCGTCGAGATCTCGCCCAGGACGACCACGAGCCCGGTCGTCGTCGCGGTCTCGCAGGCAACGCGCGCATTCGGGTCGTCGCGGATGATCGCGTCCAGGATCGCGTCGGACACCTGATCGCACATCTTGTCCGGGTGGCCCTCGGTCACCGATTCGGACGTGAACAGATACTGCGCGGCGTCGACGATGCTGGTCATCTGGCTCCTCTGAGGATGTCCGCGGGAGGGTACCACGGGCTCCCGCTCAAGCCCGGTCCGCAGCGCCTCGAGGTCGAGGTCGCGCTCGATCGCGCGGAGCGTCCCGTCGTTGATGACGCCGTCGTCGCGCAGCCGGCGATTAGGTCGCCGAGGTCGATCCGGCCGTCGAGCCGGCGGTCGATCCCGCGGTCGTTCCAGGGCCGGAGGCCACCGCCGCGACGCTCGGCTGGCGGGCGCGGCGCGACCGGCGCTTCCGCCACGCCTCCAGGCCGGGCAGCTCGAACGGCGCCACGTCGTCGGCCGGCGTGAACCCGAAGACGGCACCGAGGAACGCCAGCCTGGCCTCGAGCGCCCCGCGGATCGCCGCCGCCCCGCGGAATCCGTGGCCCTCGCCCTCGAACGTCCGATAGGCGTAGGGGATCCCCTTGCCGGCCAGGGCGGCGACGATCGCGTCGGCCTGGGATGGCGGCACGATCCGGTCATCGAGGCCCTGGAGCACGAGCACGGGGCAGGCGATGCCCTCGAGGTGACGGATCGGCGACCGTTCGCGATAGCGCTCGGTCGGGTCGCCCGTCGCGCCGACGAGCCGATCGAGATAGCGCGACTCAAACTTGTGCGTATCGCGTGCCAGTGCTTCGAGATCGCCGATGCCGTAGGCGCTGATCCCCGCGGCGAAGACGTCGCGGAACGCGAGCGCCGACAGTGCCGTATACCCGCCGGCGCTGCTGCCTTCGATGGCCAGGCGGTCGGGATCCACGTCGCCGCGGTCGGCGAGGTACTGTGCCGCCGCCACGCAGTCGTCCACGTCGGCGATGCCCCAACGCCCGTCGAGCGCCTCACGATAGGCGCGGCCGTATCCCGTGCTGCCGGCGTAGTCGACGTCGACGACCGCGATCCCGCGGCTCGTGTGGACCTGGGTCTCGAGGCTGAGGGCGGTCGAGGCGTTGGATGTCGGGCCGCCGTGCGAGCGAACGAGCAACGGCGGCCGCTCCCCGTCGGGCGCCACGAAGCGCGGGTTCTGGGGCGCGTAGAAGAGCGCGTGAGCCACGCGCCCGTCGCTGGACAGGAAGCTGATCGCCTCCGGCGTGGAGACGAGCTCCGGGTCGATGGCGTGGAGGCTCGAGCGGCGCAGGACCCCGGACAGGGCCAGCGTCGTCGGATCCAGCGCGGCAACGAATGTGGTCTCGCTCGGGCTCGCCGCGAGCGCGACGACGGCGCCGGGCACGACGCGCAGGCTCTCGAATTCGGTCAATGGGGAGGCGAGCTCGCCGACGAGCTGCTCGGGCTCCACGTTGACCAGCCGGTCGCGACCGCGGGCGCGGGCGACGGCGAGGATCGATCCGTCCGCGAGGAACCCGTACGACGAGCGCCCGAAGACCCAGGCCGGGTCGGCGAACTCCGCCTCGATCGGGGCGAGCGGCTCGAGTCGTGGCCCATCGACGAGCCGGTAGGGGTTCCACCAGCCGCTGCGGTCGCTCACGAGATGGAGGATCCCGTCGGGCGACCATTCGGGCTGGGCGATCGATTCCTCCGGCCCGCCGGCGGCCAGGTCGGATGGTCCGAGCGTCCCGTCCTCGGTGACCGGCGCGACGCGCAGTCGGCTGGCCTCCCAGGGCATGTCCGGGTGGTCCCACTCGAGCCAGGCCAGCCACGCCCCGTCGGGCGAGAGGCGCGGCGCGGCGAGGAAGTCGGGGCCGTCGACGAGAACGGCCGGCGCCCGCTCCCCGTCGAGCGGCACGTCCACGATCGCCGCCGTCGGAGTCTGGCCATCGCGGTGCTCTTCGCGCACGGCGAGGAAGCGCCGGCGCGGACCGTCGAACCGGAGGTCGGCGTAGCGGAACGGGCCCTCGGGCGTGATCGGGTTCGGCGTCGGGTCTCCCGGATCCAGGCGGTACAGCCGCCCGTCGCTCCGGTTCGAGAAGACGGCGATCCCGCCGGCCACGATGTAGGCGCCGCCGCCGTACTCGTGCACCCGCGAGCCGACATCGAAGGGCTCGGGAGTCAGATCAACGATGAGACCGTCGACGCCACGCCGGACGAGGACGCTGCGGCCGGACTCGGCCGGCCGGCCCTCGATCCAGTAGACGTCATCCCCGTCGACCCACGGTTCGGCCAGGCGGACGACCTCGGCCGCGAGATCGTCGGTCCGGATCGGTGAGCGCCAGGCCCCGTACGGCGCGACGGTTCGCTCGATCATCGCGAGGGGTCAGGTGCCGTGCTGCCAGGACGAGACGTACGCCGCCTGCTCGGCGGTCATCGGCTCGAGTTCGATCCCGAGCGCAGCGAGCTTCAGCCGAGCGACCTCCGCGTCGATCGCCTCGGGAACGACGTACACCTTCGGCTCGAGCTCCGCGTGATGGCGCGCGATGTACTCGGCGGACAGCGCCTGGTTGGCAAAGCTCATGTCCATGACTGCCGCGGGGTGGCCCTCGGCCGCTCCGAGGTTCACGAGCCTCCCCTCGGCGATGAGGTTGAGCTTCTTGCCCCCGAGATCGAATTCCTGGACGTTCTCGCGGACCTCCCGGACGTGCCCCTCTGCGAGGGCCCGCAGGGCGGCCAGGTCGAGCTCGGCATCGAAGTGGCCCGAATTGGCCATGATCGCGCCGTCGCGCATCGCCTCGAAGTGCTCGCGCCGGAAGACGTTGAGATTCCCGGTGGCCGTCACGAACAGCTCGCCCCAGCGCGCGGCGTCCGTGTGGGTCATGACCTGGAAGCCGTCCATCAGCGCCTCGAGGGCGCGGACCGGGTCGACCTCGACGACGGTCACATGCGCCCCGTGGCCCGACATCCGGGCGGCGATCCCCTTCCCTACCCAGCCATAGCCGGCGACGACGACCCGACGGCCGGCGATGAGGATGTTGGTGGCCCGCAGGATCCCGTCGAGGGTGCTCTGGCCCGTGCCGTAGCGGTTGTCGAACAGGTGCTTGGTCTGGGCCTCGTTGACTGCGATGACCGGGAACCCCAGGGCGCCGTCGGCCGCCATCGCTCGCAGGCGGATGACCCCGGTCGTCGTCTCCTCGGTCCCGGCGAGGACCTCCTTGACCTGGGCCGGTCGGGTGCTGTGCAGCAGCGACACGAGGTCGCACCCATCGTCCATCGTGAGGTGCGGGTGCGTGTCGGCCACGGCTTCGAGGTGCGCGTAGTACGTGTCGCGGTCCTCGCCCCGTCGGGCGAAGACGCCGATCCCGTATTCCGCGACGAGCGCCGCCGCGACGTCGTCCTTCGTCGAAAGCGGATTCGAGGCCGCGAGCAGCACCTCCGCTCCCGCGGCCTTGAGCGTGCGCATGAGGTTGGCGGTCTCGGTCGTGACGTGGAGACAGGCGCCGATTCGCAGGCCATCGAGCGGGCGATCGCGCTCGAAGCGCTCCCGGATGAGACGCAGCACGGGCATCTCGCGTTCGGCCCATTCGATGCGGCGGATACCCTCGGCGGCGAGGCCGAGGTCGGTCACGTCGTGGGTGGGCCGTGCGGTGGCTTGGGTCATCGGGGATCGATCTCCTTGCGGGCGAACAGTCGCCGGAGCGGCGCCGTGAGGTATGGCCACGGCGAACCGAGTCGATGGATGAGGCGCTCCTCGAAGCGGGCGTGCTCGACGTAGCCGAGCCGTCGATAGGCGTTGATGGCGGGCGGATTGTCGGCACGAACGTTGAGGACGACCTGGTCGGCGGTGCGGAGCAGGTCGGCGGTGACCGCGCCGGTCACGGCGGTGGCGAAGCCGCGACCCCGGAACTCGACGTGGGTCAGGACGTTGCCGACGACCGCGAGGCGCGCGCCCGGACTGATGACGTGCGTCCCGGCGGCGGCGATGAGCCGGTCGTTGACGCGCATCCCGTAGTAGACGCCGTCGGCGATCGCCGTGGCCGGCAGCCACGAGGCGAACCCGAGCTGGTAGAGCTTGTTGAGCTCTCCGATCTCGACCGGCAGCAGTCGCTGGACGGTGGCTGGATACGGCCGGAAGTGCGCTCGGTCGACCCACATCCGGACCATCTGCGGGCCGGGGTCCACGCGGTAGTGCGCCTCGACCGCCGCCAGGATCGATGGCCGGACCGCGATGTAGGCGGCCCGCGGCCGGATGACATCGCGCAGGATCGCCTCGACCCCGTCGGCGCGACCCAGGACGAAGACCGGCTGGGGCGTGGGCCCGGTGTACTCGAGGCCGATGGCGACGAGGTCCTCCCCCTCGAACGCGGCGCCCCAACGCGTCCGGCCGAACTCGCGTTCCTCGAGGTCGCAGATCGCGTAGGCGGAGAGCAGGCGGTCCTGCTCGAGGAATGCGCGCAGAAGCCCGCGATCGCTCGTCTGGCGGGCGACCGTCGCGGCATGGCGGCCGATCGCGACCGTGGCCATCACGAAGCCTCGCGCGCGGTGGAGGCCGGCATGGCGGTGGCCTCCGGCCCGGCCCGCGTTGCCGTGGATTCGGGCTCGGCCGGCGAGGCCGTCGCTGCGTCCCGCGCGGCCGGCGAACGCCAGTCGCCGAACCGGGGCGAGGCTGCACGGCGTACCTCGCGCCGACCGACGGCCAACGCCAGCGTCTCGTCATACGGACCCCGCAGGACGCCTTCGTCGGTCACGATCCCGGTGATAAGCGCGGCCGGCGTCACGTCGAACGACGGGTTGCGGACCTCGGTGTCGCGCGGCGCGATGTTGACACCGCGGATCGCGAGCACCTCGTCCGCGTCGCGCTCTTCGATGGGGATCGCCGAGCCGTCGGGCGTCTCGAGGTCGATCGTGTTGATCGGCGCGGCGACGTAGAAGGGGATCCCGTGGCGCTCGGCGAGCACCGCCAGGGTGTAGGTCCCGACCTTGTTGGCGGTATCGCCGTTGGCCGCGATCCGGTCGGCGCCGACGATGACGACGTCGATCTCACCGCGGGCCATGAGGTGGCCGGCGGCGACATCCGGGATCAGTGTGTGCGGGACGCCGGCCTGGGCGAGCTCCCAGGTCGTCAGCCGCGCACCCTGCAAGTAGGGCCGGGTCTCGTCGACCCAGACGTGGACGTCCTGCTCGGCGTGGTGAGCGGCCTGCACGATCCCGAGTGCCGTCCCGAATTGGCCGCAGGCCAACGGCCCCGTATTGCAGTGGGTGAGGATCTGCAACGCTCGGTCGGGCGGAAACGTCAGGGCGGCCCGGCCGAACTCAGCGAGCCGGCCATGATCCTCGGTCGTCTCGAAGACGATCGTGTCGGCCTCCTCGCGCAGCGCGTCGGCGATGGGCCCGCCGTCATCCAGCAGCTCGCCCACGGCCTCGTATCGGGCCATGAGCCGGTCCACGGCCAAGCGCAGGCTGACGGCCGTGGGGCGGCTGTCGACCAGGGCGACCGCGGCGCCGCGGATCGTGGCGCGCCGAGCGTAGGGCCGACCGTCCCGAACTCGTTGCGCGGTGAGGGCCAGTCCGATCGCCGCCACCTGGCCGATCGCCGGAGCGCCGCGGACGACCATGGACCGGATCGCGTGGGCCGCCTCGGACGCCGAACGGATGTCGACCTCCACGAGCTGGTCTGGCAGCAAGCGCTGGTCGACGACGTGCAGGACGCCCGGGCTTTCCCGGAACGGGGTACGAAACCCGGTCGGAGCCGCGGGCGCCTCCGCCGGATTGGGCGGGAGTCCGAGCGAGGCCGGATCGAGGATCGCGCCCGCCGCCTCGGCCGAGGCCCGCTGGAGCGCCTGGGCGGCGCCGACCACGGTGGCGGCACCCTCGAAGAGCTCGCCCGCGAACTGCCGGAAGAACCGGCGCCGGCCGAGATCGGTGTCGTCCGGCGCAGGCGTGGCCGTGGGCTCGTCGCCCGGACCGCCGGCCGCAGGCGATGGGGTCGCAGGCTCAGGTACCGCGGGCTCAGGTACCGCGGGCTCAGGTACCGCGGGCGAGGGGTCGCGGTCGGGCTGCACGGGGTGGGAGGGATCGGCCAATGGCTGGGTCTCGCTCGGCAGACCGGTCAGTACTTGATGACGCTGGTGACCCGGCGTCCATCGAGCCGGTCGCGGCCCTTGAGGAACTCGAGCTCGACGAGGAACGCCAGCCCGACGACCTCGCCCTTGAGTCGCTCGACGAGCTCGACCGTGCCCTTCACCGTGCCGCCGGTCGCGAGCAGGTCGTCGACGATGAGGACCTTCTGCCCGGACGCGATCGCATCTCGATGGATCTCGAGGGTGTTGGAGCCGTACTCGAGTGCGTATTCGACGGTGATCGTCTCGGCCGGCAGCTTGCCCAGCTTGCGCACCGGGATCAGGCCCGCATCGAGCAGATAGGCCATCGGGGCGCTGAAGATGAATCCGCGCGACTCCATCCCGACGACGAGGTCGATCCGCTCGCCCGCGTAGGGCGCGAGCATGAGATCGATGGACTCCTTGTAGGCGACCGGGTCCTTGAGCAGGGTCGTGATGTCGTAGAAGAGGATCCCCGGCTTGGGAAAGTCGGGGATCTCGCGGATCTTCTCGCGCAACTCCTCGGCGGACATCGGCGTGGTGACCTCCATCGGTCGGCGGGGTTGGCACCGCGAGGCTCACGGCGCAGGCCGCCCGAAGTCTACCGCAGGCGCCGCGCGTCGCCGATCGGGAAGATCACGATCCGGGCACGACCACGCCGCTGACGGACGGCACGCGAACCGCCGCCGACGACAGCCGCCGGCTCAGGACGAGGCCGATGAGGGCCACGCCGACGGCGAGACCGAAGGCGGCCGCCAGGCCGCCAACCGGCGCACCGCTCCCGCGGATGGAGGCCGCCACGATCGCCCCGGTCACCCCGGTGCCGAGCGCCGTGCCCAGCGAGTCGGTCAGCGACAGGGCCGCCGTGGCCGCTCCCTGTTCCGATGCCGGCGACTCGCGCAACACGATGAGCGTCAGCGGCGCGTAGGCGAGTCCCATGCCGAGCCCGGCCAACCCGAACGTGGGGATCGCCAGCCACTCCGAAACATCCCGGTCCAGCACGATGATGAACGCGGCGAGGCCGAGGGCCACGACGGCGAGCCCCGCCCGGACGAATTGATCCGGGCCCCAGCGCGAAGCGAACCGGGCCTGGATCCACGATCCCGACGTCCAGGCGAGGGTGGCAGCCGTCAGGCTGATCCCCGCCTGCGTCAGCGTCTGGCCGCGCCACTCGACAAGGGTCAGCGCCACGTAGGCGTCGACCGCGAAGAAGCAGAACGTCAGGATCCCGCGGAACAGGACCGCGGCGGGCAGGCCGCGGGCAACGCGCAGCGTCCCGGGCGGGGTCAGCCGGCTGAGTGCCGGCAGGCCGATCAGCGCCCCGGCGACGGTCATGCCGACGAGAAGGAGCGGCTGCCCGCTCGTGAGCCCCGCGAGGAAGAGGCCGGCGCCGGCTGCCACGAGCAACGCCAGCGGCAGGCGGCGGCGCAGGGAGGCCGCCGCTGCGCCCTCCGCATCGATCGCCTCCGGGCGCGCGTCGACCCGGCGCACGGCCGGGAACGTCATCGCGGCCGCGATCGCGATGAGAGGCAGGAGGCCGAGGAACACCGCCCGCCACCCGATCGTGTCGCCCACGGCCCCGGCGATGGCCGGGCCGAACACGCCGGGCAATACCCACGCGGTGGACAGCGTCGCGAACATCTTCGGGCGGAGACGCTCCGGGAGGCTGCGCCCGATCGCCACGTACGCGATCGGCGGGATGGCCCCGGCGCCGAGCCCCTGGACCACGCGCGCCAGAACGAGCATCGGCATCGAGGGAGCGAGGCCGCCGGCGATGAGGCCCGCCGCGAACAGTCCGAGGCCCAGGGCGAACGGGAGCCCGAGGCCGCGCCGATCGATGAGCCCGCCACTCACGACGATGCCGATCAATGAGGCGAGCACGAACGCGGTGAAGACCCAGCCGTACAGCTCGATGCCCTGCAGCTCGCGGACGACCTTGGGCATGACCGTGGAGACGGCGAGCGCCTCGAAGGCGACGAGCGTGATCGTCAGAACCAGACCGACCGTGAGGCTGCGCCGGCCGGGTGAGAACAGGCCGCCGTCGGAGGTGCCGGGTGACATCGGCGAAGTCTGCACCCGCGCCCGTCCGTCCGCCGGAGACGGCCGTCATCGCCAGACGAGCCCCATCCTGTCGCCGCGCCGGCGTTCGCTAGCCGGGTGCGGTGCGGCGGTACAGGACGTGTGGTCGCTGGGGATGGCCCTCGGGCAACCGCGGATACTCGAAGTCGTCAGCCGGATCGTGCACCATGCCGAGGCGCTCCATGACGGCGCGCGACCGCCGGTTGCCGACCGTCGTGAACGACACGATCTCGCGCAGCCCGATGACGAGAACCCGTACTCGATCGCGGCTTGGGCCGCCTCGGTGGCGTAGCCGTGTCCCCAGAGCTCGGCGGCGAATCGCCAGCCGACCTCGACGCGCGGGGTGAAGGCCGCCTCGAAGGTGGGGGCGGCCAGTCCGGTCATGCCCAGCCAGCGGCTGTCGGAGCGCCGCTCGACCGCCCAGAGTCCGTACCCGGTGAGCTCGAAACGGGCGTCCATCCGGGCGAGCCAGGCGTCACTCGTCGCGGCCTCCAGGGTCGCCTCGAAATGCTCCATGACGAGCGGGTCGGCGTTCATGGCCGCAAACGGTGCCCGATCGGCCTCGACCCAGCGGCGAAGCAGCAGCCGCTCGGTCTGGAGCTCGGGTCCTCGCCGCGACGCGTTCATGCTCACAGCCTCGCCACCGATCTGGCCCGCGCCCCGTCGGACACGCTGTCCTCGATCGCGGCCGCGCGGCCGGACCAGGCGCCCGGGCCACCCGGCTCTCTACCATACCCTGATGCGAACACCCGACCGGACCGGCGCGTGATCGACGCGCTCGGGGCGGTCCTCATCGTCCTGGCCGGCATCGCTGCCGGCGCGATCAACACGATCGTGGGGTCGGGCTCGCTGATCACCTTCCCGACGCTCCTCCTGCTTGGCTTCCCGCCGCTCGTCGCGAACGTCTCGAACACGGTGGGCCTCGTCCCGGGCTCCGCCAGCGGGGTGGTGGGCTACCGCCGCGAGATGGCGGGCCAGCGGTCGCGCGCGATCCCAGTGCTCGTCGCGGGCGGTCTCGGTGGCCTGACCGGCGCCCTGCTGCTGCTCGCCCTGCCGGCCGAAGCCTTCGTTCGGATCGTCCCGATCCTCATCCTCGTCGCCTGCGCCCTCGTCGCGGTGCAGCCCCGGGTGTCGGCCTGGATCCTGCGCCGGCGAACCGACGCCGGTGTCGCCCACGTGGGCCGCGACGGTGGCCCGATCCTCGTCGCCACCGTCTATCTCACGGGCATCTACGGCGGCTATTTCGGCGCGGCACAGGGGGTCATCCTCATCGCGCTGCTCGCGATCCTCGTCGACGACGACCTCCAGCGTCTCAACGGGCTCAAGAACGCGATCACCGTCATCATCAATGGCGTCGCTGCGGTGATCTTCATCGCGATCGCCCCGGTCGACTGGCGGATCGCGGTCCTGCTCGGGGTCGGCTCGATCGTCGGCGGTCAGCTCGGAGCGCTGTTGGGTCGCCGGATGTCCCCGCTCTTCCTGCGCGGCGTGATCATCGTCGTGGGGCTGGTCGTCGCGGCGCGGCTGCTGCTCCTGGGCTGAACGACGGGCCCTCAGGCGCCGGCGGGCGGGGCACCCAGCCGGGCCACCACCGCCTGGGTGAGCCCCCAGGCACGCTCGGCGGCCTGGGGCGCGCGGATCCGGACCTGGTTCACGCCGAACGTCAGATCTGCCGGCTTGACCCCGGGCAGTCCGCCCTCGCCGAGCAGTCGCATCGCCATCGCCCGGGTGAGCGTCGCGCCAAACCGCACGACGAGCCAGCCCGCCTCCCGGGCGATCGATGCGATCCCGGCCGCCTCGGCGGCGAGCCGGAGCTCGGCGACCTCGATGAGCCGGCCGACCGGTGTTGGCAAGGGTCCGAACCGGTCGATGACGTCCTGGCGGAACGCCGCGAAGTCGCTGCCGGTGCGCGCCCGGGCCAGCCGGCGGTACAGCTCGAGCTTCTGGGCGTCGTCCGGGACGTAGTCGCTCGGGAGGTGAGCCTCGACCGGCAGGTCGACCACCGCCTGGACCGGGGTGACGAGTGGGGCGCGGCCCTCGAGCGAGGCCTTCTGCGTCTCGACCGCCTCGGCCAGCATCCGCGAGTAGAGGTCGAAGCCGACGGCGGCCATGTGACCGGACTGCTCACCGCCGAGGATGTTGCCGGCGCCGCGGATCTCGAGATCGGACAGGGCGATCTGGAAGCCGGCCCCGAGCTCGGACGCGTTGAAGATCGCCTGGAGCCGCTTGCGCGCCTCGTCGCTCAGCCGCTCGCGCCGCCGATAGAGCAGGTAGGCATAGGCCCGGCGGCTGCTGCGGCCCACGCGCCCCCGCAGCTGGTAGAGCTGCGCGAGTCCGAGCGTGTCCGCGCGGTCGATGATGATCGTGTTCGCGTTCGGGATGTCGAGCCCCGATTCGATGATCGTCGTGCAGACGAGGACGCCGGCGGCACCGTCGGCAAAGGCGATCATCACCTTCTCGAGCGATCCCTCCGGCATCTGGCCGTGGCCGACGACGAAGCTGGCGCTCGGGATGAGGCGGCGGAGCTGCTCGGCTTGCGCCTCGATCGTCTCGACCCGGTTGTGGACGTAGAAGACCTGCCCGCCGCGATCGAGCTCGCGCAGGATCGCGTCGCGGACCAGGCCCGCCGACGCCTCGGCGACCCGCGTCTGGATAGGCAGGCGGTCCTCGGGCGGTGTCTCGATGACGCTGAGGTCGCGGATCCCGGCGAGAGCGAGGTTCAGCGTGCGCGGGATCGGGGTCGCCGACAGGGTGAGCACATCGACCTCGCGACGGAGTTGTTTCAGCCGCTCCTTGGCGGCCACCCCGAACCGCTGCTCCTCGTCGACGACGACGAGACCCAGGTCCCGGAACCGGACGTCCTTGCTGAGCAGCCGATGCGTGCCGATGACCAGATCGACGGTCCCGTCGGCCAGGCCGTTGAGCGTGGCGGCCTGCTCCCGCGCCGGCACGAACCGGGACAGGAGGCGGACCTCGATGGGGAACGCCGCGAACCGCTGGCTGAACGTCGCATGGTGCTGGGCTGCGAGCACGGTCGTCGGGACGAGCACCGCGACCTGGCGCTCGTCCTGGATGGCCTTGAACGCGGCCCGCAGCGCGACCTCGGTCTTGCCGTAGCCCACGTCCCCGACGACGAGGCGGTCCATCGGCTGCTGGCGCTCCATGTCGGCCTTCACCTCGAGGGCCGCGCGCAGCTGGTCGGCGGTCTCCTCGTACGGGAAGCTCGCCTCCATCTCGGCCTGCCAGGGGGTGTCGTCGGAGAACGCGTGGCCCCTGGCCGCCGAGCGCGTGGCGTACAGGGCCAGCAGCTCATCGGCCAGCTCCGTGACGGCCTTGCGGACGCGCTGCTTGGCGCGCAGCCACTCCGTCCCGCCCAGCTTGGAGAGCGCCGGCCGTTCCCCACCCGAGTAACGCGTCACCCGGGCGATCTGCTCCACCGGCACGAAGATCCGGTCGCCACCCGCGAACGACAGCTCGAGGTAGTCGCGGTCCTCCCCCTCCCCGCCGCGCCGCAGCATCCGCTCGTAGCGCGCGACACCGTGATCGATATGGACGACCAGGTCCCCTGGCGCCAGGCGCTCGAGGATGTCGCGCGGCACGACCCGCCGGAGGGCCTTGGGCCGGCGGACGCGGACCGTGCCGAACAACTCGCGATCGGTGACGAAGACGAGGCCGTCGGGCCCGCCACCGAACCCGCCGTTGAGACTGCGACCGACGAGGGTGATCGCCCCGGGCGGCGGCGCCTCGACGACCCGCTCGACGACCGCCACGTTGTGGCCGGCCTCGTCGAGCAGATCGGCCAGACGTGGCGCCTGGTCCGAGGCCAGCACGATCCGCGCGCCATCCTCGCGCCATCCGACGACCGCCTCGTCGAGTCGGCCGGCCCGGCCGAACGGCAAGGCGGGCTCCCGCCACCCGAACAGATCCCCCGACCCGCGTGCGCCGGATGCCATGGCGGCCTCCGCCGCGGGCTCCGATTCCCAGGTCAGCTCCAGGGTCCGCGAGGCCACGAGGCGGGCCTTCCAGTCGCTCGGCGGCAGGTAGGTCGAGGGCCAGTCCTTCGGCAGTTCGCCTGCCTCCACGAGCTCGGTCCGGCGCTCGTCGGCCTGGCGCCACAGGAACTCGGCGGCCTCCGCGAGGTCGCCGGGCTCGTCGAGGACCAGCAGGGTGCCCGGCGCGACGTGGTCGAGCGCGGTCGCCGGGGCGAGCTGGGCCGCCCACACCTCGGCGGCATCGCCGACGGCGATCGCCCGGGCACCGGCGGCCGCCGAACCGGTCGGCGTCGCGCGAAGCGGATCGTCGGAGGCACCCTCGAACCGGGCGAGGTCGGCGATGAGCCGCTCGGGGAGGCGGCCGGCGGCGCGGCCCAGGCGCTCGCGGGTCGCGGCCACGCCCGTGGGGGGGAGGAGGAACTCCGACGCGGGCATGAGGACGGCGCGCTCGAGCGGGCCCGTCGCGCGTTGATCGGTCGGGTCGAACGCGCGCAGCGAGTCGATCTCGTCGCCGAAGAACTCGATTCGTACCGGGAGGTCGAGCGACGGCGGGAAGACATCGACGATGCCGCCGCGGCGGGCGAACTCGCCCCGTCCTGCGACCTCGAGCACCGGCACATAGCCGAGGTCGAAGAGCGCGCGCAGGAGGGCCTCCTGATGGAGGCGGGTGCCGCTCGTCAGCTCGCGCGGGTGCTCGGGCAGGTCGGCGGGCGCGATCGTGTGCTGGAGCAGCGCCTGGACACTCGCGACGAGGACGCGGGCGCGGCCGTTGCGCCACGCGGCAAGCGCCGCAACCCGGGCCGCCGTCTCGTCAGCGACGAGCTCACTGCGCTCGTAGGCGAGCGCCGTGCGCGGCTCGAGCACCGCGACGACACCCGGATCGCCGATCCAGGCCGCGAGCTCCTCTGCGACCCGGTCGCCGATCTCGGCATCGCGGGCGATCCAGATGAGCGGCTCACCGAGCGCGATCGCCGCGGCCAGGTACGACTTGGCGCCGTGCGGGACGGCGACGAGCCCGGCGTGGCGGCCGACGCGACCGAGATCGGCCGGCGTTCCCAGGCGCTCGCGGAGCGAGCCGAACGATCCGGTCGCGGCCAGCAGCGGCGGCAACGCCGACAGGTCGGGGAGGCGGTGGGCGCTGGCGGCCCGCCGGGCCTCGGGACGAGCCGCAGCCGGCGCTCGAACCGGCGCGGGTTGGTGTCCGTCGACCCGAGCGACGTCCTCGACCTCGGCGTCGACGGCGGCCGCGTCGAAATCGACCGCGTCCTCGTCGCGGGGCGGCGCATGGCGCGCGGCGAACTCGGAGGCGGCCTGCGCGGCGATCCGGCGGTCGCGCCCGCGCCGCCCCCGGAGCGGCGGGGTGGCTCGCGTCGGGCCGTCAGGCATCGTCGCGGTCGCGGCTCGGAAGCACCCGCCGCCAGCCGGTCTTCGTCCGGCGGACGCAGGCCTCGTCGGGCGGGCCGTCGACCTCGCCGGGCGGCGCCAGTCGATCGACATCGGCCGCCCGGAGCTGGAACGCATTCGATCGGTTCGAGGCCTTGCTCGTGCCCTCGCGGGCCCAGGCCTCGACGCCGTCCGCTGCGGCGTCAAGCAGCTCGTCGAGTCGCTGGACCTCGTCGGGTTCGAATCGCGAGAGCACGTGGTCGCGGCCGTTGTGCACCGGGTCGCCGATGCCGACCCGGAGGCGGCTGAACTTCTCGGTGCCGAGCTCCTCGATGATCGATCGCAGGCCGTTGTGGCCACCGTGGCTGCCGGCCTCGCGGAACCGCAGCTTGCCGAACGGCAGCGCGAAGTCGTCCGCGACGACGAGGATCTCGTTCAGTGGGACGTGCTCGCGGGCCATGACCTTGCGCACGGCCCGACCCGAATCGTTCATATACGTGAGGGGCTTGACGAGGGTGAGGTCCAAGCCGCGAAAGCGGCCCATCGCGACGTGCGCGTTATCGCGCTGCCGGCCGCGACCGGTCCAGCCGGCACGCTCGGCCAGCCGGTCCAGCACGAGCCAGCCGACGTTGTGGCGCGTCCCGGCGTACTGCGATCCGGGGTTTCCCAGACCGATGACGACCTTCACCCGATCCTCCGCGGACAACACGACAGGGCCCGAATCCCGTCCGGGCGCACCTGGCTGGTGCCGCGTCGGCGGGAGGGCCGCCCGCGGATGGTACCCGGCGCGGCGGATGGCGTCTCCGCTGCCGTGCCGGGCGCTGCGTCAAGCTGCGAGTCGGCCTCCGGGTCAGGTCTCTCGCTGGCCCGACAGAAGGCGCAGCTCGAGCGCCCGCATCGCCGCCTCCTCCGCCGGCTCGGCGTGGTCGAGCCCGCAGATGTGGAGGACGCCGTGGGTCACGAGCAGCCGAAGCTCGTCGGCCGGCGACCAGCGCACGTCCCCCGTCTGCCCCCCGCGGCCGGCTGCGGCCTGCGCGGCGGCGCGCTCCACGGACACGACGATGTCGCCGAGATGCGGCCGAGCCCCGGGCGGCAGGGCGAATCCCGGGTTCGGCTCGAGCGGGAACGAGAGGACGTCCGTCGGACCGGCGACTCCCAGGTGGGCCTCGTTGAGCGTCGCCAGTTCCGCGTCGTCCGACAGGATCAGGCCGATCGATGCCGGCCCGTCAGCGTGGACCGCCTCCAGGGCCGCCGCGACGACTCGGGCCAGCTCCGCGGCACGCATCGGCGCGCCGACGCTGTCCCGCACCGTCAGGTCGATCCGCCAGGGCGGACGGTACAGGGCGCGGGTCACGAGGCCTGGCTGTCCCCCTCGCCGGCGACGGCGGGGCGCCGTGATTCCAGCTCGACCACGATGTTCTGGGGATAGGCGATCCGCGTGTGATACATCCCCAGCAACTGCTCCACGAACGCGTTCTTGATCCGCTCGAGGTCGCGCAGGGTGAGGTCGCATTCGTCGAACTGACCGTCGGCGATCCGCTCCTCGATGATCCGGGCGACCATGGCGCGGATGGCGGGCTCGTCCCGCGAGGCGAGCGAGCGCACCGACGCCTCGACCCCGTCGGCCAGCATGATCAGGGCAGCCTCGCGGGTCTGTGGCTTGGGTCCGGCGTGCCGGAACCGTCGCTCGTCCACGGCCGTCGCGGCCTTGGCGCCCTCGGGCGTCGACAGGCCACCGTACGGCTCGGCCGCCCGTTCCTTCGCCCTGGCGTAGAAGTAGCTCATGATCGCCGTCCCATGGTGCTGCGGGATATAGGCGATCAGCGCCTTGGGCACCTTGGCCCCGTAGGCGATATCGATGCCGTCGGCGACGTGCTGCTTGAGGATCTGGGCGCTGGCCGCCGGGTCGAGCTGGTCGTGGATGTTCTCGCCACCGGCCTGGTTCTCGATGAAGCCGAGCGGGTTCGCGAGCTTCCCGACGTCGTGGTAATAGGCGGCCACACGGGTGACCAATGAGTCGGCGCCGATCGCCTCGGCCGCGCGCTCGGCGAGGTTCCCGACCATCAGCGAGTGGTGATAGGTGCCCGGCGTCTCCACGAGCAGGCGGCGGAGCAGCGGCTGCGATGGATTCGCCATCTCGAGCAGCTGGAAGACCGTCATGATCCCGAACACCGAGCCGAGGACGGCGAAGGTGCCGACCGCCGCCACCGACGATCCCACCGCCGAGGCGGCCGACGCGAACCAGAGCTCGAGGATGCCGCGGACGTCGCGCGCCCCGAGGAGCGAGAACACCGTAACGACCAGCGCGTTCACGACGAAGATCGCGATCGCGGCCTGGACGAAGACCTGCAGCCGATCGCCCTTGCGCACGGCCACGATCCCGGCCATGCCGCCGAGGAACGTGTAGGCCGTGAATTCCAGTGTCCCGCCGTTCACGGCGCCGCCGACGATCGCGATGACCGCGATGACGATGGTCGCGACCGACGCGTCGAGAAGGATCGCCAGCAACATCCCGATCGCCGCTGTCGGCACGAAGAACTGGAGGATCGACCGGTCAGCCGTGATCTTGAGCGCGAGGGTCGCCCCGACGAGCAGGAGGCCGATGAGCACGAGCACGTTGTCGCGGTGCCACAGCGTGGAGCGGAATCGCCAGATCCAGGCCAGGAGCATGCCGACGACGAGGACGGCGAGGAGGAACCAGCCCGCGAGACTCGTGAAGTCGACCGTGGACTTGCTCAATCCGAGCGCGTCGATCATTTCGATGTCCGTCGCCGCGAGCGGCGCGCCGGCCCGAGCGATGACCTGACCCTGGCGGACCTGGACCTGGACCGGCGCGACGGCCGCGGCCGCTCCGTTGCGCGCCTCGTTGGTCTGGTCCTCGCTGAAGGACGAGTTCGGCTTGACGAGCGGGCTGATGATCTCGGCCGCCAGCATCCGCTCAGCCTCGTTGAGGCCTCCGGCAAGGCGCCCGGCGAGGCGCGTCCTGGCTTCGGCGACCTCCGTGTCGCGCAGCTCCGTTCGAAGCGTGGCGTCGAGGACCCTCGCAGCCTCGGCCCGGACCTCGGCCCAGCGGGCCGCGTCGAGCCCGAGCAGCGTCTTGCGCGCGTCGCTCGAGAGCGTCGGCATCGAGGTCGTCAGGAGCGAGGCCCGTTCCTGGGGTGTGAGCTTCGTCTTGAAGGCCGTGTCGACCGGTCCCGTGACGGTGTCGAAGGCGAGCTGCTGCTCGGCAGCGATCGCGATCGCCTTGTCGGTCGTGAAGTCGTACTGCGGCTGGACCGCCGCGCGAGCCGCCTCCCGAGCCGCGGCCGTTCGAACCTGGCTGTCGAACGTGAGCGCCTTCTGCGCGACGATGTCGCGCGGGGCGAGGTCGCCGACCTGGAGGTTGAGCGATTCCTTCGGCAGGATATCGGAGCCGAGGATCGCGGTCAGGACGAGCACGAGGATGCCCGTCGCGATCCCGAGGCGGGTCGCGTCGTTGCGCGTGAATCGGGCGAGCACCGGGGCACGCTGGGTCAGCATCTGGTCGGCTCCGCGGCGCTCAGGGCGTCCCGCCGTCGTGGCCGGGCGTCCCGCCGTCATGTCCGGCCAGGTCGGCCCGGGCCAGGGCCGCGGCGACCATCCCGCTCACGACCTTCCCGTCGGCACGGCCGCGGGTACGTGGCGAGAGCCAGCCCATGACCTTGCCCAGGTCGCGAGCCGAGATCGCGCCGGTGGCGTCGATCCCCTGGTCGACGAGCGCGGCGAGATCGGACTCGGACAGGGCGGCCGGAAGGTACTCGGCGAGGATCGCGATCTCGGCCTCCTCCTTGGTCGCGAGGTCCTCGCGACCCCCGCCGCGGAAGGCGTCCACGGATTCCCGCCGCGTCTTGACCTCCCGGGCCAGCACGGCCACGAGCTCGTCATCGGTCAGGGGCGTGCCCTGGCGCTTCTCGACGTTGTAGGCCGCGCTCACGGCCATGCGCAGGACGTCCCGGCGCAGGGCATCACCCCCGCGCATGGCGGCGGCGATTTCGTTCTGGAGTCGGTCTCGGAGGGACACCGGTCTTGGCTACCTCGGGCGGTCGTTGGACGCCCGCGGGGCCGCAGTGGTGGCGGGGTGACCCCGCTCAGCCGGCCTGCGTTCGGGCGTTCTTGCGGCGCTTGGCTTCCTTGCGCTTGCGCTTCACGGAAGGCTTCTCGTAGTGCTCGCGGCGGCGAGCCTCCGCGAGGATGCCGCTCTGCTGGATCTTCTTGTTGAAGCGGCGCAGGGCGCTTTCGAACGTCTCGTTCTCACCCACTCGGACTTCAGCCAATCGGTGTTCACCTCCCCAGGCCTTGTGTCGTGCGATCCGCGCCGGGCTCGTGGCCAGCCGACCGCGACGCGTGCTCGACGGTTGCCCGCCGAAGCCGCCGGAGTCTACCCGAGGGTCCGGAACGGGTCAAACGGCCGGCAAGCGCCGTCCGAGCACGAATTCCGGGACGCGCCGAACCTGCGACGAGCGCCGTTGGACGAGGCTGTAGCATCGGGCGCCAGATGCCGACCCTCATCGACCTCCTCGAGCGATCCGTCGCGCGATATGGCGACCGATTCGCCCTCGGGGTGCGGCACGATGACGGCACGACGACCCGCTGGACCTACCGGGACCTCGACCGGCGGGCGCGGATCGCGGCCTGGCGATTACGCCAGATGGACCTCGAGTCGGGCGACCGGATCCTCACCTGGTCGCCATCCACCCCCGAGCTGCCCGCCGCGTACTTCGGGGCGATGCACGCCCGGCTCGTGCTGGTTCCGCTCGACCTCCGGATGTCCCCCGACGCCGTCGCCACGACGGTTCGTGCCTCGGGTGCTCGTCACCTGATCCTCGGGACCGGCCGGGACGCCCCCGACCCGAGCGCGGCCGGGCTGGCCGACTTCCCGACGACCACGGTCGAGGAGCTCGCCGCCGAGCCCGCCGACGACGACCCGCTTTTCCCTCCCGATTGGGAAGCCCGACAGGCAGCCTGGGGTCGGCCCGAACCCGACGAGGTCTTCGAGCTGATCTTCACCTCGGGCACGACCGGAACGCCCAAGGGCGTGATGCTCAGCCATGACAACGTCGTGGCCTCGATCGAGTCGTTCCATCGGATCGTCCCGGCGATGGAGCACCGGATCGTCTCGCTGCTGCCGCTGTCACACCTGCTCGAGCAGTCGGTCACGCTCTATTACGCGCTCGACGTCGGCGCGGACGTCCTGTACGTCCGCAGCCGGAATCCGCGGGTCATCTTCGATGCCCTGCGCGAGCATCGAGTGACCTCGATGGTCGTCGTTCCCCAGGTCCTCGACCTGTTCTGGAGCGCGATCGAGCGCGAGGTCGACAAGCGCGGCCGGCGGGCCGCGTTCGATCGACTCCGGCGCGTCGCCCGGCGACTGCCGGCGGCGGCGCGGCGCTGGCTCTTCTCGAGCGTGCACAAGCAGCTCGGCGGCCACTTCCGGCTGTTCATGTCGGCGGGGGCGTTCCTGCCGCCGGCTGTCCAGCAGGCCTGGGAGGACATCGGTGTCACGGTCCTCCAGGGATACGGGGCGACCGAGACCGGCACCGGGAGCTCGACGCGGCTCGACGATCACGGCCTGGGGACGGTGGGCCGGCCCCCGGACGGCGTCGAGATACGCCTCGGCGAGGGCGGCGAGATCCAGTTCCGCGGCCGGACCGTGTTCAAGGGCTACTGGAACGCTCCGGAGCTCACGGCCCAGGCGTTCACGGCCGACGGCTGGTACCGGACCGGCGACATCGGGCGGTTCGACCCGGCAGGCCGGCTCATCCTGTCCGGCCGCATCAAGGACATCATCGTGTTGCCGAACGGCTTCAACGTGTTTCCCGAGGACCTCGAGAACGCCCTCCGCGTCGCCGGCCTGCGCGAGTCCGTCGTGGTCGAGACCGCGCCGGGACGGGTGGAGGCCGTCGTGCTCGGCGATGCCGACGTCGCTCCCGAGGACCAGCGCGCGCGCCTGGACGCGGCGCTCAAGGCGGCCAACGCCTCGCTCGGGCCGAACCAGCGGATCGCCGCATGGCGCCTCTGGCCGGACGAGGACTTCCCGCGCACCCACACGCTCAAGGTCAAGCGCGATCCCGTCCGCCGCTGGGCAGCGGGCGACGCGCCGCTGCCGGTCAGCGACGGCGGCTGAGGCTCACCGGAGGCGGGCGAACTCAGCGAGGGCGAGCGAAGCTCAGCCGGGGATCGGGATCCCGAGGCCGATCGTCTCGAGCGCCGCCTGGATCCCCGGCGCCCGCGCGTCCTTGGCGCCCTCGGGGATCCACGAGTAGAAGACGATCGTCGACCCGACCTGGCGAATGATGTGGATCTCGCCATCGGGCGCCTGGATGCGCCCCGGACCGCTGGCGAGGTAAGCGGCCTGGTCGGCGCCGGCCGCGGCCGCTCGGGCCGGGTCGCTGAACTCGTAGACGACGATGTAGCCCTTCGTCGGATCGTCCGGCAGGATCACCTGGTAGACGGCACGCGGCGCAGCGGTCAACGCCGGCCCCTCGGGTGGACGGAACGGGTTCTGCGTGTCGGTGAGGACGAGCTGCTGCGCTCCGAGCACCCGGACGAGCTCGCCGCGCGTGAGCCCGACGGCCGGGCTGACGGTCAGGGCCGGTCCGATCGAGGCCGGCGGCGGGAGGCTGGCCGGCGGCGCGGCGGAGGTCCCGCAGGCGGTGAGCGCCAGGGTGACCAGCGCCGCGAAGAGGCGATGCCTCACCCGGGCGGCCACGTGAAGGCCCGGCCGCCCATGAGATGCACGTGCAGGTGATCGACCGACTGGCCGCCCCAGCGGCCCACGTTCGACACGAGCCGGTAGCCGGCCTCGGCGATGCCCTCCGACCGGGCGAGATCGGCGGCCATGTGGAACAGACGTCCCAGGAGCGGGCCGTCCGCCTCGGTCAGGTCCAGGGCCGAGGCGATATGGCGGTGCGGGATCAACAGGATATGGGTCGGCGCTCGCGGCGCGATGTCCCGGATCGCGATGACCTGATCGTCCTCGTAGACGCGGGTCGACGGCAGCTGACCGGCGACGATGCGACAGAACAGGCAATCCGTCGGCGCGGGATCGGGCATCTCGGTCACCAGAGTGTGGGTTTGGAGCTCATCAGGAAGCCGATCGTGCCGACGAGCCCGGCCATCAGGTACGACACGTACCGCTGGCGTCGAGCCCGCGCCTTCCAGGTCGTGTCGTCGGCCGCAGCCGTGATCCCGACCAGGCGGCGCAGGTTCGGGCGCTGGATGAAGAACGCGAGGGCGAGGTTCGCCGCGTAGATCGCGAGGGCAACGATCAGCCACGGTTGCTGCAGGATCGTCGGCCCGAGGATGGCGAGCAGGCCGATCCCGGTCAGCGCGAGTCCCCCGCCCATGACCAGCGTGCCGTTGGCCTGCGACGCCAGGAGGACGCGGACGACCGGGCTGCCCGACTCGACGGCAGCTCGGCGGGTGCGCAGCGTGAAGGGCAGCAGGATCGATGGCAGGAACAGGCCCACGGCCAGGGCGATGTGCGCGCCGAGCAGGATCGGCAGGAGGGTCGTGGGCATCGGCGACGATTGTACGGTCGAGCGCGATCAGGCCGGTCGGCGTGCCTCGAGGGCGACCCAGTCGCCCTCGACCACCCGGCGGACCGACTCGAGCCCGGCCGCCGTCAAGGCGCTCCGGACATCGGCCTCGCGGTCGATGAATATCCCCGACGCGATCAGCGTCCCACCCGGCCGAACCGCGTCATACAACTCGGTCGCGAGGTTCACCAGTAAGCCGGCGATCAGATTGGCCAGGACGACGTCGGCCGGCGGCTCGGCCGTGGGCAGGCTCCCGATCCGGGCGCGCAGGCGACGGGCGACGGCGTTCCGTCGGGCATTGGCGGTCGTCGCCTCGACCGCGATCGGGTCCGTGTCGATGCCGAGCGCGGTCGTCGCCCCAAGCCGGATCGCGGCGATCGCGAGAATCCCCGAGCCGCACCCGACGTCGAGGACGCGCGCGCCGTCCAGGGCGCCACGGTCGCCCAGCTCCTCCAGCATCGCCAGGCACAGGCGCGTGGTCGGGTGGAGACCCGTCCCGAACGCCATCCCCGGATCGAGGGCGAGGACGACGTCGTCGGGGGCATGACGATGGCGCCGCCACGTCGGCCGGATCACGATCCGGCGGCCGATATGCAGGACGGGGAAGTACGCCTTCCAGGCGTCGGCCCAGTCCGCCTCGTGGACGACGCGCGTGCGCAGGTTGCCGATCGGGCGCAGACCGAACGCCTGGAGATGGCCGAGGGCGTCGGCTGCTGCCGCGGCGGCGGCCTCGGCCGCGGACGCGTCCCGCGCGGGCACATAGCCGCGGACCACGGCCGGGCGGGTCGGGTCGATCCGGGCGCCGAGCCCCTCATCGATCAGGTCGAAAGCGGGTTCCACGGACGTGCCCCCGGTCGCGACCCGGGAGAGGATCTCGCTCACGACCTCGACCGCCTCGAGGTCCGCGTCGACCGCCAGCTCCAGCCACGCTCCGGCGGAATCGTGACCGGCCTCAGCCGAGCGCGTCACGGACCTTGTCGAAGAACCCACCGGGACCGTGGTCGTCGCCGCTCTCGGCGGCGTAAGCCTCGAGCAGCTCGCGCTGGCGCTTGGTCAGCTTCGAGGGGACGACGACGTCGACGAGCACGTGGAGATCGCCCCGGGCATTTCGGCGCAGATGCGGCACGCCCTTGCCCCGGAGCCGGATCTCGGTGTCGGGCTGTGTCCCGGCCTTGATCTCGACCTCCTCGTCCCCATCGACCGTCGGGACCTTGATCGTCGTCCCGAGAGCGGCGCTCGCGATCGAGACGTGCGCCTCGTAATAGAGCTCAGTGCCGTCGCGCTTCAGCGTCGGATGGGGCGTGACATGGACCGCGACGTACAGGCTGCCGGACGGCCCGCTGCGTGGCCCGACCTCGCCCTCGTTCGTCAGCCGGATCTGGTGGCCCTCGTCGATGCCCGCCGGGATCGACACCCGGAGGCTGCGCTTGCGTTCTGTGCGGCCGTCGCCGTGGCACGTCTCGCACGGGGTCTCGACGATCTTGCCCTCGCCCCGGCAGCGTGGGCAGGCCGTGACGTTGACCATCTGCCCGAGCATCGTCTGGCGCACGCTGCGGACCTCGCCGCGGCCGTTGCACTGCGGGCAGGTCGTTGCCTCGGTGCCGGGCTTGGCCCCCGTGCCGGCACACGTCTCGCAGCGGCCCAGCACGCGGAACTCGATCTCCTTCTCGACGCCCCGCACGGCCTCCTCGAACGTGATCCGCAGGTCGTAGCGCAGATCCGCGCCGGGCTGCGGCCGGCCACGTCGCGCGCTGCCCGCCGCCGCGGCCCCGCCGAAGAACGCGTCGAAGATGTCGCTGAAGCCGCCGAACCCCTCGAACCCGGTGCCGGCACCGGCTCCACCGTCCACCCCGGCGCGGCCGAACATGTCGTAGCGCTGGCGGCGCTCCGGATCCGACAGGATCTGGTAGGCCTCGTTGATCTCGGTGAACCGCACCTGCGCCGCGGCATCGGCATTGACGTCGGGATGCCACTGCTGGGCGAGCTTGCGAAAGGCGCGCTTGATCTCGGCGTCGCTCGCACCGCGTTCGACGCCGAGGACCTGGTAGAGATCGCGCTCGGTCGTGGCCATGCCTTCGGGAAGTCTACGAGAGGCTCGCGGCGACGTCCCGGGCCCGATCGACGACCGACTGGAACATCGACGCCGTCAGCCGCCCGGTGAACGTGTTCTGCTGACTCGGGTCCTAGCCCCTGCAATCACGTTGACCCAAGGCCGATGAGGCCCAAGCGAGTCAGTTGGCCACTGCGGTCGCTGGCATCAGGTTCCGGGATGTGGGTAGAACGTCTTGTGAACGATGCGCCAAGCGTCGTCGATCCGGAGCATGGACAGATCGTCGCTGTACCACACGCCGGCGTATTGGCCGCCCAGCCGGACCAGGGCGGTATCGCCTTCGAACGAGAGGCCATCGATACGCCATTCGTGGGATCCTGCTTGTGCGACCGCCTTCTTACAGTCGGCGACGAATTCGTCGAGGGTCGCCCAGTACAACTCGCCCTGCTCGTTGCCGACGATGCAGGCTCGGGGATGGAACGCGCGGCCGAGCTTGGCCTCATCACCCGTCATCATCCCGTCGTAGTAGGCGCGAACTGTTTCGGTCACTGCCGCGATGTCCGCCTCGTTCGTCCGCTGACTCATCTGGCGCACGCTCCCTTCTCCGCCAACGGCAGACAACGACCTGAACTGAGCATGGGGCTTACCTGCGATCGTGGCGTTGCACGAGGTCAGTGGGACGAACGCAACATGGGAATGAGCGGGGGCGCGTCGCCGACGCGGATCTCGCGGATCACGTTGAAGCCGTGGCGCTGGTAGAGCGTGACGTTTCGAGGGTTGGTGGACTCGAGATAGGCCTGTGAGCCCTCCTCGTCGATCCTGTCCAGCGCATCGCCCAGCAATGCGGCACCGATGCCGCTGCCGCTCCAGAATGGGTCGACACCGACGAAGGCGAGATGCCAGTGAGGTTCGGCAGGAACCGATCCACTCATCTGCTCGAAGATCGAGAGAAGCACGGAGCGGGTCGGCTCCGATACCGCGTCACGAGCGACCGCCTCCAGCGCGTCGTCGTCGGGACCCACGCCGGGCGGAAGCCAAAGCGTCCCACCTCGAAAGTCGTCGGTGACGTACGCGGTTCCATTCTCGAACGCACGACCACCGAATCCGGCCAGGAGCGCCGGAAAGTGTCGGACGTAGGCGTCGGGCTCGGGCCACAGCCAGCGGATCACCGGGTCCGCGCTAAACGCCAGCATCTGGATGTTCAGTGCGCGCGAGCGCTCAGCTACCTCGACCGCCCGGATCGTAGTCATGCGCACCCATGCTCCCGGATCACATCGACTCGCACCGCGACCGTCGGCTGGTCCCAAACGCAACCCTTGGGCCACGATACGCGGGTCGATCTGACCACGTCCATCCATCGGGCCATGGCGGCGGGCCCCGATGATCGGAGGCGGGCGTCGGCTGTCGCCCAACGCGGTGACACTATCCAGTCGCGAGCTCGATGGCGCGTCGGATGACCTCGTCGAACATCGTGGCCGTCAGCCGACCTGTGAACGTATTTTGTTGCGACGGGTGGTACGAGGCCAGGAGCGCGTACGGGCCGACCCGCGCCTCCGCCCCGTGGCCGAACCTGGGCCGCACGCCCGGCGCCGGTCGATGCTCGAGGGACGCCAGGGCCCGCAGGGTGGCGTCCCACCCGAACGACCCGAGCGCCAGCACCACGCGCACGCGATCGAGCAACGCGAGCTCGCGCGCGAGGAACGGTCCGCACGTATCGCGCTCCTCGATCGTCGGCTTGTTCAGCGGCGGGGCGCAACGGACCGCCGCCGCGATGTACGTGTCGGTCAAGGTCAGTCCGTCATCGGCACGGCGCGACGAGGGTCGATCGGCCAGGCCCGCCGCGTCGAGGGCCGCCCACAGGAAGTCACCCGACGCGTCCCCGGTGAACACCCGGCCGGTCCGATTACCTCCGTGGGCCGCCGGTGCGAGGCCGATGATGAGGATCCGCCCGTCCGGGTCGCCGAACCCCGGCAGCGGCCGACCCCAGTAGGTCTCGTCGCGGAATCGAGCCACCTTCTCCCGCGCGACCCGTTCGCGCCATTCGACGAGACGCGGGCAGCGCCGGCAGGCAACAATCTCGGCCGTGAGGGCCGCGAGCGCGTCGAGGTCCGTCAACCCGCGCGCGTCACTTGAGCAGGAGGCGATCCAGCCGTCGCGAGACCACTAGCAAGCCGGCGATCCCCATCGCGACCAGGTACACGACGTGGACGAACAGGATCGGGCTGATCGCGCCGACGGTCAGGGAGCGGATCAGGTTCACGCCCTGGTAGAGCGGCGTCAGCTGCACGACCACCCGGAGCGCCTCGGGATAGGTCTCGATCGGATAGAACGTGGCCGAGAAGAGGAACAACGGCAGGATCACGAGCTGGATGAGGTCGAAGTCCTGCCACGTCTTCATGAACGACGTCGCGGCCATCCCGACCGCGCCGAAGGCAAAGCCGACGAGCAGTGCCGCGGGGACCGCGAGGATCACCCAAGGCGACACGACAAGCCCGAGCACGATCAGGACGGCCATGAACCCGATCGCGTAGAGCCCGCCCCGGATGAGCGCCCACGCGAGCTCCCCGACCGCGACGTCGCCCGGCGAGAGCGGGGTCGACAGGATCGAGGTGAACGTCTTGTTGTAATTGAGCTTGAAGAAGAAGTTGAAGGTCGCCTCGCTGATCGCGCCGTTCATCGACCAGCTGGCCAGCAGCGCGGGGGCGACGAACAGCTGGTACGAGATCGGTTGGCCGCCGGGGCCCGGGATCGTGCCGATCAGCGCGCCCAGCCCGAAGCCGATGCTGAGCAGGTAGAAGAGGGGCTCGAAGAAGCCGGATACGAGGATGAGCCAGCCGTGCTTGTAGACGTACAGGTTCCGCTCGATCAGGCGGAGCGATCGGCGGCTCCCGATGAGCAACGTCGGCGTCAGCCGCAGGGCGGTCATCCGCGCACCAGGCGGGCATCGATCGTCCGGATCGCGAACCACGTTCCGACGACGATGAATCCGAGCAGGACGAGCAGGTGGATCAGGGCCATGCCGGGTGCCTGCCCGATCGTGCCGAGCGACAGGCCGCGGGCGAGCGCGACCCCGTGGTACAGCGGCGTGATCCAGGCGAGCGGCTGGACGACGGCCGGCAGCGATTCGATCGGGTAGAACGTCCCCGAGAACAGGAACAGGGGCATGATCCCGAAGCGAAAGATCGCGTTGAACTTCTCGGGCGTGCGCTGGGTCGCCGCGAAGGCCGCGATCGGGGTCGCGAAGGCGAGTCCCGTCAGGGCTGCGGCTGGGATGGCCAGCACGATGAGTGGCGATGCCGCCGCGCCGAACAGCACGATGACGACCGTGAACACCGTCGCGACGAGCACCATCCGAAGCGCGATCCAGATGAGGTTGCCGAGCGCGATGTCGCGCCCCGAGATCGGCGTCGCGTGCATCGCGTGGAAGATCCGATTCCAGAGCAGCCCTGCCATGATCGGGAACATCGCCTCGAAGGCCGCCGACTGCATGCACGAGGCGGCGAGGAGCCCGGGCGCCAGGAACGCGATGTAGGACACGCCGTGCAGCGCGGGGTTCGTCGAGGCGTCAACGTAGGTGCCCAGGCCGAGGCCCATGGCCGCCAGGAACAGCACCGGGGTGAGGAACGAGCTGAACAGGCTGGCTCGGAACGTGTGCCGGTACTCGAGCAGCCGATGCTCGACGACCCGGGCGATCGTCGAGGTCGGGTGCGCGAGGGCGGTCATCGCCAGGCCCTCATTCGATGAGGGATCGGCCGGTGAGCCGGAGGAAGACGTCCTCGAGCGAGGAACGCCGGACGAGCACCGTCTCCGGCTGGAGGCCGCGGGCGTGCGCGGCGGCGACCGCGGCTTCTCCGTCGTCGGCGTAGAGGAGCACCCGATCGGGGAGCAGCTCGATCCGCTCTGCGAGGCCCTCGAGCTGGCCGTCGAGGGTCTCCTGCACGCCCGCGGCGAAGCGCAGCTCCGTGACCTCGCGCGTCGAGTAGCGCTCGATGAGCTCACGCGGGCTGCCTTCGGCGACGATCCGGGCCTTGTCCATGACGACGAGCCGATCGCACAGCTGTTCGGCCTCGTCCATGTAGTGGGTCGTGAGGACGAGGGTCACGCCGCGTTGCTTGAGTCGGTAGAGCCGGTCCCACAGGAGGTGGCGAGCCTGCGGGTCGAGGCCCGTCGTCGGCTCGTCGAGGAGCATCACGTCGGGCTCGTTGATCAGGCTTCGGGCGATCGTGAGCCGGCGTTTCATGCCGCCCGACATGTGCTCCACCCGATCGCCGGCGCGGTCACTCAGCTGGGCGAACTCGAGGAGGTCGTCGGCGCGGCGGGCGCACTCGGCCCGGCTCAGGCCGAAGTAGCGACCATAGATGAGGAGGTTCTCCCGGACCGTCAGCTCGGTGTCGAGCGTGTCCTGCTGGGGCACCACGCCGAGGCGGGCGCGGATCCTGGGGCCGTCCCTGGCGGGCTCGAGGCCAAGGATCGTGAGGGTGCCGTCGGTGACCGGCGATACGCAGCCGATCATCCGCATCGTCGAGGTCTTGCCGGCGCCGTTCGGCCCGAGGAATCCGAACGATTCGCCGGGCGCGACGTCGAAGTCGATCGCGTCCACAGCCGTCAGCTCGCCGAAGCGCTTCGTCAGGCCGCGGGCATGGATCAGCGCGGATCCGGGTGACACAGACATGGGCGGGCATCGTACTCCGGTCGCCCGCGTGGCGGCACGGCCGGCGGGGTGCCGTCGGGCCGAGCCATGGCAAAACCTGCTACACACCGGTAGCAGATGCGCTATGCTACGGACGTCGCACCCCATAGCAGGAGCCAGAGATGGCCACCATGCCGGCCCCGGTCGCGGAGCTGCTCGACGCAGCCCTCGTCGGGGAGCTCACCGTCATCGATCCTCGCGGTCGACCGGTCACCTACCCGCTGATCCCGCTATGGGATGGCAAGCACGTCTACATGACCTCGTCGACGCTGTTCAGTCGCAAGCTCGAGCACATCGGCGCGAACCCGCACGTATCGGTCTCGATCACCGACCCGGCCGCCGTTGGCGGACGCACCGATCGCGTCATCAGCGACGACCCGCACGGAGGCTGGGAGCGCCTGCTGCCGATCTGGGAGGCGAAGGAGCCGTCGATCGTGCTGTTCCTCAAGGCACGGGTCGCGCTGCCGCTCTTCTTCGAGCGCGCCCTGATCGAGATCACGCCGCGCCGGGTCCTGTACTGGTCGGACGGCCGGGCCCAGCACGCGCCGAGCATCACGAGCCTTGACGAGGAGGCCGCCTGATGCGCTCGACCCCCGAGATCGATGCCCGGACCGGGCTCGACAAGCTCGCCACCTATCCCTACCAGATCGCGACCTGGGTCGATGCGTCCGGCTACCCGGTCAGCGTCGCGGTCGAGGCCGCCATCGACCCGGTCGCCGGCACGGCAACCTTTGCCGTCCCCGCCGGACTCCCGGTATCGGCCGACCGCGAGGTGTCCCTCACCGGCTCGCACATCCATCCCCAGCCGGGGTACGGCTACGACCAGCGCCGCCACGTCACGGTCTGGGGCGGCGCGGTCAGTGGCGATCACGCCGTCACACTCCGCGCGCGGCGCGCGTGGGGGTGGGACGAGTCGGAGGTCCCGTTCTTCGAGTACTCCGAACGGTCCTTCCCGCAGTCGCGGAAGTACTTCGATGCGCTGTCGGCCGAGCGCGGCACGCCGGTCAAGCCGCGGCTGTCGTTCGGGTTCCTCGCGCTGCGCGCGACGCGGCTTCCGTTCCTCACCGCGACGATCATCCCGGTCCTGCTCGGCATCCTCATCGCGGCGCGGAACGGCTCGTTCGACCTCGTCGCCGCGGCGCTCACCGTGGTCGGGGCCGCGTTCGTCCAGCTCGGGCTCAACGTCGCGAACGACGTGTTCGATACGGTCCAGGGCGCCGACGACGCGAACGTCACCCCGACCAAGTTCAGCGGTGGCTCGCGCGTGATCCAGTACGGGCTCGTCTCGCTGCGCCAGATGGCGACGCTGGCGACCGTGTTCTACGGGCTGGCCGGGCTCATCGGCCTCGTCCTGCTCGCGACGCACGGCTCGCTGGCCCTGCTCGTCATCGGGATCGTCGGGTTCATCGTGTCGCTCGGCTACACCGCGGCGCCGCTCAAGTTCGTGTACCGGGGACTCGGCGAGCTGGCGGTCGCCCTCGGGTTCGGGTCGCTGATGCTGCTCGGCGCGTACGTCGTGCAGACCCGCGGGGCCCTGTCGTGGGAGCCGTTCGCCGCGTCGATCCCGATCGCGCTGCTCGTGGCGCTGATCCTGTACGTCAACGAGATCCCCGACCGACGCGGCGATGCGCACGCCGGGAAGCGGACACTCCCGGTCCGGTTCTCGCGGTCGGCGGTCATCGGCGGATACCGGGTCGCGGCGGCCGCGGCGTACGTGGCGCTCGTGGCCGGCGTCCTCCTGGGCGTCCTGCCGATCCCAACGCTCCTCATGCTGCTCACGATCCCGCTGGCGCTGCGAGTCTCGCGCGGCCTCGAGCCCAATTACGAGAACCCGTACGGCCTGATGGCGATCATGGGCGTCAACATCCAGCTTCACCTGTTCGCCGGCCTGCTGCTGCTACTGGGGTACGCGCTCGTGCTGATCGTGGGCGCCGTTGCCCCCGGGGTGTCGCTCTTCCTGCGGTAGTCGGGTCCATGTCATGTAACGGCCGCGACATCGTTGCCGCGGCCGCTTCCGATCCGCGAGGGTCGGGGGGCCTAGACCTCCTTGAATTCGCCTTCGACCGTCTCCTCACCCTCGGGTGCGGCGCCCTCGGCACCGGCCTCGCCGGCGCTCGGCCCGCCCTCGCCCGTGCCGTCCTCGCCGGTCGACCCGTTGGTCGGCCCGGCCTCCGAGGCCGAGGCCTGGTAGGCCGCGGTGGACACCCGCTGGAGCGTCTCGGCGAGCGAGGTCATCCCGCTCTGGATGGCGCCAGGATCGGAGCCCTTCAGCGCCTCGCGCAATGACGACACGCCATTCTCCACGGCGAGCTTGTCCTCCGACGCCACCTTGTCGCCCAGGTCCTTCAGCGTCCGCTCGGCCTGGAACGTCAGGGCCTCGGCCTGGTTGCGGGTCTCGACGTCCTCGCGCCGGTGGCGGTCCTCCTCGGCGTGCTCCTGGGCGTCGCGGACCATCTGGTCCACGGCGCTTTTGTCGAGCATCGACGAGGCGGTGATGCGGACCTGCTGCTCCTTGCCGGTCGCCCGGTCCTTGGCCCGCACGTCGAGGATCCCGTTCGCGTCGATATCGAACGTGACCTCGATCTGCGGCACGCCACGGGGAGCCGGCGGGATCCCGTCGAGGATGAATCGACCGAGCGTCTTGTTGTCGGCGGCGAATTCCCGCTCGCCCTGGAGGACGTGGATCTCGACCTGCGACTGGTTGTCGGACGCCGTCGAGAACACCTGCGACTTGGAGGTCGGGATCGTCGTGTTGCGGTCGATGAGCTTGGTCATCACGCCGCCCAGCGTCTCGATCCCCAGGGACAGGGGCGTCACATCCAGGAGCAGGACGTCCTTGACGTCGCCCGCGAGGACGCCGGCCTGGATCGCGGCGCCGATCGCCACGACCTCGTCCGGGTTGACGCCCTTGTGCGGCTCCTTGCCGCCGAACATCTTCTTGACCGCCTCGACGACGGCCGGCATCCGGGTCATGCCACCGACGAGGATCACCTCGTTGATGTCGCCGGGCTTGAGGCCGGCGTCCTTGAGTGCGGCCTTGACCGGGCCCTCGGTCTTGTTGATGAGGTCGTCGACGAGGTCCTCGAGCTTGGCTCGCGTCAACGTGATCACGAGGTGCTTGGGGCCGGTGGCGTCGGCGGTGATGTACGGCAGGTTGATTTCGGTGGACGACGTCGAGGACAGCTCGATCTTCGCCTTCTCGGCGGCCTCCTTGAGCCGCTGGAGGGCCTGCTGGTCCTTCGCGAGATCGATGCCCTGGTCCTTCTTGAACTCGGCCAGCAGCCAGTCGATGACGCGCTGGTCGAAGTCGTCGCCGCCGAGGTGCGTGTCGCCGTTCGTCGCCTTGACCTCGAAGACGCCCTCACCGAGCTCGAGGATCGAGATGTCGAACGTGCCGCCGCCCAGGTCGTAGACGGCGATCTTCTCGTCGCCCTTCTTGTCGAGGCCGTAGGCGAGCGCCGACGCGGTCGGCTCGTTGATGATCCGCTTGACCTCGAGGCCGGCGATCCGCCCGGCGTCCTTGGTGGCCTGGCGCTGGGTGTCGTCGAAGTAGGCCGGGACCGTGATGACCGCCTCGGTGATCTTCTCGCCGAGGTACGCCTCCGCGTCCGTCTTGAGCTTCTGGAGGATCATCGCGCTGATCTCGGGCGGCGTGTAGGCCTTGCCGTCCGCGAGCTTCACGATGACGCCGTCGCTCTTGGGGTCCTTCTCGACCGTGTACGGCACGAGTCCCTTGCTGCGCTGGACCTCGGGGTCGTCCCATCGACGGCCCATGAACCGCTTGATCGAATAGACGGTGTTGGCGGGGTTGGTGACCGCCTGGCGCTTGGCCAGCTGGCCGACCAGGCGCTCGCCGGTCTTGGTGAACGCGACGACGCTCGGGATGGTCCGACCGCCTTCGGCCGACGGAATGACCGTCGGCTCGCCGCCCTCCATGACGGCGACGACGGAGTTCGTCGTGCCGAGGTCGATTCCGATGATCTTGCCCATGCTGGTGTGTGCTCCTCGCTCTCTTTGGGTCAGTTCGGAAGTTCGTTGGTGGTTGGGGCCGCGGCGACGGCGACGAGCGCCGGCCGCAGCACGCGATCGCGCAGGCGATACCCACGGCGGACCTGCTCGACCACCTCGCCCTCGCGTTGCTCGGTGGTGGGAACGGTCGCGATCGCTTCGTGCTCGCGTGGATCGAACGGGGTTCCCGGGGTAGCGTCGATCGGGCTGACGCCCTCGCTCTCGAGCAGCTGGCGCAGCTTGCGGTCGATCGCGCTGATGCCTTCGAACCAGGGGTCCTGGGCGATGGCATCGGGGCGCGCTTCGATCGCGCGGTCGAAGTCGTCGGCGACGGCCAGCACCTTTCGGATGAGGTCCTCGGCGGCGAGGCCTAGCTCGCGCTGGCGGTCTTCCGTGGTGCGGCGCTTGAAGTTCAGGAACTCGGCCCGCTCGCGCTGGAGAGCGGCCAGGTATTCGTCCGCCTGCGCTCGGGCGGCCTCCGTTTCGCCCTTGAGCCGCTCGATCTCGGCGAGCAGCTTCGTCGGCGACACATCGATCTCGTCGATGCGCTCCTGCGCGCGCGTGCGACGGCCCGGGTGACTGGGGTGACTAGGCATAGAGGTGATCCACCAACTCGTTCATCAGGCCCGACACGAACCGGACCGTGCCGATGGCCTGGGGGTAACTCATGCGGGTGGGGCCCAGCACGCCGACGACGCCGATCGCGCGGCCCGCGCGCCCGTACGGCGCTAGGACGAGCGAGACCTCGCGCATCTCGAGCGGCTGGTTCTCCCCGCCGATGAAGACCTGGATCCGCCCGGCGTCCGCGACGTCACCGACGAGCTGGCCGAGATAGGCCCGGTTCTCGAGGGCGCTGAACACCTGGCGGAGCTTGTCGCTGTGGGCGAACTCCGGGGCGCCCATAACGTTGAGCAGTCCGTCGCTGAAGACCTCCTCGACCGCGGCCGCGTCGTAGTCGCGCAGGATCCGCACGATCCGCGCGCCGACGTGCCGAGCCAGGCGCTCGAAGGAGTCCTCAGCAGTGAGGTCGGTGAGGGCTGCATCGGCGCGAGCGGCGGTCAGCTCGGTGATCCGCTCGTTGAGTAGCGCCGCGACCCGGTTCAGGGTGGGCTGCTCTACCGGCTCGGCCTCGTCGAGCGCGACGACCGCCTGCTTGATCGCGCCCTCGCGCAGCACGAGGATCAGGCTCGCCATCCGGTCGTTGACGGCGACGAGGTCGACCCGCCGGATGTGGGCGGATCGCGGCTTCGCCGGCGTCGCGAGGCCGGCCGAGCGGGTCAGCCCGGCGAGCGTGGTGGCGGCAAGCCGGAACCAGTGCTCGCTCGCGAACTCGACCTGGCCGAACTGGTGCCGGATCATCAGCTGCTCGACCGCGGGCAGCGGGACGGTGTCGACGATCGATTCGACGTAGAAGCGGTACCCCGCATCCGTGGGCACCCGCCCGGCACTCGTGTGCGGGTGGGTCAGCAGGCCGGCGATCTCCAGCTCGGCCAGGATGTTGCGGACCGTCGCGCTGGACACGCCGAGGCCGTAGCGGTCGACGAGTGCCTGGCTCCCGACCGGCTGCGCGGTCGTGACGTATTCCTCGATGACGGCCCGAAGGATCGCCTGCGTACGGAGGTCCAGGGGGCCGATGGTGCGACGATTCCGACGCGCCAACTCGGGTCTCCCATGTTCGTTAGCACTCGGAGGTTGAGAGTGCTAACCGGTGTGCTGGCATCGTAGCAGTCGACCTCGGCGAGTGTCAACGCGACCGCCCGGGGTTGCTCGCCCGGGGTTGGTCGCCCGGGATTGCTCGCCCCCAAGTTTCCTCGCTGGCCGTCAGACCATGCGGCTGAACAGCTCGTTCGAGAGCAGTCTCCCGCGGGTCGTCAACACCACGCGATCCTCGTCGGTCACCTCGAGCAGCTCGGCGGCGAGCGCCCAGCCGAAGTGCTCGGCCAACGGCGGCTCGTAGGCCGTCGCCACGGGCACGCCCGTGTCCAGCCGCAGGCCGAGGATGACCGTCTCGACCGCCGCGATCTCGGCGGTCACCGGCTCCGATCCGCCCGGCGGCAGGGCTGGCAACGTCGCGGCGCGATCGGCTGGCGCCAGCGCGGCCAGATAGCCGTCCAATGGGGCCGCGTTCCAGCGACGCCTGGCGCCATCGAACGCGTGCGCGCCGGGCCCGACCGCCTCGTGCGGCTGGCGCCGCCAGTATGCGAGGTTGTGCCGGCTCTCGTGGCCGGGCCGGGCCCAGTTCGAGATCTCGTAGCCGCGGAAGTCCGCATCGTCGAGGCGAAGGACGGCGTGATGGTATTGGGCCGCGGCCCGGTCCTCGTCCTGGGCCGGTCGAGCCGCCCCCCGCCAGCGGCGCGCACCCGCCCGCACCGGGAGATGGTCGCCGAGGACGCCGGTCAGCCCTTCCGCGTCGGGGTCGTCGAGGGTGAGCGCATAGAGCGACAGGTGGTCCGGTGTCAGTGCCAGCGCCGCGTCGATGGTGTCCATCCAGGTCGCGACCGTGGCGCCAGGGAGGTCGTACAGGAGGTCGAGGTTGATCGACGCGATGCCAGCCTCGCGGGCGCCGGCGACCGCGTCGGCCACGTCGGCGGCCCGATGGCGTCGGCCGACGCGCCTGAGCTCCCGGTCATCGAGCGACTGCGCCCCGAACGAGATCCGGGTGACGCCTGCCCGTCGTAGGGCGTCGGCGTCGCCCCGCTCGTCGGGCCCGGGGTTCGCCTCGAGCGTGATCTCGGCGTCGTCGGCGAGGCCGAAACGCGCCTGGACGCAGGCGAGGATCTCGGCCACAGTCTCGCTTGGCAGGAGCGAGGGCGTACCACCACCGAGATAGACGGTTCGCAGCGGCGGTGCGCCCGCGGGCAAGCCTGCCGCACGCAGGTCGATCTCGGCCAGCAGCGCCTCGACGAAGGCGCCTACCCGCGCGCGGGGACCGCGAGCCGCGACGCCGGCATAGACGACGAAGTCGCAATACGGGCAGAGCGAGACGCAGAACGGGACATGGACATAGAGCGCGACCGGCGGACGGCCCGCCTCGCGGGCCGTCGCCGATCCGCTCACTGCTCGCGTGTGGCGGACTCGCGTGAGCCGATCACCCGCCAGCCGTCGGGCGGTCGCCGCTTGCGATCGATCTCCTCTTCCTCACGCCCGCGCGGCTTCGTCTGGCCGGTGTGCCCCGTACACAGGAACACCCCGAACCGCGTGATCGCGTGGCCCAGGAACGCGGCGGCGATCCCGCCGGTGGCGGCCGTCAGCCAGCCCCCGAGCAGGCCGATGCCGAGCGTCAGGACCAGCAGGTAGCGATCGCGTCCGGGCGCCCCGAGGCGGGTCGTCAGCACGTAGAGCAGCGTCTGCACGAGGTTCGCGACCGTGGGATCCAGGCCGGTCGTCAACAGCAGCCCGAAGATCGCGCCCCGGAACGCCGCTTCGTCGATGAACGCGGTCGCGGTCGTATTCAGCAACGCTCCCGGGTAGGACCGCGTGTCCGGGAACCGGATGCGGCGATAGCGGATCCAGGCGAACGCGACCGCCTGGACGATCCCGAGCGCGCCGTATGCCAGCCCGCCGGTGACCGCCTGGACGCGATCACCGGAGCCGAGGAACAGCTCCGACTGCGGCGCCGGGTGGATGTAGAGCATCGAAAGGGCGAGCGCCGCACCGAGGCCGTACCACGCCAGGCGCCGCCGGATCCGCGGTCGCTCTCCATCGCGCGTCGCTTCGTAGTACTCGGCGGTCCCGAACCGTTCCGAATCCAGGCGGAGCATCGCGAGGAGCATCGTCAAGCCGATGACGACAAGCGCACGAAGCGGTCCGAAGAGTTCGTCCATGGCCCGGCGCTATGCCTCGTCCATGCGCAGGATCGCGAGGAACGCCTCCTGCGGGATCTCGACCGAACCGACCCGCTTCATCCGCTGCTTTCCCTCTTTCTGCTTCTCGAGCAGTTTCCGCTTGCGGGTGATGTCGCCACCGTAACACTTGGCCAGCACGTTCTTGCGCATCGCGCGGACGGTTTCCCGGGCGATGACATTCGAACCGATCGTCGCCTGGATCGGGATCTCGAACATCTGCCGCGGTATGAGCTGCTTGAGCCGCTCGGCGAGGACGCGCCCGACCGATTGCGCCTTGTCGCGATGGACGATGATCGAGAGCGCGTCGACCGGCTCGCCGTTGACGAGGATGTCGACCTTGGCGAGCTCCGCCGCGCGATAGCCGAGCTCCTCGTAGTCCATCGAGGCGTAGCCCTGGCTTCGGCTCTTCAGCTGGTCGAAGTAGTCCACGATCAGCTCCGCGAGCGGCATCTCGAAGTGGAGCACGACGCGGGTCGGGTCGAGGTACTCCATGTTGACGAACGATCCGCGCCGGTTGGTCGAGAGCTCCATGAGCGGGCCGATGTACGCGCTCGGCGTCACGATGCTGAGCTTCACCCATGGTTCCTCGATGGACTCGATGTCGGACGGGTTCGGGAGGCGGGCCGGGTTGTCGACGACCACCGTGGCGCGGCCGTGCATGAGGTTGACGTGGTACTCCACGGAGGGCGCGGAGGCGATCAGGTCGAGGTTGAACTCGCGCTCGAGGCGCTCCTGGACGATCTCCATATGGAGGAGGCCGAGGAAGCCACAGCGGAAGCCGAACCCGAGCGCGACCGAGCTCTCGGGCTCGAACGTGAAGCTCGCGTCGTTGAGGTGGAGCTTGTCGAGCGCATCGCGCAACAGCGGGTAGTCCTCGCCGCTGACCGGGTAGAAGCCAGCGAACACGAGGCTCTTGGCCGCCTGATACCCGGGGAGCGGCGTGCTCGCCGGTCGTGCCTGGGTCGTGAGGGTGTCGCCGACCTGGGCCTCGCGTACGTTCTTGAGGCCCGTTGCGACGTACCCGACCTCGCCCGCTACGAGCTGCTTGACGGGGACGAGCTGCGGGCGGAAGACGCCCAGTTCGAGCGGCTCGGCCAGAGCGCCGCTGGCCATCAGCCGGATCGGTTCGCCGGTCCTGAGCGTGCCCTGGGCCAGGCGGATATAGGTGACGACTCCCTTGTAGGCGTCGTAGTGGCTATCGAAGATCAGGCCCTGGACGGGTGCCGCCGGATCGCCCTTGGGCGCCGGGATGCGCGCGACGATCGCCTCGAGGATCTCGGGGACGCCGGTCCCGTCCTTCGCCGACGCGAGGATGACCTCCTCGCGAGGGATCGCCAAGACGTTCTCGAGCTCGTCCATGATCGTCTCGGGATCGGCGGACGGCAGGTCGATCTTGTTGAGGACGGGGATGAGGGTGAGGTTTTCGCGCATGGCGAGGTGGACGTTGGCCAGCGTCTGTGCCTCGATGCCCTGCGTCGCGTCCACGACGAGGATGGCGCCCTCGCAGGCCTGGAGGCTATGGCTGACCTCGTAGGCGAAGTCGACATGCCCGGGCGTGTCGATCAGATTGAGCCCGTAAACCTTGCCGTCGTTCGCGGTGTATTCGAGACGGACCGCGCGGGCCTTGATCGTGATGCCCTTCTCGCGCTCGAGGTCCATCGAATCGAGGACCTGGCTCGTCATCTGGCGGCCCTCGATCGTGTGGGTGA
Organism: Candidatus Limnocylindrales bacterium; assembly: GCA_038214255.1. Lineage (GTDB taxonomy): Bacteria > Chloroflexota > Limnocylindria > Limnocylindrales > CSP1-4 > SPCO01. The sequence goes on from JBBQRZ010000001.1 coordinate 146,729, forward strand.
GCTCCAGCAGCCGATCGGCGAGGGTCGACTTGCCGTGATCGATGTGAGCGATGATCGAGAAGTTGCGTAAACGATCTTGCGGTATCGGGTTACTCAAGGCAGCTCAGGTTCGTGGCGTCGGGTCATGCGGGGCGATGTCCGTCGACCACGTCGTGCCCGTTCCAGTCGGACCGCCGATGACCCTTGCCGCCATTCGAGCGCTGAGCCTTCGTTGCAGCAGGATCAGGCCCGAGCCTCAAGGATCGATGCCGCTCGGCGGGCGCGCGCATGCGCTCCTCGCTCCCACCCAGCTGAGGCGAGCGAGCCGCCGACGGCGGCGAGCAGGACGAGGGATCCTGGGTCGAGCCCGACGTTCAACTGCGACAGGCGAACGGTCGTGAAGACCGTCCCAATGCCCAATGCGAAGAGTCCGGCGTATGACCACGGCACGCGACGAAGACCGGCCACCAACAGGAACAGGACCCCCGTCGTAGCACCCCATATCAACGCCTCAATCATGGCCGCTTCCTCGCTTCATGGCCGCCCAGTCGACTGCGCTCTGCCCGATCATCACGATCCTAATCCTTCATGTACCCGGTACGACGCTCACGGCGGCGTGGCCTGGACCTCGATCAGGCGGGAGACCTCCTGCTCGAACGACGGCGATCCCAAGGCCTCCAAGGCGACGAGCCGCAGGGTTTCGAGCCCATCCGGGACCCCCGTCGTGGACACCCGGAGCTCGAGATCGACGGGTGATGGGACGTACTGGTCCATGTGGTAGGTGGGGCGGGCGACGTACCGGTCGATCCCCGGCCCGCTGGGGTCGTTGGCGGCCGAGGCCGCGAGGCGACGCGTGTCGCCCAGCGCCTGGCTGAACAACGCGTTGTACTCGTAGAACCGATACGTTCTCCGCAGCGTGTTGAAAGCCGTCGCCTCGTCGATGACCCTGATGTGCCGGACGACCTGCATCGCCGGGAGCGACCGCGCCGATTCGATCAACGCCTGCTGCTTGAACCAATCCGCCTGGTACGTCTTCAAGGTACGCGCGTCGGCGACCGCGGACATGCCCAGCACCAGCCCGATCGCCACCACGCCGACCGCTCGTCCGGCGGGCCCGACACGCTTCACGCCGCGTGCGGCAGCCGCCGCGATCAGGCCCGCACCGAGCGGCACGAGCAGCTGATGGCGACTCGACCAATCCCACAGCGTTGGGATGCGGCCGACCGCGAGGTATGCGAAGACGCCCAGGCCGAGCACCGCCACGCCGATGAGCGCGAGCGCGGGAGTGGACACGAAGCTGCCGGTCTCCACGACCAGGCTGCGCCGCAGCAGCCAGATGGCGGCGACCACGCCGACCACGACGCCCAGGACCCCGGCGACCGTGACCGCTCGAGAAAGGGGCTCGAACAGGACCTGGCTGGGAATGGCGATCAGGGCCCGCGGCATCTGGGCCAGCTCCCCCAGCGAGAGGGCGTTGTACCCCTCGTATACCCCGCTTGGGGGCAGCAACGCGGACTTGAGCACCCAGTAGGCGACGGGCAGCGCGACAAAGTCGGCATGCCGCACCAGGAGGGATGGGAGCGACGCCTTGGTGGACTTCCGGGCGATGTAGGCGGCCACCACCATGGGCACGACGTAGAGAACCAGCAGGGACGCGGTAAAGAACGAGGCGATGTAGAGGGTCAGGGCGCCCAGGCGGCGCCAGCCGCCGCCATCTTCGAGGTAGCAGAGCAGCAGCCAGGTCGCCACCAGAAAGGCGAGCAGGCACAGCCCGTATTGCAGATCGATGAGCGCGACCCGTGCGTAGTTGACCGGCAGGAGCGCGAATGCCAGGGCCGCCACCAGGGCGTCCATCCGGCTCAGGCCGGGCAGCCGGCAGAGGATCGCGTGCAGGACGAGCGTGGATAGCAGGTACGCGGCGAACACCAGGACGTGTCCGATGAGGCCCGGCAGCGGCATCGAGAAGAGCACCGCGTAGAAGTAGCCGTTCCACGGCATCCCGAGTTCCCGGGCTCCCTGCACGAGTGCCGCAGGCGACAACCCGACCAGCGTCCAGTCGTCCCAGTAGAGGCCCCGGTTCACGAGGAGCGCTCCCCACGCGAGCGCGTAGGCCAGCCCGACGATCAGGCGGTCGCGCCACACGGGAACGGCGCGGGGTGCGCTCACCTCGGGGATGGTCACGAGGCCCGAGTGTAGCGGCTGGCCTGGGTGCGCGGCCGGCCCGGGAGGCTGTGGTACCATCCGCGTTCGCGCCGGCACCCACCCCGTGTCACGGTGCCCAAGATCGAACAACCACTGCAATCGAGGTTCGCCCACTGTGGCCAAGACGCCCCGCACCTGGACGGGCGCTCGCACGCCGTCGGGACTCAAGCGCGTTCGTCAGGCCTCGCGCCGCCACGACGTGCTGGGCCCGCGCCGGAGCGCCGCGAAGACCTATGTCGCCAAGGCGCTGGCGATCGCCAGCCAGCCCATCGAGGGCGAGGACGCCGGCGTCGCGCTGCTCGAGGCACTGTCGGCGCTCGATCGCGCGGCCAAGGCCGGGGCGATCCACCCGAATGCCGCCGCGCGGCGCAAGTCCCGCCTGACCCGGAAAATCAATGCGGCCGTTGGCGGTGCGGACGTCAAGACCTCCGTTCGCGTCACCAAGACGACCGGCAAGACCGCAGCCGCCAAGGCCGCTAAGGCGCGCATCGCGGCGGGGAAATCGGTGAAGGCCAAGGGCGCCCAGACGGCGGCCGGCAAGGCGCGTGCCGCGCTAAGCAAGACCGCCCGCGAAGAGGCTGCCGCCGCCAAGGCGGCCCAGGCGACCGCGGCCCAGGCCGCAACCAAGGCGCCGCCGGCCAAGGCCGCGAGCCGAACACCCGCGAAGAAAACCGCGACGAAGGCCGCGGCGGCGAAGTCGACCGCGACGAAGTCGACCGCGGCGAAGTCGACCGCCAAGCCAGGCCCGAAGAAGAAGCCCGCCAGCAAAGCGTAAGCCGCGGCTCAACCCCGAACATCGAACGCCCCGGGCAACCGCCCGGGGCGTCATCGTGTCCGATGAAGGGTGACGGCCGTCGCGAGGCGACGGCCGTTCGCTACTGCGTCACCTGCCGTTGCGCCTCAGCTGGACGGTCGCCTGGGCGAAGGCCTCGCTGCATTGGTCGGTGCAGCCGAAGCCGATCGCCACGGTGACCGCCTTGCCGCCCGCGAAGATCCCGTTGTCGCCCTTGAAATAGGCGTCCCAGCGATGGGGCCGCCCGTCGCACGGCGTGAGCGGGGAGGTATCGAAGAAGCCTCGAATCAGCAGCCGGCCGACGCGCTGGGTGACGTCCCCGAAGATCTCGAAGACCAGCCCCGAGCCGTCGGTGCTCGTGCAGGTCGTGGTGCCCCAGATGTGGACGGTCCCGAACCTGTCGACGGTGCCGGACCTGTTGATCGTCAGGTCGAGCGACGGGGGCGCAACCGCTTCGCGGACGGTGAAGACGAGGTTGCCGCTGGTGGCCGACCCGCCATCGCCGAAGACGAGGACGTTGTACGTCTGGTTGGCCGTGACATCGCTAACGACTTGCCCGGGACCGCACGCCAGGATCGTGGTGCCGCTCGGCACGCCGGCAAAGAGCATGATCCCGGGCTGAGTAATCGGATACGGTCACATCGAAGGCGAGGAAGCCGCTGGCCGACGGCGTCACCTTGAACCAAACGCCGTGCTCGACGACGGGCGCCCCGCAGAACGCATTGAGGGCGGTCTCAGCCGGATCGGTCACGTCCGAGACCGTGGTGTCCTCATTTGTGGTGGATGGGATCGCCACGGCCATGGCTGTGGCCGCGGTGTCGTTCGCGGCGGACGCGAACACCGGCGCGACCGCGCTCATGCCGAGGGCCAACGCCCCGACCAAGGCGAGTACGAGAGTTCGACGCATCAATGCCCCTCCTGCGCAAGTCACGGACGCCAGGGTCCTGCGCCCCAGCGGATCCATGGCGCGATACTAGTCCGCGGGTGTCGCAGCGCCGTCACGGCCGACCGCCGGCTCGGGGACGGCTCAGCGCACGCGCATCGCCCCTGTCGTCATGCATTGGATGCATCGTGGGTTGCGGGCTTGACCGGATCCCTCGCGCCCGGCGATGCGCGGTTGTCCCCGATGCACGGCAGGCATGACGACAGGGGTCGACTGATTTGGCGTTGCCCGCGGGGCCATGAGCCAGGCGCAGCAACCTGGGCCGCGCCGCCCGCGCCTCAGGCCGCGGCCGGCGCCTCCGGCTTGGGACGGGTCACCCCGTAGATCGCCGCCCCACCGAGGCCGCCGAGCGCCGTGAGCACGACGATCAGTCCGGCGGAGAAGAACTGCTGCGACCAGTAGAGCCCCGTGAAGGCTGCTGCATCGGTCACCCCGACCGCGGCCAGCTCCGGGCCGCGCCGCAGGTCGAGGTAGCGCGCGTACACGCACTCGGGGCCCGACGCGCAAGCGAGCCGACCGCCGAGCCCGGGATCCCGGTAACCGTTGTCGGCATAGAAGAACAAGGCCTTGACCGCGAGGAGCAGCGCCGCCGCCGTGAGGCCCGTGACCACGCCGGCGAAGACCCCGTTGACGAGGATCCTCCCCCACGGCCCGGCCCGCCGGTCCGATCGCTGGTCGGCGTAGTAGCCGATGATCATGCCGGACGGCACGGCCAGGAGCCAGACGACCGGCTCGATCGGGATGATCAGCAGGAAGCTGACCGCGATCGTGACGGCCATCCCGATCCCGACATACGCGGCGATGATCGCGCCGCGGTCGACGAACCGGCTCACGACCTCGAGAGCGCCGAACGACCCAGGTAGCGCGCCGAATCCCCGAGCTCGCCCTCGATCCGGGACAGGCGGTTGTACTTGGCCACGCGTTCGGAGCGCGACGGGGCGCCCGTCTTGATCTGGCCGGTACCCATGCCCACGACGAGATCGGCGATCGTCGTGTCCTCGGTTTCGCCGGACCGGTGCGACACGATGGCCGACCAGCCGGCACCTCTTGCCAGCTCGATCGCCTCGATCGTCTCGGTCAACGTCCCGATCTGGTTGAGCTTGACGAGGACCGAGTTGGCCGCGCCAAGCTCGATCGCCCGGGCGATCCGCGTCGTGTTCGTGACGAGCAGATCATCACCGACGAGCTGCACCCGCCCGCCCAGCCGCTCGGTGAGCAGCTGCCATCCGAGCCAGTCGTCCTCGGCCAATCCGTCCTCGATCGACACGATCGGGTAGCGATCGGCCCAGTCCTCCCAGAGGTCGACGAGCTCGCCCGACTCGAGCGTCCGGCCTTCGCGCGCCAGCACGTAGCGGGTCGGCGCGCCGTCGCCCCCGCTCCCAGGCTCGACGAGCTCGGTCGTGGCCGGGTCCAGCGCGATCGCGACGTCCTCGCCCGGCCGGTAGCCGGCCCGTTCCACGGCGCGCAGGATCACCTCGAGCGCCGCCTCATTCGATGGCAGCGACGGTGCGAACCCGCCTTCGTCGCCCTGTCCGGTGGCATGGCCCTCGTCGTGGAGGATCGAACGAAGCGCCGCGAAGATCTCGGCTCCTGCGCGCAGCGCGTCGGAGAACGTCGCGAGCCCGACAGGCATGACCATGAACTCCTGGAAGTCGGTCGAATCCTGGGCGTGCTTGCCGCCGTTGAGGATGTTGAACATCGGGACCGGCAGCGTGCGCGCCCCGACCCCGCCCAGGTAGCGATAAAGCGGCAGGTCGAATGAGGCGGCGGCGGCGTGGGCCACGGCAAGCGAAACGCCGAGGATCGCGTTCGCGCCGAGCTCGGACTTGTTCGGCGTACCGTCGAGCTCGATCAGCGTCGCATCGATGCCGGCTTGATCGGTCGCATCGAGTCCCAGCAGCTCCGGGGCGATCCGCTCCAGGACGTTGTCGACCGCCCGGAGCACGCCCTTCCCGCCGTAGCGAGCCTCGCCGTCGCGCAGCTCGATCGCCTCATGGGCGCCGGTCGACGCACCCGACGGGACCGCCGCGCGCCCCACCGAGCCGTCGGCCAGCGCGACATCGACTTCGATAGTCGGGTTCCCGCGCGAGTCGAGGATCTCCCGCGCGTCGACGACGTCGATCGTCGTCACGCGGTCTTTCCCGTTGCGGTCCTGGGCCTGGGCTTCGGCTTGGCCGTGGGCGTCGCCTTAGACGTGGCCTTCGGCTTCGACTTGGGCTTGGTTTTCGTCCCGGCATCGGGTCGATCGAGGAGCACCGACACGCCCGGAAGCTCGCGGCCCTCGAGGAACTCGAGCGAGGCCCCGCCACCGGTCGAGATATGGGTCATCTTGTCGGCGAGGCCCTGCTGGGTGATCGCCGCGACCGAATCGCCGCCACCGACGACGACCGTGGCGCCGTGCTCGGCCGCTTCGGCCAGCATCCGCGCCACGGCCTTGGTCCCGTGGGCGAACGAGGGGATCTCGAAGACGCCGAGCGGCCCGTTCCAGAACACGGTCTTGGCGTCGGCCAGCGCCTCGAGGATCAGATCCTGCGATGCCTTGCCGATGTCGACGATGTGCCATGACGCCGGGATCTTCTCGGCGGGGAGCGTCTTGTACTCCGTGCCGCGCGTGACCTCCTTGGCGACGATGACATCGACGGGGAGCACGACGCGGACGCCGTTCCTTTCGGCCCGGGCGAGGATCCGACGCGCGTCCTCGGCCCGATCGGGCTCGGCCAGGCTCTTGCCGATCGCCTTGCCCTGGGCGAGCAGGAAGGTGTTCGCCATCCCGCCGCCGAGGATCAGCAAGTCGACCTTCGTCAGCAGGTGATCGATGACGCCGATCTTGTCCGACACCTTGGCACCGCCGAGGATCGCTGCGAACGGCTTGGCGGGCGCCTCGAGCAGGTTGGAGAGGGCGTTGAGCTCACGCTCCATCAGCAGGCCGGCGTAGGCCGGTAGCAGCTTGGGCACTCCCACCGTCGAGGCGTGGGCCCGATGCGCCGTCCCGAACGCGTCGTTCACGTAGACATCGGCATACGACGCCAACTGGGCAGCGAACCCTGGATCGTTCTTCTCCTCCTCCGAGTGGAACCGCAGGTTCTCAAGCAGGAGGAGCTCGCCGGGCCGGAGGCGCCTGACGGCGTCCTCGGTGCCGACGCCGAGTGCGTCGCCGGTCACCGGCACATTGCGTCGCAGCAGCTCGGTCAGGCGCTGGCCGACCGGTCGGAGCCGAAGGCCGTCGGTGACCTTGCCGTCCGGCCGGCCGAGGTGGCTCGCGAGGATGACCCGCGATCCGGACTGGAGCAGCGACACGATCGTGGGGATGGCGGCCCGGATGCGGGAGTCGTCGGTCACCTTGCCATCGGCCAGCGGGACGTTGAAGTCGACGCGAACGAAGACGCGCTTCCCGGCGACGTCGGCATCGCGGATCGTCAGCTTGTCCATGGTTCGGGCCCGGGCGCGGACGCCGTCAGGCCGCCGCGACGGGGAGACGCGCCGCGACGAAGGCGATGAGATCGGCAACCCGGCAGCTGTAGCCCCACTCGTTGTCGTACCAGCTGATCACCTTGACCATGTTGCCGCCCAGGACCATCGTCGAATCCGCGTCGATGATCGAGGAGCGACTGTCGCCCTTGAAGTCCATCGACACGAGGGGCTCGTCGGACACGCCGAGGATCCCCTGGAGCGGGCCGGCCTCGGCCGCGCGGAACGCGATGTTCAGCTCGTCGACCGTCGTGTCTCGGCCGACCGTCGCGGTGAAGTCGACGACGCTGACGGTCGGCGTCGGGACGCGCAGGCTGAACCCGTCGAATTTGCCCTTGAGGTCCGGGATGACGAGCGCGAGCGCCTTGGCCGCGCCGGTCGTCGTAGGGATGATGTTCTGTCCGGCGCTGCGGGCCCGCCGCGGGTCCGAGTGGGCGACGTCGAGGATGCGCTGGTCGTTGGTGTAGCTGTGGATCGTGTTCATCAGGCCCTTCTCGATCCCGAGCAGGTCGTGGACGACCTTGGCCGCCGGGGCGAGGCAGTTCGTCGTACAGCTCGCGTTGCTGATCACGTGATGGGCCGCCGGGTCGTAGCGATCCTCGTTGACGCCGAGGACGATCGTGATGTCCTCGTTCTTGGCCGGAGCGCTGATGATGACCTTCTGGGCACCGGCGTCAATGTGGGCCTTCGCCTTGGTCGCGTCCGTGAAGATGCCGGTCGACTCGAGGACGATGTCGACCCCGAGGTCGCCCCACGGCAGGTTCGCCGGATCGCGCTCGGCGAGGATCCGGATCTCGCGTCCGTCGATGATGATCGACGAGTCCCCCGCCACGACGTCGCCGTCGTACGCCCCGTACGTCGAGTCGTGCTTGAACAGCAGCGCGTTCATCTCGGCATCGACGAGATCGTTCACCGCCACGACCTCGACATCCGGCGCGCGCTCCAGGAGCGCCTTGAGCGACTGGCGGCCGATCCGGCCGAACCCGTTGATCCCGACGCGGACGCTCATGTGTGTGCTCCTCCTGGTGGCCCGACGGACTCGGGCCCGGTGACGTGCCCGCGAGCGCATGAGGCGACGTTGGGCGTCGATGGTGGGGTCATGTCCGGGCGGGCCGAACCGGATATTGCAGTCGTACATGCGCCGGGCCGGGGCCGGCTCGAGGCGGATCGTTCGCTGATCCTGGCGATTCTACCAAAGCCGCAGTCGGGCTCCGTGCGGCGTGCGGCGGGGCCGGCACGGTGGCGAGGCGGTCTCGCCCGATCCCGCGGGACATGACCCGGGGGCATGACAAGGCCCCCGCCGTTGCCGGCAGGGGCCCGTGCCAGAAGGTTCAGAGAGGGCTGCGCGTCAGCCGCCGATCTTGAAGACCTTGCCGCCACACTTGGGGCACGTACCCTGGAGTGCAGGCTTGCCGTTCTTCATCGTGATCCGTTGCGGGTTCAGGACTTCGACCTTCATCTTGTCCTTGACGCAGTAGGCCTCGGCCATGTGGGCTCCTCCTCGGGTCTAGAGAGCGTCGCGGGAACCCTTGTCCCGCATCCGCTCATGAGTGCGCGATGGGGTCGCCCGACCACAGCGACGGTCGCCAGCGATCCGTCGATGCGTCGCGCTTCTGGGCGTCCATGTGGGCCAGGACGAGCAGGCCTTCCAGCCCGGTCTCGACACAGGCCGCCTCGGCTGCGTCCCTGGCCGCTCCCTCGACGAACTCGCCGGTCGTCCGATTGGCATACACCGCACAGACGACACCGGCTCGGCATCGAGCGAGCGTCGCGAGGACCAGCAGAGCTGATGCCTCCATCTCGAAGTTCATGACGCGCTGGCGCGCCATGTCCTCAGCGAGGTCAGGGTAGCGGATGGGCAACTGCGGGATGGGGCGCCCTTGCGCTCCGAAGAACCCCGAAGCCGTCGCCGTCACCCCGACGTGATAACGGTGGCCGTGCCGCTCGGCTGCCTCGACGAGCGCCGCGACCGCCTCGTAGTCGGCGATCGCGGGATACCCGTCGTGGACGAAGAAGCTCGTCGTCGATTCGAGGCGCACCGCGCCGGTGGTGATGACCAGGTCGCCCAGGCCCATCTCCGGCTGGAGTGCCCCGCACGATCCCACGCGGATGAAGGTGGGCCGTTCGGTGATCGCGAGGATCTCCGCCACGGCGATCTCCACGTTGTCGGTTCCGATGCCGGTCGAGACGACCGACACCCGCTGACCGCCGAACATGCCAGTGGCCGAGGCGAACTCGCGATGCCGGTGCTCCATCTCGATCGAGTCGAAGCGCGCGGCAATGCGGGTCGTTCGGTCCTGGTCGCCGGGGAGGAGGATGTACTCGGCCAGTTCTCCTGGGCCGAGTCCGATGTGGTACTGCCGTTCACCGATGGGGATCGCGATGCGGCGGTCCCGAGGGGCTTCGACGCGGGTATCCGCGTTCGGCAAAAACCTCTCCCTCGCTCACGTTGCTGCTTCGCACGCGCGAAACTCGGCCGAGGATAGCCCCGGCTTCTCGCGAGCGTCAAGCACGGCTGAGCACGAATCGGGCGGGTCCGTCCACGCTCGACCCGTGCTCAGCCCATGCTCGGGCCCGACTCAGGCCCGGGATGCCTCCCCGTCGGGCGGCGACTCGGGGCCCCGAACGGGCGGTCCGGCGTAGGCCGCGAGCCGGACCGCGATCCGCCCGGCGAGCAAGCGCCGGGCCTGGCGGCGTCGCAGCCAGGTCACGATCAGGGAGGTCACGCTCAGCGCGAGGAGCGTCGCAAGACCCGCCCCGACGCCCGGGAACGATCCCATGTCGCCGACCGAACCCGCCTGGTTCGGACCGGCCTCCTCCTGCCCTGACGCGGCGGCGATCCCGGACGGCGGCGCCGAGGCATCCAGGGCCGCCACGAGGGCCGCTGGATCGCTCCCGAGCACGATCGTGGCCGGGTCGTCGACGATGACCCCGAGTCCGGCGCCGAGCGGCCCGACACGACCGACGACGTTGATCGCATCGCCGGGCTCGACGAGTGCGACCCACGCCGCCGCCTCGCCAACCAGGGCAACCGAACCCGTGCCTGTTCCGTCGTCGAGCTCGAAGCCATCCGATCGAAGGGCCGTGACGAGCCCGCCCACGCGAACGATCTTCCCTTCAAACTCGTCGAGCTGGTCGAGGTCCGCATCCGGCACCGCGGAGGCGAACGGCGTACGCGCGGGGCCGCCTGTGCCTGCGACCGCCACGGCGCCGCTGCCGGACGTCGCACCGCCGGCCGTACCGTTGGTCGTGGCCGCCCCACCATGACCGGCCGGAGCGGCGGCGACATGGACGTCGCCGGGAGAGCGCGGCAACAGCGTCGGGCGACGGTCGGATGCGCTCGGATAGGCCCGGCGGACGATGCCCACGATCGTCGCCTCGCGCCCTTCGATCATCGTGGCGACCGGGATCGCGGCGCCGGGCTGGCCGACAATGACGACCCGGGCGGCGCCCACGGCGAGCTCCGCCCGCCAGCGATCGCCGAGCTTGCGGACCTGCTCGATCCGGCCGGTGACCGACACCAGCCGCCAGAGCTGGCTGTCGGCGAGCGCCCCGTGGATGACCGATGGACTGGGCGGGGTCCCGGATCCGAGGACGGCCATGGCCTCCGCGCGAAGCCTGGGCGATCCGTAGGCCTCCCCCATCCGACCGGTGACCCGGACGCGCCGCCCGAGGGCCGGGGTTGAGGCGTCCTTCGGGAGGAGGACCTCGACGGCGGCGGACGCGTCCTGGATGACGATGCGCCGGCCGCTGGCATCCAGCAGCATTGCCGGCGCGGTGACAACGCCGTCGACCGCGACCTCGCGGTTGCTCGTCCGCAGGGCGACCGCGACCGTCACAGGTGCGGGGGTCGGGCTCGGCCGCGACGACGGGCGCGGCGTCGGGGTGGCTCGCGGCGTGGACGTGGCGATGGGACCGGGCGTGGTCGATGGCCCGGACTGCCACACGACGTCGGCCGGGTCGCGGGCCCACAGCCGATAGCCGTCGAGCGCGTCCTTGCGCGACGCCCGCTGGCCGCCGATGCCGGTGACCCGGTATTCCGCGCCGACGATGAGCACGGCCGGATCGATCCGGCTCGAGGCATCGGCGTAGATCCGCAGGGGAGGACCGCTCGTTGGTTCGAGGGTGAACGAGGTGTCGCCGCTCGTCGCCCTGGTCGGTCGTGCCGCGAGCCTGCCGGTGACGCGGATCAGCCGCGCCTCCGTGGCCTCGCCCAGGCCGGCTCCACTGACCATGAGCACGGCCGGCAGCGGGGCCGATCCGGTGGCCGTGATCTCGTCCGGCTGCGGCCGGATCTCGAGTTGACCGTACGGCGCGGCGAGCTTGCCGCGGATCCGAAGCGCCGCGCCACGGATCGGCGACGCCGCCTCGTCGGGCAGGCGGACGACGATGCCTCCGGTCGCATCGGCGACCGCGATCAGCGGCGGGATGCCGAGTCGGCCCGCCTCGGCCGTGACGACCCCGCGCACCTCGACCATCGATCCGACCGGCAGGGTTCGGGCCGTCGCGATCGTCGGGAGGGACGGGCTGGGGCTTGGTGTCGGCATGGGGCTGGCGGTCGACGCCGGCGTCGCGGTCGGCGTGGGCGTCGCGGTCTGCGTGGGCGTCGCGGTCGGGGCCGCGGTCGGGGCGGGCGTTGGATCGGGTGTCGGCAGCGATGTCGGGCCGGGCGTGGACGTGGGCGTCGGCGTTGGGGCCGGGTCGACGACGAGGTCCTCGGGCCGCGTCACATACAGCCGGTAGCCGCCCAGGCCGGTCCCGCTGCTGTCGCGCTGACCGAGCGGGCCGGTGGCGCTCAGGATCTCGCCCGCCGACAGCACTCGGCTGGCGAGGCTGCCCGGCGTGATGACGACCTTGATCGAGCCAGAGCCGTCGTCGACGAAGACGGCCGGGCCGTCCGCAAGCGCCTCCGGCGCGCCGAGAATGGCGCCCGTCACGCTGATGCGCCGGCCCTCGAGCGACTCGCCGGCGGCCCCGGTCTCGACGTTCGCGAGCAGCGGCATCGCGGCCGAGCCGAGGATGGCGATATCCGTCTCGGCGACGCGGAGGATGCGTTGGCTATAGCGGCCATCGACGATTCCACGGACCGAGATGGCCGTGCCGGCCGGGAGGGCGGCGATCACAGGCGCAGCGAGATACAGCCCGATTCCGCCCGTTGCGTCCTCGACGAAGCTGGTCCGACCGCTCTCGAGCACCCCAAGATCTGTCGTCAGCACGCCATCGACCGTCACGTCGGTGCCGTCGGGCAGGCCCCGCACGGCGGCGATATCGACGGGCGCCGACGTCGGAGTTGGTGTCGGTGTGGGTGACGTCGTCGGGATCGACGTCGGCGAGGCCGTCGGGGCCGGAGTGAGGTCGGGTGTCGGGGTCGCCGTGGCCGTCGGCTCAGGCGAGGGAGTCGCCGTCGGCGTCGGCGTCGGCGTCGGCGTCGGCGTCGTAGTAGCCGATGGGCTCGGCGCCGGTGTCGCGGTCGGGTCGACCGATGGCGACGGCGTCAGCGTCGGCTCCGGCGTTCGGGTCGAGGTCGGGTCGGCGGTCGGCGTCGGGATCGCGGTCGGGGTCGGGTCCACGGTCGGCGACGCACCCGGTGTCGCGGTGGCGGTCGGGACCATCGTCGCGGTTGGCGTGGGCCCGACGGTTGGCGTCGCGGTCGGCGTGGGTGCGACGGTCGGGGTCGGGCTCGGGCCGGGCCCTGGCACCGGCGGCGAGGCATGGCCCTGCGGTCCGGGCGTGCCGGAGACCAGCCAGTCCGCCAAGTTCACATTCGTGTCGGTCCCGTTCCCGGCCGGTCCGCCGGGCCGTCGCTCCAGGCTGGACCCCGCCGGGGGAGCCGGAGCGGCCGTGCCCTCCACGAACGCGTTCGTCGCATCGCCCCAGCCGATCGCATCGACGACCGCCCCGCCGACCGCCCGCAACGCCAGCACTCCACCGATCGCAGCAAACCCGCCCGAATACACGGCGTCGGCGATCACGGCGTGGACGCCCGCACTGTTGGCGATGAGGTATCGCTGGCCCGGCGTGAGGATGATCGCCGCGGACCAGGTCACCTTGCGGGTGACGGTCGATCCCGACGAGGTGACGTACGCGACTTCGAGACCGGCCAGGTCAACGTTCGCGGCGCCCTGGTTGGCGATCTCGACGAACTCGTCCGACGCCGATCCCCCGCCCGTCTGGACCTCGGAGATCACGAGCGTGGACACGGGCCATACGACGGCGGCGGCGATCGACCAGGCCCGTCCGGATGGCCCCAGCCCTGGTCCGGCCGCGGTGAGGATGAGCGTGACGAGGACGAGCGCGGTGAGCCCCGCGCGCCGGGCGCGATCCATGCGTGACCTCCCGGCGGGGACGGGCGGGGCAGCGGCCGCCAAGTGATATCAAACGGCGCTCACCCCGGACTTATCGACTACGATGCGAGGCGACCCGAAGCCGACAGCCCAGCCCAGCCCAGCCCAGGAGAGACCGTGGCCCGCGCCAAGAGGACTGCCCGCGCCGAAGCTCGGCGCCGTCATCGAGCCGAGCAGGGTCTACCCATCACCTCCGAGTCCCTCGACGAGGCTCCGAGCTCGGCCGGACCCGACCGCGGCACCGATCCCGGCGCTCCGCCGGCCCGGATCGGGATCTTCGCCGCGTTCCGCCTCGCGTTCCGGCCGCTCGACATCAGAGGCGACCTGCGTGCCGTGCCGTCGATCGCCGTGCACAGCAAGGCGCTGTGGGTCCCGATCCTCATCACCGTCGCCAGCACGATCGCGTTCGCGATCACGAACGGCACCGATCTCGTCACCCGGTTCCTCTTCGCGTACTTCATCCAGACGCCGGCGATCGGAGGCGTCTTCCTCGCCGGGTTCCTGGCGCCGCGCGCCAGCTGGCTCCTCGGGATCATCGTCGGGACCGTGGCGGCGGCCTGCTATGCGGCGCTGATCTTCACAGTCTTCTCGGCCGTGCTGGCCGCCTCTCCGACCCCAGGACAGACGGAACAGACCATCCTCTACGCCATCGGCTTCTCACCGTTGCTCGGCGCGTTCTTCGCCGCCGCGGCCGCGTGGTACCGACGGTTCCTCCAGCTCTCGAACCCGAACCGCGGACGGCAACAGTCGGCCGCGCGCCGGGGGCCCGACGGCAAGACCCGGGCCGGCGCCCAGAAGGCCGGCGTCCGGCGCTGACGGGCGAGCCCAGCCGAGGCGGCGTCCGTCCGGCGCTGACCGGCAACCCTAGCCGAGCCGGCGCATGCCGGCGTGACCGAGCTGGCGCACGCCGCTGGGCTGGTCCGGCCCCCCGGCCGTGGCGGCCACCTCGGTGAGTGGTCGGACCGTGCGGGCGACCAGATTCACGACCGAGCCCTCCCGCTGCAGCTCCCCGTCGACGAGCAACAGGGCATGCCGGCGAACGACCCCGCGCAATCGTTCCCAGACGTTCGGCCAAAGGGTGACGTTGACCATCCCGGTCTCGTCCTCGAGGGCGAGGAAGACCGTGCCCTTGGCCGTCATCGGGTGCTGGCGCGTGACGACGAGGCCCCCCACCCGGACCTGCCCGGGCCGAAGATCGGCCAGGGCCGCGTTGGGAACCGCCCCGAGCCGCTCCAGGGCCGGCCGGAACAGGCCGACGACCTGCCGGCGGGCATCCACCCCCAGCACGGCATAGGCATCGCCGATCCGTTCGGACTCGGTGATCGCGGGCAGATCTGGGACGTCCGTCGCGGGCAGCCGGAGATCGAGCGGCCGGCCGGCCGCGGCCCCGCGCTTGCCCGCCGCGCGGCCGAGTCCTCGAAGCGTCCGCCCATCCACCCGCCCACGTGACGCGCCGGCGACCTCGCGCAGCTGCCAGAGCAGCTCGCGTCGCGGCCGGTCGAACGAGTCCATCGCCCCGCTCCGGATGAGCCGTTCGAGGACCTCCTCGGGCAGGCCGGTCCGCTCGACGACGTCGGCGAGATCCCGATAGGGCCCGCGAGCGAGCTCGCGATCCAGCCGCGCCTCGTGTTCCTCGCCGATCCCCTTGACGAGGCCCAGGCCGAGCCGCACGCCCCAGCCGTCCGCGACCTCCGGCGTCCAGCGTCGTCGGACATCCTCGGCGGGGAGCACGCAGGCGGACGAGACGACCGGCTCCGGTCGCGCCTCGATGCCGGCGCCCTCGGGCAGGGGCTCGCCGGGCCGGCCGACCCACTCGGTCGCCGTCTTGTACGAGGACGCGTTGAGATCCACGGGCAGCACGCTCACCCCGTGGCGCTTCGCGTCGTTGACGAGGACCTCGACCGGGTAGAAGCCCATCGGCTGGGCGTTGATGAGGCCGACCAGGAACTGGGCCGGGTAGAACAGCTTCAGGAAGGCCGATTCGTAGGCGGTCCGCGCGAATGCCGCGGCGTGCGACTTCGCGAACCCGAAGCTCGCGAACGCCGCAACCTGGCGGAAGAGCTCCTCGGTGACCTCCTCGGTCATCCCCGGCTGGCGCATGCAGCCGTCGTGGAACTGCTGGTGGAGCTTCTCCATCTCGCGGGTCGATCGCCACGTCCCCATCGCCCGCCGGAACCCGTCCGAATCCGCGGCGGAGAAGCCGGCCACTTCGATCGCGATCCGCATGACCTGCTCCTGGTAGAGGATCACGCCCATCGAATCCTTGAGGACCGGCTCGAGGCTGGGATGCAGGTAGTTCACCGGCTCGAGGCCCTGCTTCCGGCGGAGGAAGGGGTGGACCGCATTGCCCTGGATCGGGCCAGGCCGGATGATCGCCACCTCGACGACGAGATCGTCGAGATTGCCCGGCCGCGACTTCGGGAGCGTCTGCATCTGGGCCCGGCTCTCGACCTGGAAGACCCCGACCGTGTCGGCAGCCTGGAGCATGTCGAAAACCTCCCGCACATCCTCCGGCAACCGATCGAGATCGAGACAGACCGCGCAATCGTGCTCGATGAGCTGGATCGTCTCGTCGATGGCGGCGAGCATCCCGAGCCCGAGCAGGTCGAGCTTGATCAGCTTGAGCGTCTCGACGTCGCGCTTGTCGAACTGGACGACGACCCGATCAACCATCGTCGCGCGCTCGATCGGGGCGATGTCGATGAGCGGCGCTGCAGTCACGAGCATCCCGCCGCTGTGGATCGAGAGGTGGCGCGGAAAGCCATCGATCCGGGCACAGAACTCGAGCCAGCGCTCCCAGTGGCTCAGGCCGACCGTCGAGCCGCCGCGGGCCGTCGGGCGTGGCTCGGGCTCGATGCGGGCCACCGAACTGTGGTCGCCACCACGGCCCAGCGCGGCCGTTCGCGGCGCGGGCGGATCCCAGTGGTTCGGCCGACCAAGCCGGTCGGTGGCGCGGGGCGGTGGCTCCAGCTGGCCGCTCTCGGGGTCGATCACCCGGCCCTCCACGAGGCCTGGCGGGACGAGGTGCTCGCGCTCGTCCCGATACCCCGTGCCGCGGCCCGCCCGCAGCCACGCGACGCTCGCCGGCGTGTCGCCCGGCCCGCCCTCGTCGTCACCCCGGCCACCGGGTCGGAGCCCGACGACCGGCGCCAGCGCATCCGGCAGCGGCACCGTCCCGTCCGGCGGAAGGTCGCGCAGCCACGCGAACGGCTTCGGCGCATCCGGGTCCACCGGCTTCGGCGGTTGACGCCACGGCGGCACCTTCCCGACGAGCGGCACCCGGGTGTTGAGCTGGCCCATCCCATCGACCAGCCCGCGCTCCTCGGCTTCCTCCACTGCCCGCGCCTCCGCCGGGAACCCCTCCCCTGGCGGCCGGAAGAACTCGGCGAACCCACCGTCGGCCTCGAGGTCGCGTCGGACCATCACCGAGTCGTAGGTCTCGAGCGCCTTTGCCACGCGATCAACGAGCGGCCGCGGGAACCCGAGCGCATAGCCCACCTCGCGCACCGCCGATCGCGCTCGGTAGGTCACGAGGTTGCAAACCATTCCCGTGTGCTCCGGCCCGTAGAGCTTGTAGATGTACTGGATCACCTCCTCCCGCCGCGCGTTCGAGAAGTCGATGTCGACGTCCGGATACGTCGTCCGGCCCTCGTTGATGAACCGCTCGAACAGGAGGTTGTGACCGATCGGCTCGACCCGGCTGATCCCGAGGGTGTACGCGACGATCGAGCTGGCCGCGCTCCCCCGACCCTGGGCCGGGATCCCGCGTTCGCGGGCGAAGCGCATGAGGTCCCAGCAGATGAGGAAGAACTCGGCGAGACCGGCCCGTTCGATGACGTCGAGCTCATGAGCGAGGCGCTTGACCACGGCCGATGTCATCGGCTGATAGCGCTTCCGGGCGCCATCCCAGCAGAGATCCGAGAGATAGGAAAACGGCGTCTCCCCGTCGGGTACCGGGAAGCCCGGGAAGCGGTATTGCTCGAACTCGAGATCGACCGAGCACGACGCCGCGATCTCCACCGAGGTCGCGATGCCCTCGCGCCACGCCCGGGCCGCCTCCCCGCCGATCGAGGCACCCAGCACCAGCATCTCCTCGCCCGACTTGAGCGCCGATTCGCCGTCGGCCCGGCGCAGGTCGGCGAGCGTGTCGAGCGTCCGGCCGTGGCGGATCGCGGTCAGGACGTCGTGGAGCTCGCGATCCTCGGGCCGAGCGTAGTGGACATCGTTCGTGACGACCACCGGCAGGCCGAGCTCCGCGGCGAGTCCCGCCGACTCCGTCACGAGCCAGTCGTCGTCGGGCAGCAGGTGGTGGGAGAGCTCGATGAAGAAGCCGCTCGATGCCGGCGCGTCCCCCCGGCCGAAGCACACCGCATAGCGCTCCGCGACCGCCCGAGCCCCGGCTCGATCGCCGACCCGGAGCCGCCGGGCGATCTCTCCCTCACGGCAACCCGAAAGCGCCACGAGCCCCTCATGGTGCTCATCGAGCAGCTCCTGGCTGAACTGCGGCACCGCCTTGGTCCCGGCCAGGTTCGCCCGCGAGATGAGCCGGCACAGGCTGCGCCAACCGACCGCCGAGCGGGCGAGCAGCACGAGATGCGGTCCGCGCGCCCGGGTCCCGATGCCCCGCAGGTCCTCCTTGACCGGGGCGCGATGACCGGGCAGCCGAGCGCGGGCCGGGCGGGGCCGTGCCGGTCGGCCTTCGGCCGCGAGCGGAGCATCGAAAGCCGCGACCCGACGACCGGTCCGACGCGGCCGCCGCGGCGCCACGACGATCCCGTCCGGGTCGGCGACCGCCGGATCGAGCAACTCGATCTCCACTCCGACGACCGGGTGGAGCCCCGCGTCGCGGGCCGCACCGACGAACCGCACCGCGCCATACAGGCCGTTGCGGTCCGTGGCGGCCAGGCCGGTCAGACCCAGCTCCACGGCCCGGGCGACCAGCTCGTCCGGTGGCGAGGCACCGTCGAGGAACGAGAAGTTCGTGTGAGCGTGGAGTTCGGCGTATGGGATGGTCGCCACGGCGTCGCTCCGGTCGGGGCGCTTTGCGTCGGGGCAGGCCAGTATAGAACATCTGTTCTGGACGATCCACCTCCCGATCACCGGGACCAACGGCCGGCTGGACAGAAACCCAACGATGGCGTTTCCTCTGGAGGTGCGCGCCCCCCGTCACGTCCGCCACGTCGTCGCGCCCGGCCTCGCCCTGCTCCTCATCCTCGCGACCCTCCCGGCCGCGGGGCTGGCCGGCGATGCGCGCCCGGCGGCCGGCGCACGTTCCGGCGCCGGCGCAAGCACCGGAGTCGGTCCGACCTCGCAGCCGCCGACATCCGTCCGCGTGTCACCGGGATCCAGCCCCTGACCCACGAGGTCTACGGGTACCTGCCGTACTGGCGGCTCGACCCCAGCACGGCCGGACGGATCCACTACGAGCTCGTTTCGACGATCGCGTTCTTCGGCCTCGGGATCAAGGGCACGGGCGACCTCGACACGGGCTGGGTCGGGTACAAGGAATACATCGGCGCCGATGCGGCCGCAGTCACCAATGCCGCCCACGATCGCGGCGTCCGGGTCGTGCCGACCTTCCAGCTCTTCGACCTGGGAACCGGGGCGCCCAAGATGTCCGCGTTCCTCGGCAGCACGACGGCCCAGGATCGCTTCATCCGCCAGGCACTCGATCTGATGGCGGCGCGCCAAGCCGACGGCGCCGGCCTCGACTTCGAGCCGGTCGGCGCCCTTGCTGCCCGGGCGCCCCAGTTCGTCGCGTTCGTCGCGCGATTTCGCCAGGCGATGAAGGCCCGCTTCTCGAGCGCGACGCTCGTCAACGCGACGTCGGCCGGGGCGACCCAGGCGCTCGTCGAGGGGATCGTGCCCTACGTCGACCGCCAGATGATCATGACCTACAACTACCACTGGAAGGGGTCGACGGTCACCGGTCCCATCGCCCCGCTCGACAATGCGACGCGGACCGTCAAGATGCACATCGCCAAGATGCTCGCCTGGGCGCCGGCGAAGTCGATCCTCATGGGCGTGCCGTATTACGGCTACGACTGGCCCGTGACCAGGAACGTCCCGTACGCCACGGTGCGGTCGAACAAGACCCTGTACGGCAAGGTCACCAGCGTCACCTACACCTCGGCGCGCGACTTCCTCGCGGCCCACCGCAGCGTCGCCCGGCACTACGACTCGGTCCAGGGCAGCGGCTGGTACACGTACTGGTCGAATACGTACGGGACGTATCGCCAGGTCTACTTCGAAGAAGAGCGCAGCCTGGCCGCCAAATACGACTACGCGATCCTGACCGGGCTTGGCGGTGTCGGCATCTGGACACTCGGCAACGACGCCGGCTACGAGAACCTGTGGAACGTCCTGCGGACGAAGTTCTACGCGCCCGTCCGCGCGGTGACGGTGGGCGGTTCCGTCACCGTCAGCGAGCGCTACGGCGCCGTGATCGCCATCGTTCGCGGGAACGCGAAGAACGCGGGCACGATCCCCGAACGCGGTCGCTGGTGGTGGTCGATCCGGACGCCCGGCGGCAAGCTCCTGAAGTCGGGCTCGTGGGCGGCGAACACCATCTACCCGGGCCGGGGCGTCGCACACGCCGAGCGGGTGACCCTCGGGCACGCCACCTCCCTGCGGTCGGGCACCTACACGCTCAGGGTCGCGTTCATCACCGCGGGGAAGATCTGGCGCTCACGCGCGATCGGCTTCCGCCAGCCGTACTGAACCCAACCCGGACGAGATTCCCACCCGGGCCGCTCTCGGCGCCGAAACATCCTCGACGGCTCTGGCGTCTGATGGCCATGCACGCACCCATCCGCGGTGATCGCCCGCTTCGACCGGTCGCCTGGATCGCGTTCCGTACGGCCCTCACCGTGATGGTGGCGATGCTTCTGATCCTCGTGATCCTGCCAGCCATCCTGGCCGTGCAGGCGGCGACGATCTAGTACCACACGACGTCTCGGCACCTGGGGCTCGGGACGACTCGTCGGCGACCGGCCGCGATGGCCGGGATGCCGACCCGCCGGAGGCGCTGGTGAGCAGCGACTCCTGGCCTGCAGGACCCCTGTCGCTTGGGGGCGACGGGGGTCCTGCCACGTCCGGACCTAGACTGCTGGCATGGATAGGCGCTCTCACGGCCGACTCCTGATCGTCATCGTCGCCTTCGCCGTCTCCGCGTGCGGCCCGGCCGGATCGACCGCCCCGCCGGCGAGCCTTGTGGCCGATCGTCCGTCGGCGTCCTTCGCGCGCGCGGGTGCCAGCGAACCTTCGACGTCCGAGCCCAGCGCTGCGCAACCCAGCCCGACCGCCGGGCCGGCGACGAGCCAGACCGACACCGCGTGGGGTCGGATCTGGGACGCCGTGCCGGCCGGGTTTCCGCGATTCCCAGGCTCGACGCCCGCTGGCGACGCCGGGGGCGAACCGGTGAGCGCGCGCTATGCCGTCGATGGTGGCAATGCCAGGGAGATCGCGTCGTGGTACCAGCGGACGCTCGAGACGGCGGCGTTCAGCACTGAATCGCTCTCAGGGCCGCTCGAGGACAGGAGCTACGTCCTCGACTCGGTCGGCAATGGGACGTGCCGGCTGCAGGTCGCGATCGGTCCGCTCGGCGGGGTGACGTTCGTGACGATCCGATACGGGGCCGCCTGTCCCAACGCCTGACTTCACGCGGGGCGCCCTCGCCTAGGCGCAACGCCCGCGTCACGACCAGGCGCGCCGGCGCGACATCGTGATGGACCCGCGCGTCTATGCTTCCGTCATCGGATCGGCGGGTGAGGTCGGTCTGCGGCCCGCTCGGGGGAGGCGCGCTTGCAATCCACACAACCGCGACAGCTCGGGATCCTGGTCCTCGTCGTGGGCCTGTTCCTCGTCCTGTTCGTCGTCACCCTGCTCCTGGGAACGCCCCTTCGCTGATCCGGCAGATCGTGGTCAGTCGTACAGGCGCTCCAGGTGCCATGTGCCGGCAACCCGGTCCAGGTAGACGAGTGCCAGCCAGCGCTCGCCGACGACCTTGATGTAGTCGCGGGCGATCGGCTCGCGCCACCAGGCCTCTTCGACCCGCCAGCGATTGCAGACCTCGACCGCCTCGCGCCGGCCGTTCCAGCGGATGGCCACGAGGCGCCCGTCGATGTCGAGCTCGACGTCGATGCGCGGGTGCTCGCGGAGCAGGCGCGTCACGGGACTCGCTCCCCCTCGAGGCTCGCCGAGCGCCACGTCCAGCGGGACTCGGGCAACGGCGCCTCGGGGTCGGTGATGGCGACCCGGCGGATCCGGTCCTCGCCGAAGGTCAGGGCGAGCCGGGCGAGCTGCCAGCCCAACCGGGCCGTGCGGGCCGCCTGCGGCATGAACAACGGGAGCTGCTGGCCGCCCGCCGGGGCCGTGCCTCGCAACTCCAGTCCGAGGCGGACGACCGCGGCCGGCGGCGGGGTCCGTTCCAGGTGCGCGAAGAGCAGCCGCTCGACCGCCTCGGCGTCCGCGGTGGGTTCCGGGAAACGCTGCTCGACTTCGATCCGCGGCGGCGTCCCGGCCGGGGCGAACGCGAGATCCAGCTCCACGGCGAGCTGCGCACGGTCCGCGGCGAGACCCCGGCCGGTCAACTGCGCGGCGAGTGCGGCCACCAGCCGGTGGAGGACGAAGCGGAGCGGCTCGAGCTCCTCGGCCGGCGGCTCGATCGGCAGCCCGAGGGCCAGTCGTTCGGGCGAGTGGCGCGCCCGGAACGGGTCGGTTTCCTCGCCCCGGGCGCGGGCATGGAGTCGAGCGCCCTCCTCGCCGAACCGGGCGATCAACGCCGAGCGGGGCAGCTCGGCCACCGCGCCGATCCGACGCAGGCCGAAGCGGGTCAGTCGGGCGCGGACGTCGGCGTCCGTCGTCAGGAGGCCGGACGGCCTCGGGCCGAGGAAAGCCGCCTCATCGCCGGGGGGTACGAGGATCGGCCTGCCGGGCCGAGCGTGGACGGCGGCGATCGTCGCCGCGAAGCGCGTGCCGGCGATCCCGACGCGCGGCCGGAGCTCGCCGTCCGGCAGCGAGGCGGCCAAGGCCGCGCCCAGGCGTTCGACGAGGACGGGCTCGAGGCCCCACAACGGCCCGAGGCCATCGATCCCGACCTCGAACAGCCCGAACGCCGCGTCCGTCGGGTCGCCGCTCCCCGCGAGGCTCGGGCTGAACGCCCCGAGCGCCTCGAACGCTCGCTCCGCCGCGTCCCGGTCCGCGTCGGGATCGGGCTCGATGAAGGTCGCTTCAGGGACGAGTCGATGGGCGCTCCCCAGCGGCATGCCGCGCCGGACGCCCATCGCGCGCGCGTCCGGGCTGGCGTCGATGACGGGCCCCGGATCCCATGGCCGGCCGCCCAGCACGAGCGGTCCCGGCGGGAAGGGCTCGGAGCTGCGGACCCGTGCCAGGCCGAGGGGGAGATGCGGGACGAAGAGGTGGAGGAGTCGCATGGTCGGTGATCTCTCGATCGGGGGCCTCAGGTGCGGGGGCTTGGAGCGGGGCCTGGTCGATGAGGAGGTCGTCGCAGGCGAGACAGGCGTCCCGCTCCCCGCCCTCCGCATAGAGGATCCGGAGGGTGGCGCTGCGACCCGGTGGACCGTGGCGATTGCGGGCGACGAGCGCCTCGGTGCGCTGCCCGACGATGTCGCGGCCCAGGCGGACCCACGACCGTCGGGCGAGCTCGAGCCGGATGCCGGTCGACTCGGCGACCGCGGTCGCGAGACCGCCGGCGAGCCCGGGGGACTCGAGCACGAGGAGCAAGGTCTCGGCCCGGCGGGCGAGCGCGGCGAGTCGATGGAGGCGGTCGGCGACCTTGGCCGGTCGATCGTCGGGCGCCAGGCGGCCGCCGGGCAGGTCGAGCACGAGCAGGTCGACCGAGCGGCCGGCGAGCAGGCTCCCGGCGATCGTCAGGCCCTCGTCGAGCGTGACCGGCGTGATGACGACGAGCCATTCGAGCCGGACGCCGCGGGCGACGGCCTCGACCGGGTCGAAGCTGCGCGACAGATCCAGCCAGGCCACGACCGAGCCCTGCGCCTGGGCTTCCGCGGCGACCCGGAGGGCGAGCGTCGTCCGGCCGCTCGAGCCGTCACCGCGGATCGCGACGCTGGCCGACCTGGGCAGGCCGCCGGGCCCGAGGATCGCATCGAGCGCCGCGAAGCCGGTCCGGATGACGCACTCGTCGGGACGGGGGGCCGCCTCGGGAACGTGGTCGGGCTCGGGCGCGATCGCCAGCGCGCCGACGACCCGCGGAGCTGCCGCTCCCCAGCGAGCCCGCAGGCCCGCGACGGCGGCGTCCACATCGGCGCGAGAGGTCGACATCGGACGTCTAGATTAGAACATCTGTTCTAGTTTGACAAGGGGTTCCGCACCGCGTGTTCGGCGTCGCGTCACGGCATCGACATGACCGCCGCGTAGCATCGCTCCCCTACCATGCTGCCGATGTCTGCCCCTGACCAGGCCGCTTCGGGGCGCGCCGACGTCCCGACGGCGCCGATCCTCGTCGTCGACGATGACGCGAAGATCGTCCGGCTCGTGCGGACGTACCTGGAGCGCGACGGCTTCATGGTCGTCACCGCGAGCGATGGGCCGGGCGCGCTCGATGCGATCGAGACCCACCGGCCCGCGCTCGTGGTGCTCGACCTGATGCTCCCCGAGCTGGACGGGCGGGCGGTCATCCGCGCCGTGCGCCGGGATGAGGAGGCCGCCCGGACGCCGATCCTCGTGCTATCCGCTCGGAGCTCGACGATCGACCGAATCGCCGGGCTCGAGGATGGCGCCGACGACTACCTGCCCAAACCGTTCTCGCCGGCCGAGCTCGTGCTGCGCGTGAAGTCGATCCTGCGCCGGGCGGGCCCGGCCTCGGGCGCATCACGGACCTCGCCGGACGACGCGACCGCCGGTCCCCTCATCCGCCACCGGGACCTCACGATCGATCCCTCGCGCCATGAGGTTCGGCGCGGCGACCAGGCGATCGAGCTCACCCGGGTCGAGTTCCGCCTGCTCTCCGCGATCCTCGGTGCGGACGGCCGGGTGCTGTCGCGAGACCAGCTGCTCGATGCGGTGTACGGCCAGGATGCGGCCGACGTCCTCGACCGAACGATCGATGTCCACATCCGCCGGCTGCGAGACAAGCTCGACGACGACCCGGATGCCCCGCGCTACGTCCAGACGGTGCGTGGCGTGGGGTATCGCGCGGCGCGGACGTGATCGCCCGCGGTCTCGCCGCGCGGATCGCCCTGGCCGCCATCGCGTCGGCCGCGGTGGGACTCGTGATCCTGGGCGCGGGCGTCGCCGTGGTCGGAGCCGACGTCTTCACAGCGCTGATGACCTCGGCCGGCGACTCCGCACAGCACGCGAGGGAGATGTACGACGACTCGGTGACGACCGTCGTCATCGCCGCATCCGCCCTGGCGGTCCTCGCCAGCGTAGGCCTGGCCATCGCCCTGGCCCGAATGCTCGCCAGGCCGCTCGCCGAGATCGGCGGTGCGGCGCGGCGCATCGCCGACGGCGACTATGCCGCCCGCGTCCCGCGCGAGGGCCCCGAAGAGCTGGCCAGCCTCGCCGATTCGTTTAACCAGATGGCGACCAGCCTGGAGCGTCAGGAGGGGATGCGGCGCGACTTCATCGCCAACGCCGCGCACGAGTTCCGCACCCCGCTGACGAACCTGCAGGGCTACCTCGAGGCGCTGCGCGACGGCGTCATCACCGCCGACCGGGCCACGTACGAATCGCTCCATGAAGAAGCCGACCGACTCGTCCGGCTGTCGCGTTCGCTGGATGCTCTCGCAGAAGGCGACGCGGGCACGAGTCCGGCTCGCTCGCTCGAGCTCGACCTGGCGGCCGCCATCCGCTCGGCGCTGGACCTGGCAGCCCCATCGATCGAGCGGGCTCGACTCACCTTGCGGACCGAGATCCCGGCCGCGCTCCCCGCCCGCGCCGACCCGGACCGCCTCGCCCAGGTCCTCGCGAACCTGCTGTCGAACGCCGTCCGCTACACCCCGTCTGGCGGCACGATCATGGTTCGAGCCGAGCGGCGCCCCGCAGACCTGCTCGTCTCGATCGCGAATACGGGCGAAGGCATCCCGCGCGAGGACCTCGATCGGGTGTTCGAGCGGTTCTACCGGGTCGAGAAGTCGCGCGACCGTGCCCGTGGCGGCGCCGGCATCGGCCTCGCGATCGTGAAGCAGATCGTCGAGGCGAGCGGCGGTCGGGTCGGTGCCGAGTCGGGTGGGGACATGACGACGTTCTGGTTCAGCCTGCCGGGTTGAGGCCCGGTCTCGGCCTCGCGTCGGACCCGTGGCGTTTTCTTAGGGCAGGCCGATCGCGACCATGCCGAGAAGCACGAACCCGAGGCCGACCCACTGGATGGCCCGCAGCCGCTCGCCCAGGAACGCGACGGCGACGATGATCGTGATCGCCGGCCCGAAGGAGGATGCCAGCCCGACGAGCCAGGTCGGAGCATGCTCGAGGCCGTACATGAATGCGATCAGGCCGGTCACGTCGAGGAGGCCGGCCAGCACGACGAGGGAAAAGACCCGCCGGTCGAGTCGAGCATCCGCTCCCGGGTCGCCGCCGAGCAACGGCTGCGCCGGGCCGCGGAACGCGGACATGACGACTCCCAGGATGGCCAGCGACAGGATCGCATTCGCGGTGCGCGAGACGGTGAGGACCTGCAGCCAGCCGGCGTGGTCGATGACGATGTCGCTGCCGATCGACATCGCCGAGAACAGGACGAGCGCGACGATCGCGAAGCCGACTCCGGGACTCGCGAACCGCGTGCCGCGCACGCTCCCATCGAACGCCACGCCGGTGAGGATGACCCCGACCGTCGCGGAGGTAGCCCCGACGGCCTGGACGAGCGTCAGTGATTCACCGCGAAGCAGGACCGCGAGGACGACGGTCAGGCCGCCGTACGCTGCGACCACGCCGCTCACGACGGCGATCGGGCCGATCCGCAGGCCGGTGAAGTACGTGAGATAGGCACCGGCACCGGCGAGGCCGACGAGCGCGCCGCCGACGATGACGAACGGGTCAGTCGGGAAGGTCGCGCCCGACGAAAACGCCAACAGCAGCACGAGTGTTGCGCCCACGACCTGGAGTCCGGTCGTCACCTTGAGGCTGCCGATCCGTCGGCTGGCGAGCGCCGAGAAGATGTCGAGCGTGCCCCACGAAAAGGCGGCAACCAGTCCGGTCAGCAGTCCGAGGGGCATCGGCGGAGCCTACCGGTGGCGTCTCGCTGGACGAACCGCGGTCCTACGGGTCGGGACGAGTGGCCACGGCGGAGCCCGCCTGACCCCGTGCTAGACTTCGTCGCCGTTGGGGATGTAGCTCAGCTGGGAGAGCACCGCGTTCGCATCGCGGGGGTCAGGGGTTCGAGTCCCCTCATCTCCACCATTTCGCCGTCTTTTGTGCTCAGTTCATCAGGCCTTTGGTTTCATAACATCTCCACCATATCGCTTTTCTCTGTGCTCAGATCGCAGGCCATCTGGTTGGAAAGACAGCTACCGGTACAGCTATAGATCCGAACTCGGGCGTAATTGCATGTCCGACTCCTGTCCGGTACGCCACGAACACTTGTTCTATTTTCATCAGACAGCTCTGGGCCGCGGCATCAACGGACCGACCAGGGCTGTCTCCAAAGACCGCGGGCGAGAATCCAAACGAGCTGCGCCGTCGTCGCCCCAAGGAGCGCTCCCGTAACTGCTGTTTCGGGTGCCGTCCATAGTGGAACGGATGTTCATGGTCAGGGCGATAGGTCGCATCTCCGCGACCGACCTTGTGCCCCCTCGTGGTTTGCCAATTCTGATGGAACTCACGGGTGTGGAGTTTGTGGTTGACCGCGTCGATCGTGTGATCCAGGATCATCGTTGTCGGGTCAAGTCACCGAACACGTCAGCGCCCGAGCGCACGGATGACCGTCTCGATCAATCGGATTGAGACATCGGCTCCGTTCGCCTGACCCTTCTCGAAGTCAATCTCCGCCTGGCCCATCTGATTCGTGACATGGGCGAAGCACAGCACCGCGCGCCCGCGGGCCTGTGCGAATGCATAGAGGGCCGCTGCCTCCATCTCGACCGCGAGGATGCCCTCCGCGCGGCGGGCCGCGATCGTCGCGGCGGTCTCGCGAAAGGGTGCATCGGTCGTCCAGGTGCTGCCGCGCTCGATCTCGAGATCGGCCCCGTTTAGCTTCGCCTGAACCTGTTCGAGCAACGCGGCGTCGGCCACCGCATAGCGAGCCGGCGGCAGGTAGTGGTAGCTCGTGCCTTCGTCGCGCAGCGCCCTCTCGATGAGGATGAAGTAGGGCGGCTGGCCGAGCGGAGAGATCTGACCCGCCGAGGTCACACTCACCAACAACTGGCAGCCCACGGCGAACAGCTCTTCGGCGATGAGGACCGCGAACGACGCGCCGACAACACCGCCGACGATCCCGTAGTGGAGCCGTCCGTCGTCGACGATGAACAGCTCCGTGTGGTA
Organism: Candidatus Limnocylindrales bacterium; assembly: GCA_038214255.1. Taxonomy (GTDB): domain Bacteria; phylum Chloroflexota; class Limnocylindria; order Limnocylindrales; family CSP1-4; genus SPCO01. The sequence continues at coordinate 174,915 of JBBQRZ010000001.1, forward strand.
GCACGCCCAGTCGGGGTCCCGCTGGGCGCGGCCCGAGGCGATGAGGTCGCGGACGATGTCGCCGTCGGGATCGAGGACGCAGACAGCCGGCACCTCGACGCTCGGAAGCCCCTTCTGGCGGCGCGCCTCCCGGAGCAGGCTCTCGGGCGTGAACGCCGACGGCTCGTCGTGGTCCTTGTCGTCGAGGATCGGGGTTGTCATCCGTCGGGGAGTCGCTCGACGGGCAACCCGGCGGCCACCCAACCGTTGAAGCCTCCGACGAGGTCGGTCGCCCGCGGGAAGCCGAGATCGCGCAGGGTCACCGCGGCGAGGCTCGAACTGTAGCCGTCGGCACACACGAGGATGATCCGCCGGTGGCGGTCGGACAAGCGTGTGTCGTCGTGCCCGGAGGCCGGGTCCAGCCGCCAGTAGAGCACCGAGAGTGGGACGTGGACGGATCCCGCGATGACGCCGTTCTCGTGACGCGCCTCGGCACAGCGGGTGTCGATGACGAGCGCGCCCGCCGCTACCTCCTCCCGAGCCGCTGCGGGATCGAGTCGGTCGAGCCGCGCGCGGGCAGATGCGAGCAGGTCGTCGATGGTTCTAGGTGCCACGATCTTCCTCGTCTTCTGGCCGGGACTCACACGACCGTTCCGGAGACCGGCCGCGTCTCCTGCATGCTGATACGGACGATGAGGCCCGAGATGGCGGTCACGATCGCGACGAACCAGATGGCCGCTGCGAAGCCAGCCGCGTCGGCGATGACGCCGACGGCGATGGCACCGACCGCGAAGCCGAGGCCGCGCCACAGACGATAGACCCCGCCCGCGTAGCCGCGCCAGACCGGCGCCGCGACGTCAGCGATGGCCGTCAGCAGGGTCGGGTAGCCCATCGGGGTGCCGAGCCCCAGGAGGGCGGCATTGATCAGCCGCAGACGAACCGGTCGAGCCGTCCCGATCGCGTTGCCAACATCTCCCCCAGTCGTTCCCGGACAACAGTCATCGCGGCGGCCAGCGGGGCGTCGGTCGGCAGGTCCAGGCGCATGTCCGGATCGTTCGAGATCGGATGCCAGAACCAGCCCTGAGCGTCGCAGGTGAGCTCGGGCGCGATATCGGCTGGCCGGATCGGCTCGCCCTCCGATGCCGCGCCTCGCAGGGCGATCGGACGGAAGATGCGGTCCTCGGGCCGGATGCCCAGCGACTCGGCGAGGGCGTGCAGCTCCGGGATTTCGGCGAGGGCGGTTTCCGGCAGCGACGCGGCGAGCCTGACGTGTGCCCCAGCCTCGACCAGCGTCCGGATCCCGGTGAGCGCCTGGGCGTGCGATCCGGTGCCTCGATGGGCGTCGTGGCGCGCCGCCGTCGCCGAGTCAAGGCTGACCTGAAACGCGACGGGCCGTCGCTCCTCGATCAGGGGGCGGAGCCGGCTCCAGCGCGGTCCCGAGAGGAGCATTGCGTTCGTGAGCACCGTCAGAGGGAGGCGATCTGTAAGGTACGAGATGAGGTCGGCCAGATCCGGGCGAAGCGTCGGCTCGCCACCGGTCAGGAACACCTGCTCGAAGGATGCTCCGGCCGCCTGATCGACCAGTGCCCGGATTCGGTCGGGATCGAGGCGACGTGGATCGGCGCGCGGACCGGACACGACGCAGCAGTAGTCGCAGGCCAGGTTGCAGTCGTAGTTCGTGTACAGCCAGAGCCGGGTCGGCATCAGCCCCTGGACCGGGTCCAGGTCGACCCCAACGGACGTTGGCGGTGGCTGGCCGTTCTCGATCCAGTCGGTCCGGGCGCGGCCCTTGCGGATGTAGTGGTTTGCCCATCCGGGGCGCTGCTCGTCGGGCCGTACCGCAAGCAGCGCGTGATCGCTCGCCGCCTCGAATGCGCGCAGCTGGTCCGTGAGCGTGGGCAGCGGGCTCGAGATCCGGAGGATCTGGCCCTGACGCATCCCGAGCAGCGCGAGATGAATCCGGATCAGGAGGCCGCTGTCCAGATCGGCCTCGGCGTCCTCCAGGTCGACATGAACGGGGAGCGGTCGCTGGTGACCCTAGTCCGGATCCGGACTAGGTGCTGCCATGTGGTCCCGGCTCGAGTGCGACCCGCTCGAGGGTCGAGTACTGGAAGCTCTGGGGGACCCCCGCCGGGGTGTGATGAAGGTAACGCCGGCTGGCAACCAACCGGAAGCCCGCCCCGAACTCGGCCGCCAACTCGGGCGGGTCGTAGCGCCGGACGGGCATCCCGCTGCAACGTTCCGGGCCATCGTCCGCGAAGGTGGCGACGATGGCGATCCCGCCGACCGGGACCGTTCGCTGCGCCAGGACAACGTACCGCCGGCGCTCGGCGTCGTCGAGCAGGAAGTGGAAGCCTCCTCGGTCGTGCCAGATGTCGTAGGGCTTGTCGAGTTCCACATCCACGACATCGCCGACGATCCAATTGACGGCGTCGGCGCGTGCCCCGAGGCGGTGGCGGGCGACGGCTAGACCCGCTTCGGAGATGTCGAGGACGGCGATCCGTTCCAGGTCGAGGTCCACGAGGTGGTCGACCAGCCGCGAGGCGCCGCCGCCGATGTCGATGATGCTCCGCGCACCGCGGGCCACGGCGTCGGCGACGAGCGCGCGCGACGTCGCCGGATCAGGCTCGTACCAGCCGACGGCATCGACGGCTCGCGTGGCGTAGATCCAGTCCCACGAGTTAATCGTCGGAGGGCGCTGCATCGCGGCTCCTGGGTCGGGACGCTCATCGTCCGCCGGGCCAATGCTGACGGGTGCGTCGCGATCCGTTGATGACGATCTCGTGACATCACCCGTGAGCAGACCCGGGCGGTCGCCGAGCCAGGCCGCCGTCCGGGGCGCCCAGCGGTCGTCGCGGGCGTGGAGGATCGCAAGGCGGCGCAGGTCGTCGATCGTGTCGATGTCCGGCCACGGCTCCCCGCGGGCGACTCGCCAGCCGGCGCTCGTCAACACTTTGGCGGTCGCGTCGAGGGCCGACGCCCCGCTCACCTGCGCCGGGCCGAACACTGCCTCGAGGCGGCAGGCGAGCGCCTGCCGGCGCAGTCGACGGAGCCGCGTCGGCCACCACCGCGGCGCCGCGTCCCAGCGAAGCCCGATCAGGTG
>JBBQRZ010000002.1:0-141924 GCA_038214255.1 Candidatus Limnocylindrales bacterium
TACGGCGTGACCGTCGGCGATGACTCGGTCAGCCGCGTGATCAGCCTCCGTCTCGAGGAGGCGCAGGCACTGGCCGCCGACGGCCGGCGCGAACTGATCGTCGCCGGCTGATGCCGTTCTGGCGACGACGGCGCGATGAGGAGCTGCCGGCCGCCCCGGGGGAGCGAGTGCCGGAGCCCGACACCTCGTCCGATGTCGAGACGGTGCCTGAGCCAGGGCCGCAGGCGGAGCCGCAGACGGTCGTCGCGCCGGAGGAGGCCGAGGCCTCGGGGGCCGTCGAGGCGCCGACGGCGGCCGTTCCGGCATACACCCCGTTCGACCCGACCGCATTCCTGGCCGTCGCACCGGCGCACACCCTCGACGAGGGGCTGGAGAAGACGCGCGGCGGGTTCGTGAGCCAGCTCCGCGGCTACCTCGGCGGCGCCGACGGGCCGATGTGGGACGAGGTCGCGGAGACGCTCATCGCCGGAGATGTGGGCGCGGCCCTGGCCATCGAGCTCGTCGAACGAGCGCGGCGGCGGCGCGATCCGGGCGGTGCGGAGGGCGCGATCCGAGCCGAGCTGGCGGACCTGCTCGTCAGGCGCGACGTCGGCTGGGAGCCTCGCTCTGCGGTCGACGGCGGCCCGGCGGTCGTTCTCGTCGTGGGCGTCAACGGGACCGGCAAGACCACGACCATCGGGAAGCTCGCGGCCCGATATGCCGGGGCCGGCCGGAGCGTGATCCTCGCCGCCGCAGACACCTTCCGGGCTGCCGCGATCGATCAGCTTCAGATCTGGGCCGATCGCGCGAGCGTCCCGGTCGTCGCGCATGCGCCCGGTGCCGACCCGGGTGCGGTCGTCTACGACGCGCTCGATGCGGCAGTCGCACGCGGCGCGGACCTCGTCATCGCCGATACGGCGGGCCGGCTGCACACGAAGTCGAACCTCATGGACGAGCTGACGAAGATCCGCCGGATCATCGACAAGAGGCTTCCGGGGGCGCAGCCCGAGACCTTGTTCGTCCTCGATGCGACAACCGGCCAGAACGGTCTCGCCCAGGCGAGAGCCTTCCACCAGGCCGTCGGCCTGACCGGTATCGTGCTGACCAAGCTCGATTCGACCGCCAAGGGCGGGATCGTCTTCGCCATCGAGGATGCCCTCAAGGTCCCGGTTCGGTTCGTCGGGGTGGGGGAGGGCGTCGAGGACCTCCTGCCGTTCGACCCCGACGCCTTCGTGGCGGCGCTCTTCGGCTGACCCCGCGCAGCCAGGCACCGACCGGGACCATCGTCCCAGCGGCGCCCCCTCGGACCCTGCGCTACACTGCGCACGCCTCGGTGCGCCAGAACCCGCGCACCACCCGGAACGGCGCCCGGCGCGGACCCGCCTCGACCGATCCGGTCCACCCAAGATGACGGAGTCCTGACCGGACCGTGTTCGACACTCTCAGCGAGCGCCTGCGCAAGACCCTTGGCACCCTGACTGGCCGCGGCCGGATCAGTGAGGCCGACGTTGATGCCGCGATGCGCGAGGTCCGCCTCGCCCTGCTCGAGGCCGACGTCAACTTCAAGGTCGTCAAGGACTTCGTGGCCCGCGTCCGGGAGAAGACGGTCGGCGCCGACGTCCTCGAGAGCCTGACCGCCGGCCAGCAGGTCGTGAAGATCGTCAACGATGAGCTGGTCGCGCTCCTCTCCGCGGGCGATCGCGTCTTCCACCTGAGCGGCAACCCGGCGGTCGTCGCGATGGTCGGACTCCAGGGCTCGGGCAAGACGACCAGCACGGCCAAGCTCGCGCGCCACATCGTCAAGCAGGGTCGCCGGCCGCTGCTCGTCGCTGCGGACCCGTACCGTCCTGCCGCGGCCGACCAGCTCGAGACGCTCGGCAAGGCGCTCGACATCCCGGTCTTCCGTGCCCCGAACGGCACGCCCGTTCCCGAGATCGCCCGCCTCGGCGTCGAGGCCGCCAAGCGCCAGGTTCGCGACGTCGTGATCCTCGATACAGCGGGCCGCCTCAGCCTCGACGCGGCGCTGATGGCCGAGATCGCGTCTGTCAACGAGGCGGTCAAGCCGATCGAGACGCTGCTCGTCGTCGATGCGATGACCGGCCAGGAGGCCGTCGGGGTCGCCCAGGCCTTCGTCGCGGCCGTGCCGGTGACGGGCCTCATCCTCACAAAGATCGATGGCGATGCCCGCGGCGGAGCCGCGCTGTCCATCTCGGCCGTGACCGGGGTCCCGGTGAAGTTCCTTGGGACCGGCGAGAAGACCGATGCCCTCGAGGTCTTCCACCCGGATCGACTGGCCGGTCGGATCCTCGGGATGGGCGACATCCTCACGCTCGTCGAGCGGGCGCAGGAGCATTTCGACGAGACCCAGGCCAAGCAGATGGAAGAGAAGCTGCGCAAGGCGAGCTTCACGCTGGAAGACATGCTGGATCAGCTGCAGCAGGTCCAGAAGATGGGCCCGATCGGCCAGATCATGGGCATGATCCCGGGCATGGGCAGCATGGCCGGCGACGCGCAAGCGGCCGTCGATCGCGGCGACCTCAAGCGGACCGAGGCGATCATCCGAGCCATGACCCCGGCCGAGCGCCGCGATCCCGCGCTCCTGAATGGCGCGCGCCGACGTCGGATCGCGGCGGGCTCGGGCACGAACCTGCCGGAGGTCAACCGGCTCGTCAAGCAATTCGGGGAAATGCAGAAACTCATGAAGCAGCTTTCGGGGGGTGGCCGGCGCGGCGCGCTGGGCAGCCTCATCGGGGGCCGGCGCTGAGCGCCGAAGGGAGAACGACGCCATGACCGATCTCACGGATCCCACACCGAGCCCGCTCGGTCCCGATCCCGACACCGACACCACCGCGACACCGATCCCGACGACGGTCGTCTCGACCGCACCGGACCCGGCCCCGACCACCGGGGCTCGGCGCCGGTCGAGTCGGCTGGCATGGGCCGCGGCGCTCGTTGTCGTGGCCGTCGTCATCGGGGTGAGCGTGGCGGTCACCCTGGTCCTGACCGGAGCCTCGCCGACCGCCACGGTCCTGGGCTACGTCCCGGCCGACAGCGTCATGTACGGCGAGCTCCGGCTCGACCTGCCGGGTGACCAGCGTCAGCAGGTCGGTCAGTTCCTCAGCAAGTTCCCGGGCTTCGCGGACCAGGCCGCCCTCGAAACCAAGCTCGATGAGGTGCTCGACCGCCTGGTCGCAAACGGCACCGACTCCAAGCAGACCTTCACGAAGGACATCAAGCCCTGGTTCGGCGGCGAGCTCGCGTTCTCGATGGGCCCGCTCCCGTCCGCCTCGGCCGGTGGCGACCCGACGGCCCTGGCCGCCGCCACGCGCGCGCTCGTGCTGCTGTCCGTGAAGGACGAGGCGCTGGCGCGCTCGTGGTTCACGTCGGCGATGACCCAGGCCGGCGTGAGCGGCACGTCGGAGGACTACCAGGGCACGGCGCTGACCGTGTTCAGCGACCCGAAGCTGCCATCGGCCAAGGCCGCGTTCGCGCTCATCGGCGGCAAGGTCGCGGTCGCCGGCGACCTCACCTCGGTCAAGGCCGCGGTCGATACGAAGGGCAGCGGCACACTGAAGAGCGATCCGTCGTTCACGGCCGCGCTCGGCGCGACGCAGAGCGACCACCTCGGCTTCGTGTTCGTCGACCTGCGCACTGTGATGGAGCGCGCGATGGCGCTCTCCAAGTCGATGGGGACGACCGGTCCATCGATGAGCTCCGCGATGCTGGCGCTCGTGCCGGACTGGGCGGCCTTCAGTGTGCGCGCCCAGGGTGACGCCCTGGTCATGGATTCCGTGCTCCCGCACAAGGACGGGACCCCCGGACCGACCGATAATCGGGCGAATGGCGTGGCTTCCTACGCCCCACCATCGACCATCGCCCTGGTCGCCGGCAATGACACCGGCAAGACCCTGCTCGACACGATAGCCCTGTATCGCCAGGAACCGTCGCTGGCGGATGCCATGAAGAGCGTCGACCAGGTCGCTGGTGTCCTGGGCGGCCTCGAGGCCGCTGTCGGCTGGATGGGCGACACCGGGCTGGTCGTCGACAAGGTCGGCGATTCCGTCGAAGGCGGCCTTGTCGTCATCCCCAAGGACGCCGCGGCAGCGAAGAAGCTGCTGACCACGATCCGAAGTTTCGCCACGCTCGGTGGCAGCCACCAGGGGATCACCGTCCGTGACGAGGACTACGCCGGGACAACGATCACGGTTGTCGACCTCGGCGACATCGGCAGCCTCGTCGGTCTCGCGAGCGGCCTCGGTGGCGGCGCCCCGGTCCCCGGCGGAACGTCGGGCCTGCCGACGGGCCGTGTCGAGATCGCCTTCGCGGCGACCGACAATGTGGTTGCCGTCGGCAGCGGGGCCGCCTTCGTCAAGCACGTTCTCGACGCCGGTGCCGGCGCATCGCTTGCCGACGATGCGCGGTTCACCGGGCTCGTGGGGCAGGTCGGAACCCAGCACGTCGGCCTGACCTTCGTCGATATCGCCGCGGTCCGCACCCAGGTCGAAGGCAGCCTCAAGGACGCCTCGGCCCAGGAACGGACCCAGTACGAGACGTCGGTGAAGCCGTTCCTCACGCCGTTCGATGCCCTGATCGCCGGCAATGTCCGAGACGGCTCCCTCGATCGATCGCATCTCATCGTCACCGTCAAGTGAGCGGGGCAACCCGACCCCGCCCGTAGTGGAGGAGAACCAGCTGTATGGCAGTTCGCATCCGGCTGACGCGCGTCGGCGCGACCAAGCAGCCCAAGTACCGCATCGTCGTCGCCGACGGTCGCAGCGCCCGGGACGGGCGCTCGATCGAGACGCTCGGTCACTACAACCCCCGGACCGAGCCGATCGAGTTCAAGGTCGACGAGGAAAAGGCCAAGGAATGGTTGGCCCAGGGCGCCCAGCCGTCCGACACCGTCGTCCGCCTGTTCAAGCAGGCCGGCATCATCCCCACCGGCAAGTAGGGAGGCCCACCAATGGCAGCCAAGGAACTGGTGGAGTACGTCGCGAAGTCGCTCGTCGACGACCCGGACGCGGTCAAGGTCGAGGTCGTCGTCGAGGACGGCGCGACCGTCATCGAGCTGCATGTCGCCGAGGACGACATGGGCAAGGTGATCGGCCGCAACGGCAGCGTCGCCAAGGCTCTGCGCACCCTGCTCAAGGTGACCGCCGCGCGGGACGGCGAGCCGGTCCAGCTCGAGATCGTCTGAGCCAGGCTCGTCCCGTGGCCGACGGCCACACGACCGCACCGGAACGGCTCGTCGTCGCCCTCGTTCGGGGCGTGCACGGGCTCCGCGGCGCCCTTCGGGTCGAGGTCCTGACGGACCGGCCGCAGCTCCGCTTCGTGCCGGGCGCGGTGCTGTTCCGCGAAGGATCCGAGGAGCCGCTGCAGATCGCGTCGGCCGAGGCGGTGGCCGACGGCCCGGGCTGGCGGCTGCGCTTCGAGGAGGTCCGCTCGCGTGAGGCCGCCGATACGCTCCGCGGCGTGTATCTGGAGGCGACGCTCATTCCCGACGCCGAGCTCGCCCGAGGCGAGGTCTACTGGCACGAGGTGATCGGGGCGGCGGTTCGGGGCATCGACGGCGCCGAGCTCGGGACCGTCCAGGACATCTATCGGGTCGCGGAGAACGAGGTCTTCGTCGTAGGCGGCGGCCCGTACGGCACGTTCGACTTGCCGGCGGTCCGGGCGTTCATCCGGATCTTCGCCCCGCGACGCGGCGAGATCGTCGTGGACGCCGAAGCACTCGACCTGCAGCCGCCCAAGGTTCGTTCGACCGACCCGGATCGGCCCCGCGCTCCACGGCGGCGGTCACCGCGGCGCCGACCGCCAGCGCCCCCCGGGCCCCCGGCCTCGATACCCCCCGATGTGCCGTGACCCTCGAGATCGATGTCCTGACGCTGTTTCCGGCCATGGTCACAGGCCCGCTCGCCGAGAGCATCCCCGGTCGCATCCAGGAACAGGGCCTCGCGACCATCCGCGTCCATGATCTGCGGGAGTGGGGCCTGGGGCGGCACCGCTCGGTCGATGACGCGCCCTATGGCGGTGGCGCCGGGATGGTCCTGCGGCCCGAGCCGGTCGTGGCGGCCATCGAGGACGTTCGCCGTCCCGAGTCCGTCGTCATCCTGCTTGACCCGGGCGGCGAGGTCTTCCGCCAGTCGCGAGCCATCGACCTGGCGTCGCGCGAGCACCTCGTCTTCGTCTGCCCGCGCTACGAGGGAGTCGACGAGCGGATCCGCGCCTTCGTCGACCTCGAGCTCTCGATCGGCGATTACGTCCTGAGCGGCGGGGAGCTGCCGGCCCTCGTCGTCATCGACGCCGTCATGCGGCTGTTGCCGGGGGCGATCGATGCGGCCTCCACGGCCGAGGAGTCGTTCAGTGCCGGGCTGCTGGAATACCCGCAATACACCCGGCCGCCGACGTTCCGCGGCATGGACGTGCCGGCGATCCTGTCGTCGGGCGACCACGGCGCCGTCGCGCGCTGGCGGGAAGCCGAGGCCCTCGCCCGGACGCGGGCGCGGCGGCCCGACCTGGTGCCACCCGAGTCGACGCCGCCCGAGCGCGGCTGACCGTCCCGGGCCCCGTGCTATACTCCGGCGCCGGTCGCCCGTTTCGCGGCCTTTCCGATCGCCCGCCCCGCAGCCACGGCTGCCCCACCTGACCAAGGAACCGCCGCGTGAACATGCTTGACGAGATCGTCCAGGACCAGCTGCGAACCGACCTGCCGGAACTCGCAACGGGCGACACCGTGAAGGTGTCGGCCAAGGTCGTCGAGGGAAACCGCGAGCGGATCCAGGTGTTCGAGGGGACCGTCATGCGCCTCCGTGGCGGCGGGATCACCCGCTCGATCACGGTCCGGCGTATTGCGTCCGGCGTGGGCGTCGAGCGCACCTTCAAGATCCACAGCCCACGGATCGACAAGATCGAGGTCGTCCGCCACGGCCAGGTCCGCCGCGCCCAGCTGTACTTCCTGCGCAAGCGGGTCGGCAAGGCGGCAACGCTGCGGGAGCGCCGCACGAACAGCTGATCCGGGCGACTCGCTCCACTCCTTCGACCCCGCCGGTCCGGCGGAGTCGCTCGATTCCCGACAACCCCTGGCGCGCGGAGCCCGCCCGACTCGGGGTACCCTTGCGCCCGATGACCGTCATCGTCCCCACCCTCCGCCACGAGCGCCGCCTCTGGAACGAGGGCCTGGCCCGGGTCGCCGGGGTGGACGAGGTCGGTGTCGCGCCGACGTGCGGGGCGGTCGTCGCCGCGGCCGTGATCATGCGGCCCGGGTGTCATCGCATCCCCGGGGTCCGCGACTCCAAGACACTGTCGATGGCCCAGCGCGAGCGCCTCGCCCCGCTGATCCGGGCTCGGGCCGTCGCAGTCGGCGTCGGCGCGGCGTCGGTCCGCGAGATCGACCAGCTCAACATCTACCACGCCACGCATCTCGCCATGCGCCGGGCGATCGCCCGACTCGGCGGTCACGAGCACGTCATCGTCGACGGCAACCGGATCGTCGGGTTCGAGGCGCAGGTCGGGCCCTACACGAACATCGTCGACGGCGATGCGAAGGTCTACTCCATCGCATGCGCGTCGGTCGTCGCGAAGGTCGTGCGCGACCGGATGATGATCAAGCTCGCGGCGCGCTACCCGGGGTACGGGTGGGAGCACAACCAGGGCTACGCGACGCAGGATCACCGCGACGCGATCCGGGCGCTCGGATTGACCCCGTTCCATCGTCGCTCGTTCCTGGCGCTCCAGCGGACGCTCGCGGGCGACCAGCTCGACCTGGACCTGCTCGGCGATCCGATCGCCTCGCCGGCGACGCACGACCTGCTCGAGCGGGAGCTCGTCCCGGTCATGGCCGACGACGCCACGCTCGATGCGATGGACCTCGCCGCGCTCGAGCTGGCCGCCGGGTAGACGCCGGGCCCGGTCGACCTGCGCGCTAGGCCTGCGCCCGCACCTGTGCGCATAACTCCGGGTGCAGGTGGCGTCGACCCCGGGTTGAGGGCGCCGCGTCACGATCCGGCGGATGGATGGACCGCCGCCGAAACAGTCGCGGACCGACGCGCAGCTCAGCGGCGATGCCGCGGAGGCCCTTGTCGCGACGCGCCTGGTCGAGGCCGGCTGGACCGTCCTGGCCCGGAACGTCCATGTCGGCCGCCATGAGCTCGACCTCGTGGCGATCGACCCGGGTCCGCCGGCGGCGCTCGTCGTCATCGAGGTCCGCTGGCGCCGCGCCCGCGACTTCGGCCTGCCGGAGGAGACGGTCGATCACCGCAAGCGCGTGCGGGTGCGGGCGGCTGCCTACGGCCTGCTGGATCGTGGAGTGACCCCGGATGGCGGCGCGGTTCCGCGGCTGCCGTTGCGATTCGACCTCGTCGTCGTCGAGCCTGGACGCCGGGGAGGGGAGCCGCGGGTGCGCCACCATCGCGCCGCCTTCTGAGGGACGCGGCCGGCTGTTTGGCGTCCAAGTGAACCACCAGTCACGCTTCCGCGATCAACGTGCACGGACGTGCGCCCAGGCTGCATTCTGGGGCCGAGTCCAGGCTCGTTCGTTCGGGATTCGTGACTGGGAGTTGATGCGCGAGCACCGCGGGCCAGGACGGCGGGCCGAGGAGACCGAACCTGGCTCGACTCTGACCCTGTGCTACACTCCGCCGCGGCCCGGGTCCCCCCGAGCCATGCCCGATCCTATTGCCCGCCCGGATTCCCGGTGCGGAGCTCACACGCGGACCGTCCCGACCGGGCGGTGCCGGCGCCACGAACGATGCGTGGTCCGGCTCCCGGCGAACCTGGGGTCCGCGGAGGAACGAACCGAACAGGAGGTCGCTCACCGTGCCGTCCGTTTCGATGCGGCAGCTGCTCGAGGCCGGAGTCCACTTCGGCCACCAGACCCGCCGCTGGAATCCCAAGATGCGCCCGTTCATCTTCGCGGAGCGCAACGGCATCCACATCATCGACCTGGCTCAGACCGTGCAGCGCCTGGACGTGGCGCTCGAGGCCGTTCGCGACACCGTCGCCCGTGGCGATCAGGTGCTCTTCGTCGGCACGAAGAAGCAGGCCCAGGAGCCCATCGCGGCCGAGGCGACCCGCGCCAACATGCCGTACGTCAACAAGCGCTGGCTCGGCGGCATGCTGACGAACTTCACGACGATCAAGAAGCGGATCGGCCTCCTGGAGCAGCTCGAGGCGCGCCAGGAGGCGGGCGACTTCGAGCGCATATCGAAGAAGGAAGCGGCCAAGCTGACCGAGGAGATGATCAAGCTCCAGGCCACCGTCGGGGGGATGCGCAAGCTCAAGCGCCTGCCCGGCGCCGTGTTCATCATCGACCCGCATCGCGAGCGGATCGCCGTGACCGAGGCAAACAAGCTCGAGATCCCGGTGGTCGGCACCGGCGACACGAACGTCGACCCCGACGAGCTCGATTACATCATCCCGGCCAACGACGATGCGATCCGCGCGATCCGGCTGCTGTGCACGCTGGTCGCCGACGCCGCGATCGAGGGCGCGAATGCGCGCGCCTCGCGCGCGGCAACGGAGCCCGAGGCCGTCGAGCCCATCGCGATGCCCGAGACCGAGGACGAGGTCCCGGGTGCCTCCGACGAGCTCGTGGCGGCGCTGGCCGGCGGCGCGGCGCTCACCTTCGAGCCCGATGCCGACGAGGACGACCTCCTGCCCGGCGACCGGGTCGCCCGGGCCGAGGCGGCCGTTGCCGAGCCGCCCGAGGCGACGCCCGAGGAGATCGCCGCCGAGCTGGCCCGCGAGGCGGCCGAGAAGGCCGAGGATAGCGGGACGACGCCCACCTGATCCGGACGAGGGCCGAACGGTCCTCGCCATCATCCGATACCACACCGTGGGCGCCCCCCAGAGCGTCCGCGCGCAACGACGAACAGGAGCACCGATGGGCATGGCGGACATCTCGGCGGAGCAGGTCAAGGAACTGCGTGAGCGAACCGGCGCCGGGTTCATGGACTGCAAGCGCGCGCTGACCGAGGCCGACGGCGACCTCGACAAGGCCGTCGCGCTGCTGCGCGAGCAGGGTCTCGCCGCGGCGGCCAAGAAGGCGGGCCGCGAGGCTCGCGAGGGCATCGTATCGAGCTACGTCCACACGGGCGGCCGGGTCGGCGTGCTCATCGAGGTCAACTGCGAGACCGATTTCGTGGCCCGAACCGACGAGTTCCAGAAGCTCGTCCGGGATCTCGCCGTCCAGGTCGCGGGCCTGGCGCCGCTGTACGTCGATCAGGCTCGGATCCCGCCCGCGGACCTCGAGGCCAAGCGGGCCGAGCTCCTCGCCGACGAGGCGACCCAGAAGAAGCCGGAGCCGATCCGGGCCCAGATCGTCGAGGGCCAGCTCAAGAAATGGTTCTCGCAGGTCAGCCTGTACGACCAGCCTTTCCGCGACGAGGAGCGCACGGTGGGTGGCCTCATCACCGAGAAGATCTCGACGATCGGGGAGAACATCCGCGTTCGTCGCTTCACGCGTTACGCCCTCGGGGAGGAGCCGTGAGCGAGTCGCTCACCGCGCCCGCCTCCACGCCGGCGGCACTCGCGTATCGGCGGGTCCTGCTCAAGCTGTCCGGCGAAGCACTGTTGGGCGATCGCCAGTACGGCGTCGATCCCGCGTTCTGCGCGTTCATCGCCCGCCAGGTTGCCGAGGTCCATCGGCTCGGCGTGCAGGTCGGGATCGTCGTCGGCGGCGGGAACATCTTCCGGGGCATGGCCGCGGCTGCAAAGGGGATGGATCGCGCCACCGGGGACTACATCGGGATGCTCGCGACGGTGATGAACGGCCTCGCCCTGCAGGACGCCCTCGAGAAGGCCGGCGTCCCGACTCGCGTCATGAGCGCGATCGCGATGAACGAGGTCGCCGAGCCATACATCCGGCGTCGCGCCGTACGTCACCTCGAAAAGGGTCGGGTCGCGATCTTCGTCGCCGGCACAGGGAATCCGTATTTCACGACCGACACGGCCGCCGCCCTCCGAGCGGTCGAGATCAACGCCGAGGTCCTGCTCAAGGCGACCAAGGTGGACGGCGTCTACGACAGCGATCCCATGACGAATCCCGGCGCGCAGCGGTACGCTCGCCTCGGGTACGCCGATCTGCTCCGCGATCAGCTCCGAGTGATGGACGCGGCGGCAGTCAGCCTGTGCATGGAGAATGGTCTCCCGATCGTCGTCTTCGACCTGAACCAACCCGACAACATCACGCACGTCGCCGCCGGTGATCCGGTGGGCACGCTCATCACGGGTGCCGACGCGGCGCCAACCTTCGCCGGAGGTCCGCCAGCATGAGCAGCGAGATCCTGACCGACGCTGACCACAAGATGGCTCGAGCCGTCGAGGCGATGGAGCGCGATTTCCAGGGCGTGCGCACGGGCCGCGCGTCGACGTCGCTCGTCGAGCGCATTACCGTCGACTATTACGGGACGCAGACGCCCCTCAACCAGCTCGCCGGCATCAGCGTTCCCGAGCCCCATCAGATCGTCATCCAGCCCTGGGACCGCGCCGTCCTCGGCGCTATCGAGAAGGCGATCACGAAGAGTGACATCGGCCTCACGCCCAACGTCGATGGCACCGTCGTGCGCCTGAACATCCCGCCGCTTACCGAGGAGCGTCGCAAGGAGCTCGTCAAGGTCGTCCACAAGCGCATGGAGGAGGCCCGCGTCGAGGTTCGCAATATCCGCCGCGACGCTGCCGACCAGCTGCGCAAGGAGGAGCGCGACGGCGGCGTGAGCACCGACGAGTCGCATCGCGAGCTCGAGTCGCTCCAGCGCACCACCGACCGCCACATCGCCGAGATCGACCAGCGTGGCGGTTCCAAGGAACAGGAGGTCCTCGAGGTCTAGTGGCCCGCGTACCGCTGGCCCGGCCGACCGACGCGCCGCCCTCCGCGCACGATCGGGCGCCGGGCGCCGATCCGACACCTGCTCCGGGCGAGCCCGGCAGCGAGGTGCCGCTCGTGCCAGCCGAGGATCTGCCGCGCCACGTCGCGATCATCATGGACGGGAACCGCCGCTGGGCCCGTGCCCACGACCTGCCCGAGATCGAGGGCCACGCCGCCGGGGTCGAGGCGATCCGCGGCCTCCTCCGCCACGCGGTCCGCCGCGGAGTACCGGTCCTGACCCTCTACGCATTCAGCCGCGAGAACTGGGCCCGCTCCGACGACGAGGTGGCCGGCCTGTTCGGCCTCCTCGAGGGCGCGATCCGCAGCGAGACCGACGAGCTGCGGGCCCAGGGGGTGCGGGTGCGGCTCCTCGGCCGCCTCGACGAGCTTCCCGACGAGACGCGCCGGTCGATCGGCGAGGCCCTCGATGCCACGTCCGGGGGCGATCGACTGCAGCTGAACATCGCTTTCAACTACGCCGGCCGGACCGAGCTCGTGGATGCCGTGCGGCGGCTCGTCGGGCAGGGGATCGCCCCCGAGTCGATCGACGAGGCCGCCGTCGGCGCGTCGCTGTACACGGCCGGGCTGCCCGATCCCGACCTGATGATCAGGACCGGTGGCGAGCAGCGGATCTCCAACTTCCTCATCTGGCAGTCGGCCTACGCCGAGCTCTATTTCTGCGAGACCCTGTGGCCGGACTTCGGCCCGGAGGCGTTCGACCGCGCCCTTCTCGAGTTCGCGAGCCGTCACCGCCGGTTCGGGCGCTAGAGCTCCGGGATCCAGCGGAGTGCGTCAGCGCGCGACCAGCGCCGCGGTGCTCGTGCCCGCCCTGCTGCTCGTCATCGCCCTCGGCGGGATCGTCGTCGCAGCGGCCGTCGCCGTCGTCACGATCATCGCGGCTCGCGAGGCGTTCACGCTGCTCCGCGGAGCGGGCTACCGTCCGCTGCCGTCCATCGGGGTCGTGCTCGCCCTGAGCGTGATTCTCGATGCCGCGTTCCCGGACGTCCTCGATGGCAGCGGCCTGCTCCTCGTCGCGATCGGGATCGTCCTCGTGGCCGTCGCCGCATTTTCGCGCCAGGAGCCGCACGAGGGACTCTCGACCTGGATGTCGACCGTGTTCGGAGCGCTGTACGTCAGCCTGCTCGCGTTCATCATCCGACTCGGCCACGCGGCCCCGATGCTGCCGGCGAGTGCGCCGCTCGCCCCCATCGGACCGGAACGAGGCTGGATCCTGTTGCTCGTCCTCGCGGTCTGGGCCTACGACACCGGCGCCTACCTGATCGGGAAGCGCTTCGGTCGCGCGACGTTCCTCGGCCACCTCTCGCCGTCCAAGACGTACGCCGGGCTGATCGGGGGGATCGTCGCGACGACCGTCGTCGTCGCCCTGATGCTCTGGGCCCTCGGGTCGTCGCCGCTCCATGCGTTCGCCATCGGGCCGCTGACCGCGCTGGCGGCCCAGGCCGGCGACCTCGCCGAATCGCTCCTCAAGCGAGCCGCGGGCGTCAAGGATTCCGGTTCGCTGATCCCGGGGCACGGCGGCATGCTCGACCGGGTCGACTCGTTCTTGTTCTCGGCCCCGGTCCTGACCCTGTATGTCGTCGCCTTCCTCGCCTGAGTCGGGCCGGCGGCGCGTCGCGCTGCTCGGCTCGACCGGCTCGATCGGCCGTCAGGCGGTCGACGTGCTCGCCGCCCATCCGGCGGCGTTCGAGGTCGTCGCGCTCGCGACCGGTCGGAACGCCGGCCTCCTCGCGGAGCAGGCGGCCCGGCTGGGGGCCGCGGTCTCGGTGGTTGGTCCGTCGGACGAGGCGCTGGTCGAGCTCGCCACGCGCGACGACGTCGACCTCGTCGTGGTCGGAACGAGCGGCGTGGTCAGCCTTCGGCCGGTGCTCGCGGCGCTCACCGCCGGCAAGGTCGTCGCCACCGCGAACAAGGAGACGCTCGTGGCCGGCGGCCACCTCGTCATGCCGATCGCGCGGGCCCGGGCCGCGGCCGTCGCGAAGGGGGATCCCCGCGATCCGTACGCGAGCCCGCTCGCCTGGCTCCGTCCGATCGACTCGGAGCACTCGGCGATCTGGCAATGCCTCGTGGGCGAGCCGATGTCGGGCATCGCGGCGCTGATCCTGACCGGGTCGGGTGGCCCGTTCCTCGATGCGACCGCGGACGAGCTCGCCGCGGCGACCCCGGAACAGGCCCTCCGGCACCCGACCTGGACGATGGGAGCCAAGATCACGATCGATTCAGCCACCCTCGCGAACAAGGGCCTGGAGGTCATCGAGGCGCACTGGCTGTACGATGTCGAGTACGACACGATCGAGGTGGTCATCCACCCCCAGAGCGTCGTCCACTCCGCCGTCCGCTTCGTCGACGGCTCCCTCAAGGCCCAGCTGGGCACCCCAGATATGCGACTACCCATCCAATACGCCCTGACCCATCCCGACCGCCGCAAGTCGCCCGCTTCGCCGCCTGATCTCGTGGCCGCCGGCCGGCTCGACTTCCGTGCGCCGGACGAGGGTCGATTCCCGGCGCTGCGCATTGCTCGCGAGGCCGGCCGTGCGGGACCGCGGGCGTCGGCCGCGCTCATCGCCGCCGACGACGTGGCCGTCGCGCGGTTCCTCGACGGCACGCTCGATTTCCTCGGGATCGCCCGCCTGCTCGAGGCGGCCGTGACGAGGTTCGGCACCGGCAACGACCCTGACCTCGAGGGCCTGGTTGCGCTCGATCGTGAGGTGCGGGCGACGTTCACCGGGTGGACGGCCGGGCGCGCCACGTGACCGGTTTCGTCCAGTCGATCATCACGATTGTCCTGTTCCTCGCGATCCTCGGCATACTCGTCGTCATCCACGAGCTCGGCCACTTCATCACTGCCCGGCTGGCGAACGTGCGGGTCCTCGAGTTCGGCATCGGCTTCCCGCCGCGGGCAAAGGTCCTGCGCTCGAAGGGGGAGACCCTCTACTCGCTGAACTGGCTGCCGATCGGCGGCTTCGTGAAGCTCGAGGGGGAGGACGGCGATGCGACCGATGATCCTCGTTCGTTCGCGGCCCAGCGCCTGCCGATCAAGCTCGTCATCCTCGTGGCCGGCGTCGGCATGAACGTCGTCCTCGCGTTCGCGATCTTCACCGCCATCGCGCTCGGTGGCGATCCGACGATCGGGGTCCGAGTCGGCCAGGTCCAACCCGGTTCACCAGCCGCGGCCGTCGGCCTCCAGCCCGGCGACGTCATCGAGAGCCTCGATGGCGGGTACTTCGGCGCGATCGACAGCGAGTCATTGCTGACGGCGCTCCAGGACCGGGCCGGCGAGACCGTCGAGCTCGGCGTCAAGCACCCCGATGGCTCCTTCGATCGGCTGACGGTGACGCTGCGACCGCCTGCTCAGATCAATGCCACCCAGGGCGCGCTGGGGATCGGGAAGCTGTCCGCTACGACGACGGCGGTGTCGATCACCTACAGCCCGACCGAAGCTGTCGGGATCGGCGCGCAGCGGACGGTCGACGCGCTCGGCCTCATCGTCGGTGGTCTCGGGAAGGTCGCCGACGCGATCGTCCACCGGCCCACCGAGCCGCCACCGGTCGCCGGGCCGGTCGGCATCGCGACCCAGATCGGGGACGTGTTCTGGCAGCTCGGGCCGATCATCACCCTGTATGTGGCCGGGATCCTGTCGGCCAACCTGGCCGTCGTGAACGTCCTCCCGTTCCCGCCGCTCGACGGTGGTCGGATGCTCGTCATCACGCTCAAGTCGATCTTCGGCCAGCGGATCAGCGTGCGTGCCGAGCGCCTGACCTACCTCGTCGGGTTCGTGTTCCTGTTTGCTTTCCTCATCTGGATCACCGGGTTCGACATCGTCCGCGGCCTCGGCGGCACCTAGCACCGACGTGCCCGCTGCCGACGAGCTCCGGCCCATGCGCCGGCCGACCGTCACCGTCGAGGTCGGCGGCGTGCCCGTCGGCAGCGCCCACCCGATCGTCGTCCAGTCGATGACGAACACCGATACGGCGGACGCCGACGGGACGGCGATCCAGGTCGCTCGCCTGGCCCACGCCGGCTCGGAGCTCGTCCGTGTCACGGTCAATACGGAAGAGGCCGCCGCAGCCGTCCCCGAGATGGTCCGCAAGGTCCGGGGTCTCGGCGTCGACGCGCCGATCATCGGCGACTTCCACTACAACGGCCACAAGCTCCTCGCCGAGTACCCCGAGACGGCCGCCCTGCTCGCGAAGTACCGGATCAACCCCGGCAACGTCGGAGCCAAGCGCCACGACGAGCACTTCGCGACGATCGTTCGGATCGCCATCGACAACGACAAGCCCGTCCGGATCGGCGTCAACTGGGGGTCCCTCGACCAGGCCGTCCTGACCGAGCTCATGGATGCCAACGCGCGCCTGCCCGAGCCGCGCGACAGTCGCGACGTGATGATCGAGGCGATGCTCCAGTCGGCGTTGCGCTCGGCCGAGCTCGCCGAGGAGACCGGCCTGCGCCACGACCGGATCATCATCAGCGCGAAGGTCAGCGGTGTGCGCGACCTCATCGACGTGTATCGCCTGCTGGCCGATCGCAGCGACTACCCCCTCCACCTTGGGCTGACCGAGGCAGGGATGGGGGATAAGGGCGTGATCGCCTCGACGGCTGGCCTCGCGATCCTGCTCAACGAGGGCATCGGCGACACGATCCGGGTGTCGCTGACCCCCGACCCGGGCGCCCCGCGTGAGCGCGAGGTCGAGGTCGCCCAGCAGGTGCTCCAGTCGATGGGCCTGCGCTCCTTCCTGCCGCAGGTCTCGGCTTGTCCGGGCTGCGGGCGAACGACGTCGACGTTCTTCCAGGAGATGGCCCAGCAGATCCAGACCTATCTCCGCGAGCAGATGCCCGGGTGGCGCGAGACGCACCCAGGAGCCGAGGAGCTACGGGTAGCGGTCATGGGCTGCGTCGTCAACGGACCGGGCGAGAGCAAGCACGCTGACATCGGGATCAGCCTGCCCGGCACGTTCGAGGAACCGGTCGCGCCGGTGTTCATCGACGGCAAGCTCGATCGGACGCTGCGGGGCGACAGGCTGGTCGCCGAGTTCATCGACATCCTCGAGGACTACGTCGCCCGGCGGTTCCCGAGCCCCGCGGCCAGCGCCTGATCAGCCCAAGGGGCACTCGAGCTTCGCGCTCGCACGCTCGTGTTTGAGCGTCCACCCATCCGGGTGTATGCTTGCATGGAACTGAACGGCCGCTCCGCGACGTGGGTGACCCCCACGTTCTTTTTTTCGGACCAGTCGTTCCCGGGAATAGCGCAGACGAGAGGAGGCGATCGATGAGTCGAGACTTCGTGGGCGCCCTCCTCCAGCTCAACGCCGAGAAGCAGGTCTCACGCGAGCAACTGATCGGGGCGGTCGAGGACGGCATCCAGTCGGCATACCGCCGCGTGGCCGGCGATGAGGATATCCACGTCCGGATCGACGCCGAGACCGGTCATATCCGCGTGTTCCGGGCCCGCCGCGTCGTCGACGAGGTCGAGGACGAGCTGACCGACATCACCCTCGCCGACGCCCGCAAGCACGATCCCGCGGCGACGGTCGGCGATCTCGTCGAGACCGAGCAGCTCGACGGCGACGTGTTCGGCCGGATCGGCGCCCAGACCGCCAAGCAGATCGTGCTCCAGCGCATCCGCGAGGTCGAGCGCGACCAGGTCTTCGACCAGTTCGCGTCCCGCGAGGGCGAGCTCATCACCGGCACGGTGAACCGGGTGGAGCCGCGGGCGATCATCCTCGACGTCGGCAAGAACGTCGAGGCGATCCTCGCGACGACCGAGCAGAGCACGCTCGAGCACTACCGGATCGGGCAGAACGTCAAGGCATTCGTGCTCGAGGTCCGGCGCTCGGTGCGCGGGCCCCAGATCTTCGTCAGCCGCACCCACAAGGGGTTCCTGCGCCGATTGTTCGAGCTCGAGGTCCCCGAGATCCACAACGGCACGGTCGAGATCAAAGCGATCGCGCGCGAGGCGGGCAGTCGCTCGAAGGTCGCGGTGGCGTCGCGTCAGGATGGACTGGACCCGGTCGGTGCCACCGTCGGCCAGCGCGGCGCCCGCGTTCAGGCGGTCGTCGCCGAGCTTGCCGGCGAGAAGATCGACGTCATCCCGTGGAGCGACGACGCCGGAGTCTTTGTCGCGAACGCACTGAGTCCGGCCCAGGTCCTGTCGGTCGACATCGACGAGGAGCACCGGATTGCGTCCGTGACCGTGCCCGAGCGCATGCTCTCGCTCGCGATCGGTCGCGAGGGCCAGAACGCCCGTCTCGCGGCACGCCTGACCGGCTGGCGGATCGACATCCGAAGTGACGTGTCGGTCGCCGAGGCCAAGGCGGCAGCCGCCGCTCCGGCCGAGGCCGAGCCCACGACGGACGAAGCGGCACAGGCGGCCCCGACGACACCGGTGGAGACCCCGCTGACGATCGCCCTCGAGGCAGCCGATACCGCCACGCCACCGCCGGCGGGGGCCAAGGCCGGCCCGCCGCCCGCGGCCGAGGAGGCGCCGGCGAAGCCGAAGCGAGCTACGAAGAAGACGGCGACGGCCGACGCGGCGGTCGCCGCTCCCGCCGAAACCGCGGCTCCGGCCAAGCCCAAGCGAGCCACCAAGGCCGCCGCCACGACCGCGGCTGCCGAGCCACCCGCCCCGGCGAAGCCCAAGCGAGCCACGAAGGCCGCGATCAAGGCAACGACGACCGATGCCGCTGCGACGCCCGCCGAGGGAGCGGCCGCGGCCAAGCCGAAACGCGCCGCGAAGAAGGCGACGATGTCGGCCGATCGTGCCAAGGTACCGTCCGCCACCGAGGAGGTGGCATCGTAGCCGCCACCGGACGCCGGCCGGCCCAGCCGACCGCGCCGCGGCGTGTCCCGACTCGCACCTGCATCAGCTGCCGGACGGCCCGCCCGAAGCGCGAACTGCAACGGATCGTCCGGACTCCCGACCGTCAGGTCGCCATCGACCCGACCGGTCGACTGGCCGGGCGTGGCGCGTACGTGTGCGTCGACTCGGACTGCCTGACCAACGCCATCAACAAGGGCGCCCTTCGACGGGCGCTCGAGATCCCGCTTCCGCCCGCGTTCCTCGAGAGCGTCGGAATGGAGGCAACAACAACGAACGACATTACCGGAGGAGGAATCCGTGGCCAGAAGTAGGAGCGGCACCCGCGGCCGTCGCGGGCCGCGCAAGCCGCCGCGCCGAGACGGCGCATTCGCTTCGCCAGTCCAGGTCGCCGATCCGCGCGAACGCGGCCCGATCGAGCTGCCCGGCACGATCACGGTCAAGGAGCTCGCCGACCTGCTGTCGGTGAACGTCGCAGACATCATCCGTGAGCTCATCAAGAGCGGGATCTTCGCGACGATCAACCAGCTGATCGACCGCGACACCGCATCGCTCGTCGCCTCCGAGCTCGGCTACGAGGTCGCTGAGGCCGTCGCCGCGACGAACGGCACGAACGGGACCGAGGCCGAGGGCGAAGGTCCGACCCTCGACGCGACCAAGGAGGTCCTTTTCGAAGAGGACGACAAGGCCGCGCTCCAGCCGCGCGCACCGATCGTCACCGTCATGGGCCACGTCGACCACGGCAAGACCAGCCTGCTCGACGCCCTGCGCTCCACCGAGGTCGCGGCCGGCGAGCGTGGCGGGATCACCCAGCACATCGGCGCGAGCGAGGTCGTCCACGACGGCAAGCGCGTCGTCTTCCTCGACACGCCGGGTCACGAGGCGTTCACGGCGATGCGCGCCCGCGGCGCCCGGGTAACCGACATCGCGATCATCGTCGTGGCAGCCGACGACGGCGTCATGCCCCAGACGCTCGAGGCGATCAGCCACGCTAAGGCGGCCAAGGTCCCGATCATCATCGCGCTCAACAAGATCGACAAGGCCGATGCGAATCCCGACCGGGTGAAGACCGAGCTGACCGAGGCCGGCGTCGTCATCGAGGAGTACGGGGGCGACGTGCCGCTCGTCCCGGTGTCGGCCCGGACCCGTGCCGGCCTCGACGAGCTGATCGAGATGGTCCTGCTCGTGGCCGATCTCCAGGAGCTCAAGGCCAATCCGGATCGCCCCGCGATCGGGACGATCGTCGAAGCCCAGCTCGACAAGAACCGCGGGCCCGTGGCGACGGTGCTCGTCCAGACCGGCACGCTCAACGTCGGTGACATCATCGTGGTCGGCGAGACGTTCGGCCGCGTTCGCGCGCTCGAGAACGATCGAGGCAAGCGGGTCAAGCAGGCCGGGCCGGCCAGCGCCGTGGTGGTCCTCGGCCTCTCCGAGGTTCCCGAGGCCGGTGACATCCTCCGCGTCGTCGCCGACGAGAAGGCCGCTCGGACGATGGTCGAGCAGCGCAAGGCCCAGGCGGCCGCCAAGGGCGGGGAGGGGAGTGGCCGAGCCACACTCGAGGACCTGTACAGCCAGATCCAGGCCGGCCAGGCCAAGGAGCTGCGGATCATCCTCAAGACGGACGTGTCCGGCTCGCTCGGGGCGATCACCCACGCGCTCGAGCAGCTCGACCAGGGCGAGGTCCGCCTCAACGTCATCCACGAGGCCGCCGGCGATATCACCGACAACGACATCATGCTGGCGGCGGCCTCGAATGCGATCGTCGTCGGGTTCAGCACGAAGATCACCGAGACCGCTCGGCGAGCCGCCGAGGTCGAGGGCGTCGATGTTCGCCAGTACGACATCATCTACAAGCTGACCGACGACATCGACGCGGCCCTCAAGGGCCTGCTCGAGCCGGAAGTCGTCGAGGTCGTCGAGGGCCGAGCGGAAGTCCGCCAGGTCATCCGCGTCGGAAAGAACACGCAGATCGCGGGCTCGTTCGTCACCGACGGACGGATCGTCCGGGGCGGCGCCCGGATCTGGCGCGGCGGCAAGATCATCGCGACCGACCGGATCGAGTCGATCCGGCGCTTCCGCGACGACGTCCGCGAGGTCCAGGCGAATTACGAATGCGGCATCGGTCTCGCCAACTTCCACGATCTCGAAGAGGGCGACGTCATCGAGTGCTTTACGTCCCAGACCATCAGCCGAGCCGTAGCCGGGTAAGCGGCGGTCATCTTGGTCGCCGCGTGGATGCCCGACCCGTGCGTTGCTCGCTGCGCGCGTTCGCTCACGCACCGTGGGGTGCGCTCGCTCTCGTGCTCGCTCGCGCCTTCGGCTCGAACGCCCACGCGGCGACACGCAGTCGGGCTCGGTGAGACGCGGTGAGTCAGCGAACGCAGCGGATCGATGAGTTGTTGCGCCAGGAGATCGGGGCGATCGTGGCGCGGGATGTGGCCGACCCGCGGATCGGGTTTGCGACCATCACGAAGGTCGAGACCACCCCGGATCTCCGCCACGCCAAGGTCTGGGTGAGCGTCATCGGCCAGCCCGCGGAGCGCCATGCGACGGTCACCGCGCTCGGCCGCGCGATGCCATTCGTCCGCCACGAGCTGGGCCGGATGCTGCGGATCAAGCGGATCCCGGACTTGCACGTGCAGCTTGACGACACCGCGGAGCGCGGGACGCGCGTGCTCCAGCTCCTCAACGAGCTGGAGGCGGGCGCGGCGGCAGCCGACGACCTGCCGCTCGGTGAGACGCTGCCGACACCCGTCGCGCGCGTCCGACACGAAGGCGACACCGAAGCCGAGCCACCGTCCGCGGTCATCCCTCCGGTGCGGCGCACGCGGCGCCGGCCGAGGAAGCGCTGATGCCGACCGACCTGTCGGCGTACCTCGAGGCCGTGCCGGACGTCGTGGTCGATCGATTGCGGGGCGCGCGCCGAGTCCTCTCGGTCAGCCATGAGAACCCCGACGCGGACACCCTCGGCGCGTCGCTCGCGATCGTCCGGATCGTCGAAACGCTGGGCGGCACGGCGGACGCGGTCTGCACGGATCCGGTGCCGCCGCTCTACGACTTCCTGGCCGGGGTCGACCGAGTCCGGACCGATCCCGATCCGGCGGCGCCGTACGACCTGCTGGTCATCTCCGACTGCGGGACGCTCGATCGGATCGGCGCCGTGCGCGAGCGCCATCCGGCCCTGTTCGAACGGCTGCCGCGGGTGATGATCGACCACCACGCGTCCAATGACGCGGCCGGTGACGCCGACTGGATCGACCCGGCTGCGGCCGCCACGTGCGAGATGGTCGCGTTGCTGGCGACCCGGATGAGCGTGCCGCTCGACCTGGACGGTGGGTCGCTCGCCGCGGCCTTGATGGCGGGCATCGTGATGGATACCGCGACCTTCGCCCACCCGAACGCGACGCCGCGAACCCTGGCCGTGTCGGCGGGCCTCGTGGAAGCCGGTGCTCCGCTCTCCGACATCTCGCGCCGGCTGTACCGCTCCAAGCCGGAGGCGCAATTGCGCCTGTTCGGCCGCATCCTCGGTCGCCTCGAGAGCATCGAGGGTGGCCGGGTCGTCTGGTCGACGCTGCTCGATGCCGACCTCGCCGCGACCGGAACGGAAGCCCCACATTCGGAAGGGATCATCGACTTGCTCGCCCAGGCCGAGGAGGCCGAGGTCGCGATCCTGTTCAAGGAGGCGGGTGCGGCCACCCGCCTGAGCGTCCGAACGAAACCCGGCGGGGTGGACGCGACGGTCCTGACCGGGCGGTTCGGGGGTGGCGGGCATGCACGGGCAGCCGGAGCCACCGTGGCACTCCCCGTGGATCAGGCACGCTCGGCGGTCCTCGCCGAGGCCGCGCGCCTGGCGGCCGCCGTCGTCCGCTGACGATGGCCCGCTCGTCACTCGGCCCCGGGCTCGACGGCATCCTCATCGTCGACAAGCCGATCGGGCCCACCTCGCATGACATCGTCGGTCTCGTGCGCCGGCTGGCGGCCACGAAGCGCGTCGGCCATGGGGGCACGCTCGATCCGTTTGCCTCGGGGGTGCTGCCGGTCTTCCTCGGTCGCGGGACCCGTGTCGTGGAGTTCCACCTGGGCGATCGGAAGGCATATCGGGCGACGGTCTGCTTCGGGGCCTCATCCTCGACGGACGACCTGGAGGGTGAGCGCACGGCGGCCGAGGGCCCGGCCCCGACGCTGGCGCAGGTCGAGGCGGGTCTTCCCGGGCTGACCGGCACGATCTCGCAGCGGCCCCCGGCCTACTCGGCGATCAAGGTCGCGGGGCGGCGGGCCTACGCGATGGCCCGTGCCGGCGAGGCCGTCACGCTCGCCGAGCGCGAGGTGACGATCCACGACCTCGTTGTCGTCTCTTGGGACGACTCGGAACGTGACCGGCCCATCGCCGTCCTCGACGTCGTCTGCTCGGCGGGGACCTACATCCGCGCGCTCGCCCGCGACCTCGGCGAGCGTGTCGGCAGTGCCGCCTACCTCGGGGCGCTGCGCCGGACGGCGACCGGACCCTTTACCGAGGCGGAGTCGATCCCGCTCGACTACGTGCGCGCCGCGGCGGCGGACGGCCCGGCATCGCTCGGCGCCCTCCTCAAGCCGATCGATGCGGGACTCGAACGCTTCCCGGACGTCCCGATCACCGACGCGGAGCTGGCGGCGGTTGCCCGTGGACAGTTCGTCCGAACCGCGGCCGGGTTCCCGCCCGGCGCCGAGCGCTACCGATTGCGCGCCCCGGACGGGACGCTGGCCGCGATCGCCACGGATGCGGGAACAGGACGGCTTGCGCCGGACAAGGTCCTTGTCGAGCCGACCATGGCAAGCGCCGCGGTGGTCGCCGAGGCCTGATGGACGTCGTTGGCGGCGTCGATGCCCTGCGTCGCGATCAGGGTCCACTGTTCGCGGTCGTCGGTGTGTTCGACGGACTCCATCGTGGCCACGCCTACCTCCTCGAGCACCTGGTCGTCGAAGCGGCCGCGCGATCGGCTCGCCCGAGCGTCATCACCTTCGACCACCATCCCGACGAGATCCTCACCGGGTCGGCCCCGCCACTGCTCCTGGATCCGTTGGAGCGCCTCGAGCGGCTGGAGGCGGCCGGCATCGAGGTCACCGTCGTGCAGCACTTCGACGAGGCCCTACGGCACACGGCGTTCGACGCCTTCGTCGAACGGATCCGAGCCCGGACCGCCCTGGCCGGGTTCCTGATGACCCCTGATGCGGCCTTCGGGTACGAACGCCGCGGTACTCCGACGGCCCTCGCGGCGCTCGGGGAGCGCGAGGGGTTCGAGGTCGTCGTCGTCCCGCCGTTCACCCTCCAGGGTCAATCGATCCGCAGCTCGGCCATCCGCGACGCCGTCGCGGCCGGCGACCTCCGCCAGGCCGAACGCCTGCTCGGCCGCCCGTTCACGCTCAGCGGAGCGGTCGGGCAGGACGGTTCGCTCGACTTCGCGCTGCCGATGTCCCTGCCGCCGGCAGGGCGATACGCCTGCCAGGTGCGCGGGAGCCCGGCGGCGATCACGATCGAGTCGGGCCGAGCCCACCTGGACACCCCGATCGACCGCGACGGCCGCATCGAGATCACGTTCCGCGACTGACCCCGTGACTCCCAGTCACGGATCCCGAACGAACGAGCGTGGCCGCGACCGGAGACTGCCGTCCGGGCAGCGAGCCGCGCATGTTCATCGCGAAACCGTGCCGGGTCGTCACACGTGCCCGGCCGGACCGAGGCGTCAGCGGCCGTGGTGGGGTGGCACCGCACGGCAGGGTTCGTCCGGTGACAGGATCCGTGCACCGAGCTCAAAGGGCACGGGACCCGCGGCCGCTACTCCCCGGGCCGCCAGAGCGGTTCGACCACGCCCCGTTCGAGGTTCTCGTAGCGTGCCATCACGAACAGGGCATCCGACAACCGATTGAGGTACGGGATCACGAATTCGCCGATCGCCTCGTCGCGGGCCAGGCGGACCGCCTGGCGCTCCGCCCGCCGGCAGACCGTGCGCGCCACGTGGAGCTGGGCCGCACCGGGCGAACCACCGGGGAGCAGGAAGTTCGTCAGCGGGCCGACAGCCTCGTTGAACTCGTCGATCAGGCGTTCGAGCTTCTCGACGTGGCGCTCCTCGACGGTCGGGATGCGGGCGCGCCGCTCGTCGTCGCTCGGCCAGCACAAGTCGGACCCGAGGTCGAACAGCTCGTTCTGGATCGCGCTGAGCTCGGTCGTCAGGCGCTCGCTCAGGTCGGTTGAGAGGGCGACGCCGAGCTGGGAGTTCAGCTCGTCGACCGTCCCGTAGGTCGTGACCCGCTGAGAGTCCTTCGGCACCCGTTTCCCGCCCCCCAGCCCGGTGGTCCCCTCGTCGCCGGACTTCGTGTAGATCCTGTCGAGGCGCGGCATCGTCGCTCCTGGTCGCGTGGAGTTCGAGTCCGTGGAGCGTAGTCGACCGCTCCACGTCGCGCCGTCACGTCCGCCGGAACGCGCCGTCACGCGCCCCAAAATGGGGCGATCGCGCGAGCATGATCCGCTCGGGCACGTTTGCCGCATCAAGGCCGCCCTGCTACCATCCGCCGGTCATAGATGGAAGACATAACGTAATCGATCGTGTCGGAGGACCGAGTGCCGCTCGCGCGGGAAGAGAAGCAGGAGATCATCACCGGGTATGCCACCAAGGACGGTGACACCGGCTCGCCGGAGGTCCAGATCGCGCTCATCACCGAGCGGATCAAGGAGCTTACGGCCCATCTTCGGGGCTTCCCCAAAGACAATCATTCGCGCCGCGGCCTCCTCAAGCTCGTCGGCCAGCGCCGCCGCCTTCTCGCCTACCTGATGAAGAAGGACAGCGCGCGCTACCGGACCGTCATCGGACGGCTCGGGCTTCGCCGCTAGCGTCGCCGCCCCGGAGCCCGGGCTCGCCTGGGATCCATTACTCGGCGCACAGTCAAGCGTAGTCGGCTGACCCGCCCGCGGGCTCGTCACCTCCTCCACGGCCAAGGAGGATCATTTCCCTTGTCTCAGACTTTCGAGACGGAGTTCGGTGGTCGAACGCTGACCATCGAGACCGGCAAGCTTGCAAGGCTCGCCGGCGGTTCCGTCACCGTCCGCTACGGTGACACCATGGTGCTCGGCACCGCCAACCGTGCCGAACCACGACCCGGCCTTGACTTCTTCCCGCTGACGGTCGATTTCGAGGAGCGGATGTACGCCGCGGGCAAGATCCCGGGCGGCTTCATCAAGCGCGAGGCGCGACCCTCGGAGCACGCGATCCTGGCTGCCCGCCAGACGGACCGCCCGATCCGGCCCCTCTTCCCCGAGGGCTACAAGGACGATGTCCAGCTCGTCATCACGGTCCTCTCGACGGACCAGGAGAACAACCCCGACGTCGTCGGCACGGTCGCGGCGTCGGCCGCGCTGACGATCAGCGAGATTCCGTTCAACGGCCCGATCGGCGCCGTTCGTGTCGGCCGGATCGATGGCGAGTTCGTCATCAACCCGACCCACAGCCAGCTCGCCGACTCGGAGCTCGACCTCATCGTCTCCGGCACCCGGAGCGCGATCATGATGGTCGAGGCCGGTGCGAAGCTGCTGCCCGAAGACGTCATGGCGGAAGCCATCCTGTTCGGTCATCGAGCGCTTCAGCCGCTCATCGACCTCCAGGAAGAGCTCCAGAAGGCCGTCGGCAAGCCCAAGCGTGTCCCGTACATCGAGCCGCCGACGGGCTCCGTCCTCGAGTTCGCCGCAGCCACCGACGCCAAGGGCGAGCTCGTCGTCCTCGATGTCGAGACGACCGGCACCGATCCGAAGATGTCCGATCTCGTCGAGGTCGGCGCCGTCAAGGTCAAGGGCACCAAGATCGTCGACCGCTGGTCGACGTTCGTGAACCCCGGCCGGCCCATCGTCGGCAACCAGATGCACGGCATCACCGACAAGGACGTCAAGGGCGCGCCAAGCCCCAAGGAGGCCGCCGATCAGCTGCTCGCCTTCGTGGGCGACGCGATGATCGTGGGCCACAATGTCGGCTTCGATCTCGGCTTCATCGAGGAAGCCAAGGGCGACGGCTTCCGGTTCCAGCCCGGCACGTACCTCGACACGCTCGTCATCGCCCGCGAGGGCTACCCGGGCGCCGAGTCCTACAAGCTCGCCGACCTGGCACGGTTCTTCGGCGTCGAGCTGGCCCAGAGCCATCGGGCGCTCCCCGACGCCGAGGCGACGGCCAACCTCCTGCTCTGGTTCGCCAATGAGCTGCCGGGTCGGATCTCCACCCTGCGCGAGTCGATCGCCAACGCGGTCCGTGCCCAACGCAGCGGTGGCGACACGACCAAGCTGCTCGAAGCTGCACGGCGCGAAGCGCGGGTCAGCAAGGGCCTCTTCAACCTTCTCCAGAAGCAGACCGTCCGACGGATGGTCCTCGACGAGGGCATCCGGATCGACGGTCGTGGCCTGACCGACATTCGCCCGATCTCAGTCGAAGTCGGGCTTGTCCCGCGGGCGCACGGCTCCGGCCTGTTCACCCGTGGCGAGACCCAGGCGCTGACCGTGGCCACGCTCGGGTCGTCCTCGGACGTCCAGCGGATCGACACGATCAGCCCCGAGACCGAGAAGCGCTACCTCCACCACTACAACTTCCCGCCCTACAGCACCGGCGAGAACAAGATGATGCGCGGGCCTAGCCGGCGCGACATCGGCCACGGTCACCTCGCCGAGCGCGCGCTCGTGCCGGTCCTGCCGAGTCACGACGAGTTCCCCTACGTCATCCGCCTCGTCAGCGAGTGCGTGACGTCGAACGGCTCGACCTCGATGGCCTCGACCTGCGGATCGACCCTCGCCCTGATGGACGCGGGTGTGCCGATCAAGGCGCCCGTCGCCGGAGCGGCGATGGGTCTGATCACCGAGCCGGATGGCCGGTTCGTGGTGCTCACCGACATCCTCGGCAAGGAGGACTCGATCGGTGACATGGACTTCAAGGTGACCGGCACGCGGGACGGTGTGACCGCCCTGCAGATGGACATCAAGGTCCAGGGGATCAGCGAGGCGATCATCCGCGACGGCCTCGCCCAGGCCAAGATCGCCCGCCTGACGATCCTGGACAAGATGGCCGAGGTCATGCCCGAGGCCCGTGGCCAGATGAGCGACTTCGCGCCGCGCATCACCACGATCAAGATCAACCCGGAGAAGATCCGGGAGATCATCGGCAAGGGCGGTTCGATGATCCGCAAGATCCAGGAAGAGACCCAGACCGAGATCAACGTCGAGGACGACGGCACCGTCGAGATCGCGGCCGTTTCCGGCGAGAACTCGCGCAAGGCGATCCAGTGGATCGAAAGCCTGACCCGCGACGTCGAGATCGGGGCGCTCTACCTCGGCAAGGTCACCCGGATCATGGGCTTCGGCGCATTCGTCGAGATCCTTCCGGGCAAGGAAGGCCTCGTCCGTATCGGTGAGCTCGCCGACTACCACGTGCCGACAGTCGAGGACGTCGTGTCCGTCGGCGACGAGGTCATGGTCGTCGTGACCGAGGTCGACCGCCAGGGCCGGGTCAACCTCTCGCGCAAGGCCGCCATGCAGCGGCATCTCGCGAAGGAACCGGTCTAGGGTTTTCACCTCCAGCATCGGCCACCAGGAGCCGCCGGGAGACCGGCGGCTCCCACGCGCCTGGCCCGATCGTCGCTCGTCCCGGGCCGACCGCTCGGACCCCGCTGGTATACTCCCGGGCGTGCCCGACCGTGTCCGACGAAGCGGAGCCATGCCCACCGTGAACCCGAAACCCCTGACCGTCGCGGTCGTCGGCGCAACCGGAGTCGTCGGCCGCACGATGATCGCGGTCCTCGACGAGCGGGAACTCCCGGTCGGCGAGCTGCAACTCCTCGCTTCAGGGCGTTCGGCGGGGCAGGCCGTTCCGCGGGGCGGGGACACGCTCCGGATCGGCGAGGCGACCCCCGACGCGTTCGATGGCGTCGACATCGCCCTCTTCTCCGCTGGTGGTGACGTCTCGCTCCGGCTCGCGCCCGAGGCCGTCCGCCGGGGCGCCACCGTGATCGATAATTCGTCCGCTTGGCGGATGGACCCGAGCGTCCCGCTCGTGGTGTCGCAGGTGAACGCCGCGGACCTCGAGGGCCACCAGGGGATCGTCGCCAACCCGAATTGCTCGACGATGCAGATGGCGCCCGTGCTCATGGCGCTGCGCGACGCGGTCGGGCTGGAACGGGTCATCGCCGACACCTATCAGTCGGTGTCGGGGACCGGCGCGGAAGCGATCGAGGAGCTCGAGGGCCAGATCCGGGCCCACGTGGCCGGCCAGCCGAAGCGCGTCGCCGTCTATCCGCATCCGATCGCCTTCAACGCGCTGCCCGAGATCGACGTCTTCCTCCCCAATGGCTACACGAAGGAGGAGTGGAAGGTCGTCACCGAGAACCGCAAGATCCTCGGGTTGCCGGAGCTGCGCATCTCCTGCACGGCCGTCCGCGTTCCCGTGTTCGTCAGCCACTCCGAGGCCATCCACGTCGAGACGCGTGAGGCGATTACGCCCGAGCGCGCCCGTGAGCTGTTCGCGGAGGTGCCCGGGGTCATCGTCGTCGACGACCCGGCCAACCACCGGTATCCGCTCGCGACCGAGGCCGCCGGGCGCGACGAGATCTTCGTAGGAAGGATCCGCCAGGATCGATCGATCGCCGACGACCGCGGCCTCGCGTTCTGGGTCGTCGCGGACAACCTTCGCAAGGGGGCCGCGACGAACGCGGTCGAGATCGCCGAGGCGCTCGTCGCGCGCGGCTGGGTGGGGCCGGCCGCAGCCCGGGGGGCCGACCCGTACCGCGCCCCGGAGGCCGCGAGCGAGGGGTCGGCGTGACCGATGTCGAGCGCCGCGTCGCGCTCGAGGCCATCGCGACCGAGGTCCGCGAGTGCACCAAATGTCGACTGCACGAGACACGGATGAAGGCCGTGCCCGGCGAGGGCGATCCGTCGACCGAGGTCGTGTTCGTCGGCGAGGGCCCGGGGTCCAACGAGGATCAACAGGGCCGGCCGTTCGTCGGTCGAGCAGGCGCCCTGCTCGAACGCATGCTGAGCTCCATCGGCTGGCGGCGGGAGCAGGTCTTCATCACGAACATCGTCAAGTGCCGTCCACCGGGGAACCGCGATCCGGAACCCGACGAGGTCGCGGCCTGCGCCCCATACCTCCACCGTCAGCTCGAGGCACTGGACCCCGCCGTCATCGTCACGCTTGGCCGCCACTCGATGGGCCGGTTCATGCCCGGGGCCCGGATCTCCCAGGCGCACGGCACGGCCCGGCCGGCCAAGCCCACGACCGGAGCTGCCAACGCGCTGATCTTTGCGATGTATCACCCTGCAGCGGCCCTGCGGACACCGGCCATCGAGCGCGAGAGCTACGAGGATGCCGCCGCGATCCCGACCGTTCTGCTCGAATCGCGGGCACGACGCGCGACACGGACCGCGACCACACCCGCCGCCGAGCCAATCCCCGGCCCAACGGCGGTCGCAAGCCCCACCGTCCAGCTCGTCCAGGAGCCAGCGGAGAACGCTGACGCCAGCTCGGCCGGCGTGGCCGCCGCGGCCATCGCCGAGCCGCCATCACCCGACACCGACCAACTCACCCTGTTCTGAACCAAGGATCGAGACCAACCCTGACCACTGCAACCCCTTCTACGAACGACCAGCCGCTCCGCATCATCCCGCTCGGCGGGGTCGGCGAGATCGGCAAGAACATGTACGTGTTCGAGTACGGCGACGACATCGTCGTGATCGACTGCGGCCTGATGTTCCACGACGAGGAGATGTTCGGCATCGACCTCGTCATTCCCGACATCAGCTACCTCAAGGAACGCAAGGCGAACGTCAAGGCGTTCCTGATCACCCACGCGCACGAGGACCACGTCGGCGCGTTGCCGTACGTCCTGCCGGAGTTCCCGGGCGTCCCGGTCTACGCCTCGACACTCGCCCGCGGTCTCCTCGGCAACAAGATCAAGGAGCACAAGCTCCACAACAACCCGCTCGTGGCCCTCGAACCCGGCGACGAGGTCCAGATCGGCCCGTTCGGGGTCATGCCCTTCCGGGTGGGCCATTCGATCCCGGACGCCATGGGCATCGCGCTCCGGACGCCGGCCGGGATCATCGTTCACACCGGCGATTTCAAGTTCGACCACACCCCAGTCGACGGCAAGCTGTCCGACTTCGCGATCCTCGCCAAGCTTGGTGCGGAGGGGGTCGCGTGCCTGCTCTCCGACTCGACCCGCGCCGAGAACCCGGGTTACACCCCTTCCGAACGGACCGTTGGCGAGGCCTTTCGCGAGATCATGGAGCCCCTCGAGGGCCGGGTGATCGTCGCGACCTTCGCGAGCAACATCGCCCGCGTCCAGCAGGTCCTCGACGCCGCGGCGGACATGAACCGCAACGTGTCGGTCATCGGCCGCTCGATGGAGCAGAACTTCAAGATCGCGACGGACCTCGGCTACCTCACGTACGACCCGTCGCGAATCGTGTCGAAGGACAGGATCAAGGACCATCCGGACTCGAAGCTCGTCATTGCCACGACCGGCGCCCAGGGCGAGCCGATGGCCGGTCTCGCGCGGATGGCCAACCGCGACCACCGGTTCGTGGAGATCCAGCCTGGCGACACCGTGATCGTCAGCGCCAGCCCGATCCCGGGCAACGAGGAGTACGTCTCCAGGACCATCGACAACCTGTTCAAGGCCGGCGCGAACGTGTACTACCACACGATCAAGCGCGCGCATGTGTCGGGGCATGCCAGCCAAGAGGAGCTCAAGCTCATGCTCGGCTTGACCAAGCCGAGGTACTTCATCCCGATCCACGGCGAGTTCCGCATGCAGGTCCAGCACGGCCGCCTGGCGATCGAGACCGGGGTCGAGCCCGAGAACGTGTTCATCATCGAGAACGGCGTGCCGATCGAGCTGTTCGCGGACGGCAGCGCGCGGCGCGGCACACCGGTGACCGCCGGATACGTCTTCGTCGACGGCCTGTCGGTCGGTGATGTGGGCGAGATCGTCCTGCGCGACCGGCGCTCGCTCGCCAACGACGGGATGTTCATGATCGTGGTCACGGTCGACAAGCAGACGGGCTCGGTCGTCGGGCAGCCGGAGATCGTCACCCGCGGCTTCGTCCACCTCAACGAGAAGGATCCGATCATGGACGAGGCGGTCCGGCGGGTCATGGACGCGATCTCGACCCCGGGCGATCACATCAGCGAGGTCGCGCTCCTCAAGGCGCAGATCAAGGACGGGGTCTCGCGCTACCTGTACGAGCAGACGAAGCGGCGGCCGATGGTCTTCCCGGTCGTGGTCGAGGTCTGAGCGTGGCGACCCGTCGGCGTTCGACGTCCACGCGCCCGTCCGGCGGCCGGGCACCCCGGCGACGCCGCACGACCGGCTTCACGGATCGGTTGACGCCGGACGTGGTCCGCTCGATCCTCGGAACGGCGTTGATGGCCCTCGGCGCCATCACGCTGATCGCGCTGATCCTGCCGGGCGAAGGCGCCCTCACCGACTGGTGGCGGGACCGGATCGCCCCCTGGTTTGAGACCGGCCGCTGGCTTCTGCCGTTCCTGCTGCTCGGCGCCGGCTGGTACGTCGCCGCGGGCCCGGGCAAGCGCCCCGGTTCGGGCTGGGGGATGACGCTGGGCGGCCTCGCGCTCACGTACGTCGGCGCGCTTGGCGCGTTCGAGGTGCTCAACCTCAGGATCCTCGAAACCGAGCGAGGCGGGGGCCGGATCGGCCGCTTCCTGGCCCACACGCTCGAGCCGCTGTTCACGACGCCCGGGGCGTTCGTGCTGCTGGCCGTGCTCGTGATCATCGGCCTGATGCTCGCCTTCAACCTCCAGTTGCGCGAGCTCCTCCACCCCGTGTCCAGGACCGCGAGCTGGGCCGCGAACACCGCGGCGGCCACGATGCGCCGCGATCCCGGCGAACCGGGCGGACGTGGTTTCCGCCCTGCGGCTCCACCGCCTCCGCCCGCGATGGGTCGCAGTGGCCGGCCACCGGTCGCGGTGCCGATGGGTCCGTCGCCCGGCCAGACCGGGGTGTGGGGCGGCGACAACGGCGGGTCGGCCATCCCGGCCGCCGTCCCGAGCGTCGTTCCGACCTCGGCGACGTTCGCCCCCGCCAGGTCGGGGCCCGCATCCGCGACGCTCGTCGCGGATCCCGCGCGCGCCCAGCCGACGCGCGATCCGGACGACATCACCGACGCCGGCGATTCACCCCCGACCCGCGACCGGATCGAGTACAGCCTGCCGTCGATCGCGTTGCTCGACGAGACGATCGTGCCGGTCAAGACCGGCCGGGACGAGGCGGCCCACGCGCGCAACGAGGAGATCATCGTCCGCAAGCTCGCGGGCTTCAACATCCCGGCCCAGATCATCGGGCGCAACGCCGGGCCGGTCGTCACCCAGTACGAGGTCCAGCCGGCCCCCGACATCAAGGTCAGCCGGATCGAGGCGCTGTCGGACGACCTGGCCATGGCCCTGGCCGCCCGCTCGCTGCGAATCGAGGCCCCGATCCCGGGCAAGAGCGCGGTCGGCATCGAGGTCCCCAACGCCGACTTCAACATCGTGGCCCTGCGGCGGATCCTCGAGGACGTCGACTTCAAGGCCTCAGGCTCGACCCTGACCTTCGCGCTCGGGCGCGACGTGGCGGGCAAGGCCCAGGCGGTCGATCTGGCTAAGATGCCGCACCTGCTCATCGCCGGGGCGACGGGCTCGGGCAAGAGCGTCATGGTCAACGCCCTGATCACGAGCCTGCTGTGCGAGGCGACCCCGCACGACGTCCGGATGATCCTGATGGACCTCAAGCGGGTCGAGCTCGCCGCCTACAACGGGCTGCCCCACCTGCTCGTGCCGGTCATCACCGAGCCCGAGCGGGCCAAGGCCGCACTCAAGTGGGCGGTCAACGAGATGGAGGGTCGCTACCGCCGCTTGGCCGGCGCCGCGGCCCGCAACATCCGGGCGTTCAATGAGACCCGCTCCGATCCCGAAGACAAGATGCCCTACATCGTCATCGTCGTCGACGAGCTCGCCGACCTGATGATGCGCGAGGGCAAGAACGTCGAGGACCCGATCGTCCGGTTGGCCCAGAAGGCGCGCGCGACGGGCATCCACATGGTCCTCGCCACGCAGCGCCCGTCGGTCAACGTCGTGACCGGGCTGATCAAGGCCAACTTCCCCTCGCGGATCGCGTTCGCGATGGCGTCGCAGATCGATTCGCGCACGATCCTCGACGCCCCGGGGGCCGAGGATCTCATCGGCCGCGGGGACATGCTCTACCAGCCCTCGGACCTGCCCCGCCCGATGCGGCTCCAGGGTGTGTTCGTCTCCGATGCCGAGATCGCCCGCATCGTGAGCCACTGGAAGGACCAGATCGAGGACCCGCACTACGACCTCACG
Source organism: Candidatus Limnocylindrales bacterium (assembly GCA_038214255.1). Classification (GTDB taxonomy): domain Bacteria; phylum Chloroflexota; class Limnocylindria; order Limnocylindrales; family CSP1-4; genus SPCO01. The sequence goes on from JBBQRZ010000002.1 coordinate 34,058, forward strand.
ATCATCGAATCCGACGAGGACGGGGGCGGCACGATCGACGATCTCGCCGACGAGGAGGCCGATCGACTGCTGCCCGATGCCGTCGACGTCATCCGGGAGTACGATCGGGCCTCGGCGTCGCTCCTCCAGCGGCGGCTCAAGGTCGGCTACGCGCGGGCGGCCCGGATGATCGACCAACTGGAGGCGCGAGGCTACATCGGAGCCTTCGATGGCTCGAACGCACGGGTCGTGCTGCGGCGCGATACCGCGCCGACTGGGGGCGAGGACGTCGACGGGGTCGACGACAATGGGGATGCGCGGTGACGACTCGGGACCAGCTCCGGCGGGCCGCCAAGGCCGAGCGAGGCGACGCGCCCCGACCCCCCGCCGAAGCGGCCCCGAACTTGCCCGAGCGCCTGCTGGCCGCCCGCGAGCGCAAGGGCGTCGATCTCTACCGTGCTGAGCGCGACACGAAGATCCGGGCACGCTATCTCGCGGCCCTGGAACGCGGCGACTATCGGGAGCTGCCGGGCGCCGTCTACACGAAGGGTTTCCTGCGCAACTACGCGCTCTACCTGGGGCTCGATCCGGACGACGTGCTGCTCCAGTGGCGGCGCGAACGGGGCGACGCGCGCGAGCCGCAGGCGGTGATCTCGACCCCCAAGCCGATCGCGGCTCCACGTCAGGGCCTGACGTTTTCACCGAGTCTCGTCGTCTTCGCCCTTCTTACGATCGCGGTGCTCGCGTTCGCGGGCTACCTCGCGGTCCAGCTGCTCCGCTTCGCCAAGCCGCCGACGATCGCGGTGACCGAGCCGGCGACCGCGGTCGTCGACGTCGACGAGACCGCGACCGACTACGTCCTGCGGGGCACGACGAATCCCGCCGCGACCGTCTCGATCGCGACACCGGGGCGCGATCCGTACTCGGTCACGGCCGATGCGGACGGTGCCTGGACGGCCAAGGTGGAACTCCGTCGCGGGCGCAACCAGTTCGACGTGAGCTCGGTTGACCCGGAGACGGGCAAGCGCTCGGAGCAATCGGTCACCCTGTTCATCACGGTCCCGTTCCTTGTCATCGAGGCGCCCACCCTCACGGTCGACCAGCCTGCGGAAGGAGCCACGTTCGAGAACGGTGCCATCCCCGTCCAGGGCATGACGACCAACGCGGGGTCCGTCGTTGTCACGGCAGCGTACGTCGGACCGGTCAAGAGCTCCCAGGCCGGCGGCCCGCGCCCTGCGGCACCCGACCCGGCCACGGTCAAGGTCGGCCAGGACGGGTCGTTCAGCACGCCGTTCGAGCTGACCGCCGGCCGCTGGACGGTCACGGTCACGGCCTCGAGCCCACAGGGCAAGACCGCCTCGTTGACCCGCACGGTCACCGTCGCGTACAAGGGCGTGACCCTCGTCGTCAAGGTCAAGGGCGGGCGGGCCTGGCTGAAGGTCTGGGTCGACGGCCAGCTGGATCCGGGTACCGGCGCTGCGGGTCGGGTCTTTGCGGCCGGCAAGACCCTGACGTTCACCGGCAAGGACTCGGTCGAGGTCCGGACCGGGTCATCGGGCGTGACGTTCTTCACCCTCAACGGGACGTCGCTGGGGACCCTCGGTGGGAGCGGCACGCCCGAGACGTGGTTGTTCGCCCCGCCCGCACCGCCGACCAAGACCCAGCACAAGTAACGAGCGTGTCCACGACGGACGACGAGCTTCTGGCGCTCGCGCAGGAGGTCGGCGCTCGATGTCGAGCGGCCGTGGTCACGGTCGCCACGGCCGAGTCGTGCACGGGCGGCCTCGTCGGGCACCTCATCACCGAGGTCCCGGGATCGAGCGCCTATTTTCTCGGCGGCGTGGTGACCTACGACGATCACGTGAAGGTCGCGCTTGTCGAGGTCCCGGACGGGATACTCGCTGCCCATGGGGCCGTGTCGGCTCAGGTCGCCGTCGCCATGGCCGAGGGGGCCCGGCGCCGGCTCGGGACCGATCTCGCGGTCTCGACGACGGGCATCGCGGGACCCGACGGCGGCAGCGACGAGAAACCGGTCGGGCTCACGTACGTCGCCGTCGCCGACGCGACCGGCCACGATGTCCGGCGCTTCGTGTGGGACCTCGATCGATCCGGCAACAAGCGCGCCAGCGCCGCAGCCGCGCTCGAGCTCATCATCGACCGTCTCGCCAGCGCATCGTGACGCGCGACCGCGCGGCCATCGGGGCGGGCCTGGCGCCCGTCCGGGCGGCCCGGCCGATCGTCGCGGGCGAGCGGATCCACGTCGTCGGGATCGCCGGCGCCGGGGCCAGCGCGGCCGCCCTCCTGGCCCATCATGCCGGTGCGATCGTGACCGGCTGCGACGCTGGCGGACCTTCGCCGTACACCCCGGCGCTCGAGGCCATCGGCATCCCGATGACCTGGGCCCACGACCCCGGGCACGTGACCGCCTCGCCAAGACCGGCCCGACTCGCGGTGACGAAAGCTCTCACCGCGATCGATCCGGATCATCCGGAGCTCCGCGCGGCGCGAACGGCCGGGATCCCGCTGGAACCGTGGCAGCAGGTCGTCGCCGATACGGCGGTGGGGCGCACGCTTGTCGCGGTGGCGGGCACGCACGGCAAGAGCACGACCGCGGGCTGGCTCGTCGACGTCCTCGTCCAGGCCGGCCTGGACCCGGCGGCTTTCGTCGGCGCGTTGCTGCCATCCTCGATGACCGGGGGGCCGGCCGCGACGGCCCGCTGGGGCGCCGGTGGCGCGTTCGTCGTCGAAGCCGACGAGTACGCGGGCAACTTCGACGCCTACCGGAGCGATGTGGCGGTCCTGACGAATGCCGAGTGGGACCACCCCGACGTCTTCGTCGATCGGGCGGCGGTCCTCGACGCGTTCAGCAGCTGGCTGAGCGTCATTCCGGACGGCGCGACCGTCGTGGCCAATGCCGGGGATGAGGGGATCGCGGCGATCCTCGAGGGTCTCCCGCCGGATCGTCCCGCGGCGCTCCTGGTGTTCGCCCTCGCCGACGCCGACCCGCAGCGCGGTGGTTACCTCCGCGGTCTCGCCGATCGCTTCGCGACTCACGGTCGCCGGGCGACCCCGCTCCTCGGGCGGGTGGTCGCCAGGGATCCCGGCGGCACGACGCTGGAGCTGCACGGTCTCGACCCACTCTCGGGGCCGGTCCGCGTCCGGCTCCGCACGGCCGGGCTGCACAACGCGACGAACGCCCTCGCCGTCGCTGGGGCCGCCCTCGCGCTCGGCCTCGGCCCGGACGCGATCGTGGCGGGCCTCGAGCGGTTCGACGGGGTCGGGCGGCGGCTGGAGCGCAAGGGCGAGGCGGCAGGCGTCGTCGTGTATGACGATTACGGCCACCACCCCACCGCGATCCGCGAGACGATCGCGGCGGTCCGGCAGCGAGAACCGGGACGCCCGATCTGGGCGGTGTACGAACCGTTGACGTACCATCGGACGGCCGCGCTGCTGCCGGGGTTCGCCGCGGCGCTCGCGACCGCGGACGCCGTCGCCATCGCCGACATCTGGGCCGGGCGTGACCCCGACACCACGGTCGCTTCGGCGGCCGGACTCGCCGAAGCGGTCCAGGGGGCTCGACCGGGACTGACGGTCGCGGCACCGGGCTCGGTGGACGACACGGCCGACTGGTTGGCCGGCGAGGTTCGTTCCGGTGACGCCGTCCTCGTGATGGGCGGTGGCCTGAGCTACCGGATCGGGGAGCGATTGCTCGAGCGACTGGAGGGCCGATGACGCAACTCGATCACGCCGCCGCCGGCGACCTGCTCGACCGCTACCGTCGGGCCTGGGAGACGTTCGATGGCGACGCCTGGGCCGATCTCTTCGCCGAGGACATCGAGTACACCGAGGACCCATTCGAACCGCCGCTCGTCGGTCGAAATGCAGTGCGGGCATACTTGCTCGCGGCAGCCGAGAACCAGCAGCAGGTCGAGGTGACGATCGAGCGCCACTGGGTCGTCCCCCCGACGGCGCTCGCCAGCTGGCATGCCAGCTACATTCGGCGGCGCGACCGCGCCCGGGTCCGGCTCGCCGGCTTTATGACGATCGAGATCGGGGAGGACGGGCGGATCGCCCACTTCCACGAGTGGTATCACCGCCGCGAGACGGCGGGATAGGGAAGGAGGCTCGATTGGCCGGAGAGGCATCGTTCGACGTTGTCAGCGACTTCGACGAACAGGAGCTGCGCAACGCGCTCGATCAGGTCCGGCGCGAGGTCGGGCAACGGTACGACTTCAAGGGGGTGACGGTCGATCTGACCCAGGCCAAGGAGGAGCTCGTGCTCGTGACGGATGACGAGCACCGGGCGAGCGCGGTCAAGGACCTCATCGAATCGAAAGCGATCCGCCGCAACCTGTCACTGAAGATCTTCGATTGGGGCAAGGTCGAGCCGGCCGGCGGCAACAAGGTCCGCCAGGCGATCAAGCTGCGGCGGGGTCTACCGGAGGACGTCGCGAAGCGCATCACGAAGCTCATCCGCGACGAGTTCCCAAAGTCGAAGTCCCAGATCCAGGGCGATGCCGTCCGCGTATCCGGGAAGAGCAAGGACGAGCTGCAGAAGGTCATCACACGGCTCCGCGAGCTCGACGAGCCCGTGCCGCTCCAGTTCCAGAACTATCGCTGAGGTGCGACGTGTTGGCGGGATCCAGGTATGCGAAGGCCGTGATGGTCGCGGTCGCGGTGGTCATCATCCTCGGGCTCGTCGCCTCGATGCTCGCTGCCCCGGTCACGTCCTGACGGCCGCCGCCTCGAGCGACTACCGATGACCGACGCGACCGACATGGCCGACCCGACGGCGGCGAGTCCGGACGCGGCGGCCGCCGAGACCGTGGAGCCGTCCCAATCCGCCGCGCCGGGCGAGACCGTGGAGCCGTCCCAAGCCGCCGCGCCGGCCGAGACCGGGGAGCCGTCCCAAGCCGCCGCGCCGGCCGAGCAAGCCGCCGAGCCTCTCGAGCCTGACGAGCCCGCCGATCCGGCCGATGTCGCGGTGCCTGCCGAGCCGGCCGAGACGCCGGACGTGCCTGCCGGACCTCGCACGGTCGGGCGCCTGATCGCCGACGCGCTGCGAGCCGCGGGCGTCCGATACGCCTTCACCGTTCCCGGCGAGTCGTTCCTCGGCCTGCTGGAGGCCCTGCCGGACGCGGGGATCCGCGTCGTCGCCACACGGCACGAGGGCGCCGCGGCGTTCATGGCCGAGGCCCATGGTCAGCTGACCGGCCGGCCGGCAGCTTGTCTCGCGACACGCGCCGTCGGGTCGGCGAACCTCGCTGTCGGGATCCACACCGCGCGACAGGATTCGACACCGATGTTCGCCCTCGTGGGGCAGGTCGAGCGCGGCCTGCGCGGTCGCGAGGCCTTCCAGGAGGTCGATCAGGTCGCGACGATCGGCGGTCTCGCGAAATGGGCCGGCGAGGCGACCGACGTCGAGTCGGTCCCGGCCCTCATCGCCGAGGCCGTTCGCCAGGCCCTGCATGGCCGTCCGGGACCCGTGCTGCTATCCCTGCCCGAGGACCTCCTCGACCTGCCGGTTTCCGACGATGCGCGGGTCGATGGCAGCCGGCCGGCGGTGTCGCGAGCCTCGGACGAAGAGATCGGTGCGGTGATCGAGCTGCTGGCCTCGGCCCGCCGGCCGATGATCCTGGCGGGCGGCGGCATCTTGCGGGCGCGAACCTCGACCGATCTGCTGCGGTTCGCCGACCTGCTCCAGGTTCCGATCGTGGCGGCGTGGCGGCGCGCCGATGTCGTGTCCAACGACGATCCCCTCTATCTCGGGATGGCCGGTCTCGGTGCCGCGTCGACGGTCCACCCACGACTGGCCGAGGCCGATGCGATGCTCGTGATCGGGTGTCGCCTGAACGAGCCGACGTCAGTCTCCTACACGATCCCGGCCAGCAAGACGCGCTGGGCGCACGTCGACCTCGAGCCCCGAGTCCGCGGTGGCCTGCCGGCGCCGGACCTGGCCGTCGTCGCCGACGCTCGCAGCTTCCTCCGCGGGGCGAACGATCGACTGGTGGGCCGGGCCGTGCTCGATGCCGCGCTTGTCCGCGAGCGCCAGGCCGGCAACGCCGCCGATCGCACGGCCTGGGAGGCGGCCTCGACGGTCGATGCGAGTGCCTGGAGCGGGCCGGGCGTCCACCCGGGCCGGATCGTCACGACGCTGCGGGAGATCCTCCCCGATGAGGCGATCATCACGACCGATGCGGGCAACTTCGCGGGCTGGGCTGGTCGCGGCTTCCGATTCCGCCGTCCGGGCACGTTCCTCGGGCCGACCTCGGGCGCGATGGGGTACGGGCTGCCCGCGGCGATCGCCGCGTCCTTCGTCCATCGCGATCGGCCGGTCGTCGCCCTTGTCGGCGACGGCGGGCTGGCGATGACGATGGCCGAGCTCGAGACGTCGGTGCGGGAGCACGCGCGAGTCATCGTCGTCGTCTTCGACAACGAGCGGTACGGCACGATCCGGATGTGGCAGGACCGGCGGGGCACGGGCAGCGACATCGGCACCGAGCTCGGACCGGTCGACTTCGCGGCGATCGGCCGCGCGATGGGCGCGCGCGGCGTGCGCGTCGAGTCGGACGCCGAGTTCGAGCCGGCCCTGCGCCAGGCCCTGGTCGAGACGCGTTCGACGGTGATTCACCTCGCGCTCGACCGCCGCTGGGTGTCGGTCGATCAGCCGGCGACGGCCTGATCGACGATCAGCGACCCTTGCGGGCGTCTACCCCGTCGATCCCGCGCTCGCGCAGCGCCGCTCCCAGGCCCTCCAGGTCCGCCACGGTCACGTACAGGGCCTGGATCCGGATCGGTCCGAACCCGACGCGCTCGCGGAAGTCGATCCGAACGCCACCGTCGGGATTGCCGCCGAACGTCACGTCCCGATAGCGAAGGCTGGTCCGGACGCCGATCGCGGTGATCCACCGCCACGGCCCCTCGATCCGCCACGACGCGATATTCGACACGGGCGTCGTCATCCGGAATCTGCCGAACCGGGCGTCCAGTTCCCCGTCGAGCGTTACGAACGCGTTGTCACTGCGCACGCCGAAGAGGCGCAGCAGCGGCCGGGACCGCGGACCGACCCGGATCGGAAAGCGTTGCGCCGCCATCGGCACGATCCTACGCCGGCCGCCTGCCTGGCGCCGATGACCGACAGGAAAGGCTGGCGATCACAGATTGCATTGCCCCCCGGAGCGGCTCAGGTCTGGGCGCCTCAGGCTGGGCGCGTACGGTGAGCGAGATCACCTCGCCCGAGACGTAGGTGTTGGCGCCCGAGCCCAGCCAGACCGCGACCGAAGCCAGGTCGCCCATGAGTGCCTCCTCGTTCGGGGCCTCAGTAGGGCCGGGTCCCGGTCCGCTACCTCGGGCGTATGGAGCGGACCCGGATCGCGATCATCGGCTGCGGCGATGTCGCCTACCGACACTACCTGCCCGCTTTGGCGGATCTCGCCGATCGGGTCGAGATCCGGGCCTTCGTCGACGCCCGGCCGGAAGCGGCCGATCGGGCCGCGGGGTTCGTGGCGGGATGGTCTCCGAATGCCGCCACCTACGTGGACGTGCCGGCGATGGTCGCGGCGGGCGATGTCGACGCGGCGATCAACCTCACGCCCGCGCCGCGGCATGCCGAGGTCAGCCACGCGTGCCTCGACGCCGGTCTGCACGTGTACTCCGAGAAGCCGATCGCCGGCACCCTCGCCGACGCCGACCGGCTGATCGCGACGGCCCGCGAGCGCCGTCTCCTGCTGTTGTGCGCGCCCGGCGTCGCGGTCACCGAGCGGTTCCGCTGGCTGGCCACCGTCGTGGATTCCGAGCGCCTCGGGCGGTTGACCCTGGCCGTCGCCCAGCACGCCGACACGGGCCCGGCCACGTGGCGCGAGTACACCGGCGATCCCACGCCGTTCCATGCGGCGGGCGTGGGGCCGGTCTTCGACCACGGCGTGTACCGGCTACACGGCCTGACGATGTTGCTCGGCCCGGTCCGGCGGGTCCAGGCGATGGGCACGATCTCCTCGCCGAGACGCCTCGCGCGAGCCGGACCGCTCGCCGGGACGACGATCCCGCTCACGACGCCCGACCACGTCCTGATCAACCTCGAATTCCAAGGAGGGGCGCTGGGCCAGCTCCTCACGAGCTTCGCCGCGCCCGCGACGCTTGCCCCGTGGATGGAGCTGCAGTTCGAGCGGGGCACGATCAGCCTCGGCGGAGAATCGAGCGACCCTGAGGCCCCGGTCCGGCTGTACATCGACGACGAGAGCGCGCTCGGGCTCGAGGGCTGGGTCGACAACGTCCAGCTGCCACCCGACGTCGGCTCGGTCGAGGCGGGTGCATGCCATTTCGTGGCCTGCCTGCGGGGCGACGCGAAGCCCGTCGTCACTGCCGAGCACGCTCGCCATGTCCTCGACATCATCCTGAAGTCGTACGACTCGATCGAGGACGGCCGCTCGCACGACACCGAGACGACCTTCTGACGGGTCGAGACGGACCGGTCTCAGCGGGCGGCGGTAAGGCGCTCGTGGGCGACCCGGCGGATCTCGCGGTCCACATCGGGCGCCTCGCTCATGAGCTCGCGCAGGGCGGCCGCCGGCACGGTCAGGAGCCGCGAGCCTTCCAGCGCGACGACCGTCGCGGTCCGGCCGTAGCTGAAGTCACGGCCCCAGTCGATGGCCGCGATCTCGCCGAGATGGTCGCCGGGCCCGAGGACGTTGACCTCGCGGTCGTCGACGCGGACTGACAGCCGTCCCTTGATGACGAGATAGAAGGTTCGGGCGAATGCCCAGCGCTCTGTGACCGTCTGACCCGCCTCGACGGCCTCCTCGCGCGCCGACGCCAGGAACCGCTCGGCCTGGTCATCAGTGACCGAGCCCAAAGCGGGTACCGCGCGAAGGCGGTCCGGATCGAAGCCGTGCGCCTGTAGCCAGGCGATGTCCAGGCCGCTCTCCCGCGTGACGCCGCGGCGCACCTCCTCGCCAAGAGCCGGCGCGCTCGTCACGGTCGCGCTCGCCACGCGATCGATCGCGTACGCGACGTCCTCGTCGTCGCTCGTGTGGTTGAGGACGCACAGGCGGATGACGTATCGGCCCCCGAGGACCGTGGATGTCAAGAGGACCTCGCCGGACGCCCCGAGATCGGCCACGATCGCCGCGTTGCGCTGGTCGACCTCCGCGGCCGTCTCGTCCGGCGTTCCGCGACGCCGGAATGTCAGGATGCCGAGGGCGGCCGGCGTCACGAGCTCGAGTCGCTCGTCGGCCTCGATGCGGCGCTGGGCGGCGAGGGTCTGATCCATCGTCCGGTCGATGCTGCGCCGGAAGGCCGCCACACCGAATGTCTGCAGGCTCAGCCAGACCTTGAAAGCGCGGCTCGCGCGCGTCAGCTGGAGCCCGCGGTCCGCGAAGTCCACGCCTCCTGAACGTTCGCGTTCGCGCAAATACTCCGGATGGAGTTCGAAGGCGCGCTCGAGCAGCTCTCCAGAGCGGACCAGCAGGCACCCGACCTCGAACGGCATCGCGAGCCATTTGTGCGGGTCGAGCGCCACCGAGTCCGCGAGCTCCAGACCCGCCAGGAGCCGACGACCGCGGTCGGTCAGCACCGCGAACCCCCCGTACGCCGCGTCGACGTGGAGCCACACGCCGCGCTCGCGGCAGATCGCGGAGAGCTCGACGAGCGGGTCGATCGCGCCCGTGCTCGTCGTGCCCGCATTGGCCGAGACCAGGAATGGCAGGCGACCGGCCAGGACATCGGCGTCCATCGCGGCCACGAGGTCGGCCGGTCGCATGCGGGAGTCAGCATCGGTCGCGAGGACCCGGATCTGGTCGGGCCGAAAACCGAGGTGGCGCGCGGCTCGGGCGAGGGAGAAATGCGTCTGGTCGCTCGTGTAAGCGACGATCCGTGGCGACATCGGCCCCACGAGCGCCTCGCGGGCACAGGCGATCGCCGCCAGGTTCGCGGCGGACCCGCCAGACACGAGGATGCCCGCGGCCTCGTTCGGGTACCCGATCCACCCCCGGAACCAGTCCAGGACGGTCAGCTCGAGCTGCGACGGGCCGGCCGCCTCGTGCCACGCGCCGGCGTCGACGTTCACGGCGGCCCCGATCAGATCGCCGAGGGCCCCTGGCCATGTGCCGGCTCCCGGGATGTAACCGAAGAACCGCGGGTGATCGAAGTGCCCGACGAACGGGAGGACGTCCCGCTCGAGCCGCGCCAGCAGGTCGGCGAAGTCGCCCGGAGCCTCCGGGGCCGGCTCGAAGATCCGTGCCTCCATGTCGGCGCGCGTCGCGGTCCGGATGACGGGCCCGGCGCCGAGCCCGGCGATTCGCTCGACCAGCAGGTCGACCACCGCATGGCCCATGCGGCGCATGGTCTCGACGTCGAGCGCCAGCGGATCGCGGACCATCCTCACCCCTCAACCGATAAGTCCCTCTTGTTGGGCGCGAGTATGCAGGCTCGAATAGCGCCCGATGACGCCGAGGCCGCCACGCCGCTCAGCCGGTGACGCCGGCGCCCAGCGGAGGGTCAGGAACGACCCCGGCGCTAGACGGGCTTGACGGCTCGGATATACACCGAGGGTGCCGGTGCGAGCGGCCCGAGCGTCGCCTGGAGCGGCGTCTCGACCGCGGCCAGGATGGCCGCCGGAACATGGCGCGTCAGCGGTCCGGCTCGAAAGATCGACGCGGCTCGAACCCGCTCGACCGTGAATCCGCTCGCTCGCAGTTCGTGCCGAACGCGTTCCGGGTTATGTGCGAAATGTCCGGGGAAGTACTCGTGCGGATGGGAACCGGTGGGCGACCACCGCTGCTGCCGCGCGAGGAAGCGCAGGACGGACAGCACGTGGCGCCGGTTGGCGAACTCGAGTACGAACACGCCCCCGGGTCGAAGGACGCGTTCGACCTCGAGGAAGGTGGGTCGCAGATCCGGCAGATGGTGCAGCAGTCGCACGGCGACGACCGCATCGACCGATCCAGCCTCGAACGGAAGGACCTCGACGTCGGAGCGATTGAACTCGAACCGCGGGTCACGGCCGAGTTCTTCGGCCGCCGCCGCCAGCAGCTCCGCTGAACGATCGACCATGGCCACCGCGCCATATCCGTCGTACTCATCCGACAGCCGGCCGTATCCCGCGCCGAGGTCGATGAGTCGGTCGCCGCGAGGCGGCAATAGGGCTCGGAGGGCGATGCGATCGCATCGATCCTCGTACGGGCGGCTCGGCCAGAACTCGTCGCGGTACGACAGGTCATAGACGGGAAGATCGTTTCGGACCGTTCGACGGCCGGCCGCACCGCCACCGCGGAGCACCTCTGCGTGTTCGAGTGGCGGCATGGGCGCATCATGGGCAGCGAAGGTGAACGCAAGATGAATCAGATCGGCGTCACCCGCCGAGAACCATCCGTTCCAGCCCTTGAATATCGATAAGAGTAGTGGGAGAATGCGCGACGATGACTGTCACGATCGAGCATTCGCTCCGGTGTCGCTGTCGCCTCCTGGCCGGGCAGGGCAGGTGGCGTACCTAGGCGTGCAGCCAACGTAGCCGCGCACGCCAGACGCGCCCCACGGCCCCTGCATCGCCAGGGGTCATTCGTTTGTCCGAATGCCCGAGAAATGCAATGAGAGAGGATCTCCATGGCCACCGTTCATCCGCTCGATCGAGCCACTCCACCGGTCATGTCGACCGCTGATCTTCGTGCCCGGCTCGGCGAGCCGGGCCTGACGGTCGTCGACGTCCGTCCCATCGCCGCCTACAACGGGTGGCGCCTCGATGGGGACGATCGCGGCGGCCACATCCCGGGCGCCACACCGTTTCCGAGCGCGTGGCTGCAGTCGGTCGACGCGGTCGAGATCGATCGCCTCCTCGCCTCGAAGGGGATCGCGGCCGATCGCGACGTCGTCGTCTACGGTCGCACGCCCGAGGATGCCGCCGCGTTCGTCGCGCGGCTCGACGACCTGGGTCTCCCAGGCGCCCGAGTCTACGACGCCGGATTCGGCGCATGGGCAGCGGACGCGAGCCTCCCGGTCGAGCGGCTCGCGCGCCATGACCGGCTCGTCCACATCGACTGGCTCGAGGCCGTCCTCGCCGGCAAGCGACCCGAGGCGTCGCCGACCGGAAACTTCCTCCTCTTCCACGTGAACTTCGGCGTCCCCGAGGAATACGCGGAGGGCCATATCCCGGGGGCCTACTATTTCGACACGAATTGGCTCGAGGACCCGGCCGACTGGAACCGGCGCTCGCCCGAATCCATCGAAGCCGCGCTCCGCGCGCTCGGCATCACCCGTGACTCGACCGTCGTCGTCTACGGTCGCGATACCGAAGGCGACGCCAACGAGAAATGGCCCGGTCGCCGGGCCGGGCAGATCGCGGCGACCCGCGCCCTGATGATCCTGCGCTACGCCGGCGTCGATGACGTCCGTCTCCTCGACGGCGGCTACGACTGGTGGGTCCAGGCGGGCCATCCACTCGAGTCGGTCATTCGCGAGCCGTCGCCCGTCCCGTCCTTCGGGGTCCCGGTCCCGTTGCGTCCAGAGGTCATCGTCGACATCGATGAGGCGAAGGACATCCTGGCCGACCAGGACGGCGCGGCCCTCGTGAGCGTGCGCACGTGGCGCGAGCACATCGGCAACGTCAGCGGCTACAACTACATCGGCCCGGCCGGTCGGATCAAGGGCGACGTCTGGGGCAACTGCGGCACGGACGCCTACCACATGCAGCACTACCGCAACGTCGACAACACGATGCGGGCCTATCCGGAGATCGCCGCGAACTGGGCGGAGGCCGGCATCACCGCCGACAAGCACGTGGCGTTCTATTGCGGCACGGGCTGGCGCGCGAGCGAGACGTGGTTTTACGCGTACCTCCAGGGTTGGGACCGGATCTCGGTCTACGACGGTGGCTGGTACGAATGGAGCCAGGATCCGATCAACAACCCGATCGAGGTCGGCGAGCCCCGGGACGAGTTCGCCGCCTGAGGTCGTGCCTCAGCCCGGCGGGGGAGCGGGCGATGGCTCGCTCCCACGGGCGCCATGCTGCGCTGGAGATCGAGGATCGTGAGCGCCATCAAGGCGGCGACGAGCAAGTCGATCAGCAGGACCGCCGGCGTATGCCGAAACGGGGACCTTCCTCGGGCGGTCGGCGCCGTACCCCGCGTTTCGGGTAGCGTGCTCTGGATGTCCGACCTCGCCGCCGCGCCCATTCGCGTACCGTTGACCGTGGTGATCGCGCTGTTCCTGGGCTCCCTCGCCCTGCGGCCCCAGGTGCTCGCGATCGGGCCGCTGCTCCCGCTCATCCGGGACGATCTCGGCCTTTCGGCGAGCCTGGCCGGCCTGCTCACGACGATCCCGGTCCTGTGCATGGGCTTGTTCGCCCCGGTCGGCCCGCAGATCGCGGCACGGCTCGGGCCGCGGGTGGCGTTCGCGGCCTGCCTCGGGCTGATCGTCGGCTTCGGCGTCGTACGGGCCGTCGCGCCAGGTTTCCCCCTCGTCCTGCTGGCGACCCTCGGGATCGGCATCGGCATCGGGTGTGCCGGAGCGATCCCCTCGATGATCGTGTCACAGCGGATCGCGAGTCGGCCGGCGCTCGGAACGGGTGCCTATGCCGGTGGGATCGTGGCGGGTTCGACGATCGGCGCGGCGGTCGCCGTCCCGCTCGCGATCGGGGGTGAATGGCGCCTGTCGCTCGCTGCGGTGTCGGTCGCGTCGATCATCCCGATCGTGCTGTGGTTGCTCCTCGTGCGAAGCGAAGGCCATGAGCGAGCCTTCCGGCCGCGGGCCAGCCGGCTCCCGTGGCGGAGCGGGACGGCCTGGCTGCTCGTAGTGCTCTTCGGGCTGCAGTCGATCCTCTTCTACGGGATCGTCGCGTGGCTGCCGAACGCCTACGTCGAGCGAGGCTGGGGAGCGGCGGAAGCCGGGTCATTGGTCGCGGTGTTCAACGGCGTCGGCCTGCTGACCACGATCGGCGTGCCGCTCGTCGCCGACCGACTCGGCGCGCGACGCGCCCAGCTCCTCGTAGCTTCGCTCGTCGGGACCGCGACGATGGTCGGCATCATCGCGATGCCGGCATTCGCCTATGGTTGGGTGGGGCTATTGGGCCTCGCGCTGGGCGCCGTGTTCCCGCTGGTCCTGACCCTGCCGCTCGACGTGGCCGACGATCCGGCCCAGGTCGGCTCGGTCGCGGCGCTGATGCTGCTCGGCGGCTACATCCTGTCCTCCACCGGCCCGCTCGCCCTGGGCGCCGCCCGTGACCTGACGGGGAATTTCAGCGCGAGCCTGTGGATCCTCGTCGCCGTGGGCGTGGCGCTCGTCGCCGCCTGCCTGCTGCTCTCGCCCGGCCGGGTCGGGCGCGGGATCCGTCGTCCGGGACTGGTGGACCAGCCGCCAGCCTAGCGCCCGAGGAACGAACGGATGCCGGCCACGAGGCCGGAGGCATAACGGTCACGCCCGGTCCAACTGGTCATCCGCGCGGCGTCGGTCCGGTTCTTCATGTTGCCGAGCTCGACCATCACGACCGGAACGTCGGACATGTTCAGCGTGCCGAGGTCTGTCCGGGTGACGAGCCCGTTGCGTGCGTAGTAATTCGCGATCGGCAGGCCCTTGCTCACGAGGCCGCGCCGGACTGCGAGTGCCAGGCTGGCGGACCGGGCGAGGATGTCGTCGGTGTAGCCGCGGACGAGGCCCGGTTTCATGACGAAGAAGCCGCGGTGCGAGAGGCTCGATCCGTCACCGTGGATGCTGATCGTCAGTTGCGCGTGGACCTTGGCGCCGAACCTGCCGCGCACGTCGACGCACGGGCCCACCCCGGTGTCGCTGGTCCTCGTCATGGACACCGTCGCCCCGAGGGCCTGCAGCCGGACCCGAACACGCCCAGCGACGTTGAAGTTGAAACGATGCTCCGAGTACCCGCTTCGCGTCGAGGTGCCGACGGTGTTGCATGCCTTCCAGCCGTTGCCGATGAACACCCGCCGGTTGATCGTCGTCAGGTGGCTGGCGTTGCCGCCGTTGTGTCCCGGGTCGATGGCGATGACGATCCCGGCGAGCGGCAGGGCGGCCGTCCCCGCCGCTCCGGTGTCGCGGAACCCGAGTGGCATCGCCACCAGCGCGGCCGCGAGGGCGAACGTGACGGGGCGGCGCGCGATCAGGGAGTGCATCCGCACATCCTAGGGCGCCTTGCTCGGGGTCGGGACCGGACGAACCGGTCGGTCGTCCTGGTACCTGCGTCGGCCCGAGCGGTTCCGCCGTACCCGGAGTGCCTGCCGTACCCTGTGGGCCTGACGAGCGCGCACCGGCCTGCTTGGGGAGGAACGGCGATGACGAAAGCGACGGGCACATTCGCGGTCACCTCGGGCGGGGAGGAGCCGTACGAGGAGCTCGACGGTGGGCTCAAGCTGACCCATGCGTCAGGCACGCAGGTGTTCAGCGGCGACCTCGCGGCCGAGGGCGCCATCCACTGGCTGATGCTGTACCGGAGCGACAAGACGGCCCAGTTCGTCGGCTTGCAGCGGATCACCGGCTCGGTAGGTGGTCGCCGGGGAACGTTCGTGCTCGCGGCGGACGGCGAGCACGACGGCACGGGGTCGCGCATCAGCTGGACGGTCATCCCCCGGAGCGGGACGGGCGACCTCGCGGGGATCCGCGGGAAGGGGACCCTCGTCGCGTCGGGCGGCCGCGAGGGCGTCTACGAGTTGGAGTACGACTTCGAGACGCAGCCCCGTCGCGCCTCACCCGAGGCTTCGAAGGACCCAGGCCTCGACCGGGACTGACTTGCCCTTCAGTCGAGTCGGGCCCAGCGCGACGCCATCCCGGCCGTCATCGAGCGCCTGCCAGGTCGCGCCGGCGACGACGACCTCTCCGGGCTCGCCGGCCGCCATCAGCCGTGCCGCGACGTTGGACGTATCGCCGATCACCGCGAAGCTGCGCCGGCCCTCGGCGCCGACGTTGCCGACGACGGCGGGTCCGGAGTTGACACCGACACGAAAGATCGGCCAGTCGGGGTGGGCGGCCGCCAGCGGCCGACCGGCGTCCACGACCGCCAGGCCGGTCCGAGCGGCGCGTCGGGCGTGATCCGGCTGATCCCCGGCGGTGTTGAAGACCGCCATCACGCCGTCGCCGGCGAACTGCTCGATGACGCCGCCGGCCGCGTCGATGGCCGGGACCACGACCGCCCAATACTGGTTGAGCATGGAGATCACCTCGGTGGGTGTGCGCGTCTCGCTGAACGTCGTGAAGCTGGCGAGATCGGCGAAGAGCGCGCTGACCACGCGCTCCTCACCGCCGAGACGTCCCGCGCCGGGCTCGTGGCGGATGCGCTCGGCGATGGCTGAGGGGAGGAATGGCCGGAACGTGGCGTCGAGCCGGCGCAACTCGTGCGCCGCCTGGGACAGGAGCGCGACTTCTTCGTCGGTCGCGCCGTCGCGACGGAGCTGGGCGCGGACGCGCTCCGGTCGCTCACCGCGCTCCTCGGCCGCGGCGACCGCGGCAATGGCCTCGGCGTGCCAGCGGTCGACGCGGGCCAGGGTCGCCTCGAGGTAGAGGCCGCCGAAGGTGCCCGTCAACGATCCGCTCCGGCGATATTCGGTGCGTGCCCCGAGGGCGATGGCCCCGAAGGCCAGCAACATCAGGACATGCCACTCCCACCAGCTCAGGTGCCAGTTCCGGCTCAGCGTCACGGCGATCATCGCTTCCGCCAACAGGACGAAGGCCGCGGCCACGGCCAGGGGCACGATCCCGCCGCGGTCCCGATACAGCTGGACGTACCTCCAGGCGGAGAAGCTGTAGAGCGCCACGGCGACCGCCGCGAGCACGATGAATGGTCCTACCCGCTCCTGGGTCGGCGGCGGACCGTCGAGCGGTGGAAGGCTCGCCAGTGACAGGAACGCCCAGAGGACCATGAGTGCCAGCAGGCCACCGAGGAGGAGGGAGCGCCGCCGAAGGATCGACGCCGCGCGGGGACCCGCGAGCGGGCTGACGGACATGGCCGCGAAGAAGGAGGCGATGACCAGCCCGACCGGGGTCGCGACGACGAATCCCCCGTTCGGGTTGGGCAGCAGCACGCCCGGGGTCGCGAGCGCGTGGAGGCCCAGGAACCCGGCGCTGGCGATGAAGGCCAGGGACACGAGGACGAGGCGTGCGTCGCGGTATCGGCCGGCGGCCAGGTTCGTGATGTAGGCCAGCGCCACGCTGACGGCGGCGGTCACGAGGACCAACCAGAAATGGCTCGGGTGATGCTCCCACTGGAGGTCGAGCTCCGGCCGGACGAGGAGCATCGCCAGACCCACGAGCGGGAGCGCCAGGGCGAGGCCCCAGGGCTGTGGCGCTCGACCCGACCCCGTGCGCGTGCGAGCATCGCCCGACATCGTTGAAGCATACGCACCCGTCGTGCCGTACCGTGAGCGGCCCAGCATCGGGAGATTCGGCGCGTTGTTCGAAGGACTCGACTACATCTATATGCCCAGCCGCGACGTCGCAGCGGACCTCGCCTACTTCGCGGAGGTCCTCGGCGCTCGGGTCGTGTTCGCGATCGAGGAGATGGCGACGCGCGTCGCGATGGTCGAGCTGTCGGACACGCCGCCTCGGCTGCTTATCGCCGGCCACCTCGAAGGCGACCGACCGATCCTCATTTACCGCGTCGATGACCTGGGGACCGCGATGCGCGAGCTGGAGGCTCGTGGCTGGGAGCCCGGTCGAACGCTCGAGATCCCGCAGGGCCCGGTCTGCGAATTCCACGCCCCCGGCGGACAGCGGCTCGCGCTCTACGAGCTGACGCGCCCGGGGGTCGAGGCGAGCTTCAACGGTCGCCGGGACTTCTGACCGACGACGGTCGTGCGAGCAGTTCCTCGAACGGCGTCGGCTCCTCGAACGGATCCGCCGAGGCAGGCGGCTCGCGGGACATGATGGCCATGGCGAGCTCGCGTGCCGCCCGCTCGATCCGGTCGGCCAGGGAATCCTCGGTGGCGTCGCCCTCGCCCCAGTCCTCCGACGCGGCGAAGACCGCGGTCGGGACGACTGAAGCGCCCAGGTAGGCGAACAGGGGCCGAAGGGCGTGTTCGAGCGCGAGAGAGTGCCGGGCGGTTCCGCCGGTCGCGGCGATCAGCGCGGGCTTGTCGGCGAGGCCGTCTCGCTCCACCACGTCGAAGAACATCTTGAACAGGCCGCTGTACGACGCGCTGAAGATGGGCGTCACGGCGATCAGCCCGTCCGCGGCGAGCACGGCGTCGATCGCCGCCTGCAGTCGGGGGCTCGCGAAACCGGTCAGGAGGTTGTTCGTCAGGTCCTGGGCATGCTCGCGCAGCTCGATCACCTCGACGTCCGGCTCGACATCCCCGTCCCGTAGGTGTCGCTCGACGGCCGCCGACAGGCGATCCGCCAGCAGCCGGGTCACCGACGGCTGGCTCAGCCCGGCGCTGATGATGACGAGCGATCGAGCCCGGAGCAGGCTCATGCGGCGGCCACGTCCGCTGCGCGGGCGGCTTGTGCGGCAACGAAGGCGGGGTGGAGCGGCGGTCCATCGGGTACGTGGTCTGGCCGGAGTGCGGCGAACTCCTTGCGGAGAACCGGGACGACGCGCTCCCCGAGCAGATCCAATTGCTCGAGCACCGTCTTGAGCGGGAGCCCGGCGTGGTCAGCCAGGAAGAGCTGGCGCTGGTAATCGCCAACGATCTCCCGGAAGGACAGCGTCCGGTCGATGACCTGCTGCGGGCTGCCGATCGTCATCGGCGTCTGTTCCATGTACTCCTCGAGCGACGGCCCACCGCCGTAGACCGGCGCGTGGTCGAAGTACGGTCGGAACTCCCTGATCGCGTCCTGAGAGTTCTCGCGCATGAAGACGTGGCCGCCGAGCCCGACGATGGCGCGGTCGGCCGGGCCGTGCTCGTAGTGCTCGAAACGCCGGCGATAGAGCTCGACCATCCGCTGGACGTGCTCCTTGGGCCAGAAGATGTTGTTGTGGAAGAAGCCGTCGCCGTAGTAGGCCGCCTGTTCGGCGATCTCCGCGCTGCGGATCGAGCCATGCCAGACGAACGGAGGCACCCCGTCGAGGGGGCGAGGCGTGGAAGTGAACCCGGTGAGGGGCGTCCGGAAATTGCCCGCCCAGTCGACGACGTCCTCCCGCCAGAGGCGGTGGAGCAGGGCGTAGTTCTCGTACGCGAGCGGGATCCCGTTGCGGATGTCCTGCCCGAACCAGGGATAGACGGGTCCCATGTTGCCGCGACCCATCATCAGGTCGACCCGGCCGCCGGCGAGGTGCTGGAGCATCGCGTAGTCCTCGGCGAGCTTCACCGGATCGTTCGTGGTGATCAGCGTCGTCGCGGTCGACAGGATGAGCCGTTCCGTACGAGCGGCGATGTAGCCGAGCATCGTGGTCGGGGAGGAGGTGACGAACGGCGGATTGTGGTGCTCGCCGCCCGCGAAAACGTCGAGGCCGATCTCCTCCGCCTTGAGCGCGACCGTCACCATGACCTGGATCCGCTCCGCCTCGGTCAAGGTGCGGCCGGTGGTGGGATCGGTCGTGATGTCGCCGACCGTGAAGATCCCGAACTGCATGTGAACTCCCTGGATATCGATGGCGCCACACCGTTGGTGCGCCGGTTGCACCACCTACTGTACCGGATGTCGTTGCGTTGTCAACTATCTGCGCGAGCGATGGGCCGGCGGACTATTCTCATGGCGGAATGCCCGCGGTCGCGGACCGAGCGCGGCGGAGAAGAGGAGTCGGATGGACATCGCCCTCGTCCACGGTTCGTATCACGGCGCGTGGTGCTGGGATTTCCTGCGACCCGAGCTCGAGCGCCGGGGCCACCGCGTGATCACGATGGATCTGCCCATCTCCGATCCGACGCTCGGCGCCGCGGATTACGCCAAGGCCGTGGAAGATGCCCTCGATCCGGACAGCGAACCGATCCTCGTGGGGCATTCGATGGCGGGACTCGTCATCCCCCTCGTGGCGGCCAGCCGGCCGGTTCGCCGGCTCATCTTCCTGGCGGCCTTCCTGCCCGTCCCGGGGAAGAGCGCGAACGACCAGCGGTCGAGCGAAGCCATCGATGGCCGCGTCCCTCCAGCGAGCGCGGAGTGGACCGATCTCGGTGACGATGTCTGGATGGTCGGCCCGAACACCGCGACCGAGCTCTTCTTCCACGAAGCGCCGGCCGCCGTCGCCCGGTGGGCGACCCAACGCCTGCGCGCCCAGTCGTACAGTGTCTTGAAGGAGATCACGCCACTGACGGCCTGGCCCGACGTGGAGAGTCGCTCGATCGTCTGCCGCGAGGACCGGGCGATCAACCCCGCGTGGGTCCGGGCGGCCGCTCGCGAGCGCCTCGGATCGGAGGCGATCGAGCTCCCCGGTGCCCATTCGCCGTTCCTGACCCGCCCGAGGGAGCTCGCGCAGGTGCTGGACTCCCTCGCCTAGGGCTTCGACGTCACGTAGATCCGATTCGTGCTGCCCGAGCCCGAGGTCAGATACGCCAGAAGCAGTCTCCCCGTTGCCGGGTCGACTCGGATCGCCGGCGAGAACGCCGGGATCGGAACGCCCGGTATCGTCGAGACCTGCCACGGGCCGGTCGGCGTCTTGGTGTAGTAACGCACACGATTGCTCTCGATGATCGCGTGGACGCGCCCGGTGACGGAGTCCAGCGAGAGGGACATCCAGCCGAGCGCCGTCGTCAGCCGCCGGGCCTGCCAGGTATCGCCGGGGTTCGTCGCGTAGTAGCTGCCGTCCTGAGGGGCCGGATCTGGCGAGACGCACCCGCCGCCGTCCACCGTACGGATCCACATGACGTGCGCCTGATTGCCCGCTCCGAGCACGAGCAACGGCTCGGATCCGCCGGTGCTGCCCGGGATCCGCGAGGTGGTGAACCCGGATCCGTTGAAGATCGCGAGGCGGATCGAGCCCCCGGCCGCGTAGGCGATCCGGGCGCGGCCGTCATCGCCCACGCGCAGGGACGCGCTATCGACCGCGCCCGGGATGCGGTAGCGGTTCGTGACACCACCCTCGAGTGTCTCATAGTACACGCCGCCCGTGCCGGCGACCGTGGCATGGAGCGTGCCGCCGGATACCCGGAAGCCGAGCAGGCGGTCCTTCGCGCGACCGAGCTGCTTCGGCTGCGACCAGGCCCCGCCGGGAAGCGTCCGTTGCCGATACCAGACGCCAACATCGAGCTCGCCGCTGCTGCCGCATCCGCCGTCGGTCAGGGCGATCCGGGAGTAGGCGACGTAGGCGACGTTGCCCTGGAAGGCCAGCTGGGGCTCGAGCTCCCGTCGGCGCGGAGGGTGGGTGAAGAGCCGGCTGGACCAGGTTCCGGCCGCATTCGATGCCGCGTAAAAGATCCGCCCGTCGCACGACGCCGCGACATGATTGCCGCTGACACCGTCGATCGCGGCGGCGAGCGCATCGCAGTACGTGCCTTGGCCGATCAGCCGGGGTGTGGACCACCGCGTCGCGACGGCGGGCGCCGCGAACGACACGGTTCGGACCCCGTCCGGTTGATGGGCGACCCCGCCGGCCTCATCGACGACGTCGAAGCTGAGGGACATGTCGCCGCGCCGGACGCCGATCTTGCCGAGGTCGGCGGCGCAGCTCCATTTCGTCCCGGTGGCGCTCAAGGCCGTGCATGCGCGCCTCGGTTCGGTGCCCGGCCACGCCACGGTGAAATTGACGCGCTTGACCGCCGCGTCGCCAGCCGACGGGATGACGCTGATCGTCAGCTTGGTCGTCTTGACGGTCGCGGCCGCGGCGGGCGTGCTCCATTTGCCGCCAAGGCCGACGGGCGCGGCCGACGCCGGAGCCGCGGAGGACGACCCCGGGGACGACGCGGACGCCGACGGCTGCCCGACCGCGACCCCAGAGGCCACCGGGGGAATCGATGTGGCAGGGGTTCCTGGATGGATGAACGACGCGCCGAGCACGCCGACGGCGGCCGCGATGACGGCCCCCACCACAGCAACGGCTGCAGTCCCCGGTTTCACGGCCATCGTGCTCTCCCTGGTGACGGTTCAGGTGCAGCGCGCGAGGCGCCAAGCCTACCCATCGTGCGCCTCGGGGGCCAGCGCTGCGTGTCGCGTTGGTGACGTTCCGGAGACGCCGAGGTCAGCGAAGGCGCCGATCGGCCGAGCGGGCGGCGTGGAATCCGGACATCCCGTGCACGCCGCCGCCCGGCGGGGTCGAGGCCGAGCACAGGAAGATCATGGGGTCGGGGGTCGAATACGGGTCGAACAGCCGGAGGCTCGGCCGCGTGAACAGCTGCCCGAGGTCCAACCGGCCGCCGGCGATGTCGCCGCCTACGTCGTTCGCGTTGTACGCCTCGAGCTGCGCGGGCCCGGTCGCGGTGGTCGCGAGGATCCGCTCGCGGAACCCGGGCGCGAAGCGTTCGATCTGGCGGAGGATCGGCTCGGTCATGTCCGCAGTCGATCCGTTGGGGACGTGGCAGTAGGCCCAGACCGTCTGGTGGCCGATCGGCGCCCGTGACGGATCGAACAGGCTCTGCTGCGCGAGCAGCACGAACGGGGCGCCGGGTGCCCGCCCCCGGGCGACCTCTGCCTCCGATCGGACGATCTCCTCGAGGGTTCCGCCGACGTGGACGGTGCCGGCGCGCGCGAGCTCGGGGGCCCGCCACGGGATCGGGCCATCGGTCGCGAGATCGAGCTTGAAGACGCCGGGGCCATAGCGGAAGCGCGTGAGCGCCCCGCGGTAGCCCGAGGGGAACCGGTTGCCGGCGATCGCCAGGAGCTGGCGCGGCGTGACGTCGAACAGCGCGACCCGGTGCGCCGGGAGGTCGTCGAGTCGATTTATCCGCCGATCCGTCTCGATCGTTCCGCCGAGCGCCGCCACCTCGGCCTCCATGGCCTCCACGAGCCGTCCGGCGCCCCCGGCCGGGAACGGCCATGCGTCGGCATGAGCGCTCCCGAGCATCACGAGACCGGCCGCCCCGCTCAGCGGCTCGGTCAGGCCAAGCTGGGAATGGGCCGCGGCCCCGGCCAGGAGGGCCCGTGCGCGTTCTCCGCGGAAGCGTCGACCGATCGACGTGGCCGACCGGATCGCGAGGAGGCCGAAACTGGCCAGCCGGATCGCTCGCGGGGGCGACAGTGGCACGTGGAACGGTGCCAGCAGGTCGGGGAGCAGCCGATCCCAGTCGCGCACGATCGGGCCGATCGTGCGCCGATACGCATCGGCGTCGGGGCCAAGCCCGGCGGCGGTCGCATCGACGTCCCGCCGCAGGACGACCGCGGTCCCGTCTTCCAGCGGATGCCCGATCGCCGCCGGCGGCTCGATCCATCGAAGGCCGTGCCGCTCCAGGCCGGCCTCGCGAAAGAACGGCGACGTCCGGCCGAACGGGTAGATGGCGCTGCACACGTCATGGACGTAGCCCGGCAGGGTCAGCGCGGCGGAGCGCGCTCCGCCACCGGCCGTCGTGGCCGCCTCGAGCACGGTGACCGATCGGCCGGTCCGCAGCAGCGAGATGGCCGCGGCGAGACCGTTGGGCCCGGCACCGACGACGATCGCGTCGCGCTCGTCCTGGGCCCCCGCGGTCATCGGCGATCCCCAGGTGCCGCGCGAACCGCCTCGCCGGCAAGCCCGATCGGATCGACGAATTCGCCGGCCAGCGTCCGGTTCCACCACGCTCCCGTCGCGCGAAGCTCGCGCCACGACGTTAAGCGGTAATGGAAGAGGCGCGCACGGACATAGCGCGGCGGGCGGCCTGGGAAGGGGTTGTGCCGGAGGAGTCGCAGGATGGCCGGATCTCCCTGGAGCAGGCGGCCGAGAAACGGGACGAACCATCCCTCCCCGTACATCGGGGAGAGCGGGAGGAACCACATCAACCAGTCCAGACGATGATGGTACGGCGCCACCTGAGGCGGCATCCGGCGCGGGTCACCCGGCTTGCCCTTGAACTCGTATTCGAGCCAGCCCGTCTCCGCGCCGGGCTCGCCATCGGTGCCTTCCACGATGACCTCGTAGCGCGTCCGCCCCACCGTGCCAAAGGCGCCGTAGGTATTCACGAGGTGAAACGGGTCGAACGAGGCGTTCATCGCCTGGCGCCGGCTCGCCATGTTCCGGACCGGAAAGTAGCTGAGCACGAGCACGAGGATCGTCAAGGCGACGACGGCGACGAGGAACCAGGCCGGCGCGGCAGGAAAGGGGACACCACCGGGCCCAAACCCGAGCGCGGTCAGCACCCCCGACGGGACGACGGAATCGGCGATGCCCGCCCCCGCGACGACGATGGTGATCCAGTTCAACCAAGCGTAGTTGCCGCTGACCACGAGGTAGAGCTGGGTGCCGATCATGAGGAGCGCGGCCACGGACGCGACGGGTTGCGGGAGGAACAGGCCGAACGGCAGGACCAGCTGGGCCACGAAATTGCCGACGACCTCGACCCGGTGCAGCCGCCGCGGAAGATGGTGGAAGAACCAGCTCAGCGGATTTGGCATCGGCTGCGTCTCGTGGTGCCACTCCATGCACCTCAGGTTCCGCCAGCACGGGTCACCGCGGAGCTTGATCAGGCCCGCGCCGAACTCGACCCGGAACGCGAGCCAGCGAAACAGGAGGATCACCGGCCATGCCGGCGCGACCTCGGCATTACCGAGGAAGATCGCCAGGAATCCGGCTTCGAGCAGGAGCGTTTCCCAGCCGAAACCGTAGAACGTCTGGCCGATGTTGACGATCGACTGGTAGAGCGCCCAGAGCGCGAACCAGGTCAGCATCGTCAGGGGCAGCGGGGCCCATTGCACCACACCGAGGACGATCAGTGCCGCCAGGACGACGCCCGACCAGGCGACGATCTGGAGCAGCCGGTCCGAGTACCGCAGGTGGAAGAGGCTCGGGGCCCGCCAGAACGAGACGCGACGCAGGAACCGGGGCGCCGGCTGGAGCCCGCGCTCGCCGAGCAGCGGCGCGAACTGCCGTGCCGCGACGACGAACGCAACGAGATAGATGAGCCCAAGTCCGCGCTCGATGACGAATCGCGCGGCTTGGTAATCGGGGGCCGATAGCTCCGACACCCGCCAATGATGCTCCCGGGCGAGTCATCCGCCGGCTCATCCGCCGGGATGCGACCGCGCCATCACGCGATGGATGGCGTCGACCAGCTGTCGAGAGGTGGCCGGCTTGGCGACGAACGACGCGCCGTCGGCCATCGCGGCCTCCACATCGACGGTCTCGGCCGTATGTCCGGACAGCAGGACGATGCCCACGGACGGATCCTGTTCGCGCACCCCCTTGGCGAGCTCGATGCCCGACCATGTTGGGCATGATCACGTCCGTCACGAGCACGTCGATGGGTTCGTGCGTCTCCTCGATCGCGGCAAGGGCGGTCAGGCCGTTGGCAACGGCGCGCACACGGAAGCCCGACCGTTCCAGCATCAACAAGGTCATGTCCCGGACCGCCGCATCGTCCTCGACGACGATCACCATGCCTCTGCCGGACGGCGGACGCCTCGCGGTCGGCTCTTCCTTGCTGACGACGGCGTCCACACGCGGGAAGTAGAGCTTGAACGACGAGCCACGGCCCAGTTCGGAGTACAGCCAGATGTGGCCACCGGCCTGGCGCGCGATCCCATAGATGGTCGCCAGGCCCAGTCCCGTGCCCTTGCCCCGTTCCTTGGTCGTGTAGAACGGTTCGAAGAGGTGTTCCCGCGTCTCCCGATCCATGCCGACGCCCGTGTCGGTGACGGCGAGGAACGCATAAGCTCCCGCGACCACGTCGAAATGCTCGAGCGCGTAGGGTTCGTCGAATTCGGCTTTGCCCGTCTCGATCGTGATCGTTCCGCCGTCGGGCATCGCGTCCCGCGCATTGACCGCGAGGTTGACGAGGATCTGGTCGAGCTGGCTGGGGTCGACGCGGATGTTGCCCGTTGGGCGGTCGAGCCTCAGGACCAGGCGAACGTTCTCGCCGATGAGTGGTCGCAGCATCGGCTCGGCGTCGCGGATCGCGGCCTTGATGTCGACGACCCGTGGCCGTACGACCTGTTGGCGACTGAAGGCCAGGAGCTGGGACGTGAGCGCCGTGGCACGGTCCGCCGCATCGGTGATGGCCGCGACTCGGCGGAGGGCCTCCACGGTGTCGAAGGCGTGGTCGTCGGCGGCCAGATCGTCGGCGAGCAGCTCGCCGTAGCCACGGATCGCGAACAACATGTTGTTGAAGTCATGGGCGATGCCGCCCGCCAGGCGCCCGATCGACTCGAGCTTCTGAGCTTGGAGGACCTGACTCACGGCGAGCTTGCGAGCCGTGATGTCCACCACGGTGGCGAAGACCTGAAGCCCGCCCGCCCCGAGGACCGGCGACAGGCTGATCTCTACCGGGAACTCCGAGCCGTCCTTGCGTCGTCCGGCGAGGTCGAGGCCGATGCCCATCGGCCGGGCCAGCGGGCGGGCCAGGTATTTGGTTCGGTGGGCGACGTGTCCGGTGACCCGTTCGGGGAGGAGGAGCTCGATCGGCTGGCCGATCAGCTCGTCGCGCGTGTAGCCGAAGGTGAGCTCGGCCTGCGGGTTGACATACGTGATCTGGGCGCTGGCGTCGACCGCCACCATCGCGTTGGGAGAGGCCTCGAGGAGGGCCGCCCGGACCTCATCCGCCTCCGGAGAGAGCGGCGGCGGGACCGTATGGGACACATCGATACCTCGAATATCGTTGGTGTGCCCGCCGACAGCATAGTGTCCGGCGCGAATCCGGCAAGGCCGGTCCCTAGCGACCGGTCACGGCCTCAGCCCAGGGCATCAGCGGGGGCCGGACGACGCTCGACGCGATCGCGACTGGCCGCCCGCCATCGCGCATCGATGCAGCGGCCGCCTCGATGAGGTCGACGACATGGGCGGCCTGCTCGCCGCTGGCCCGGTGCGGGCGCCCGTCAGCGACGGCCGCCGCCATCTCCGCGACCCCGCGGGCCCAGGCGATGCCTCGCGGCGCGGGCCGGACGAGCGGCACGGGCTCGTAGCTCCCGCCGTACGGACCGACCTCGACGGTTGCATCGAACTCCTGGAAGCTGCCGAGCGCGAGCGACGCCTCGTCGCCATGGAACTCGAGGCTCTCGATCACCGTTGCCGGCCGGCCGACATAGAAGCTCGCCGTGAGACGGACGACGGGGCCGCTCTCGAGTTCGATGGCGGCCACCACCAGGTCCGGGCTGCCGATCCGGAACCGCGTCCCGTCAACGGTGGTGCGGTCCGGTTCCAGCTCCCAGCCCCACGCCCGAACCGAGCGGGCGGGCCCGAGCATTGTTGTGACGATGGTCAGGGGATAGACCCCGACGTCGACCAGCGCCCCGACCCCGTAGAACGGTGTCGGCGCCGGGTGCCACGTCTCGATCCGGCCCCAGTTGACCTCGGCGTAGATCGCCCGGACGGTCCCCAGTCGGCCGCCACGGATCAGCGCAGCGGCCGTCTGTTGCGCCTCCCCGAGGAACGTCGACGGCGAGCAACCCAGGCGGACACCGCGGGCCGCGGCCAAGTGGACGAGCTCGCGCGCCTCGCTCGAGCGCAGGGCCAGCGGCTTCTCGCTGTAGACATGCCGCCCGGCCTCGAGCGCGCGCTTCGTGACCTCGTAGTGGGCCTGGTGGATCGTGAGATTCACAACGATGTCGACGGCGTCGTCGGCGAGGAGCTCCTCGACCGTCGCGTGCGCGCGGCACCCGTGCGTCTCGGCGAAGGCGGCGGCGCGGGCCGGATCGAGATCGGCCGCCGCGACCAGGCGGATCTCGGGGTGGGTCAGGGCGTCGGTGGCATAGCCTCCGGCGATGTTGCCGGTCCCGACGATGCCGATCCCAAACGGGGTCATGGCTCAGAGGCTACGACACGGAGACATGCCGACGAGCGATGATGGCTCATCGCGTGAGGCGCGTCGTCAGTCGCTCGATGTCCTATGGTCAGCCCATGCGCCAGGACCAGATCGCACTTCAGCTCTACACCCTCCGCGAGCTGGCGGCGGTGGAGCTGCCAGGGACCCTCGGTTCCGTCGCGGCGGCGGGCTATCGGGCGGTCGAGCTCGCCGGCCTGCCGGCGATGGAGCCCGTGGAGCTCGCGGGGCTGCTCGGGAACGCGGGCCTGCGTGCGGTCGCCGCGCACGAGTCGATCGAGCGCCTTCGGCAGGATCCGCTCGCGGTCGCGGACGAACTCGCTGAGCTCGGGTGCCCGCGCGTCGTCGTTCCCTGGATGCCCGACGACGACCGCCGGACTGCCGACGACGTTCGGCGATTCGCCGGCGAGCTTGGGGTCTTGGCCGGAACCTTCTCGGAGCGGGGCATCCGGCTCGGCTACCACAACCACGATTTCGAGTTCGGGACGTTGGGGAGCACGACCATCTGGGACGCGCTCCTCGCCGAGCTGCCACCGGAGGTCGAGATCGAGCTCGATGTCTACTGGGCCGCTGTCGGCGGCAGCGATCCCGTCGCGGAGATCCGTGACAATTCCGACCGCGTCCGGCTGCTCCACATGAAGGACCGCGCACCAGGTCCCGAGCCGATGGACGCCCCGGTGGGGGAGGGGACCCTGCCGTTCCCGCAGATCGTCGACGCTGCCCGCGCGGCCGGCGTTGAGTGGTACATCGTCGAGCAGGACGAGCCTCGCAACCCGCTCGAGGACATTGGGCGCAGCCTCCACTACCTCGAAACGCTCGCCCGCGACTGAAACGAGGCTGGGATTCGGATCGGCCTTGCGCGGTCCCAGATGGAGGCGCGCCGATGCACGGAAGGAGCGCGATCGTGACCTACCCGGAACCGCGCTACGACGGCGAGACTGGCCTTACGAATGCACTGTTCCGGCCGTCCGACCAGGCTCCCGAGCTCACGTACCCGTCCGGCGGCACAGCGCATTACCTGGCGACCGGAGCGTCGACCGGCGGGCAGTTCGGCCTGTACCGGTGGGAGATGGCGGCCGCGGCGAGCGGTCCGGAGCCCCATTTCCACCGGTCGATATCAGAGTCCTTCTACATCCTGTCCGGAACGATCCGGCTGTACGACGGCAACCGCTGGATCGACGGGGTGCCGCGCGACTTCCTGTTCGTGCCGGAAGGCGGTATCCACGCGTTCCGGAACGAATCGGGCGAGCCGGCCTCGATGCTGATCCTGTTCGTGCCCGGGGCGCCACGCGAGGACTACTTCGAGACGCTGGCGCGGGTCGCCGAAGGCCAGGTCCTCAGCGAGGAGGAGAAGACGGCCTTTTACCTGCGACACGACACGTTCTGGCGCTGATCCGCCGGGAGTTGGCGGCGCCTGGCGCCCCGCCGGGCCGTCGTCGTTCGCCACCCGCCCGAAACGCCGCACCGACGCTGTGCAAGCTCGATCCACGGCGCCTCCGGATATCGTCGACGGGGCTCGACATGGCTCGAAGGAGGCTCTGATGCCAACTCCCGTCGTCGGCCGACGGTTCATGTTCGCGCTCGCGACCGCGCTCATCGGGATCCTCGCTGGATGCAGTCCGTCCGGTCCCGCCGGGAGCACGACCGGCGGCGCCGCGTCGGCCTCGGCCACGGCTGCCGTGAGCTCCACGACCAGCACCGGGGGGACCGCGGGCGCGAGCGCGGCGGCGGAGGGGCCGCTCGCCTGCGACGTCGTGACGACCCAGATGATCCAGCAGGCGCTGGGTGCCACGGTCGCTGCGGGAACGCAGGCGGTCCTCGAGCTCGGCGGGTCGACCTGCGAGTTCAAGGACGCCGGGATCCTCGTCCGAGTCTTTCCGAATCAGGACGCCGCGTTCCTCCAGAGCATGAAGGGCAGCTTCAAGGGGGCGGTCGACCTGCCGGGCGTCGGTGACGCCGCCTTCTACTCGCAGCAGAACGCGACTTTCATGGTCCTTAAGGGAGCGACCGTCGTCCAGGTCCAGGCGCCCAACCAGAACGACCCGGTGAAGCTCGCGACCCTGGCCGCCGCGATCGCGGCGAAGCTCTAGCCATGCCCGATCGCGAGCACCGAGCGAACGACCGGACCGGGCAGGCGACCGACGGGGTGCGACGCCGTCCCGACAGCGACTGCGAGGCGCTACCGTTGAATCGGTGACGACACACGACGAGCCCGCTGCGCCGCGAAGCCCGGCCCTCCGATTCGGGCTCTTCATGAGCCAGGCGAACAAACCCTGGAGCCAGGTGCTCGACGAGTTCCAGATGGCGGAATCGCTCGGCTTCGACCACGCGTGGCTGGTCGACCACCTCGTGGACACCGATGGACCGCCCGAGCAGGGCTGCCTCGAAGGTTGGACCCTCCTCGCGGCGCTCGCTAAGAGCACGACCCGGATCCGGCTCGGCGTGCTGGTCTCGAGCAACACGTTCCGTCTTCCGGCGCTCCTCCTCAAGGAGGCGGTCACGGTCGACCACGTCAGCGGTGGCCGGGTCATCCTGGGCCTGGGGACGGGTTGGCACGAGGACGAGCACCGGCGTTATGGGATCGACCTGCCGGCGCCCGGTGAACGAGTCGATCGCTTTGAGGAAGCCGTCCGCCTGATCGCGATGCTGATGAGCCAGGAGCGGACGACATTCCACGGCCGCTACTACGGGCTCGACGATGCCCGGCTCGAACCACGGCCCGTGCAGCGGCCGCGGATCCCGATCCTCATCGCGGCGCACCGGCCCCGGATGCTCCGGATCGCGGCGCGCTACGCCGACCAGTGGGACACCTTCGCCGCCACCCCGGGCACCGCGACCGAGGGCGTCGATACGGATCTGGCCGGACGGATCGCCCGATTGGACGAGGCGTGCCGCGAGATCGGCCGTGACCCCGCCGAGATCCGACGCTCGACGTGGGCAACCGCCGAGGTCCTCCGCTCGCCCGACGCGTACCGGGACTTCGTGCGCCGCCACCACGCCGTCGGCTTCACGGACTTCACGACGGTCCTGCCAGCGCCCGAGCACGCGGCCGTGCTGGCGGCCGTGGCATCCGAGGTGATCCCGGCGATCCAAGCCGGTCAGCTGACGTGACCGACGAGCTCTGCTTCGCCTCCACAACCTGGCTGGCGGAGCGCATGCGAACCCGCGACGTCTCGTCGCTCGAGGTCGTCGACGCCTGTCTTGCCCGTATCGACCAGGTCAATCCACGTCTCAACGCCGTTGTCCACCTGGCCGACGATGCCCGGCAGCTCGCCCGAGACGCGGACAAGGCGCTCGCGAACGGCGTCGTGCGAGGGCCGCTGCACGGCGTCCCGTTCACGCTCAAGGACTCTCTCGATACCGCGGGCGTCGTCACGACCGCGGGTACCGTCGGCTGGCGGGATCGCGTTCCCACGCGTGACGCGACGGTCGTCGCGCGACTCAAGGCCGCGGGCGGGATCCTGCTCGGGAAGACGAACACGCCCGAGTTCACGTGGTCGGCCGAGACCGACAATGACGTCTACGGCCGCACCTCGAATCCGTATGACCTCAGCCGGTCGCCGGGTGGCAGCAGTGGAGGGCCGGCCGCGATCGTGGCCGCCGGCGGCTCACCGTTCGACATCGGGAGCGACACGGGCGACAGCATCCGGCAGCCGTCGCATGTGTGCGGCATCGCCGGAATCAAACCGACGAGCGGACGCGTACCGCGAACCGGCCACTGGCCGGGTTACCAGGGCCTGATCGAGTCATTCACCCAGCTCGGGCCGATGGCGCGACGCGTCGAGGACCTCGAGCTTCTGCTGCCCATCATCGCCGGCCCGGACGGGGAGGACCCGCACGTCCCGCCGGTGCTGCTCCGCGACCCGTCGGCCGTCCGCGTCGAGGGGCTCCGGGTCGTCACCTTTACCGACAACGGGGTCCGGACGCCGACTCCCGAGACGGCCCAGGCGGTCGAAGCGGCCGCCGGTGCCATCGCGGCGGCCGGAGCCAAGGTGCATCACGACGTCCCAGCGGCGGCAAAGGAGGCCTGGGAGGCGTGGGACGGCATGATCTGGGCCGACGGCTACGCTTGGCTTCACCGGCTCATCGAGGCGGCCGGTACCGCGGGCTGGGGCTCCTACGCGACGCGCGACTGGATCTCGCCCGGCGAGCCCCTGCCGGGGGATCAGCTGACGGGCCTGATCGAACGCACGGACGCGATCCGCGCCCGACTGCTGCGCTGGGTCCAGGACGTCGACCTGATCGTCTGCCCGGCGGCTCCGCATCCGGCCGTACACCATGGCGAGAGCTCGGATCCGCGGTTCGGCGACACCTACAGCGACGTCCACAACCTCACCGGCTGGCCCGCCGTCGTCGTCCGCGGCGGAACGTCGGCCGAGGGCCTGCCGATCGGTGTGCAGCTGGTCGCTCCGCCCTGGCGCGAGGACGTGGCGCTGGCTGGGGCGCGCGTCGTCGAATCCGCCTCTGGCGGCTGGCAACCGCCCCCACTGTAGGAACGGCGTGCGAGGGTACACTCGGCGTACCGACCATAGCCAGCGACCAGCGGAGGGCCTCGGAATGGACTTCCTGCGCCGTCGACTCCGCGGCAGCGCGGACGCCACCAACTCCCCGACAGCCCCAAGCGCGAACGACGCCCCGGCCGATCCGGTGGACGTCGACGCCATGGAGCGCGATTACGAGCTCGACCTCCTCAGGGACGAGCAGGGCCGCCTCGACGAACTGCAACAGCGCCAGCTGCGCTACGCGAACTACGCGTGGGAACCGCCCGCCCAGGGCGGCGAGCGACGCTCCGACGACGAGGACGCGACTCCCACTTGAGCGCGCTCGCGACCGCGACCGAGGGTCAGTAGCCGGACGAGCCGCCGCCCTTGCAGGCCGCCACGATCAGCCCGACGACGACCACGAACAATCCGGTCGACCCCGACCACGCTGCGCTCCACACCCTGATCCGGTCCATCACCATCCTCCGTTGGTTGCCTATCGATACGCGACCGACGAACCCTCGGTTCTCGGATCCGCGCGCGTCAGCCCTGCTTGCTGGCGATGGCGCGTGCAAGCTCGAGCTTGGTCATCTTCGATCGCCCGTCGACGCCGAGCTCCCGAGCTCGCTCGTAGAGCTCGACCTTCGTGTGGCCGAAGTAGTCGACCCCGCCAAGCGCCTCACCCCGACCGTCGCGCGCTGCCTTGCCCCGATGCGTCGATCGCGGGTCGGACGGTCCGTTCTCGTCCTTGCGCTCCCACCGATCGTCGACCTTCTCCCATCCGCGTTTGAGCGACTTGAACGCCGTGCGGTGTGCCCGCTCGCCTTCGCCGTACTGCTCGACGGCGCTGTCGTGCGTCTCGAGCCACGTCTCCTGCGCCTTCTTGGGCGATCGTTTGAGCGTTCCGGGAAGCGATTCATCGGCGGGCATCGCAGCGGACCTCCGTGCGGGTGTACGGATCGTACGACCTCGGCGGGGCAGGGGAGCGACATCCGATCTGCGGCACATGGCAGTCGGATCGCAGCCCCGCGTGCGGGCTCGACGCCGGATACTGCGGGTGACGGAGGTGTACCCATGGCCGACGGAGCGCCGAGCGAGACCACGAACCTCGATCCCGATGGGTAGTGCCACCGGTCAGCCATCGGGACGCACGAACTGGGCCGGCACCTACACCTATCAGGCACGTGCCCTTTACGAGCCGGCGTCGATCGAGGAACTCCAGGAGATCGTCCGGACGAGCGAGTCCCTGCGGGTGGTCGGTTCTGGCCACTCGTTCAGCGACATCGCGGATACCACCGGCGATCAGGTCTCGTTGCGCCGGCTGCCTCGCGTGTTCGAGCTGGACCGGCGAGCCAGCACGGTCACCGTGGATGGCGGGGCTCGCTACGGAGAGATCAGCGGGCCCCTCCATGCGGCCGGGTTCGCGCTGAACAACCTCGCCTCGCTCCCGCACATCTCCGTGGCCGGCGCGTGCGCGACGGCAACCCACGGCTCGGGCGACCGGATCGGGAACCTGGCAATGGTGGTCTCGGGCCTGGAGGTCGTCACCGCGGACGGCGAGATCCTTCGCCTGGCTCGCGAACGGAACCCCGACTTCGAAGGCGCCGTCGTCTCGCTTGGCGGACTCGGCGTGGTCACGTCGATCACCCTCGATCTGCAGCCCACATTCCAGATGCGCCAGGACCTCTACGAATATCTTCCGCTGGCCCGGGTCGTGGACCATTTCGACGAGATCATGTCGAGCGCGGACAGCGTCAGCCTGTTCGGCGACTGGCGCGGTCCGGTGATCGACCAGGTCTGGCTCAAGCGCCGCGTCGGCCAGGATGATCGGTTCGAGCCTCCTCCGGCCTTCTTCGGCGCTCCGATCGCGACGGCCCCGATCCACCCGATCCGTCGGATGTCGGCCGCGGCCGTGACGGAGCAGCTGGGCGTCCCCGGTCCGTGGCAGGACCGCATGCCGCATTTTCGGATGGATCACCTGCCAAGCAGCGGATCCGAGATCCAGACCGAGTACCTGGTCCCGCGGCAGCATGCCGTTGACGCGCTGCTGGCGATGGATGCCGTACGAGACCGGTTCGCGGCGCCGCTGATGATCGCCGAGGTGCGGTCGATCGCGGCCGACGAGCTGTGGATGAGCACGGCCTACGCGCGCGACTCGGTCGCCTTCCACTTCAGCTGGCAGCCCGATCGGGAAGCGGTTCGCCGAGTCCTCCCGGGGCTCGAGGCCGCCCTCGCGCCGTTCGATCCTCGCCCGCACTGGAGCAAGGCCTTCATGATCGCTCCGGAGACCGTTCGAATGTCCTACCCCAGACTCGCGGAGTTCGTCGGGCTCCTCGAGCGGCACGACCCGTCCGGGAAGTTCCGGAACGCCTTCCTGGAGCGCACCTTGTTCTCGGGCGGCGACGCATCGTCGGCGTTCTAGGGCCTCGTGCCGTGCGGCAGGTCGATGGACGTGCCGTCCCCCGGCCGCAGGACGCGAACATCGACCGCCGGCACGATCCGCGCCGCGTGGGCCGCGAACCGGTCACCTGGCGCGGCGAGTGGCGCACCCCAGACGCGGTGGAGGCGGCGCGGATAGAGGGTCCCCCAGTGGATGGGCACGGCCACCGCCGGCGCGATCTCGCGCAGAACCTCGGCCGCCGAGCGCGGCCCGAGATGCCCTGGGCCCAGGTGCGGGCCCCACGTCCAGACGGGGAGCAGGGCCACGTCCACGTTCCCGGCCAGCCGCCGCATCTCGTCGAACCGACCCGTGTCGCCCGCAAAGTAGACCCGCGCCCCACCCTCCAGGAGGTAGCCCACGGGCTCTGCGCGCGGCGCGCCCGGTGACATCCAGTGCCGTGCCGGGAAGGCGGTGATCGTCAGCGACCTCAAGCTGACACGATCGCCGGCGCTGACCTCGACGACATCGCCACGCGCCGATCGCCGCGCCAGCGGTCCGAGTCCCAGCGGCACCACGACGAGTGGCCGGCCGGGAATGGAGGCAAGCGACGCGGGATCGAAGTGATCCCCGTGGCCGTGGGAGATCACGACGACGTCGACGCCCTCGAGCGCCCGCGGATCGGGCAGGGGACCATGCCGCTGGAGGAGACGAAGGCTCGGCCGCAGGAACGGATCCGTGAGGACGCGGACGCCGGCCAGATCTAGTTGCAGCGTCGCGTGGCCGAGGAACCGCACGTCCACCCCCGGACGGTCCATCGAGCGGGGTGGGTCGTCAGCGGACGCGGCGGGTCCCCGGGCGATCGGGCGCTGCCTGCCGATCGGCATCTGGTTCCACGATCGGGTCGCCCGGCTGACCCGGAATCTGGCGGAGTCGCGAGGGATGGCGGAGGAGAGTGATGAGCCCGCCCAGCAGGGCCCCCGCACTGGTCTCGATCAGGTCCTCCATCGTGTCGTCGTAGCTCAGGTCCATCCCCTTGGCCCCGAGCTTCAGGCCGATCCACTCGCCCATCTCCCAGGCGGCCGCCGCCGCGACGCCGACTGCCGCGGCGACCCCAGCGGCCTCCCATGGGGTGCGCGTGCGCGGCGAGGCGAGCGTGCCCACGACGGCCGTCAGCAGGGCGCCGTTCGCGAAATGGATGGAATCGTCGACATGGGCTCGCTGGTAGAGGCCGACAGCGTTGCCCGTCGCATCGGCGAGCAGCGGCAACGCCACCGCGAGGTCGAGCTCGCGGGGATAGGCCTCGTCACGACCACGAAGGCGCCATGCCAGCGGAACGATCAGCAGCGAGGCGGTGTATCCCACGGCGCGCACCCGCATCGCCTTGCCGCTGAAGCGCGGGGAGCTCGAGTTGCGGAAGGCATCGATCGCGAGCGCGATGATCGTTGCCTTCACCGCCGTGATGGAGGCAACCCACGCGATATCCGCCGGCGTGGGCGGATTCGTCGCCCGGCGCGGTCGGCCGCCGCGGTCCTGCGCCGTCACAGCTTCCATCGTTCTGGGGCCACGCGCGCATTGTGCCGCAGATGGTCGAGGCCGCCCGGGCGGATACTGTCGGGGCTTCCGTTGAACAAGGGGACCAACCGATGGACGAGCAGGCCGTTCGCGAGCACGCCCAGACCCTCTGCGATGCCCTCGCGGCCGGGGACATCGACCGGGCGATCGAGCGCTTCAGCCCCGAGCTCCGACGGAACCTCGGAGAGGTGCTGTCACTCCTGCCGCTACCGTCGAACGAGGTGACCGTCGAGTCCGTCGAGCACGGCGGCTCCGGTTACAACGTCGTCATCCGGCTCGTCGGCGAAACCGATGAGGTCCTCATCCAGACGCGCTGGAAGGATCGCGACGGCGAGCCGACGGTCGTGGAGGCGAGCCACCTCAGGAAGACCGTGCGGGCGGCCGAGGCGGGCGAAGGCGGGGGCGAGGGCGAAGGCGAAGGCGGCGCGGGCCAGGGCGAGCACGGGGATGGCGTCACGGCCTGACAGAGGGTTCGTCGCCTGGATCGTCGGACATCACACCCTCCCGGCGGGGGTAGAACTTCGGGGTTGACAGGCGGACCGGCATCGGGTTCAATAACCACATCGTTCCATAACGTGGTGGTTATCTATGACAGCCGATCACCTGAGCAACGTATTCGGGGCTCTCGCGGACCCCACCCGGCGCGCGATCCTCGCGCGATTGACCGAAGGCGATCTCACGGTCGGGGAACTATCCGCGCCATTCTCGGTCTCGCAGCCAGCGATCTCGCGGCACCTCAAGGTGCTGGAACGGGCAGGGCTGGTGTCGCGCAGCCGTCGGGCCACGGCCCGCCTGAGTCATCTCGAGGCCGAGCCGTTCCAGGAAGCGACCGAGTGGCTGGCCCGCTACCAGGAGTTCTGGAGCGAGAGTCACGAGCGCCTCGATGCGCTCCTGGTGGCATTGCAACGCGATCAATCCAACCAACCGCCGCCTGGCGGCCCACAACGGAGGAGCGCACGATGAGCACGACGCAGGTCACCGCCGAGCCCGGAACGCCGTACATCGACATCACCCGGGAGTTCGACGCCCCACGGGATCTCCTATTTCGCGCCCACACCGACCCGGAGCTGCTCGTGCAGTGGCTCGGCCCGCGCCGGTTGACGATGATCGTCGACCGCTACGACGTCCGAGATGGTGGCAAGTGGCGGTACATCCACCGCGACGAGGACGGCACCGAGTACGGCTTCCACGGCGTTTTCCATGGCACGCCATCGCCCGAGGGCATGATCCAGACCTTCGAGTTCGAGGGGGCGCCGGGACACGTGTCCCTGGACTCGATGACGTTCGAGGAACGCGACGGTCGAACGGTGTTGCACGGGCATTCGGTGTTCCAATCGGTGCAGGCTCGGGACTCCATGGTCGAGAGCGGCATGGAAACCGGCCTGAGCGAGGCGTACGAGCGGCTCGAGGAGCTCATCGCCGAGCTCGTCCCGGTGAGCTGAGACAGCCAGAACGAGAGGGAGATCGAACGTGGATTTCACGTTGGAACTGGTCGTCGTGCCCGTGACCGATGTCGACCGGGCGAAGACCTTCTACAGCGAGCAAGTCGGCTTCAATGTCGACGTCGATCGGAGCTTCGGCGACGACTTCCGCGTCGTCCAGCTAACGCCCCCGGGCTCCGCCTGCTCGATCTCGATCGGCAAGGGGCTCGCGAAGTCGGAACCGGGCTCGATCCAGGGCCTCCAGCTGTGTGTCGCCGATATCGACGCGGCTCGGGCGGAGCTGGTGGGGCGAGGTCTCGAGGTCACGCCCGTCCGCCATATCGACAACGGCGAGTGGATCGATGGCCCCGGCGGCCCGTGGAATTCGTTCATGTTCTTCAGCGATCCCGACGGTAACGGCTGGGCCATCCAGGAGAAGCCGGCGAGTTCGTAGGGCGGGGCCACGATCGGGAGCCCATGGCGCGATCGGAGCGCCCGCTCACCGACACGATCCATCCCGACGACGAACCTTGCTGCGCGGCGAAGGGGTACGCTCCGGCATGGGAGCTATCGATCGCCGAGCAGGAGGTTCCACATGAACCAGCTCATCGTCATCGGCTTCGACCATTTCGATGACGCACGCAACGCGATGCGCGGCCTGCGGGGCCTCGAGCGGGAAGGGCGGATCCGGTTCGAGGACACCGCGATCGTCGAGCGTGACCCGGACGGCACCGCCCACGTGAAGAATGAAGTCAGCGGCACGACGGAGCTCGCCACGGTGGCGGGAGCGATCATCGGCAGTCTCCTGACATTCGCGTTCCCGCCGGCCGGGTTGGCGATCGGCGCGGCGGTCGGAGCGGCCGTGGGGGCCGCGCTGGGCACCGGCGTCAGCGGCGACTTCGTCGACGAGGTCAAGAAGACGCTCAAGCCGGGACGATCAGCGCTGTTCCTGGTCGTCAAGGAGGCCGATGCCGACGCCGTGATCGCCGCGCTTCGGAGCTACCGCGGCGACGTCATCCAGACGACGCTCGACAGCGACGCCGAGGAAGCCCTCCGCCAGGCGCTCGCCGGGACGCCCCGCTGACGTAGCCTTTCGGGCGTGGACGGCACCGAAGAGGACAACGCCGATCGACCCCGGCTACGTCGAGTTTCGACCCAGGAGCTGACGTCGCCCGAAGTTGCGGCCATCCGCGCGATGCTCCTGGCCGCATTCGGGCCGGCCGACGACGAACGATTCAGCGACGACGACTGGGATCATGCGGTCGGCGGCGTCCATTTCGTGCTTGACGTCGGAGGCGCCATGGTCACGCACGCGTCGGTGGTTGAGCGCGAGCTCCACGTCGATGGCCGCCCGCTCAGGACCGGATATGTGGAGGCCGTCGGCACCGCGCCGGACGGGCAGGGAGCCGGCCACGGCTCGCAGGTCATGGCCGACGTGACGGCCTACATCCGGGACCGGTTCGAGCTCGGCGCGCTCGGCACCGGCCGACACCATTTCTACGAGCGGCTGGGGTGGCTCCGCTGGGCCGGACCAACGTTCGTGCGGACGGCCGACGGCCTGCGCCGAACGCCCGATGAGGATGGAGACATCCTCGTGCTCCCGACGGCGTCATCGCCGCCGCTCGACCTCGCCGCCGCGCTCAGTTGCGAGTGGCGCCCGGGGGATGTCTGGTGACCGTCTCCCAACAGCCGGAATCCCATGAGGCGGCGACCGCCTGCTGAACCCGAGCAACGGCGGCCGCGTCGTCGAAGCTTGGCGGGCCCGGGATTCCCGACACGACCGCCTGGAGGAACTGGGCCGCTTCGATGACCTTGAGGTCGTCGAACCCGAGGCCGACCGCCCAACCGGGGTTGAACGAGCGGTGGAACGGATGGGCTGGGCCGCTCAGCTCGATCGTCCAGCCGGTCTCCGTCGCCGACGCAGGGTCTCGTCGGAAATAGCGCAGCTCGTTCATCCGCTCGAACGACCAGGCAAGGGCGCCCTTCGTGCCGTGAATTTCGAACGCGAGGTCGCACTGGGATCCGGTGATGACCCGGCATGCCTCGAGCGTGCCGCGGGCGCCCCCATGAAACCTCACAAGGGCGCCCACGTAGTCCTCGTTCGTGACGTCGCCGCGCGGATCATCGGTACTCGCGGTGTCGTAGTGCGAGCTGCCGGGGCGGGGCAGGGGACGGCTCGGAATGAAGGTCTCGCGCGTGCCGACCACATCGTCGATGGGTCCGGCCAACAGGTGCGCCATGTCGATGGCGTGCGACAGCAGGTCGGACAGGGTGCCGTACCCCTGCTCGGCCAGAAACCGCCACGAGAGGACGCCGTCCGGGTCGCTCGCGTAGCCGTTGAGGAAGCGCCCGCGGTAGTGGGTCAGGTCGCCGAGTGCGCCTGCGGCGATGAGGTTGGCCGCATGCTGGACGACCGGTGCCCAGCGGTAATTGTACCCAACGAACGTGATCTGGCCGGCAGCCCGGGGCAGCTGCGCTGCCTCCAGCGTCTCTTCCGGGGTCCGACCGACTGGCTTCTCGCACAGGACGTGCTTGCCGCGCTCGAGGGCCGCCCGGATGACGGCGAGGTGCGTGTCGTTGGGCGCCGTGATGCTGATCGCCTCGATCGCGGGGTCGCCCACGATGTCATGCCAGTCCGTGGTCGCTCGCTCGAAGCCGAAGCGCGCCTGCGCGGCGGTCGCGCGCGCCTCATCCGCATCCGCGCAGGCGATCAGCCGAGCCGAGATCCCGCGCTCCGAGAATCGATCGCTCACGAGCCGGTATGCACGGCTATGGGCCTCGCCCATCCAGCCCATCCCGACGACACCGATCCCGATCACGCGACCCATCGCTCTCGCCTCCCTGAGATGGCAGCCCACGACCCGGCCATCCTGTCACGGCGCCGCCCGCAGCGGTGTCGAGCCTTCGCGATTCCCCGGTGTTGGAAGCGGCGCCTCGCGGTGCTAGGGTTCGTTTTCGTTCTCGCTCGGCGACCTGGAGTGAGTGATGCCGAAGAAGGTCATTCCGCCGACCCAACGACCGACCAGGAAGTCTCCCGGCCGAGCCCACCACGGCAAGCGGTCGGATGCCTCCGCGAAGCCGGACGCCTCCGCGAAGGCGGGGAAGTCCGCGAAGGTGGCTCGCGCGATGGCGACTCCGCCGGCCGAGGCAGCCGCCGAGGCCGCTCGCCCGCAACGAGAGCCGCTCAAGGGCAAGCCATACCTGGCTGAGCTCAGCCGTCTCCAGATCGAGCTCGTCAAGCTGCAGGAGTGGATCCGCCACGAGGGCCTGAAGGTCGTCGTCGTGTTCGAGGGGCGGGACGCGGCCGGTAAGGGCGGGGTCATCAAGACCATCACCCAGAGCCTGAACCCGCGGGTGTGCCGGGTGGTCGCCCTCGCCGCACCGACCGAGCGGGAAAAGACGCAGTGGTACTTCCAGCGCTACGTCTCCCAGCTGCCGGCCGCTGGCGAGATGGTCCTGTTCGATCGGAGCTGGTACAACCGGGCCGGCGTCGAGCGGGTGATGGGCTTCTGCAGCGAGGAGGAGTACCAGGAGTTCCTCCGCTCGGCTCCGGAGTTCGAGCGGATGCTCGTCCGCTCCGGGATCATCCTCGTCAAATACTGGTTCTCGGTCAGCGACGCCGAACAGGAGCGGCGCTTCCAAGGGCGGATCAACGACCCGACCAAGCGCTGGAAGCTCAGCCCGATGGACCTGCAGTCACGCTCCCGCTGGCTCGACTACTCGAAGGCGAAGGACGAGATGTTCGCCCACTGCGACATCAAGCAGGCGCCCTGGTATGTCGTGAACGCCGACGACAAGAAGCGTGCCCGGCTCAACTGCATCACCCACCTGCTGAGCCTCATCCCCTATGAGGACCTCACGCCCGACGAGATCAAGCTGCCGCCCCGCCAGGCGGACACCGGCTATGTTCGCCCGCCGATGACCGACCAGACCTTCGTGCCGGAGGCGCACTAGGCGGCTCCCTCTGCTGGAGGTGCCATGGACGTA
The DNA here is from genome assembly GCA_038214255.1 of Candidatus Limnocylindrales bacterium. Taxonomy (GTDB): domain Bacteria; phylum Chloroflexota; class Limnocylindria; order Limnocylindrales; family CSP1-4; genus SPCO01. The sequence goes on from JBBQRZ010000002.1 coordinate 75,621, forward strand.
CGCTGGATCTCCTCGTCGGGGCTTCAGGTCTGCGGGTGGCCGGACGTGCTTTCGCTCCTCGAGCGGGACGACGGCTTCGTGTGGGTCGACGTCCAGTCGTGTGACGAGGCCTTTCTGAAAGGGATCCGTTTCGAAAGCTAGACCATGGTCTGGCGCCCGATGGCGAGTCCGATCCGGGTCCTGCGCGTGCGGCAAACCCGGGAGGAGCGCACGCGGTACGATTCTCGCCATTAGCGAGGGCTTAGCCCGCGTCCTCTCCCTGTCGACCAAGCGGGCACAGTTGGAGGTGCCCGCAATGTCTTCGTGGGTTCGTCGCGCCCTGGCGCCGATCGCGTCGGCTGCCCTGCTGGGCGGTCTGCTCCTGAGCGCCCCCTCGGCGATCGCGGCCGGAAGCCAGACATATCTCGTCGTCTACAAATCGCTCGCTGTCCCGAATGGCGCCGCCGCGGCCGTCGAGCGGGCCGGCGGCTCGATGGTCGCGCAATACGACGCGATCGGCGTCGCCGTTGCACGCTCGTCGAGCTCGACATTCCGCTCGACCATCCTGGCCGATGGTCGAGTCACCGGCGCGGCCGTGACGTCGAAGGTCGTGACCAGGATCCTGGACGGCGCATCCGACAATTCGGCGGCGCCGACACCGAACATCCCGGCGACCGACAGTGACAACCTGTCCGGGCTCCAGTGGGACATGCGCCAGATCCACACGCCCGAAGCCCACGCGATCACCGGCGGCAGCCCGTCGGTCCTCGTCGGCGATCTCGACACGGGCCTGGACTTCAACCACCCGGACCTCGCTCCAAACTACGACGCCGCCAACAGCACCGACTGCTCCAGTGGCGTGGCCTCGCCCCTGCTCGATGGGAATGACCAGCAGGGCCACGGCACCCACACGGCCGGGACGATCGCCGCGGCCGCCAACGGCGTGGGAATCGTCGGTGTCGCGCCGAACGTGAGGATCGCCGGTGTCAAGACGAGCAACGACGCCGGGTTCTTCTTCCCCGAGATGGTCGTCTGCGCGTTCATGTGGGCCGGCTCGCACCACTTCGATGTGACGAACAACAGCTACTTCGCCGACCCCTGGCTGTTCAACTGCAAGAACGATCCGGAGCAGCGGGCGATCTTCAAGGCGGAGTCTCGGGCGATCCGCTACGCCCTCAACCAGGGCACCGTGGTGGTGGCCGCCGAGGGCAACTTCAGCGACGACCTCGCCCACCCAACCCAGGACGTGATCAGCCCCGATACGGACGCGGCACCCCCGCCGCGCGACATCACCAATGCCTGCGAGATCGTGCCGGTCGAGGTTCCTGGCGTCATCGGCGTGACGGCGAACGGCAACCTCGGGATCAAGTCCTTCTATTCGAACTACGGCGTCGGGGTGACCCAGGTCGTTGCCCCCGGCGGCGACTCGAGGCTGCAGCGAACCGCGGCAGCCCCGAACGGGCGTGTGCTCTCGACGTGGCCGTCCTACCTGGCGTCATCGTGCCTGAGGAAGGTGATGGACGGCGCCGCCCTGTACTGCTACCTCCAGGGAACGTCGATGGCCTCACCGCATGTCACGGGCGTGGCCGCCTTGATCCGGAGCATCTCCCCAGGCATCACTGCCCGGGCCATGATCGCGCGGGTCGACAAGACGGCCGACCCGATGGCTTGCCCCGACATCGCGCCTTACGCCCCTTATCCGTCGATGTCGAATGGCGCTCCACAGCGGTGCACCGGCGGAACTGGCTACAACTCGTTCAACGGCCACGGACAAGTGAACGCGCTGACCGCGGTTTCGCCCTAGACCTAGAGAGTTCGTGCCGGGCCGCGCGCCGGCCGAGACCACAGGCGCCGGCGACCTCGATGGTCGCCGGCGTCGCCGTGCCAACCGATGAGCGTCGGATATGGGGCGTTATCGATCCCAGCGAACGGGGAGCGATCTGGGCTTGCGGAAGATGACGCCGCTGGGCGCCGTCGAGCCCGGGTCGATCCGGATTCGCGGCCAGGCGTCCAGCACGGCTTCGAGCGCCGACTGGGTCTCGAGCCTCGCCAGGTGGACCCCGATGCAGGCGTGCGGGCCCTGGGCGAAGGCCAGGTGCGACCTCGCGTTAGGCCTCGAGAGGTCGAATGCGTCAGGGTTGGGGAAGAACGCCGGATCGCGATTGGCCGCGGTCAACGAAACGATGACGAGGTCGCCCCGCCGGATCGAGGCGCCCCCCAGGTCCGTATCGGCGGTCGCGTACCGATCGACCCGGGCCGCGGCCGGCTCCAGCCTGAGCGATTCTTCGACGGCGTTCCCGGCCAGTGACCGATCGACCTGCAGGGCAGCCAACTGATCCGGATTCGTCAGGAGGTGCCAGAACAGCGACGTGGTCATCCCCTCGCTGGTCTCGATGCCGCCGAACATCATGACCGCCGCGTTGGATACGACCTCAGGAGGCGTGAGCATTGCCGTGGCCTGGGCTAGCACGCCGGCGCCGTGCTCGATCGTTCCGGCGACGTGGCTTCCCAGCGCCGAGACCGCCGTTCGGGCCCCGGGACCGACCTCCTGACCAGCTGACACCTGGTCGACCCCCGCCACGATCTCGTCATACCAGCCGAGGACCATGCCGGGATCGGCGTCCTGCAGCTCGAGCGCGCCGGCGACGACGTTGACGGCCAACGGCCCGGCCAGGTCTCGGCGGATCTCGGCCCTTCCTCGAGGTGCCAGCGCGCCGACCAGTCGGAGGGCCTCCCGCTCCACCTGGCCGGCGAAGCGGCCCCTCGCCTCAGGGCCGAGAAAGGCCCGCGCGAACGGGTCGCGGTGTCGCCGGTGTTCGTCGCCATCGAGCGACAACATGCTCGGACCCACCACCCGGGCCGTCGAGAAGCGCGGGTCATCCACGGTGAAGCGGCTCGCATCGCGCATCACCTCGATGCACAGGTCTCGCCGCGTCACCAGCCAGCCATCGAGCACCGCAAGCCAGGACACGGGTTCGAGCTCGCGCAGGCGTGCGAGCGAGTCGTACGGATCCGCGTCGAGCGTTTCGAGCGTGAGCGCGGCGCCGCGCGGATATCGCGTGGGTCGCGAGGTCAGGGAGGCATTCCTGTCCACAGCCGGCTACTCTACGACGTCGCGCCGGCGACCAGCCGCCTTCGGGCCTGGGACGGCGAGACAGGCCGCTTGCCGGCGTGCGAGAATCGGCGCGACCTAACGGCACCCTCGGAGGAACACCGGATGGACAAGAAGGCCAAGACCCCCAAGAAGCCGAAGCAGCCCAAGACGAAGGACGGCGCCAAGGCGAAGTAACTCGGCCACGCCGGTTGCCGCGCGCTCCAGGCGTCGCACGCGGCGTTTCGCGGGGCGACGGACACTTCACGTCACGCCGCGGATCAGGATTCGGCCCGAACTCGTGGATAACTCCCTTGTTCGGTCTTCGCGAGAGGTCCAATCTGTGCGTCCAAGCAAGCAGGAGAGGGTGATTCCATGGGCGACACGAGGGAAATGGCGGCCAAGTTCGAGGAGGTCCTCAAGGCCGGAGACTTCAGCCGGCTCGCGGAGCTGACCCGGGAGTACGGCACCGACGATTTCGTCGAGGAGTGGCCGCAATCCGGAGAGCGCCTGAACAAGGATGCCTCGGCACGGATGGCCGAGACGTATCCCGCGATGTCGGGTACGCAGCCAACGTTCAAGTACCGCCGGATGCTCGGGGGTGGCGATGTCTTCGTCATCGAGGCCACCATCGACTACGGCGATGGAATCCCGGTCAGCTATGTCGGGATCGGCGAGATCCGTGATGGCAAGGTCGCCAAGATGACCGAGTACTTTGCCAACCCGTTCGAGCCACCGGCCTGGCGTGCCGATTTCGTCGAGCGGATGGAGCCTGCGAAGGTCTGACCGATCGGCCGCCCGGCGAGCGATTCGCGGCTTGCACGCGACGATCATCGGGCGGGCACCCGTGAACGAGCTCCTCTCGACCAGGGAGATGGCCTGGGTTCTCGGACGATCGCCGGGACGAGTCCGCCGCATGATCCGCGACGGCGAGATCGAGGGCGTCCGCCTTCCCGGCGGCTTCCGGGTGCCGAAGACCCAGGCCCTGCGCCTCGCGCGCGAGCAGATCGAGGCGGAAGCGGGCCGCAAGCTGTCCGATCGCGAGCTCGAGCGACTGATCGACGAGGTGATCTCGACGAACGAACAGCGGGACTAGCGGACGACCCTAGCCTCCCGATCGGGCAGCGGCAATCTCGGCGCCACTGACGAGCCGCAGCAGCTCGCCCAGCGGGCCGATCGCCGCGGGCGTCCGGTAGACGCTGTTGTTGAACGTGAAGCCGGTGAAGCCGGCGTCCAGATAGGGCCGAAGGGCATCGGCCATCTGGTCCGGCGTCCCCACTTTCACAAACGGGCGTCGCTCAGGCGGCATGCGCTCGAGGATCGCGCCCGCCTCGGCTTCGCTGCCCGCGACGACGACCGGCGCCGCCACCGTCCGCTCGATCGTGGACGGATCCCGGCCGATCGCCTCGCAGTAGCCCTCGAGGACCTCGTTCTTATGGCGCAAGGTGTCGAGGCCGAGCGGGAACCAATGGGTGAGGTCGGCGTGTTTCGCGGCGATCTTCAGGGTCCGCTGCTCTCCGCCGCCGCCGACCAGGATGCGTGGACCGCCCGGCTGGATCGGGCGCGGCACGTTGAGCGCCTGGTTGATCGAGTAATGGCGCCCCTCGAAGCTCGGTCGGTCCTCGGTGAACATCGCCCGGATGATCGTCAGCGCCTCGTCGAGCCGGTCCATCCGCTCGCGAATCGGCGGAAACTCGAATCCATAGCCGATGTGCTCCTCCTCGTTCCATGCCGCCCCGAGGCCGAAGAGCGCCCGGCCACCGGAGATGACGTCCAGTGTCGTCGCCGTCTTGGCCAGCAGGGCCGGGTTTCGATATGTCACGCCGGTGACGAGGGTGCCGAGCCGAACGCGCGTCGTCTCGCGGGCGAGTGCGGCCAGAGTCGACCAACCCTCGAGCATCGGATCCGTGTTCGGCCCGACGCCCTGGATCTGGTAGAGGTGATCCATGACCGTCACGAGGCTGAAGCCGGCGTCCTCCGCGGCGCGCGCCTGTTCGACGATGCGGTCGAACAGCCGCTCGGGCGGCGTGTCGAGGAAAGTGTAGTTGGGCAGGTGCAGGCCGAACCAGGGTTGCATGACGTCCTCCGCCGCGTGGTGTCTGGCGACAGCATGCGCCATCTGTGGCCAAACGTGGCCGAGGCCGGCGTATCGTGGACGGCATGGGCAAGGAGACCGACAAGGACGAGTCCCTCAAGCGGCTCGGGGGTGGGCGCTGGCAGACGCGCGACGAGCGCTTCACGATCGAGCCGCAGTCCGGGACCTGGGTCGTCGTCGATGCCGAGCAGACCGACGACCTCGGTCTGGCCCTGGTCCGCGGACCGTTCGGCAGTCTCGGTGCCGCCAAGGAGGCGATCGCAACGGCGCGTGAGGCGGAACCGGCGGCGTCACCCCTCGCCGCGAAGCTGGCGGACGTGCGCGATCGACCAAGCGCCACGACCGCAAAGGCCGACGATCGACCGCGGAAGCGTTCGAAAGCGGCAACGGCCGCAAAGCCCGAGGCGCCCGCGCCCAAACCCGCGCCCGAGCCGCCGGCCGAGCCTCGCTGGATCCAGGCCCTCGAACCGGCCGAGCGGCGGCGCGCCAAACGTCTGATCGACCGACTCACGGAGGCCGGTGCCTTCGATCCCGAGGGGATGGTCCGCCGCGACATCGTCGGTGCGGTTGCGGCTACCGCCACCTTCGCCGTCGTTCGAGCGCTGACGGCGCTCGGGACCGATGCATCGCCGATGGAGGTCGTCGGTCTGCTGGCCGACGGTCGCGATCCGGATCTCGGGGTCCGCTGGCGGCTGGTCGATGGCGACGACCGCCCGATCACGATCGACTTCGACGCGGTCAAGCCTCGCTAGCGGTCATCAGCCCCGAACCGCGCACACCGGCAGTGGCCCTACTCGGTCGGTCGCAGACGATAGACCCGGCCGTGCTTGTGCTCGAGGTCCTCGAGCTCGGTCGTCGTGCGGACCTCGTACGTGGCGAGCTCGATCAGCTCGTCGGTCGGGAGGTAGCGGCGGCCGGGGTCGCCGACCAGGACGTCGATGCCGCGAGCCCGCGCCCGTTGCAGCCACGGCAGGACGCGGTCCGCGAGTCGACCCTCGTACCAGCAGTCGCCGGCCAGGATGACGTCGGCGTCGGGCGCCTCGTCGTCGAGCACGTCACCACGTACGACGCTGACCCGGCGGCCGTTGGCGCGCGCATTGAGCTCGATGGACGCCGCGGCGAACCGGTCGATGTCCGCGCCCGCTGCCTCGGATGCGCCCGCGCGCAGGGCCGCGATCGCGCACAGCCCTGAGCCCGATCCGAGGTCGAACACGCGTCGACCGGCCACAAACTCGGGGTGCTCCCGCAGGTACCGCCCGATCGCGAGCCCGCCCCCCCACGCGAACGCCCAGTAGGGGAGGGCCGCGTCAGGGTCGTCCGTCTCGAGCTGGACGGCGTGCCAGAGGGGCAACACCTCGTCGGCGAGGTGGAGGCGGATCTCCTCGAGCCCAGGGACCGGCCGAAGTCGGGTATGGCGGAGGACGAAGGCGCGGGACGAGCCGGCGATGCGGGACTCCTTCGACTGGTGGACAAGGATGCGCCACGCAGCAGAATGGCTGCCATGACGCTGCGCGATGATCTGGCGACGGTTGCCGACGAGACAGACTTTTCGGGCGTTGCGACCGTTTCCAGGAACGGCGAACGTCTCTTCGAGCTCGCACGGGGATCGGCCGACCGTCCCAATCGGCGACCGAACACGCTGGACACTCGGTTTGGCATCGCGAGCGCGGTCAAAGGCCTGACGGCGCTGACCGTGGCGTCATTGATCGAATCGGGGGATCTGCGGGGCGATACGACCCTGCGGAGCCTGCTCCCGGACGCCCTGCCACTCGTCGATCCGGCGGTGACCATCGAGCATCTGCTGGGTCATACCTCGGGCGTCGGGGACTATCTCGACGAAGCGGAACTCGGTGACATCGATGACTACGTGATGGGGGTACCGGTCCATCTCCTCGACACGCCGGCACACTATCTTCCGGTCCTGGAAGGTCACCCACAGCGCTGGCCACCCGGCACGCGGTTTGCCTACAACAACGGCGGCTACGTGATGCTGTCCATCGCGGTCGAGATCGCGACCGGACGGAGCTTCTATGACCTGGTGCAGGAGCGAGTGCTCGACCCCGCGGGCATGGTCGACACGGCGTTCGCCCGTTCCGATCGGCTCCCGCCCGGCGCCGCCATCGGCTACCTGAAGGACGGTCGCTCCAATGTGCTGCACCTTCCCGTGCGCGGTGCGGGCGACGGCGGAGCCTACTCGACCGTTCTCGATCTCGAGGCCTTGTGGCAGTCGCTTTTCGGCGGCCGGATCCTGCCGACGCAGGTCGTCGACCGGCTGGTTGAGCCGCGCAACGATGTCCCATCGGAACGCCGCCGCTACGGCCTGGGCTTCTGGCTTCGTCTCGATCGCGACACGGTGATCCTCGAAGGCATGGACGCCGGCGTGTCCTGCCGCACCGCCTACGATCGTGCCTCCGGCGTCATGTACACGGTGATTTCGAACACCTCGTCCGGGGCGTGGCCCCTCGTCGCGCATCTGGACGAGCGGCTGCCGAGCCTCGCGGTATCGTGACTTCGGTAGCGCCTCAGCCCTCGCTGGGAAGCGCCCAGAGCTCATATTCGGTGACCGATGGATGACCTGGTCGGACGGTTGCGGACACGCGTCGCGGATCCCGCCCGGCGCGTGGACAGCCCGATCGCACCATCCGACTCCGCGGTGACCCTCAGTCTCTCCGACCTGCTCGGACAGGGGAGTGGCCTCGCAGCGGCGCTCGCGAGAGTGGTCGACGCCAATCGTGCCGGGCGGCCGCTTGACACGGACTTGCGGGAGCGGGTCGACCAGCTGGCGACAGCCATGGCCAACCCGGGTCCGCCACCGTTGCCGCCGCCCGCGAGCGCGGTGCGGCTGGCCACCGCCGAGGCCGAGCTCGGACTCACCCTGCCCGCAGCCATGCGCCGGATCTACACCGAGGTTGCGGACGGTGGGTTCGGGCCCGGCCCGGGCCTGCTCGACTGGCCGACGTCGTGGCGACCTACCATCGATTTCGGGTCGATCCACCCATGGCGCCGGAAGGGCAGACGTGGCCGAGCGGCCTCGTCCCCGTCGTCCGCCACGACCTGGGCGTGGACGCCGTGGATGCCTCGAGCGGGCGCGTGCTCGCCTGGGATCCGGAATCGCTCACCGAGCGCTCCGGAGGCCCCGGCTGGCGGCGCACCTTCCGCGAGATCGCAACCTCCGTGGAGGCATGGCTGGAGGCTTGGGTGGGCGCGCGGACCCCTGCGGAGGTGCGAGCCGCCCAGATGGACGCGTACAGGCGAGAGCAGGCACGCGCCTCCCGAGCACACATCGCGGGACTGACGCCCGAGGAACGCGCGGCGATGGGTCTTCCCGAGACCGGCTGGGAGCGCGTGGTCTGGGGCGGCCTCTACCTGGACGACGACGAGGACGACGGGGCCGGGCCAAGCTAACGGCCCGACGCCCTCGACCAGGGCGTCCCAGCGGGGCCAACGAGGGCGTGCCGGCCTGACGCCCGTTCCTCAACGACCGGCGCGCTCGGCGTTCTCAGCGACCCGAACCTCGACGATCCTCCCCACGAGTTTGGTGGGGATGGGCTCGTCCGCCGGGAACTGGATCGTCCCTTTCCCGGCAAGGTAACGCGTGAGGTCCGGCCCGAGTGCCTTGACGACCGCCCCGCTCGCGGGGAACAGGCTGTAGTGACGCTTGAAGGCGGCGTAGGACACGAGGAACTGCCCGCCGTGACTCCGAAAGGCCGGCATCGCATACGCGATCGATTCCGTCGCCTCGGGGGCGGCAGCCTTGATGGCTATTCGAAGCGTTTCCATGGCCGCGCGCCGATCGTCCGTCAAGGCGGCCAGGTAGTCTTCGACGCTGGTCGGTGCGGCCATCCCAGTCTCCTCTGAGCGACGCGCTCCGATCATCATCCCACGGCGACCGTCTTAGACTCGACGCCACTGACGGAGGACACGCCACATGCCCAAGATCATCGTCAGCGAGTTCCTGACGCTCGACGGTGTCATGCAGGCGCCCGGCGACCCGAACGAGGACCGATCCGGCGGGTTCACCCAGGGTGGCTGGCAGCTGGCCTATTTCGACGACGTGCTCGGAGGCGCCATCATGGATGGACTGGGCGCCACCGGCGGGTTCCTGCTCGGTCGCAGAACGTATGAGATCTTCGCCGCCCATTGGCCGAAGCAGCCCGCGGAGGACCCGCTGGCCGGCACCTTCAATGACCTCCCGAAATATGTCGTCTCGACCACGCTGAACGAGCCCCTGGCCTGGCAGAACTCGACCGTGATCCGCGGCGATATCGCCGACGAGGTAGCCAAGCTCAAGGCCGGCACCGGGAAGGACATTCAGGTCATCGGCAGCGGGGAGCTGGTCCAAACCCTGGCTGGGCACGACCTGGTGGACGAGTACCGGCTGATGATCCACCCGATCGTGATGGGCATCGGCAAGCGCCTGTTTCGGGAGCCAACCTCGCCAGCCCGGCTGCGACTCGTCGAATCCAAGGCGACCTCCACGGGCGTGCTGATCGCCACCTACGCGCCCGACCGAGATCCCGAAGGGGCCCAGGCGCGCCCCTGAGCCGCCGACGCACGGGAGGTCCCATCATGGATTCGACCGATATCGAGCTCCGCAACGCGACCTACGGTCAATTCGTGGAGCTCGGCCGGGCGCCGCGCGCCGAAGAAGTGGCGCGCTCCATCGATCGATCCGAAGCGGAAGTCGGCGATGGGTGGCGCCGGCTCCATGACGGCCACGCTCTCGTCCTGGACGATGCCGGCGAGATCCGCATGGCGAACCCGTTCTCTGCCGTCATGACCCCGTTCCGCGTCGAGGCCGCGGGAAAGCCCTGGTACGCCAACTGCGCCTGGGATGCGTTCGGCATCGGCGCGGCGCTGCAGGTCGACAGCGTCATCGATTCCGAGTGCGGCGATTGCCACGACCCGATCCGGATCCACGTCCGTGATGGACAACCGGACGACAGGGATCTCGTGTTCCACGTCCTCGTGCCCGCGGTCTCGTGGTGGCAGGACATCGGCTTCACCTGAGGGACGATGCTGCTCTTCCGGTCGGAAGGCCACGTCAACGCCTGGCTCGCGGGACGACCGCCCGGCGCCACGATCCCGGTCACGCAGCTCGCGGAGCTCGCCGCGGCGTGGTGGGGTGATCGCCTGGATCCTGATTGGCGCCCCCACACGCGTGAGCAGAACCAGGCGATCCTCGACAGCCTCGGCCTGACCGGGCCGTTCTGGGCGTTGGGGTAGGGAGGTGCTCTCGCGCCCCGGGCTACGGCCCCTCCGGCGGGATGTTCTGGTTCAGGTGGAACACGTTGTCCGGGTCCCATTTTGTCTTGAGCGCCATCAACCGGGCGAACTTCTCCGGCCGATACGCGCGCTGCACGCCCGCCGCCCCGGCATCCGCGTCGGCGATAACGTTGACGTACACGCCGGAAGCGAACGGATCGAGCGCCCTGCCCCATGCGCGGGCGGCGGCCATCCGTTCCGCGTCCTCGGCCGGGTCCGCCCAGGTCGAGCCCGCGAACCATTCGACCAGCGTGTCGCGGAAGCTGAAGGCCGAATCGTCATCGGCGACGTCGGCGATGGCGCCGCCGTAGGCCTGGAAACCGGCGCCCGGCTGTCGAGCCCAATCGGGCTCGGGCGCGCCCCTTGGGATGCCCCGCGAGAGGAACGCGTCGATCGCCGCGTCGGGAAGGTCGGCGAGATAGTGGCCGGTAGAATAGCGGCGAAGGCCGTGGTGATGGCGCTCGTCCCCGATGCTCTGGAGCTCGGCGTAGCGCATCGTCTCGACGCTCTCGGCGACCGGCGTCCCGATCGAGCGGAACCGGGTGAGGTACGCCTGCGCGGCCTCGAGCTCGCCGACCCAAACGAAACCGATGATGACGACGGGGCGGCCGCGCAGACCATCCGGCAGACCGGGTGTGTCGCCGGCCGTCGTGGCGTCGGCCGTGAGGGTGGCCTCGCGCGGTGCGTCGGGAAGGAGGTCGCGCCAGACACGGAGCGGCGCCGCGGCATCGGCCGCGTCGAAGGTGAAGTCGACGACGAGGGCCCGGCCGGTCGTCGGGTGCAGGCGGAACTCGAACTCGGTCACCACCCCGAAGTTGCCGCCACCGCCGCGGAGCCCCCAGAACAGGTCGGGGTTCTCGGAGGCGCTCGCCCGGACGGTTTCCCCGGCTGCCGTCACGACCGTGTAGGCATCAACGTTGTCGCAGGCGAGCCCGGCCTGGCGGGCGAGCCAGCCCATCCCCCCGCCGAGCGTCAGGCCGCCGACCCCGGTGTGCGAGACATTGCCGGCGGTCGTCGCGAGGTTGTGCGGCTCGGTCGCTCGATCGAGGAATCGGAGGAGCGCGCCACCTCCGACCGTCGCACGCCGTCGCGACGGATCGACCCGGACGTCGCCCATCGGCGTCAGGTCGATCATCAGGCCGCCCTCCGGCACCGACAGGCCCAGGATGCCGTGGCCGCCGCACTTGACCGCGATCTCGAGCCCGCGCTCGCGGCCGTGGCGGACCGCAGCCGCGACGTCGTCCGCCGATGTGCATCGCGCCACCACCGCCGGCCGCCGGTCGACCACCGCATTCCAGACCTCGCGGTGCTCGTCGTAGGCATGGTCGCCCGGAACGAACACCTCGCCGGCGAATGCAGGGATCGTCATCGTGCTGGTCACCTCAGTTCACGCGCTGCCAGACAAGCCTAAGAGGCTCCGCGGGGAGGTGCCCGACCCACCGGTTCGTGTCGACGATAGGTCAAGATGGATACGCAGCGGCAAGGAGGACTCCATGAAAGCGGCGCTCCGCGATAAATACGGCCCGCCCGTCGTCGTGGAGGTGCGGGACGTCGACCGTCCCGTCCCGGCGGACGACCAGGTGTTGGTCCACGTCCACGCCGCGGCGGTGAACCGGGCCGACCTCGACAACCTCTATCCGCGGTGGGCCTTCACTCGCCTGTTCCTTGGCTTGCGGAAACCCAGGACCGATCGCCTCGGGCTGGACGTCGCCGGCGTCGTCGAGTCCGTTGGAGCGAGCGTTACCCGGTTCCGGCCGGGCGACAAGGTCTTCGGGGACATGTTCCTGTTCGGGCTCGGTGCCTTCGCGGAATACGCGTGCGCGCCGGAGGAGGCGTTCGCGTCGATGCCGGCCGGGATGACGTTCGAGGACGCGGCGACTCTCGCGCACTCGGCCGTCCTCGCGCTGCAAGGCCTGCGGCTCCGCAACGGCCGAACGATCAAGCCCGGCGACAAGGTCCTCATCGACGGCGCGTCGGGCAACGTGGGCCCGTTCGCGGTCCAGATCGCCAAGGCGCTCGGGGCGGAGGTGACCGGCGTCTGCAGCACCGCCAAGGTCGATTTCGTCCACTCGCTCGGGGCAGATCACGTGATCGACTACACGAACGTGGACTACGCGACGACCGGCGAACGCTACGACTGGATCGTCGACGTCGACTCCCAGCCACTCATTTCGGTGGCCTCCGACAAGTGGACTGGCCTGTTGTTGTGGTGGAAGCCATTCAAGACCGACGACGTCGCGGCCCTGACGGAGCTGATCGCGGCCGGCAAGCTGAAGCCGATGATCGATCGTCGCTTTCCGCTCAGCGAGGTCGTCGAGGCGCTCCGCTGGGTCGACGAGGGCAACGCGCGCGGCAAGGTCATCGTCACCTTGCCCGCATCGGCGTAGATCGGACGTGATGACCGCCGCGATCCGCTGACCGGGCCGTCGTCGGAGCCAGTCGACCGGTTGGTATCCTGCCTCCGGTGCGCCTCCTGTCCGCCCGTATCACCGAGTCCGTCACGCCGACCAGGCTTGGACCCAGTTTTCCCTGGCTCCTGGCGTCAACGATCGTCAACAACGTCGGCGACGGCGTCGCGATCTCGGCCGGCCCGTTGCTCGTCGCGTCGCAGACCCGCGACCCGTTGCTCGTCTCGATGGCGCTCCTGAGCCAGTACCTGCCGGTGCTCCTGTTCGGCGTCCTGGGCGGCGCGGTCGCCGACCGGTTCGACCGTCGGCGCATGGTCGTCGCGGTGAACCTGGGTCGTGCTGTCGTGCTCGTCGCCCTCGTGGTCACGATCGCCAGCGGGACTCTCAACATCGCGGTGGTGCTCGTCGCGTTGTTCATCCTCGGAACGGCGGAGACGTTCGCCGACGCCGCCAGCAACGCGATCCTCCCCGGTCTCGTGCGCCGCGAGGACCTCGGAATCGCCAACGCCCGGATGCAGGGCGCGTTCGTGCTGACGAACCAGCTGTTGGCGCCGCCGATCGGAGCCTTCCTGTTCGCCGCGGGCATGGCGCTGCCGTTCGCGACGAATGCCGCCTGCTTCGCGCTGGGCGCCCTGCTCATCGTCCGCGTCGCCACCAGCACGAGGACCGAGCTGCGCGAACGACCCGGTCTCGGTGCCGAGATGCTCGAGGGCGTCCGTTGGCTCGTCGCGCATCCCCCGATGCGCACGCTGGCGCTCACGATCCTGACCTTCAACGTGACGTTCGGGGCAGCGTGGTCGGTGCTCGTCCTCTACGCCGGCGAGCGGCTGGGCATGAACGAGGTGGGGTTCGGCCTCCTGACGACCGCGGTGGCTGTTGGCGGCGTGATGGGGATCGTGTCCTACGGCCGACTGGAGCGGCGATTCTCGCTGGGCGACATCATGCGAGTCGGGCTGCTCATCGAGACGGGCACCCATCTGGTGCTCGCATTGACGACGTCAGCCGCCGTTGCGCTGGTGACGCTGGTGGTCTTCGGGGCGCACGAGTTCGTGTGGGGAACCACGTCCACGGTCGTGCGCCAGCGCGCGGTCCCGGACGAGCTACTCGGCCGCGTCGGTGGGGTCTATCGCGTCGCGATCGTCGGCGGGCTGGTGATCGGAACGCCGATCGGTGGCCTGCTGGCGCGGACATTCGGGATCACGGCCCCGTTCTGGTTCGCGTTCGCCGGCTCGGCCCTCCTCGTGGTGCTTCTGTGGCGGCAGTTCGACCAGATCGTCCACGACAGTGCGGATTGAATCCCGTCGAGAGCTCAGGACGTCCGGCCCTCACCCGCGAAGCACCCTGACCTCGGCGCTCGGGAGCGCCGCCCACCAGCGGGCATATCGGCGGTAGACCGTGGGCTCGCGGTCGGCCAGGAACGCAACCAGGTCGCGGGCCTCGGCCTCGAGTCCTTCCCACGCCTCGTCGGAGAGGCGGTGAAAGGCGTTCGCCTCGATGCCGCCCTCGACCGTCCGCCACACCCCGGCGACCGAGCCGTCGACGAGCAGCGTCGGCAGGACGTCGCCGTTGTTCCGGGTGACCAGTCGACGGTAGTCCGGCGGGATGATCCGGCTGCGGTCGTAGTAGGCGAGCAGGAGGTTGTCCCACATGCCCAGCAGCCTGGGCGGCGCCGGCGTGTCGTCGTCGGGGAGCGGACCATTCGGCACGTCGAAGAGCTCGGCGCCGTCCGGGCCCTCGTGCGAAACCACGGTGCCGGCCAGCGCCGCGAACGCGTCCCGGATCCGCGCCCGCGGCTGGATCATCCCGAATTGCGCGACGTCCTGCGCGGAGGCGGGACCGAACCCCTCGAGGTACCGGAGCACCAGCTCCCTCATCGCAGACTCCCGACCGCGCGACCACGGCTTCGTCCGCGCCGCGAGGTATGACAGTCGCGGACCGAACGACCACGGTCCGCCGGTTTCGGCGTACAGCAGCGGGGCGTAATGCCGCAACGCCCACCAGACTCCGGGCTTGGGCAGCACGCCAACCCGCTCGTCGACCCACGTCTCGAGCTCGGAACTTGTCCGGTGTTGGGCGGCGAAGTCCAGCAACGACGGCACGAGCGCGTCGGCATCCCCGTCGGAAAGCCCGGTCCGAGTGAAGCGGCGATCGTTCAGGCGGGCCGCGCGAAGGGTCCACTGCATCGCATCGTGGAACGCCGGGTAGTCCTTCGCATCCACGGCGTGCTTCGTGACCCGCATCAGCGTGGCTTTCACGACCGCGTGGTCGGCGAAGGGCCGGTCGAGGTCGACCGGGTCGAAATCCACCAGCCGATTCCAGAGGGCAAGGTAGGGCGACGCCGGCTCCTGGGCCTGCAACGCGACCACGCGATGCACCCCCTCGACGACGTCCAGCGATTCGCGACGCAGCAGCAGCTGCCGGCCGAGCGAGGCCCGGTTGAGCCGGCGGGCGGTGAGCTTCACGAACGGGACGACGCCTCGCGCTCGGCTAGGCCGGCGAACGTCTCGAGCTCGCCGCGAAAGCTGCCCTGATACGAGCCGTGGGCAAAGAGCCACGCCATGATCGAGGAGACCCGACCGATCGTCTCCAGCTCCTGGGTCATCGCGGTCCCGTCGCCGTCGGGCTCGAACGTGGCCCTCGATCGACCGCGAAGCAGCCGATTGCCGAACCGCGTCGCAAACACGCGCGGACGGTCGACCTCGATGATCTCGGTAGGGCTCCCCATGCGCCCGAATCGGACGACATAGGTCGTTCCGACCCGATCGATCGGGCCGGAGAGATCCGTCACCCCGGTCACGCCGCCGACCCGCTCGCGCATCCGGCCGAGATCGGTCCAGAGCGCAAACACCTGCTCGGGCGGAGCCGCGACGTGGGCGGAGAACGTGTAACGACCCATGGTCGGGTCCACTTTGCAGGCTCGACCGACCCGGCGCGCCTCATCCGCCGCGGGTCCTGAGTCGCGCGGCCCGGGTCGCGAGGTAACGCAGCTCCGGGAGGTTCGTCGTCAGACGCGACGCGATGCGGTAGTGCTCCACGGCGGCGTCAGTGTCCGGGTGACGGCGGAGTCGTAGGGTTTACCGTACAGATGGGCCGCACCAATACGCGACCCACGTCATCGAGTGGCACCGAAGATGGTCGATACCGTCGAACTGGGTCGCAACGCGATGGACCGGCACGCCTGGACAGAGGCGATGGATGTGTTCGCCGCGGCCGACCATGACGGTGACCTCGCCCCCGGTGACCTCGAGCTGCTGGGTGCCGCGGCATGGTGGGCGGGACAGCCGGACCAGGCGACTGAGGCGCTGGAACGGGCCTTTGCCGGCTACGCCGATTCCGGCCAGTCAGGCGAGGCGGCGCGAGTGGCGATGGCCCTCGCCTACCAGGGATTTCGTCGCAACGCCGAATCGATCGGCTTCGGTTGGCTGGCTCGGGCCGAGCATCTGCTCGAATCGGAACCCGAATCGTCGTTGCACGCCCGACTTGCCATCTTCCACTCCCTCGGAGCGATGATGGCGAACCAGATCACGGAAGGGATCGCGCTCGCCGACCGGGCGATCGAGCTGGCACGAAGACACCACGACCCGGATGCCAACTTCATGGCGATGAGCTTGAAGGGCATCGGCCTGATCTTCAGCGGGGACTGGCAAGCCGGCATCGCCCTGATCGACGAGGCTGCGACGGCTGCATCGTCGGGTCGGCTCGATCTCCGCATCGCGAGCGATATCTACTGCAACACGATCGCCGCGTGTCGGAATGTCGGGGATCTGAAGCGGGCGGGGGAATGGGCGGATGAAGGGGAGCGCTGGATGCGTCGCCAATGGGTGGGCGGCTACCCCGGCATCTGCCGCCTGCATCGCGCCGAGCTCAAGATGCTCCGCGGGTTGTGGTCCGAGGCCGAGCAGGAGGCGCGCCAGGCCTGCGAGGAGCTCGAGCGTTTCCACCTGTTGGATGCGGTTGGCTACGCCCACTACCAGGTGGGCGAGGTTCGGCTGCGGATGGGAGACATGGATGGCGCGGCCGAAGCGTTCGAGCGCGCCTACGAGTATGGGCACGACGCGCAGCCCGGCATGGCGCTGCCCCAACTGGCCCGTGGCGAGATCGATGAGGCGGCGCGCTCGATCGGGTGCGCGCTCGCCCTGCCGGCGGATACGGATGGACTCACTGACCGGGCTGGCCGGGCCCTTCTCCTCCGCGCACAGATCGACATCGCGTTGGCGGCCCACGACCTCGACACCGCCGGCCGCGCGGTTGCGGAGCTGGAGGCGATCGCGACCGACTTCCGGCGACCCGTGTTCGAAGCCGGTGCGCTCGCAGGCCGGGGAGAGCTACTCCTCGGTGAGGATCGGCCTTCGGAGGCCTCGCCACTCCTTGGACGATCGTGGCGACTCTGGCAGGCGACGGACCTGCCCTATGAGAGCGCTCGGGCGCGCCTTCGCTATGCCGAAGCGATGGCGGCCGAAGGCGACCAGGCGGCGGCTCGCCGGGACCTGCGGGCTGCGCGCGGTGTGTTCGAGCGGCTCGGCGCGAGGCTCGACCTTGCCCGAGCGGACGCGCTCCTCGGGGAGGATCCTGGGCCCTCCGCCCGCGGGACGCAGCGGTTGACCCGGACCTTCATGTTCACGGACATCGTCACCTCGACGGACCTGATCGGGCTGATCGGCGACGACGCCTGGGGCGCGTTGCTGCGGTGGCACGACCGCGAGCTGCGATCTGCGTTCGCGAATCACCGTGGCGAGGAGGTCAACCCCACCGGCGACGGCTTCTTCGTGGCCTTCGAGCGGGCCACCGATGGGCTCGAGTGTGCGGTCGACATCCAGCGGCGACTGGCGCGGCACCGTCACGATCACGGGTTTGCGCCGACGGTCCGCATCGGGCTCCACACGGCCGAGGCGGCGCGCGAGGGCGGCAACTACCAGGGCCGCGGCGTGCACGTGGCCGCCCGCATCGGCGCCGCAGCGGTTGGCGAGGAGATCCTCGTCTCGAGCGCGGCCCTGGGCGCGATCAGTTCGATCCGCCTCGGGTTATCCGACCCGCGACAGCTCACGCTCAAGGGGATCGACGAGCCGGTCGAGGTCCGCAGCGTCAGCTGGCGCTAGGCTGCGGGCCGGCGTCGGAGAACGACGGCGTTGATGGCTTCATTCGCCTCCCAACAACCAGAGCTCCTTGAACGGCGTGGTCACATGCCAGGTCATTGACAGGCCCGCTGGGAATGAGGCGATGTCGCCAGCGACGAGCTCGAGCGCAGGGCGGCCCTCCATCTCGATCCTGACTGAGCCCTCAAGAACATGCACCGTCTCGCGCTGCTCGGGCGTCCACGGCAGCGGCGCATCCGAGGTGAGGATCCGCGTCAGTCCGGCCCAGACGCCATCCGCGCGCACCACTTCGTGCATCTCGGTGCCGGGAACGTCCGGGTCTTCCGTCCAGTCGTTCGTCGAGATGCTCGAAACGAACACACCCGCGCTTGGTTCCATCGCTGCCTCCGTGACTGAGTCAGTGATCGGGAACCTCACTGCCAGAGATTGATCCGCGCCAGCGCGGCCTTCCCGAGGATCTCATTGAGCTCGGCGCAGTGGTAGATGTCGTGGCTGAAGACCCGCTGGATCACCGAGCCGCGAGTGTGCACCCATGTCCCGTCCCACTCAGGACGACCGAGCTCCTCGGTGAGCATGTCGAGGGTCCACCCGCCCAGGCATCTTTCGACGATTCGGAAGGTTGAATCGAGCGCCTCGACGAGCTGATCGGCGCTGAGCACATGCTCGAGGTCGTCGTCCCCCGGGCAGTCGTACCCGGCATTCGTGAACGGCGTGGTCTCCGCGCCGGGCTCACCCGCGAAGTCGCAGAGCCAGAACACCCGCTGGCAGGCGGCGTAGCCCACGGTCGCCCAGAACGGCCAGCGTTCGGGCGCCGGGCGAAGCGCCAGCTGCTGATCGGTCATCGCCGCGACGATGTCGCGCAGGCGCCGGTTGTACTCGGGCCAGTTGCTGTAGGCCGGTCGAATCGTCGCGTGGCTCATGCCCTCCACCGTACGCCCAGCTGGGAGAACCCCTATTCGCGGGCGTCGAGCGGGTCCGTGTCGGCCGGCCCGAGCGCATACCCGGTCCGGTGCCACACCGCGTAGGCCGTCACGAGGCCGTCTTCATCGACCGTCAGCTCGGCCTCGAAAGTTCCGCTCGCATAGCGATAGGTGAACTCGTCGAGCCTCGTATAGGTCTGGGCGCCCTTGACGACCTCGAGCTCCGGGAACCGGACCCATGCCGCCTGGATCGTCTGCGACGCACCGATCGCGAGCCGCAGCCGGCGGATCGGCAGGGTGTTTGTCGACGGGCTACAGCCGAGATCGACGTCGGTGCAACTCTTGAGGGTCCGCATGGGCGCACCATCCACGGTCCACGCGCCCTTCGTGCTGCGCTCGAGGGCGATCGTGCGCGTCTCGAAGCCGCGAAGGTCGCGGACGTGGGCCGCCGTGGTCATGCCCACACGATCGGTGAGGACGCGGTACTCGACCCGGATGGGGACGCCGGCCTCCGCCCCGATCACGGTGCCCACGAGCGAGAGTCCGCTGTCGCGCACCGTCAGGGTGCAGACCTCGTCGGCCTCGACTTCGTCCGATCTCCGCCAGGCCACGCGTCTGGTCGTCATTGCTCGAACAGCCGATGACGTTCGTCGCGCGGACGCGCGTGCCGTGCTCGCGGCCTGGGCCGCGAGCTCCGAAGTCATGGTCAGTCCGGGCCCCAAAGATCGATCTGCGGCAGCCCGTGGATCCCGAGCGTCTGCGAGAGCTCGCCGCAGTGGTACGCCTCGTGCGTCAGCAATCGTTGGAGGATCGAACTGCGCGAGTGGACCTGGCGTTGGTCGCCGTAGTACCGGTCGACCGTCTCCTCGAGCATCGCCGGCGTCCACGCATCGAGGCAGCGATCGATGATCGACCAGGTCGTGTCGAGGGCCTGAGCGAGTTCCACGGCCTTGCGCGGGTGGTCGAGGTCGTCCTCCCAGCCCTCGTCCCACGTCGGATCGAAAGGCGTCGTCTCGGCCCCGGGCTCCCCGAGGACGGCACACAGCCAGTAGACGCGCCCGGCGGCCGTGTGCCCGACCGTCGCCCAGATCGGCCACAGGTCGGGCGACGGCCGGATCGCCAGCTGCTGGTCGGACATCCCTCCGATGACCTCGGTCAGGCGGCGGTTGTACTGGGGCCAGCGGTCATAGAAGAGGCGTATGGACATCGGCAAAAGTCTAGGGGAGGGCAGGGGAGGCTCAGGCCTCGCTCAGCACCTCGCGCAGCTTCGCCGCGAACGCATCGGGGTCGCCGGCCTGGCCGTACTCGCCACCGAGGAAGCCCCCGTGGTCGCCCGGGAAGCGCTCGGGCTCGGTGCCCAGCCGCTCAGCGACCGCGATGGCCCCGCGATTGGCGAGCTGACCATCCGACTCGACGCCGGCGCCCAAGACGATCCGCGTCGAGGCCGCGCGAAGCGCCTCGAAGTCCGGCTCGTAGTGCGTGCACGTGATGATGTTCTGGAACAGCAGCGGGTCCGTGCGAACGCCGTCGTCCCCGGTCGGCAGCCCGAACATCGCCGGATCGGGGGCCGGCTGGTTCGCGTAGTCGGCCGGGAACGGGCCCTGGTGGCTGACGACGGTGATGAACCGGGCCATGCCCGCGCCGAACCCGCCCTCCTGATAGGCATCGCGGACGGCGCGACTGGCGGCGAGCGCGCCCTCGCGATCGGGCAGGAGCGAGGCGAGCGGCGGCTCGTGCGCGACGAGCGTCAGGACCTGCTCCGGGTGGGCTGCCACGAGGGCGAGGGCGTTGACCGCCCCGCCGCTGCTGGCGAACAGGTCGATCGGTGCGGCGCCGAGCTCGGCGATGATCCGATGGACGTCGTCGGCGTGCTGTTCCGGGGTCGACTCGGTCGCCGGGTCGTCCTTCAGGCTGCGCTCTACGCCGCGCGGGTCGTAGGTCACGACCGTGCGATCGGTGAAATGCGACGCCAGCGTGCCGAACCCGCCGGCGCCCATCGGGGATCCGATCATCAGCAGCACCGGGGCAGGGGAGTCGGACGTGCGGACGTCGTAGGTCAGGGTGGCGCCGGGCACCTTGAAGGTGCGGGTGGTCGGCTCGGTCATCGTGGTCATGCTGTGACTCCTTCGTTGAGGATGGCGTCGATCTGGCCGACAGCCTGGGTAAAGCCCTCTTCCATGCCCATCGCGAGCATCTGCTCCATGGCCTCGGTGCTCGGGAAGCGGCTCTCGATTGACATCCGCGTCCGACCGGCCGCGATCGGCTCGATCGTGACGCGTCCTTCGTTGCGTGGGAAGTCGTCGTTCGGCGTGCCGTCACCGCGGCGGCGCGGTAGTCCGTTGGCGATTGACCGACGAGATCCCGAAAGCGGCTGCTGAACGACCCCAGGCTGCCGAACCCGACGAGCAGGCAGATCTCGGTCACCGAGAGGTTTGCCGTCCGCAGCAGCGTCTTCGCACGCTCGATCCGCCGCCGGGTGAGGTACCAACGTGGAGTCTCGCCATAGGCGGCCGCGAACGCTCGCGCGAAGTGGAAGCGTGAGTACCCGGCCTCACGAGCCATGGCGTCGAGATCGAGCGGCAGGGCGTAGTCGCGGTCGATGAGGTCTTGAGCTCGACGAAGTGAAGGCAGCAAGAACAGGGCGTTGTCGCTCATGGCTGCCACACTCGATGTCTCGCCACTGACCGGCGTACCGATCCGACGTCTTCGCTTCGAACAGCTCCCACTCACCCGGCACGCCACGCAAGCTGGCGGCGCCGAGGGCCGTGAACGCCAGGTCCGTGCCGGTGGCGAGGTCACGAACAGTCTTCGTCACGACGACCTGGCTATGTTCTGCTGGACCAAGCAATCGCGCCGCGATATGCACGGCGATGCCCCCGATGCCCGTTTCGCGGCGCTCGATCTCGCCGGTGTGGATGCCGGCGCGGATCTCGACGTCGAGGTCTCGCGCAGCCTCGACCAGCTCGAAGGCGCAGCGAAGTGCCCTATCGCCCGAGAACTCCACGTTCTGGCCATGCCACCGCTCGATCACGCCGTGGACGACCCGATGGTGCTGCTCCAGCAGCTTCTTCCAGGCCCGGTCGCCCATCGCGGCTGCCCGACCGGTGGAGTCGACGATGTCCGTGAAGAGGACGGTGGCCAACGTTCGGTCGATGTCCTCGGCCGCCTGCAGCGAGCGGATCTGCTCGTGCGTCCACTGGTATTGCTCTTCGAAGCGGCTCGTCGGCACCTCGGGGTCCGGTGCATACGTGAGCAGGACGACCCCGGAGTTGAAGGTGCGGGATTCGATCAGGCGCAGGTGGTGCGTGTCGATCCGGTCCCGGAACAATCGCTTGCCGCTGCCCAGGATGACCGGGTAGAGCAGCAGCCGATACTCGTCTACCAGGTCGTGTCGCAGGAGCTCATCGACGAAGTCAGCACTGCCGTACACCAGGAGGTCGCCGCCCGGTTGCGCCTTGAGCTTCGCGACGTGGGCGGGCACGTCCCCCGAGATGATCGTCGAATTGTTCCAGTCCGCACGTTTGAGCGTGTTGGAAGCGACGTACTTCGGGATGCTATTCATTCGCTCCGCGAACTCGAGATCGCCCCCAGCGGTCGGCCAGAAGGCTGCCCAGATCTGCCAGGTTCGGCGGCCGAGCAGGAAGGCGTCGGCGGACATCGCCTGGGCCTTGTTGAAGACCTGGTCCTCGTCGGTCTGGACGCGGAGCGCCCAGGCGTTCCGGCCGCTCCGGTGCTCGTCGAAGCCCGGCGCCTCGATGATGCCGTCGAGGGTGACGAAGGCGGTCACGACGAGCTTCATAGCCGAAGACTAGCCGGGGCGCTGACCGCCGCGCTGAGCGATCAATCGCGGAGCTGGGGTTGTGCAGGTACGCAGTCGCAACGTCGCCTATCGGCTGCTACAGGTTGCGCGTAACTCGGGCGGGCTAGGCGGGCGCCGGCACCACTTCTCGCCCGCCCGTGCGCTCGGCGCCGATCCCGGCGACGACCACGCACGCGATGCCGAGGACGGCGAGCGCGTCAGGCTCCTGGCTCAGCACGATGAAGCCGATGAGAAGGGCGAACCCCGGCTCCAGGCTCATCAACGTTCCGAAGGCGGCAGTGGTCAGCCGTCGGAGCGCGAGGAACTCCAGCGTGAAGGGCACGACCGGCAAGAGGATCGCGAGTCCGAGGCCGATCAGCACCAGCTCGGGCGTCAGGCGCCCGACGGTGCTCGGGCCGGCGACCACGGTGGCGGCCAGCGCGGCGACCGGCATCGACACCGCGAGAGACTTCAGGCCCGCGACCTCGTCGCCGACGTGCTGGGTGAGGACGATGTAGACGCCCCAGCAGACGGCGGCAGCGAGCGCGAAGGCAACGCCGACGGCGTCCGCCTCGCCGGTCCATGGCTGGGTCAGGCAGACAACGCCCACTGCCGCGATGGCCGGCCAGATCTTCACGCCGCCGCGCCCGCGCCACACCGCGACGCCCAGCGGGCCGAGGAATTCCAGGGCGCTCGCGGTGCCGAGCGGCAGGCGCGCGATCGCCTCCATGAAGAAGAGCGCGGTGCCGGACGTGACCATTCCGAGGAGCACGGTGGCCCGAAACGCGGAGGGGGAGAAGTCCGAGGGCCGCGGCCGCACCAGCACGAGCAAGATCAGCCCGGCCCAGGCCAGCCGCAGCCACGTGGTGCCCTCGGCGCCGAGGTCGTCGATCAGATTGAAGGCGACGGCCAGGCCGACCTGCACGCACAGCATCGATACCACGGCCATCGACGCGCCGATGCGCGACGACGACATGGTGGGCCGGGTGGCGGTGATCGCGGTCATGGGACTAGTCAGCGTAGCGCCGAAAGGCGACAGACCCTGTCAGGGCTAGCCGACTGAGGAGTCGGTTGGCGACGCTCAGGCGGGAGCTCGAGGTCCCAACCCTAATCAGACATAACTTACCTTATCGGAAGTGGGTCGTGGGCGGCTCAGGACCCTTCTGCGGGTAGCTGCCGGTTGATCAGGATCGGACCCGGATAAGATCGGCACCGACTCGGCCCAGGCGGCGGCCGGCAGCGTCACGTTCACGATCAAGAACGCCGGATCGATCGTCCACGAGTTTGTCGTCGTGCGCTCGGATCTCGCAAGCGACAAACTGCCGCTCTCGGCCGAGGGCAAGGTCGACGAGGAAAGCACGGAGCTATCCAACGTCGACGAGGTCGAGAACATCGATACGGGCGGCACGCCGACGCTGACCGTCAACCTCGAACCGGGCTCGCTACATCCTGATCTGCAACCTGCCCGGCCACTACAAGGGCGGCATGCACCAGGGCCTCGAGGTCGTCAAGAGCACCTGACCCGGGGCATCAGTCCGCCGCTGAGTCCGCCGAATCAGGCGGCGTAGGCGAACGCGTAGTAGATCGGGATGTCGAGCCCGATGTGGACCGCGATCGGGATCAGCAGTGAGCGCGTGCGGATCGCGATGGCGCCGGCGATGAGGCCGCCGACGCCGAGCGCGACGATCAACGGGACGGCCGACCCTGCAACGTCGGGGCCCGAGTGGGCGAGACCGAACACGATCGCCTGGCCGACGAGCGCCGGCCCGACGCCCATGACCCGGGCCGACCAGCCAGGAGTGCGCCGCGGTAGATCGTCTCCTCCATGACTCCGTTCGCGCCCGCGAACAGGAGCGCGGGGACGATCGCCCCGAGGCGCGTGACGTCGTAGCCGACGTCGCCGAAGAACGGACGCGCGAGCAGCGGCCCGACGAGCAGGGCCAGCGGCCCGGCAACGAGGAACCCGAGCACGGCGTAGCGCACGTAGCGCGCCGCCGGCATGCGCAGCGACAGGGATCCGCTCGAGGCGCGCATGGTCAGGGCGAGGGCGAGGAGCACGCCGAGCACGACGACCGCCTCCCCCACCCGCCACAGCGCGACGTTCGACAACGGCGTCGCACAGTCCGAGCCGTCCGCGGCGCCGAGCGGCGCCGGCCACGTCCCCCAGGCCAGACTGACCGCGACTGGAACGGCGGCCGCCCACGTCCAGCGCACCGGCGCGTTCCGCCCGATCGCGACGAGGGTGCCCGCGCCGAGGACCACGAGAATCGCGATCCGGAGGGCCGGGAACGCGGCCGCCGCGGCAAGCAGCGCGAGTGGCACCACCGAGCGCAGGAAGTCCGCGGGATCAGCGGGCAGGAAGCGCGACGCGGTCACGCTCCCGACCGTAGCGTGCGGCGACCCCTCAGATGTTGCTCCCGGTGATGATCACGAGGGCGGGGCCGGCCGGGCGATCCCCGGCCAGCAGTCCGGCCCAGGATGCCGCCGCCGCGCCCTCGACCGTGATCCCGAGCGCGGCGGTCAGCTCGCCCTGGGCGGCGTGCAGCTCGGCTTCGCTGACGAGGCGCAGCTCGTCGACTCGCCCGGCCATCAGCTCGACCGACCGGGGGATCGCGACGCGCGACGCGATGCCGTCGGCGTATGTCGCCGCGGCCTCAGTGTCGATCGGGCGGCCGGCTCGCCACGAGAGCGTCATCGCCGGGGCCCCTTCGGCCTGGATCCCAACCACCCGGCAGTCGGGGGCCAGCGCCCGCAGCCAGGCTCCCATCCCGTTGATCAGTGCCCCGTTGCCGACCGGCACGGACGCAATGGTGGGCGCCGGCAGCTCGCTGCCTCCACGGCGTCGGTCACCTCGAGCGCGAGCGTGGCCGCGCCGGTCGAGATCCGCACGTCGTTGCCATCGACGAGGAGCTCGGCGTCGTGGTCTCGAGCGTACGCCTCGGCGCCGCCGCGGGCGGCATCGAATCCTCCCCCGCCTCGATGAGCGTGGCGCCAAAGGCGCGCATCCGGTCGACCTTGCCCCGGTTCGCGCGCGTCGAGCAGAACACGACCGCTTCGATGCCGAGGGCTCGTGCCGCGTAGGCGACGCCCTGGCCGAAGTTGCCGGCCGAGGCACACACGATCGGCCGATCGGGGCCGATCCTCCCCTCCCCCGCCAGGGCCTCGACGGCCAGCCACGTCCCGCGACCCTTGAACGAGCCGATCGGATTGACCGTCTCGACCTTGACGTTGACCGGGACGCCGAGCCGGGCCGAGAGCCCATCGTGGACGAATTGCGGGGAGCCGATGAACACCGGGGCGATCCGAGGGTGCGCGGCGCGGATCGCCACCGGCTCGAGCTCGGGGACCGCCAGGATCATGGCCGATCGATCGGGAGCAGCGGCCCCAGGTACGGCGCCAGCGCCCTGGCGAACGGGGTGGTCATGTGGTGACCGTCGCGATAGACGAGGAGGCGACCGATGACCACCGGGCATGGGTCGGTCGGGCAGAGCCACGGCGCCGGGTCGATGAACGTCGCCCCGACGGCCAGGGCGGCGGCCCGATCGACCTGCATGCGCGCCGGATCGAGCGCCACTGACGCGGGGGTCGCGCAGCCCAGCGCATCGTCGAGATGCCCCGACAGGCACTCGGGCGGATCGTTGCTCGGGTTGGGCGTGTCGCCGATGAGCGCCACGGCCCCCGCGTTGACGGTGACCTTGGGCAGGAACCGCGCGAGACCCGCCGCCCAGAGGTCGTTGTGGGTCGTGGAGGCGACGGGCGCACCGCCGACCAGCAGCTGCCCCGACCGATCGTTCGAGATCACGACGAGCGCCGGATGCGTCGCCACGATCCGGTCGAGCACGGCCTGGCGCCAGGTGTCGCACTCGGTGTAGGCGCGCTTGAGCGAGCCGTTCCAGACCGGCAGGTCGTTCGCCGGGCAGGCCGACTTTGTCAGCGAGATGAGGCGCCACCCGCGCTCCCGGGCGAGCCGCTCGAGGGTCGAAAACCACTGCGCGGCGTGCGAGTCGCCGATGAGCATGACCGTCTCGCGCCCGTCGGCCACGCCGTAGACGCACGAGCCCGGTTGGACATCCCGCGCCCCGGCGTGACAGCCGTCGTTGTACACGACCGGCATGTTGTTGCGGGCGCCCGCGAGCGGCGGAACGAGGTCGGCAGGAACGCCGCCGGCGGGCGTCGGCGGCAGGCCGGGCGAGGCCGACGGTCCACCGCTCGACGGGGCGCCTGCCGACGGCGTCGCCTTCGAAGGCGCCCCGCCCGACGGTGTGGGCGTTGGCGTCGGCAGCACGAGGTCGACCGTGGGCGTGTTGTCCGTGTTGGCCGCGGCCGCGGCCAGCGGGTTCACGCCCCCGACACCCATCGAGATCAGCGCGACCGTCAGGCTCAGGGTGCCGGCCAGGGCAAGCGCCCGACCGATGCGAGCCGGCACGAAGCGACCGTGGCGAATCGGGTCCTCGACCCAGCGCTGGCTCGCGGCGGCGAGCGGGATCGTCAGCAGTGCGAGGCCGAGCCGGATCGGCCCGGGCAGTGGACCGCCGAACAGCACAGCGGGCAGGACGAGCACCGGCCAATGCCACAGGTAGAGCGAGTACGAGATCCGCCCGATAAAGCGCATCGGGCTCAGCGCGAGGAGGCGCGACAGGGGGCCGAGCGGCTGGCGGAGGCCGCCGGCGAGCACGAGCGCGCCGCCCGCGACCGGCACGAGCGCCGCGGTGCCCGGGAACGGCGTCTCGAGATCGAAGAGGAATGCACCAGCGACGATGAGAGCCAGCCCCGCGGCGACGGCGGCCGTCGACAGCCAGGCCGGAATCTTCGCAACGCGGGCGGTCGCGAGCGCCAGGCCGGCCCCGACCGCGAGCTCCCAGGCCCGGGTCGGCAGGAGGAAGAACGCCAGTGGCGCGTCCGTCTCGGTCCACACGATCGAGAGGGCAAACGAGGCGATCGCGACGACGACGACCGCCATCGCGATGCGGTTGAGCGCGAAGCGGCGCCCGGCCACGAGCAACAGGAGCGCCGGCCAGAAGAGGTAGAACTGCTCCTCGACCCCGAGCGACCAGTAGTGCAGGAGCGGAGACGGCGCCAGGTCGGCCTGCAGGTAGTCGGTCGCCTGGAGGGCGAACCGCAGGTTGCCGACGTAGAGAGCGGAGGCGGCGCCGTCGGCCGCGACCTCGGTCGTGCGCAGTGGCGGCAGGATGAGCGCCGACGCCACCATCGTGACGACGATGACCAGCAGCGCCGCGGGCAGCAGCCGCCGGGCACGACGAGCATAGAAGGCGGGCAAGGAGACGGTCCCCGTTCGCTCCATCTCCCGGGTGATGAGGCCGGTGATGAGGAAGCCCGACACGACGAAGAAGACGTCGACGCCGATGTAGCCGCCCGTCACCCCGAGGAGCCGCGCGTGATACGCGAGAACGAGCAGGACGGCTACCGCACGGAGGCCTTCGACGTCGGGGCGGAACTGGGTCGCCGACGGGGGCCCGGCGTCGCCGGTCGGGCGACCTCCATGGCCAGCGACGAGCGGGTCATGCCCGGCGGATGCGCGCCGGGCGATCGGGACGGAGGACGACACCGCCCGAGATGGTAGCGCGTCGTCGGGGAGGCTGCGCCGGGCACAAAGAAACGCCCGAAGGAACCTCGATCACTTAGTTGCCCCGACCCATGTAAACACAGGCCGGATCACTAGATGTTCGTTGTCCCTCCGGGCAAGACCAACACTAGGTGACGGGGCCCAGACCCGGCAAGGGGCTTATCCACGAGTTTGGAGCCAACAGCCGGGCTCAGCCGCCCGTTATCCACAGGTTGCCCACATTCCTAGGTCTCGAGCGGCCATTCCTGCGCGTCGATCAGCAAGGGCACGCCCCGGTCGTCGGCGTGGAGCGCCAGGCCGGGAGCGTTCTCGGGTCGGCGCAGCCGCAGGTCGCGGCCGACGAGCAATCCCCTCCCCTGCCAGCCCGCGACCGCCGACCCGAAGCCGTCGCCCTCGATCGCGATCCCATCGCCGTCGGACCATGACACCGCCAGCGGATCGACGCCTTCGGGCCGCACGACATTGCCGTGGGCCATCGTCCGCTCACGGTCGGGATGGAGCGTGAGCATCCCACTCCCGCGCTCGAGCTCGAGCCGTGCGAATCGGCCGTCACGGTCCAGCTCGACGAGCCCGGCGTGCCGCAGTCCATCCCCGTCGGCCACGGTCCAGCGCCAACGCCGCCCCCGAGCCCCTTCGGCCACGGACCAGGTCACGAGCGAGCCGTCGGGCTGGCGCCCCGTCCCGGCGCGTCGAAGCCAGGCGGGCGCGCCCTCGTTCATCGTGAGGCGGCGATCTCCGTGCCGTTCCCCGACTCGGCGGCCGCGATCTCCCAGCGGGCCGAGGCGGACTCGAGCTCGCCGGCCAGCGCCGGGGCGACCCGGCCGCTGATGTGCACGTCGCGCTCGCGATACTCGACCTCGACGGTGCCACGCTCGCGGACGCGGGCCAGCAGCTCACCCGCCGCGTACGGCAGCGCGACGTCGACGTCGACCCAGAGCGAACCGAGGACGGCGGCGGTCTCGGCCCGGAGCGTATCGATGCCGAAACCGGTCCGCGCCGAGACGTAGACCGCGCCGGCGATGGCCGGAGACGGGGCGTCGCCACGGACCGCGACCATGTCGATGAGGTCGGCCTTGTTGAACACGAGGATCCGCGGCTTCTCGCCGGCACCCAGCTCATCGAGCACGGTCTGGACGGTGGCGCGATGCTCCTCGACGTGCGGATCGGACGCGTCGACGACCTCGAGCAGCACGTCCGCGCGGTTGACCTCCTCCAGAGTTGCTCGGAACGCATCGACCAGCTGGTGCGGGAGCTTGTGGATGAACCCGACGGTGTCGGTGACGATCGCGGACTGGCCGTCCCCGAGCTTGACCTGGCGGCTGGTCGGATCGAGGGTCGCGAAGAGCTTGTCCTCGGCTCTCGCCACCTCGCTCCCGACGAGCGCGTTGAGCAGCGTGGACTTGCCCGCGTTCGTGTAGCCGACGATGCCGACGGTCGGCCACAGGCGCCGGTCACGACCCCGTGCCGCGGTCGCCCGCTGCTGCCGGACGGACTCGACCCGTTCCTTCATCTTGGCGATGCGCGTGCGGACGATCCGGCGGTCGGTCTCGAGCTGGCTCTCGCCCGGTCCCCGGGTGCCGATGCCGCCGCCCGTGCGCGAGAGGTGGGTCCACAGTTTCGTAAGCCGCGGCAGCTGGTACTCGAGCTGGGCGAGCTCGACCTGGAGGCGGCCCTCGTGGGTCTGCGCGTGCAGGGCGAAGATGTCGAGGATCAGGCGGCTGCGATCGATGACCTTGACCCGAAGCAGCTCCTCGAGGGCACGCTGCTGGGCGGGCGAGAGCTCGTCGTCGGCGATGAGGACATCGAAGCCGGTCTCGCGCTTGGCCGCGGCGAGCTCCTCGGCCTTGCCTTTGCCGATGTACCAGTTCGGGTCGACGTGGCGGCGGTTCTGCCATTCGGCCCCGACCACGTCGGCGCCAGCGGTCATCGCGAGGTTCGCCAGCTCGGCGAGCGAATCCTGCGCCGACCAGCCGTCCTCGGCACCGGTGTCGACCGCGACGAGGAAGACCTTTTCGACTGTTGGCTCGAGATCGATGAGGGTTGAGTTGGCCATGGGTCGGGTCAGGATAGTCCCCCACTGGGTGCTGCACGCCGGATCGCCATCTCGCGACCGGCGATGCCCGGCACCAGGCCGCGCGACGCTGCGACGCGCAGCAGAAGCACACCCACATGCGATAGGGCGCGTAGGTGGCGGTGATCGCCTCGATCTCGGCCGGCGCCGGGCGGTCGCCGAGCCCGTGGACGGCGCCGAGTGCCGCGATCGCCAACGGCTCGTCGGGGAACACGTCCGTGATGTTGAGGCCACGCAGATAGATGCCCTGGGACCAGAACGCGCCGATGCCTCGAAGCGCGAGCAGGGACGCCGGACCTGCCTCGTGGCCGAGCGCCGCGAGGCGATCCGCATCGAGCACTCCGGACGCCGCCGCCTCCGCGACCGACCGAAGCCGCTCGAGCTTGACGCTGGACAACCCATCGATCGGCTCGAGGCGGGCGAGTCGATCTGCCGAGGGCAGCGCGCGGACCGAGACCCCGTCGAGGTCGATCGGCGACCCGACGTCGTCGAGCAGGCGCCGCTGGAGTCCCTCCGCCTGCGCCATCGAGATGCGCTGCGACAGGATCGCCCACACGGCTGCCTCATACGGGGAGGCGAAGGCGACGGGCCGCAGCCCGGGCAGGGCGGCCGCGAGCCGCGCGATGGCCGGATCGCGGTCCAGCACGGCTTCGTACCCGGCCCCGTCAACGTGGAGGGCCAGGATGCGCGCGACCTGGGATGCCGCCCTCGCCGTTGATGTCCGGCCGCTGACCCTGCCGTGCAGACGGTCGCCGCGCCAATCGAGCACGACGCCGATCGGATCGAACGAGCCGTCGGCCGCGAAGGCGAGCCGAATCGTGTCGCCGGGTCGGGCCCGGAACCTTCGGACGGGAGACCAGTGCTCGAGGACGTCGGTCGTGGCCGCGAAGTCGAACGGACCCGATGGTCGGATGGAGAACGACGGCCCGTCGATCTCGAGGCCGGGAACAGTGAGGGGCTCGGGCTGCACAGGATCTCCTCTACGCGCGGACCTGATCGGCCAACAGGCGATGGGCCCGCTCGAGAGCGCCGGCCAGCGGATCGACCGGTCCATCGGCGGTGAGCCAGTCGATCGCCGGCTCGGCACGGAACCACGTCCGCTGCCGCCTGGCGAACGCGACGTTCCGCTGGATATCGCGCTCGATCGCTCGATCGATCGAGAGCTCGCCGTCGAGGACACTCCACGCCTCCCGGTAGCCGATGGCACTGAACGCCGGGAGTGCCGGGTCGAAACGCTCCCGCAGGGATCGCGCCTCGTCGATCAGGCCGGCATCGAACTGATCGCGGGCTCGAGCGGCGATCCAGGCCCGGTGCGTGTCGGGCTCGACATCGAGTCCGAGCCAGACCGACGGAGCGGCATAGCCGTGCAGTGGCGGCAACGGCCGATCGCCGGTGATCTCAGCAATCTCGAGCGCCCGGACGACCCGGCGCGGATTGGCGAGATCCACCGCGGCCGCCCGGGTCGGTGCCAGGACGCGCAGCCGCTTGACGAGGGTGGCGAGGCCATCCGCTGCGAGTTCGGCCTCCAATCGGGCGCGCGCGTCGGGGTCGTGCGCCAGCGCCTCGGTATCGAGGCCGCGCGCTACCGCTCGGAGGTACAGCCCCGTGCCGCCGACGAGGATGGCGACGCCGTTGCGGGCACCGACCTCGCGCAGCACCACCTGGGCGTGGGCGACGAAGTCGGCGACCGTGAACGGCTCGTCGGGGTCCACGAGGTCGAGGCCGTGGTGCGGGACGCGCGCCCGGTCCGCGGCGCTGACCTTGGCCGTCCCGATGTCGAGGCCGCGATAGACCTGGCGTGAATCGGCGGAGATGATCGCGACGCCCTGGCCGCGCGCCTGGAGCTGCTCCCCGAGCTCGATGGCGAGGGAGGTCTTTCCGGTCGCGGTCGCGCCCGCGATGACGATGAGTGGTGGCGACCCGGTCACGCTCCGCTGAGTGCGCCCCGCAACGCGTACGGCCCGGCGTGGTTGACGCGTACGGTCACTTCGCGGCCCACGAGCTCGGCCGGACCGGCCAGGTGGACGAACTTGTTGCCGCGCGTCCGGCCGCTGAGGTTCGGGCGCGGCCGGTGGTTCGCCACGGCCGTGCCCGCGTCCTCGGACTCGTCGTGTTCGTGCGAGCGGGGCGGGTTGACGGCCTCGACGAGGACGTCAACCTCGCGTCCGAGCCACGCCCGGTTGCGCTCCAGGCCGATCCCCTCCTGGCGGGCGAGCAGCTCGTTGAGCCGTCGTCGCTTCACGTCGGCCGGGACGTCGTCGGGCAGCTTGATCGCCGGCGTGCCGGGCCGCGGGGAGTAGGCGGCGGCGAAGACCTGGTCATAGCGGACCGCCTCGAGCAGCGCCAGGGTGGCCTCGAACTGCGCCTGCGTCTCGCCGCAGAACCCGACGATGATGTCGGTCGAGATCGTGATTTCCGGGACGGCCTCGCGGATCCTCGTCAGTCGCTCCTGGTAGTGCTCGATCGTGTACTGGCGCCCCATCCGCCGCAGCACGGCGTCGGCGCCGGACTGGACCGGGAGGTGGAGGTGCTCGCACACGGCCGGACAGTCGGCGAGCGCGTCGATCAGCCGGTCGGACAGGTCCCACGGATGAGAGGTCACGAACCGCAGGCGAGGGATCGCTGGGCGTCCGTCGGCGGTCCGCAGGCCGTCGATCGCGCGGATCAGCTCGGCGAGATCGGGCCGGCTGTGGAGATCGAGCCGGCGACCGGCCCACCGCTCCGTGTCCACGTGGGCGAAGCGGGCCTCCGGCGCGAGATCATGGCCGTACGAGTTGACGTTCTGGCCGAGGAGCGTGACCTCGCGGTAGCCGGCGGCGGCAAGCGTGCGGGCTTCCTCGACGATGTCGTCAAACGGGCGGCTGCGCTCGGGGCCGCGGCTGAACGGCACGATGCAGTACGTGCAGGTCTTGTCGCACCCGTAGATGATCGGGAGCCAGGCGCTGATCGTCGAGCCGCGCGCGACGGTCCCCTGCCCCACCGCGCCGGCCCGGGTCGCGGACAGGCCGTCGGCGACGCCCACAGTCACCCGACCGACGTCGGTCGTGACCCCGACACGCCCGATCGCGCCCTGCGCCGAGGCGAGCCCCAGGCGGTCGACGAGCTCGGGCTCCTCGTCCGGCCGCAGGAACAGGTCGACCGCGGGATAGCGCCGGCGCAGCCCGGCCCGGTCGGGCTCGCGGACGGAGCAGCCGGTCAGCACGACCCGCAGCCCCGGGTTCGCGATCTTGAGCCGGGCGAGCTGGCCTTGGCGCCCGATGACCTTCTGTTCGGCGCCCTCACGG
The DNA here is from genome assembly GCA_038214255.1 of Candidatus Limnocylindrales bacterium. GTDB lineage: Bacteria > Chloroflexota > Limnocylindria > Limnocylindrales > CSP1-4 > SPCO01. Next base: position 109,210 of record JBBQRZ010000002.1, read on the forward strand.
ATCGCGCAGGTGTTGATGATGACGAGGTCCGCGGTGTCCATCGAGGCTGCCTCGGCGCAGCCCGCCGCGAGGAGCCGACCGGCCATCTCCTCGGAATCGCTGCGGTTCATCTGACAGCCGAGGGTCCAGAGGTGGAACCGCGGCAGGGCGACGGGCTCGGGGACATACTCGGCGAGGCGCGCGTCATCCGGCGCATCGGGCGTTCGGGGCGGCGTCGTGAGCGACGCGCCACTCAGCGGGAGGACCTCGAGGACCGGGAGGGCGCGCGTCGTCAGGCGGGAGTCGTCCACAGCCGCGTCATGGTACGCCGAGCGTTCGGAGGAGGACCTCGCCGACCTCGGGTGGCACCCACAGCCCCGCGTGGGATTCGGCGTACGTGCCGAGATCGCCGTGGTAGTCGCTTCCCCCGGTCGCCATGAATCCGAGACGGCGGGCCACGGTCCCGACCGCCTCGACCGCCATGGCGTCAAAGCTGCGGTAGTAGACCTCCAGGCCACGGAGTCCCGCGGCGATGAGCTCGCGCAACAGGTCGAGTCGCGCGGGAGCCTCGCGGAAATGGGCCAGCACCGGGATGCCGCCGGCAGCCGCGATGGCGGCGATCGCCGCATCCGGTCCCAGGCCTTCGCGTCGGACATATCCCGGCGACCCATGCCCGATGATCCGGCTGAAGGCGTCCTCGACGCTCCTCGCGAACCCCGCGGCGATGAGGGCCCGGGCGATCGTCGGCCGACCGAGGGCGTCGTCGTCACCGAAGTCAAGCGCCGCGACTTGTTCGTCGATGGGCAATCCGAGCTCGCGCAGCAGCGCGACCGTCCGATCGAAACGCGTGCGCCGCGCCGCGCGCTGCGAAGCGAGCGCTGCCTCGAACCGCGCATCGACAGGGTCCATGCCGAATCCCAGGATGTGCAGCTCCCCTTCCCACAAGCCAAGATCGCGCGTGACGAGCGCATTGATCTCGACCCCCGGTATGAGCGTCAGCCCGGGCGGAAGATCGCCGGCGGCAAGCTCCCGGTACCCCGCCAACGTGTCGTGGTCCGTGAGTGAGAACACGCGAACCCCGGCCGCGACGACCGCCTCAACGAGCGCCGCCGGCGCAAGCACCCCATCCGACCGCGAGCTGTGCGTGTGCAGGTCGACCGTGGAGGGCCCGGGCGGCATCACCATGCCATCGGGCACAATCAGGTCATGCCGCTTCCGAGGCCGAATCCGCGCACCTTGTGGCATCGCGCCGAGCGTACCAAGGGAGCCCCTGCCGTGGTGGGTCGCAAGCGGCCCGACGGCCGCCGGGCGTGACTCCCAGTCACGAATCCCGAACGAACGAGCGTGGCCGCGACTTCAGCATGCCGTCCGGGCGACGAGCCGCGCACGTTCACAGCGAGACCGTGCCTCGTCGTCAGACGGCCCCGGCCGGACCGAGGCGCCAGCGGCCGGTGTGGGGTGGCGCCGGACGGTTCCTGTCGCGCGGAGCCCACTGGGCGCACGGCGCCTGTGGGCGAGCACGGCAGGGTTCGTCCGGTGACAGGACCCCAGGGCAACCTCGGATCCCTGCGCGTCAGACCTCGACGAGCTGCTGGATCCGCTCGATCTGCAAGGCCCGTCCCGTCGCGGGTTCGATATCCACCTGGGCCGCGTTGAAGACGACCGGTCCGCTGCCGACCTCGAATCGCGTCGGCAACGCGTTAATGAACCGGGGCAGCACTGTCCTCGGCTCGAACCCGATGACGCTCCAGACCGGCCCGGTCATGCCGAGATCGGTCTGATAGGCGGTCCCACCCGGGAGGATCCGCTCGTCGCCGGTCACCACGTGCGTGTGGGTGCCGACGACGACGCTGACGCGCCCGTCGAGGTACAGCCCAAGGGCGTTTTTCTCCGACGTCAGCTCGCAATGGAAGTCGACGAGGCGGATCGGGGGCAGCGCCTCGGGGGCGGATCCCTCGTCGAGAAGCGCGTCGGCGTCGGTGAACGGGTTCTCGATCGGCTGCATGTACGTGCGGCCCTGGAGGTTGATCACGGCCACGTGGCTACCGTCGAGCGCGTCGTACACGCCCCAGCCGCGTCCCGGCACGTCGCGCGTGCCGTAGTTGTGCGGACGCAGGACGCGATCGCTGGACTCGAGAAACGGGTAGATCTCGCGCTTGTCCCAGATGTGGTTGCCGCTCGTGATGACGTCGACCCCGCTGGCGAGCAGGCTGTCGGCGATGGACGCCGTGAGGCCCATGCCACCGGCCAGGTTCTCGCCGTTGGCCGTGACGAAGTCGATGCCACGCGCCTTGCGCAACCCCGGGAGCAGCTGCTCGACAGCAAGGCGGCCCGGCTTGCCGATGAGATCCCCGATCAACAGCACCCGACACGCGCCGTTCGGACGCGGCGCATCGCCATTGGCAGGGTTGCCGAGACGCGTCAGCCCGATGGGGGGGTCGGCCTGCTGGGTCGAGTCGTCAGGAGCCGTCACGATGACGAGTGTAGGGGCGGCGTCCGCACGCGATGCGGTCGGGCGCGATGTCTCCCGGGTTCGCCGGTCAGGCGACCGCGGGTCGAAGGCGCGGCCGCGCAAGCTGCCAGGCGAGAGCGGCAGAGAAGATCGCGATCAGGGACGGAATTACGCCAGTGTTGTCCGGTTCCCGTGCCGGGGCTGCCGTGGACGTGTCGGGCGGGTTGGCGAACATCGCCAGCAGCGACTTGAGGGTCAGCCGGGCCCCGCTTTCCGTGCTGACCCGGCCCGCGCTATCGACCACCCACATCGCGGCCAGCGACTGACCGTCAACGCGCACGCCCATCGCGAGCACGATTCGATCGCCGAGCTTCGCCGTGATCGCATCCCCGCACCCACTGTAGCGCAGGCCGCGCACCTTGAGCACATCGACGAGCGGACCGCGAACGACCCGGTCGACCGACAGGTCGAACCAGCTTCTGGGCAAGCCCGCAGTCATCCCGCGCTTCGTCCAGACGACCTTTCCGACGAGGATTGCCTGGGCGGAGTTTCGTGCTTCCTCGACCGTCGGTGCGGGCCAGATGCACGCCTGCGCATCGGCAGGGCGCGCGACCAGCAGTCCGACAGCCAAGGGGAGCGCTAGGACACTGCCTAGTAGTGTGCGCATTCCGTGCTCCCCTCTAGCGTCGCCTTTCGCTACTTCGCGTACTCCACGGCCCGCGTCTCGCGGATGACCGTCACCTTGATCTGGCCCGGGTAGGTCAGCTGCTCCTCGATCTTGCGCACGATGTCGCGCGCCAGGCGGGTCGCCGTGAGGTCGTCGATCTCTTCGGGGCGCACGAGGATGCGGACCTCGCGTCCGGCCTGGACGGCGAAGGAGCGCTCGACCCCCTCGAAGCTCTCGGCGATCGCCTGCAGATCCTCGAGCCGCTTCACGTAGGTGTCCATCGACTCGCCGCGAGCGCCCGGACGCGACGCGCTGATCGCGTCGGCGACCTGGACGATCGGGGCCTCGAGGCAGGCGTACTCGACCTCCTGGTGGTGGGCCGCGATGCCGTTGATCACCTTGAACGGCAGGTTGTGGCGCTGGGCGATCGCGGCGCCGATGGCCGCGTGCGGGCCCTCGACCTCGTGATCGACCGCCTTGCCGATGTCGTGGAGCAGGCCGCCCATCTTCGCGACCTGCACGTCGGCCCCGATCTCGGCCGCGATGACGGCCGCCAGGTGGCTCGTCTCAACGACGTGGTTGAGCACGTTCTGTCCGTAGCTCGTGCGGTACTTGAGCCGGCCGAGAAGCTGGATGATCTCGGCCGGGAGGCCCGGCACGCCGGACTCGTAGGCGGCCTGCTCGCCGGCTTGGCGGATCACAAGATCGACTTCGGCGCGCGCCTTGGCGACGACCTCCTCGATCCGGCCCGGGTGGATCCGACCATCGGCGATGAGCTTGGTCAGGGCGATCCGGGCCACCTCGCGGCGGACCGGGTCGAACCCACTGAGCACGACCGATTCGGGCGTGTCGTCGATGATCAGGTCGATCCCCGTCGCCTGCTCGAGGGCCCGGATGTTGCGGCCTTCGCGGCCGATGATCCGCCCCTTCATCTCGTCCGATGGCAGGTGGACGACCGAGACCGTGTGCTCGGCGGTATGGTCGGCGGCGACCCGCTGCATCGCGGTGAGCACGATGTCACGGGCCTTGTCCTGGGCTTCTTCGCGCGCCGACCGCTCGATCGCCCGCGCGATCTTCACCGCGTCGTGCTCGGCTTCCGCGCGGACGGCTTCGATCAGGATGCCTTTGGCGTCATCCGCGCTGAGGCCCGACACCCGCTCGAGGGCGGCGATCTGGTCCTGTGTCGCCCGGGTGAGGTCGTCCTTCGTCCTGTCGAGCTCCCGCTCACGTTCGAGCAGGTTGCGGTCACGCTGCTCCAGCATCTCGGAGCGCTGGTCGAGCTGCTCGTCGCGCTGGACGAGGCGGCGCTCGATGCCGCTCAGCTCGGTGCGTCGGGCTCGGGCCTCTTCCTCGGCCTCGCGGCCGAGCCGCAGCTTCTCGTCCTTCGCCTCGAGGATGAGCTCCTTCTGGCGGGCACGGGCCTCGGCCTCGATGCGGCGTGCCTCGGCCTTCGCAGCCTTCATGCCCTGGGATGCCCACATCGAGCGGGCCAATGCGCCGAGTACGGCTCCGCCGACGGCGGCCAGCAGGGCCACCGCCACGACGACCGGTGTGTCCATCGGTTGTCCTCCCATCCGGACCGGGTTATGCGGCCGGACGCGTCACGGTTCGAAGGCTCGATCGCGTGAATCGAGGCGGTGGCGTGGCCGCGCTGGGTGACGCCGGTCCTCGGGACCCTCCCGCTTGGAGCCTGTCCCCCTCGGTGGGCCGCGATCAGCCCATTTACGCTCGGAAGCGCCGTCGAATGGCGCCAGATGATCTGGCGTGTAGCCTACGGCCGCCGTACCGAAGGGTCAAACCGTCAGGAGGCGTCGGGCGCGCTCGATGCGAATGACCACCACAGGTCCGACAGGAACTGGCCGACGATCACGATCGGCACCGCGACGGCGTAGGTCGCCATATCAGGCGTAGCGGCTTCCTTCGGGACGAGGAGGATCCACGCCGCGGCCACGACCGCCGCCACGATTCCCGGGATCGCGTAGGGCCGAGGCGGCCCAGTGAACGACGGCAGTCGATGGAGAAGTACCCGTTCGATCGCCGAGGAGACGATCAGGAAGATCGCGACGCCGATCAAGAACGTGGGGCCTGACCGGCCGGCAGGTCGACGACCAGGAGCACCCCGAGGCCGATGACGTACGAAGGAGCTCGAATGGCAGCTTCGGCAATGACCTGTCGCTTCGACGGTGCTGCCCTCACACGAAGCCTCCGAGGAGCGAGGAACCCAGCGTCCGCATCGTAGCGCCCATCGAGCCCGTGCTGGTTGATGGAGTCGGCTCGACGGTCGAGGGAGGGAATGAGACGGGGCCGCATCCCGCGGCGCCGTGTCCTGATGGTCGGGCTACTGGCCTTGACTCTTCCGGGCGGCCTTGGCAGCCTGGCGCTCGGCCTTTCGGGCGGCCTTTGCCGCGTCGCGCTCGGCCTTGCCCAGCTTGGCGGCCTCGCTGACGGCTCCGCCGTGGTTGCAGTTCTTGCCACCGATCGCGTCCGACTGCGCCACGCTCGATACCCACTTGCCGTGGGCGTTCGGAGCGGTGTCAGGCTGGGCCGGGGGTTGGGGTCCAGCGACGACCTGGCAGGGAGCCTTTGGGGCCTCGTTGCTGGTATCGGTCGAGTTGGTCGTATCCGTTGCCGAGCTGTCGGTGGCATCCGAGCTCGCGCATTCCGTGCCGTCGGGCGCCGTGACGTTGTTGGTGATCGCGGCCCCGGCCCCGCCGGTGGTCGTCGTCGCCTGGCACACGGCCACCTGGTCATGCGCGACCGAGCTCACATACCCGCCGTGGTTGCAGTTCTTCCTGCCCGTCCGGTTGCTCTGGGCTGCCTCGGACGCCGAGACCTTGCCATCGTGATTCAGGTCGACCGCGGCCTCGGCGGCAGCCGCAGCGGCGGGGTCGGCAACGACGTTCTGCTCGCACCGGTCGTTGATGCCATTGCCGTTCGTGTCGACGAACGCCAGGGTCGTGTCGGGAACAGACGGGGTTAGGGCATGCCCGGTCGGCGGTGCGGTTGCCACCACCACGGTGGCCGCAGCGGCGACGCCGCTGAGGGCCAGAACCAGGAGCAGCGCTCCGCCACCCGCCGGCCAGCGCGACAGGAACCGTGTGAACATCGTGTCCTCGCTCCCCCCGGATCGAGATGGATCTGCCGGCATTCGCCGGTCGGGATGAGTCCCACCGCGGAGTATCGGGAGCGCCGCGGGACCGGAGACCCTGACGATAGTCCTCCGTCCGCACGATCGGAGACATCGCGCATTCCGGAGCGGTACGATCCAGTGGGCAATGGTGCAGTCCGGGGCGGTGCCGGACGGCAACGGGACGTTTCCCATCCGGAGTGGATGTCGGTCAGCCCTCAGCACCAGGGACGTCGGCGACGCCATCCACATCCTGGGCGGGCACCAAGGCCGCAACCTCGCGGCACGTGTCCGGATCGAACCCGTTCCGCGCGAGCAGGGCGTATGCCCGTTGACGGCGGTGGCGCGGATCCTCCACGCGATCGAGCGAGCGCCGGTGCTTGGCCAGGAGTCGCTCCGCCGCGCCTCGGTCGGGGCCCGCCGGGGCATCCGCACCGTCCTCCCCGCTACGGTCCGCGGCCGTCTCGCGCCGCTCTTCCATGACGAGGTCGACGGTGGAGCGATCGATCCCCTTCTGGCGCAGCTCCTCGCGGATCGCGCGCTCGCCACGGGGCCGCGCGCGGTCGCGCGACTCGACCCAGGCGCGGGCAAACACGTCGTCGTCGAGCATGCCGAGCTCGGTCATGCGCTCGATCGCACCCTCCACGAGGTCCGAGCGATAGCCGGCGCCGGTCAGGCGGCGCCGGACCTCCGAGACCGAGCGCGAGCGCGCCTCCAGGAACCGGGCGGCAGCCTCGAGGACGACCGCGGGGTCATCGACCGCCGCTCGCCGCTCCTTCCGCTCGGCGAACGACTCGCGCCGCGGCCGGCCCGCGGTCACTCGGCCTCTTCGATGCCCTCGACCGGGATCGCGACCTCGTTGATCTTGCCGCGGATGCGGCTGTCGATCTCCGCGGCCACGTCCGGAGCGCCCTTGAGGAAGTCCTTCGCAGCCTCGCGACCCTGACCCAGGCGCGTCTCGCCGAAGTTGAACCAGGCGCCGGTCTTGGACACGACGTCCATCGCCACACCAACGTCGAGCAGGCCGCCTTCCTTGGAGACGCCCTCGCCGTACATGACGTCGAACTCGGCGACGCGGAACGGCGGCGCGACCTTGTTCTTCACGACCTTGACCCGGACCCGATTGCCGACCGACTCGGTCCCGGTCTTGATCGTCTCGATCCGCCGGATGTCGAGCCGGACCGACGCGTAGAACTTCAGCGCCCGGCCACCCGGCGTCGTCTCGGGATTGCCGAACATCACGCCGATCTTCTCGCGCAGCTGGTTCGTGAAGATGAGGGCCGTGTTGGAGCGCGACACGGCACCGGTCAGCTTGCGCAGCGCCTGGCTCATCAGCCGTGCCTGGATGCCGACGAACGAATCGCCCATCTCGCCTTCGATCTCGGCGCGTGGCACGAGTGCCGCCACCGAGTCGACGACGACACAATCGATGCCGCCCGAGCGGATGAGGGTCTCGGTGATCTCGAGCGCCTGTTCACCGGTATCGGGCTGCGAGACGAGCAGCTCGTCGACGTTGACCCCGCAGGCGCGGGCGTATCCGGGATCGAGCGCGTGCTCGACGTCGATGAACGCGACGACGCCGCCACGCTTCTGCGCCTCGGCGAGGACGTGCTGGCAGATCGTGGTCTTGCCCGACGACTCGGGGCCGAAGATCTCGGTGACCCGGCCCCGGGGGATCCCGCCGACGCCGAGCGCGAGGTCCAGGGCGATGGAGCCGGTCGGGATCGAATCGACCGCCTGCCGCTCGGCCGAGCCGAGCTTCATGATGGCGCCGCGACCGTACTGCTTCTCGATCGCCACCAGGGCCGCGTCGACGGCCTTGCCACGCTCCGCCTGCGTCCGCTCGGCTGTCCGCTCGTCGGTCATCGCCATCCGTCCGTCACGCTCCTCATCGATCGTCCCGACCGGTGCCCGAGCGGACCGACGTTGGGTCCGTTGCGGCCGATCAGGCTTCTTCCGTGTCGTCTTCGACGACCGGCTTCTCCTTGCGCGGCTTGCGAATCACCTCGACGTTGCGGGGTGGCTCGGCTAGCGGCGACAGGCTGGGCTGGTTGAGCTTGGCCTTGGGCTTCTTCTTGGCCTCTTTGTGGGGTCGGTCGCGCGATCCCATCGTCTCGCCTCCGCGTCGATGTGCAGGCTAGCGGTCGAGCCTTCACGCCGACGTACCGGCCGCTTCACCACTACTCAACCGGCCCGCGCGAACGCGCGATTCCGACATCGTGGCGGGGAACGTTCCGGCCCGGATCGAGGCTCGGATCCTGACCATGAAGTCTAGGGTGAAGGTGAGGTTGTGACAAGTCGCGAGCCGGTAGGCCAGGAGCTCCTTGGCTCGGAAGAGGTGGGCCAGATACGCCCGCGAGAATCGCCGGCAGAGCAGGCATGGGCAATCGGCCTGGACCGGCTCCGGGTCGTCGAGGAAACGCTGGTTGCGCATGTTCAACCGACCGCCCGGCACCCACAGCTGCCCGTTCCGCGCCACTCGCGCCGGCAACACCGAATCGAACAGGTCGATCCCGCGATGGACGGCTTCGAGCAGGTCGGCCGGTGAGCCGAGGCCCATGAGGTAGCGCGGCCGCGGGTCATCCGCCAGCAACGGAACGACAACGTCGAGGGTCTCGTCGCGCTGCTGCGCCGTCTCGTCCCCGGCGAGCCCACCGATGCAGATGCCATCGACCGGCAGATCGGCGATGAACCGCGTCGATGCTGCCCGCAACTCCGGATCGAGCCCGCCCTGCACGATGCCGAACAGGGCCTGATCCTCGCGGCTGTGGGCCGCCAGCGAGCGCTCGGCCCAGCGGTGCGTCCGCTCGGTCGCCTCGGCGACGACGGCCAGCGGCGAGCTCGGGTAGACCGGCTGGTCGAAGGCGACCGCAATGTCGGACCCGAGCGCCTCCTGAACGCCGATGGCGTGCTCGGGGGTGAACCGGTGGATCGAACCGTCGAGGTGGCTGCGGAACGTCACGCCGTCCTCGTCCACGACGCGCAGGTCCCCGAGCGAGACGACCTGAAAGCCGCCCGAGTCGGTGAGGATGGGCCGATCCCAGTCCATGAACCGGTGCAGCCCGCCGAGCCGCTCGATGCGCTCGTGGCCGGGCCGCAGGTAGAGGTGGTACGTGTTCGCGAGGATGATCGAGGCGCCGGCGTCGCGGAGGTCGTCGGGCGAGAGCGCCTTGACCGTCGCGTTCGTGCCGACCGGCATGAACTGCGGCGTCTCGACGACCCCGTGTGTGAGCGTCAGCCGCCCGACTCGTGCTCGCGTGGAGCCGTCGGCCGGCGGCGGGACGTCGAGCTCGTAGCGCGCGGCGCCCGACGCGAAGGGGGCGATCACGCCTCGGGCGGCGTCGGATCGTCCCACAGGCTCGGCATGCCGCCCTCGGCACGCCGCGGCGGGGGGATCTCGTAGCCCAGGGCGGAGAGGTGGGTCCGGGCGAGATCGGTCGCGATGCGACCCTGCGGGGTCCGATCTAGGAACCCGAGGCGCAGCAGGAACGGCTCGTGGACGTCCTCGATCGTCTCGATCTCCTCGGACAGGACGGCCGCCAGGGCCGCGACCCCGACCGGGCCCGAGGCGAACTTCTGGACGATCGCGGCGAGCAGCTTGCGGTCGGACGAGTCGAGGCCTTCGTCGTCGATCTCCAGTGCCCGCATCGCGGCACGCGCAGTCGCCTCGTCCACGCGTCCGTCGCCATGGACCTGGGCATGGTCGCGGACGCGCTTGAGCAGCCGGTTGACGATCCGCGGGGTCCCGCGACCGCGGCGGGCGATCGCCTGGGTCGCCGCGGCATCGATCGGCACGTCGAGGATCTCGGCCGAACGCTCGACGATCCGGGCCAGCTCGTCGTCCGTGTAGAAGTCAAGTCGGTAGGTCGCCCCGAAGCGGTCACGCAACGGGGAGCTGATGCGGCCCGCACGGGTCGTGGCGCCGACGATCGTAAACGGCTTCAGGCTGAGTCGCAGGCTCCGGGCGCTCGGGCCCTTGCCGATCATCACGTCGAGCGCGAAGTCCTCCATCGCCGGGTAGAGGATCTCCTCGACCGCGCGATTGAGCCTGTGGACCTCGTCGATGAATAGGACGTCGCGCTCATCGAGCGAGGTGAGGATCGCGGCGAGATCGCCGGCCCGTTCGATCGCGGGGCCCGAGGTGTAGCGGACGTTCACGCCGAGCTCGCGCGCCACGATCGTCGCGAGCGTGGTCTTGCCGAGGCCCGGCGGCCCGAACAGCAGGATGTGGTCGGCCGCCTCTCCCCTCCCCTTCGCCGCCTGCAGCAGCACCGAGAGGTTGGCCTTGACCTCGGTCTGGCCGATGTATTCGCCGAGCGACTTGGGACGCAGGCTGCCTTCGACGACGAGGTCCGCCTCGTCCACGAGGTCCGCCGAGAGGATGCGGGAGACGTCGTCCATCATCGCGCGGATGGTAGCACGACGCGATCGATTTAGCACGCCTGTTCGACGCGAGACGACGGCTCCGTGACGACGCCCGACCGAAGTCCCCCTACGCAAGTAGGGCTTCGGGACTACCATCGGCGCCATGCGCTTGTCGCGCCGCTCCGAGTACGGCCTCCGCGCCCTCGTCGACCTCGTCCGCACCGACGGGGCGCCGCCGGTCGCCCTCGCCGTGCTGGCCCAGCGCAATCGCCTGCCTTCGAAGTTCCTCGAGCAGATCATGGCGACGCTCAAGCACGGTGGGATCGTCCGCACGACCCTCGGGGCGCACGGCGGGTATGCCCTCGCCGCAGACCCCACGACCGTGTCGATCGGTCGGGTCATCCGGCTGCTCGACGGCGCCCTCGCGCCGCTTGGATGCGTCTCGCTCCGCTACTACGAGCCGTGCTCATGCATCGATGAGGCGACATGCCCGCTACGCGACGTGATGCTCGACGTGCGCGACGCGATGCTCGACATCCTCGACGAGGAGACGCTGGCCCAGCTGGCGGCGCGCGAGGGTCGCGCCTCGATCGACCCGAGCGGGCTGCACGCCGACGCGCTGGCCGGCCGGCGCCCCTGACCCTGACCCTGACCCCAATGCGTCGGGACCCGGCGCCGACTGACCGCCGGTCGACGCACTCGCGGCCGACGTTCCGCCGTCAGTCCCGAACGAGACTCCGCAGAGCGGCCTTGACCCGCTCCTCGAGCGTGCTCGCGGCGCCGACGTCGGCGAGCGCCGTCCGCGACGCCTCGCGCGCCTCGGCGAGCGAGTAGCCGAGGGCCTGGAGCGCGGCCACGATCTCGCCCTCGCCCGCCGGCGAACCCGGGCCGCGGCCAACATCGATCGCCGCGACCCCGGCCGCGGCCACCTTCTCCTTGAGCTCGAAAATGACCCGTTCCGCGAGCTTCTTGCCGATCCCGGGGATGCTGACGAGGACGGCCTGGTCCTGGGCCATGATCGCGAGCTGCAGATCGGCCGTCGGTCGTGAGCCGACGATCGCCAGCGCCACCTTGGGCCCGACCCCGGTCACGGTGAGCAGCAGATTGAAGAACCCGAGCTCCTCCGAGGTCCGGAAGCCATACAGCGCCTGCTGGTCCTCGCGGACGAGGTGGAACGTGTGGAGCTTGAGGACCTTGCCGGGGATCGCCGTCGCCAGGACGGACGGCGCCACGAACACCCGATAGCCGATCCCGCCAACCGCGATGACGATCGAATCGGCGGCGATCGCCCCCACGGTGCCCTCGACCGAGGCGATCACCGGCCGTGGCCCGAGGGCAGGGCCTGCCGGCGGGTCACGAGGCGGATCGTTTGGTCGAGGCGCGCTCGGCGGCCAGGGCCGTCTGGACCGCCCGCTCGTATCCCGTGGCCCCGCGCGTGATCGGCGCCACCGCCGCGCGGTCCTGCACCGCGGCGGCGCCGCTGCCGCGGGCGATGGCCGAGTCCTGCGTGTTGGCCCCCCAGACCGCGATCGCGAGCGCATCCGCCGCATCGTCCGGTCGCGGTCGCTCGGCCATGCCGAGCACGAGCTGGACCATCCGCTGGACCATCTCCTTGTCCGCGGCCCCGTACCCAGCGACCGCGCTCTTGACCTCGTTCGGGGTGGCCTCCCGGACCGTCACGCCGTGCTGAGCGGCGGCCAGGAGGACGACCCCACGAGCCTGGCCGACGGCGAACGCCGTCTGGACGTTCTTCGAGAAGAACAGGCGCTCGACCGCGAGGACGTCCGGCTGGTGGAGGCCGAGCAGCTCGTCGACCAGCGAATGGATGGCGACGAGCCGATCAGGCAGGCCGTCGTCGGGCGAGGTAACCAGGCAGCCGTGGTCGATCTCGCGCAGCCGACCGGCCGTCGCCTCGACGATGCCGTATCCCAGTGCCGCCGTCCCCGGGTCGATCCCGAGAACGATCACCCGGCGACCTCGGCGAAGAGCTCCTCGGGGATGTCGAAATTGGCGGTCACGCGAGAAACGTCGTCGAGTTCCTCGAGCTGCTCGACGAGGCGCAGCGCCTGGCGGGCCTTCCCGGCGTCGAGCTCGACGGTCTGCTTGGCGATCATCGTCGACTCGGCTGACTCGACCGGCACGCCCGCTCCTTCGAGCGCCCGGCGTACGGCCTCGAGGTCGGCAGGCGAGGTGTAGATCTCGATCGACTCGTCCGCGTCGGTGTCGACGTCGTCCGCACCGGCATCGATCGCCGCGAGGGCCACCTCGTCGGGATCCTGCCCGGCGCGGGGCACGGTGATCAGGCCGCGCGGCTCGAACTGCCAGGCGACCGCACCGCTACCCGCCAGCTGCCCGCCACTCTTGGTGAACATCGAGCGAACCTCGGCCGCCGTGCGGTTCCGGTTGTCGGTCTGGGCCTCGACGAGGACCGCCACGCCGCCGGGGCCGTAGCCCTCGTAGACGATCTCCTCGTACTGCTCCGCTTCGCCGCCGCCGGTCGCCTTGTCGATCGTACGCTTGATGTTGTCGGACGGCATGTTGACCGAGCGCGCCTTCTCGATCGCGAGTCGGAGCCGGTAGTTGGCGTCAGGGTCGCCGCCGCCCTGACGGGCCGCGACGCTGATCTCGCGGGCGACCTTCGTGAACAGAGCGCCCCGTTTGGCGTCGGTGACGCCCTTCTGGCGCTTGATCGTCGACCACTTGCTATGCCCTGACATCGCGGGCCGGAGTATAGCCGACTATCATGGCCGGACCCGCGCTCCCGACCCCCGATCGCAACCCTGTGCAGGAGGATCGTCTGAGCCGATGACGATGAAGAGCGTCGACCTCCCTCACCTTCGCAGCGTGGTCCTGGCGGGCCACGCCGGGTCCGGCAAGACGACCCTCGCCGAACAGCTGCTCTTCAGCGCCGGGGCGATTCCGCGACTGGGCAAGGTCGACGAGGGCACCGCCCACCTCGACTACGAACCCGAGGAGCAGAAGCGTCGGGAGTCGCTCAGCCTGGCGGTCGGGACGTTCGAGCGCGAAGGCACGCGGATCTCGCTCGTCGACACGCCCGGCTATCCGGACTTCGTCGCCGATGTCGTCGAGGGGTTTGCCGCCGTCGATGGCGCGCTGTTCGTCATGGACGCCTCGGCCGGGGTGGAGGCGGGCCTGGAGCAGGCCGTCGCACTGGGACGCGCCACGGGCCGGGCAGCGTGCTTCTTTATCAACAAGTCCGATCGGGAGAATGCCAATCCCACGGCGGCGCTCGACGCTCTCCGGACGGCGTTCGGCGAGAAGATCGCCCCCCTGCAGATCGCGATCGGCGCGGGCGAGTCATTCAGCGGCCACGTCGACCTCGTCCATCGCAAGGCCTACCGCTGGGACGGCTCCGACGAGACGGAGATCCCCATCCCCGACGAGCTCGCCGACGAAGTCGCGCGCCGCCGCGAGCAGCTGCTCGAAGCGGCGGCCGAGGCCGACGACGGCGTGCTGACCAAGTACCTCGAGGGCGAGGAGGTATCCGACCCGGAGCTCGAGGCCTGCCTGCGCAAGGGGGTCAAGGACAGCATCCTCGCGCCGGTGCTCGTGGGCAGTGCGACGAAGGGGATCGGCCTGCGGGCGCTGCTCGATGCGATCGTGCGGTACCTCCCCTCCCCGGCCGACGAAGCCCCCGTCCAGGCGATCGAGAAGAACGATTCCGAGGTCGCGGTCCCGGCCGATGAATCTGGGCCGCTGCTCGTCCGGGTCTTCAAGACGACCGCGGACCCGTTCGTCGGCCGGCTCACGTACCTGCGCGTCCTGTCGGGCACACTCCGGTCCCAGGCTCACGTGTGGAACGCGACCCGCAACGAGGACGAGCGGATCGGCCAGCTCCTCCTGCTCCACGGCAAGGAGCAGGAGCCGATCGGCGAGCTCAAGGCCGGCGAGATCGGCGCGATCGCGAAGCTCGCGGTGACCGAGACCGGGGACACGCTTTCGACCAAGGAGCGGCCACTGACGCTTCCGCCGCTCGCATTCCCGGAGCCGGCGCTCGTCGTCGCCATCGAGCCGGTCTCCAAGCAGGACCTCGACAAGATGGGACCGGCGCTCCAGCGCATGCTCGAGGAAGAGCCCACGGTCCGGCTCGAACGCAGCGATATCGGCGAGCAGATCCTGCGGACGATGGGCGAGGCCCACATCGCGGTCATCATCGAGCGGCTCAAGCGCAAGTTCGGCGCGGCGATCGCGACCCACACGCCCAAGGTCCCCTACAAGGAGACGATCCGGGGCAAGACCCAGGTCCACGGTCGTTACAAGAAGCAGACCGGCGGCCACGGGATGTTCGGCGACGTGTGGCTCGAGCTCGAACCCAACCCCGACGGTGGCATCGAGTTCGCCGAGCGGGTCGTCGGTGGATCGGTGCCGCGAGGGTTTTTCGCCGGCGTCGAGAAGGGCGTCCGCGAGGCGGCCGCCGAGGGCGTCCTCGCCGGGTACCCCCTGTCCGACTTCAAGGCGACGCTGTACGACGGGTCCTTCCATCCGGTCGACTCGAACGAGCTGTCGTTCAAGATCGCGGCATCGATGGCGCTCAAGGACGGCGTCCACCAGGCGAAACCGGCGCTGCTCGAGCCGATCATGTCGGTCGAGATCCGCGTGCCCGAGGAGTACATGGGCGAGGTCAACCGCGACCTGAACGGCCGACGCGGCCGGGTCCTCGGCCTCGACGCGTCCGACGGCGCGCAGGTCATCACGGCGCACGTGCCCCAGGCCGAGCTGTTCAGCTACGCGACCGAGCTGCGCTCATTGACCCACGGACGGGGCACGTTCAGCTCGACGCTCGATCACTACGAGGACGTGCCGTCGCACCTGGCTGACAAGGTGATCGAGTCGCACCGCAAGACGGTCGAGGCGACCGGCGGGCACGGCGGCCACTGAGTTCCCGCGGCGCCGTCGCCGCCGACGACCAGAGGCCAACCGCGATCAGGTGGTGATGTCGCGCAGCTCCAGCACCGACTCGAGGTCGAGCGTCCCGTCGTAGAGCGCGCGGCCGATGATCGCGCCGGAACAGCCGATCGCTCGGACGGCCCTCACGTCATCGATCGAGGCGATGCCGCCAGACGCGATGATCGCGCCGCGAGCGGCAGTCACGAATCGGTCGAGCAAGGCGAGATCCGGACCGCCGAGCAGGCCGTCGCGATCGATCGCGGTCACCTCGAACGTGGAAACGCCGCGGTCCACGAGCATGGCGAGGGCCTCCTCGGCTTGCCTGCCCGGCGTTCCATCTCTCCAGCCCGCTCCGACAGCCAGGCCGTCCCGGACGTCGAGTGCGACGACGATCCGTCCCGGGCCGTGAGCCCGGATCAGGCGCTCAGCGAACACCGGATGGGCCAGGGCCGCCGTGGCGACGACCGCGCGAACAGCGCCCGACGCGAGCGCCTGCGTCACGGCTGTCTCGTCTCGAAGCCCGCCGGCCACCTCGACCTGGGCACGCTCCCCGACCGCCGCCACGATCCGGGCGATCACCTCGATGTGAGCCGGGCGGCCGGATCGCGCGCCATCGAGATCGACCACGTGCAGCCAGCGCGCTCCACGATCGACAAAATCGCGGGCGACGGCGACGGGATCGCTGGAGAACGCCGTCTCGCGCTCGAAATCCCCCTGCTGGAGGCGGACTACCCGGCCGCCTCGCAGGTCGATCGCCGGTAGGATCTCGAACGGGCTTGTCAAGCCTTCCTCTAGCGTGCTAGCGTGTTACTACACTAATACGGTACCACGACAGCAAGGTGGTGCGGGCGATGGCCCAGGACTGGCGAACACCGGACGTAGAGGCGCTCCTCCAGGCGATTCTCCGGCTCGACTCCCCCGACGAAGCCGAGCGCTTCTTCCGCGATCTCTGCACCCTCAGCGAGCTGCGCGACATGGCCCAGCGCTGGGCGGTCGTCCGAATGCTCGATGCCGGTCTCCACTACGCGGAGATCTCGAAGCGGACCGGCGCCAGCACGGCCACGATCACGCGCATCGCCTCGTGGCTGAATCACGGCGAAGGCGGCTATCGGGCGATGCTCGAGAAGCTCGACGTAGCCTCTCGGACCGGCAGCACGCCCTACCCCACCGCCACAGAAGGATGAGCGACCGCCTGCGGCTCGCCGTGCCCAACAAGGGACGGTTGGTCGAGCCGACCCTTCGGCTGCTCCACGACGCCGGCCTCGTGTTCGAGGAGCACGATCGCAGCCTCGTGTCGCGGGTCCAGAACTACGACCTCGACGTCCTGTTCGTCCGCACGAACGACATCATCGAGTTCGTCGGCGACGGGGTCGCGGACCTGGGCATCACCGGGATCGATCTCCTTGCGGAGTCGGGCTCGGAGCTGCCGCAGGTCCGCTCGCTCGGCTACGGTCAATGCCGACTCGCCGCGGCGGTGCCGAACGACACCCCGTACCAGACGGTGGCCGACCTCGCCGGTCTGCGGATCGCCACGGCTCACCCGAACACGACCCGCCGGTTCTTCGAGAGCCAGGGCATCGCGGTCGACGTCATCCCGATCTCGGGCGCCGTCGAGGTCGCACCTCGGCTCGGGCTCGGCGAAGCGATCGTCGATCTGGTCTCGACCGGCTCGACCCTGGTGATGAACGGCCTCCGCCAGATCGGTGACGTGCTGTCCTCGGAGGCGGTCCTCGTCGCGAACCCGGCCGCCGATCGCGCTCGTCGGGCGGAGCTCGAGGCGATCGACACGATGCTCGGCGCGGTCATCGCCGCACGTGGCCGCAAGTACGTGATGATGAACGCGCCGGCCACCTGCCTGGGCGAGCTCCAGGCTCTCCTGCCGGCCCTCGAATCGCCAACGGTGATCCCACTCGCCCACGACGGGATGATCGCGATCCACACCGTCGTCGGCGCCGACGACGTGTGGGGCCTGCTGCCTCGCCTCAAGGCCTCGGGCGCGTCGGGCATCCTCGTTCTGCCGATCGAAAAGATCGTCCCGTGACCGCGCCCGCAACCCTGCGCCTCCGACGACTCGACCTCCGCGCCACGGATCCGGCGGACCTCGCGGCGGCGCGGTCCCAGCGAACGGTCATGGTCCGGCGCGGAGCCGTGCCCGATCCGGCGGTCCGGGAGGGTGTACGGACGACGCTGGCCGATGTCCGCTCGCGGGGTGCCGCAGCCGTCCGAGACGCGAATGCCCGGGTCGGCGGTGGGCGCCGGGACGCCCGCCTGACCCTCGACGCCGCGGAGCGCCGTTCCGCTCGGGACGCCCTGAGCGCCCCCATCCGACTAGCTCTCGACCAGGCGATCGCGAACATCACGAAGTTTGCCGAGACCCAGCGCCCGGCCTCCACACGAACCCAGATCGTCCCCGGGGTCGAGATCGAGCGCCGCTGGACCCCGCTTCGTTCGGTGGGCGCGTACGTGCCGGGCGGCTCGGCACCGTACCCGAGCTCGCTGCTCATGACGGTCGTCCCGGCCCGCGTCGCGGGGGTCGAGCGGGTCGTCGTCGCATCACCGGCCGGCCGCGATGGCGCGATCGATCCGGTCCTGCGCGGTGCGGCCGGTCTGCTCGAGATCGACACGCTCCTCGTCGCCGGTGGCGCCCAGGCGATCGGGGCGCTGTCTTACGGGCTTCCGGAGATCGGCCTCGAGCCCGTGGACCGGATCGTCGGACCCGGCAACGCCTGGGTCACCGCCGCGAAGATCGAGGTCTTCGGCGAGGTCGGCATCGACCTGCCCGCCGGCCCATCGGAAGGCCTCGTCCTGGCCGCGCCGCCCGCCGATCCCCATCGAGTGGCTCTCGACCTCATCACCCAGGCCGAGCATGGCCCCGATTCTCCCGCCTTGCTCGTCACGACGGACGCGGAGTTCGCCGACGCCGTCGAGCGGGAGGTCGACGCCCTCCTGAGCGGCGCGCGACGCCACGACATCCTCACCCGTGCCCTCAGCGAGCACGGCCGGATCGTCCTCACGGCGACCCTAGACGACGCCATCGACTTCGTGAACGACTACGCGCCCGAGCATCTCTCCGTCGATGTCGAGCCGCTCGAGCCGACCGTCGAGCGGCTGCGCAACGCGGGTTCCCTCTTCGTCGGGCCGTGGGCGCCCGAGTCGGCCGGCGACTACGCGACCGGCGCGAACCACGTCCTGCCGACCGGCGGCCTGGCGCGGTCGTCCGGCGGCCTCGCCGTGGAGGCCTACGGCAAGTACACCCAGGTCCAGCGCATCAGCCGTGACGGCCTGGCGGCGATCCGCGCGACGATCGAAACGCTCGCGGAGGCCGAAGGCCTGCAGGCCCATCGCGACGCGGTCGCCCGAAGATTCGAGGACGAGCGATGACCCCGACACCGGTCACGTTCAACTCGCCGACCGCCCCCGCGTCGTACAGCTGGGAGGCCACGGACGAGGAGGTCGCGGCCCGATACGGGATCCCGCTCGAGCGGATCGTCCGATTCGACCTCAATACCTCGCCAACACCGCCGGCGCTGGCCGGCAGGCTCCTGGCGGCCGGCCGGTTCGAGACCCCGTTGTCCGAGTACCCGCCCACGGACTACCGCCGCCTCGTGGAGGCGGCCGCGGCGCGCTACGGTGTCGGCCGCGACGAGGTTCTGATCGGCGCCGGCGCGGACGAGGTGCTCGACGTCGTCGGCAAGGCATTCCTTCCGGCGGGCGCAAGCGCGGTCGTTCCGGCGCCGACGTATGCGATGTACCGCGTGATCACCGAGCAACGAGCCGCCCGCGCGGTCGTCGTCCCGCGCCGTCCCGCGACCGAGGGATGGTCGCTCGACGTCGAGGCCGTCCGCGAGGCCGCCCGGACCGCGGCGATCGTCTGGCTCTGCAGCCCGAACAACCCGACCGGCATGGCGGAGCCGGAGGGCGCGATCGAAGGCCTGCTCGATAGGTTGGCGGCCGATGCGAGGAATGCGCGTCGCGAGCCTCCGGCCGTCGTGCTCGACGAGGCCTACGCCGAGTTCATCGGTCGGTCGCTCGTGGACCTGCGCCTGACCCACCCAAACCTGATCGTCGTCCGCACGGCGAGCAAGGCGTACGCGCTGGCCGGGCTGCGGGTCGGCTTCGGCCTCGCCGTTCCCGACGTCATCGCCCGACTCAACCCCTTCCGGCCACCGGGGTCGGTATCGACGGTTTCGGTCACCCTCGTCACCGAGGCGCTGCTCGATCCATCGATCCTCGAGGACAACCTCGAGCGGGTCGCCCGCGAGCGTGCGCGACTGAGTCAGGCCCTGCGCGATGCGGGCTGGTCGGTTGGCGAGAGCGTGACGAACTTCCTCCTTGCGGACCTCGGCACGCCCGAGCGAGCGGCCGCCGTGGCCGAGGGGCTGCTGCAGCGCGGACTCGTGCCACGGACGTTCGGGACCGGACATCCGCTCGCGGGCTCCCTGCGCTTGACCGTCCGCGACCGCGCGGAGAACGACCGGCTCATCGAAGCCGCCCAGACGATCGCCACGGGGACCGCAGGATGACAACCCCCATCGGCGATATCGAGATCGGCCCGCGCGAACCCGGGCGCCGAGTCACGATCGGGCGCACAACGAGCGAGACGGATATCACGATCACGCTTGCCCTCGACGGGTCGGGCCACACCGCCATCGCCACCGGCATCGGCTTCTACGATCACCTGCTCGGGTCGTTCGCCCATCACGGCCTGTTCGACCTGGCCGTCCATGCCGACGGCGACCTGCAGATCGACGAGCACCACACGGTCGAGGATGTCGCGCTGGTACTCGGGGCGGCCGTCGCCGAGGCGCTCGGCGACCGTGCGGGGATCCGGCGGTTCGGTGACAGCTCGGTGCCGATGGACGAATCGATCGCGACCGCGGTTCTCGATGTCGGTGGCCGCCCGTACGCCGTCGTCGACCTGCCGTTCGCGGGCGAGCGCGTCGGAGGGCTGCCGCTCCAGCTCGTCGAGCATGCGCTGGAGTCGTTTACGCGCACGGCCGGGGTGACGCTCCATCTCAGCGGCCACGGACGGAACGACCACCACCTGGCCGAGGCCGCGTTCAAGGCCCTGGGCCGAGCGCTGCGCGTCGCCTGCGAGCCCGATCCACGACGCGAGGGGGTCGCGTCGACGAAGGGATCGCTCGGGTGAGTGGCGACGGGGACTCGCCCCGTATCGCGGTCGTGGACTATGGCGCCGGGAACCTCGTCAGCATCGACCAAGCCCTGCAGCAGGTCGGTGCCCGGGTGATGGTCGCCCGCGACGTCGGCGAGCTCGCGGAAGCGGACGCGCTCATCGTGCCGGGCGTCGGGGCGGCCGCGCCGGCGATGGCGCGCCTCGACGAGCGGGGCCTGACGGAGCCGATCCGTGCCTGGATCGCGGCGGATCGCCCGTTCCTCGGCATCTGCCTCGGCCTCCAGCTGCTGTTCGAGCGGAGCGACGAAGACGGCGCGACGGCCCTCGGGGTCATCCCGGGGCGCACGGTTCGTCTCGAGGACGCGCCGACGCTGCCGCACATCGGCTGGAACCAGGTCGTCCGGCGGCGCGCGCATCCCCTGTTCAGCGGGATCCGCGACGGCGCGGACGCGTATTTCGTGCATTCCTACGCCGGTGTCCCGGAGCCGGCGGTCGCGGACGAGGTCGTGCTCGCGATGACCGAACACGGTCGCCCGTTCGTATCGGCCATCGCCCGCGGGTCGATGCTCGGCGTCCAGTTCCACCCCGAGCGTAGCGGCGATGACGGCCTGCGGCTGCTCTCCAACTTCGTGGCCCTCGTCCGGCGCGCCCAGGCCGTGACCTCGGGAGCCGCCTGATGCTGTGCCGCCGCGTCATCCCCTGCCTCGACGTGGCCGACGGCCGGGTCGTCAAGGGCACGCGCTTCGTCGATCTCGTCGACGAGGGCGATCCGCCCGAGCTCGCCGAGCGCTACGCCCGCGAAGGCGCCGACGAGATCGTGTTCCTCGACATCGGCGCGGCACCCGAGCGGCGTGGCACGCTTCTCGACATCGTCGAGCGGACCGCGCGGCGCGCCTTCATCCCGCTCACCGTCGGTGGCGGCGTGCGGAGCGTGCCCGAGATGCGCGACGTCCTGCGAGCCGGGGCCGACAAGGTCTCGCTCAACACCGCGGCGGTGGCCGACCCGTCGCTGATCGATGCCTGCGCGGCAGTTTTCGGGCGACAGGCCGTGGTTGTGGCGATCGATGCCCGGCGGACGGCGGCCGGATCGTGGGAGGTCGTCGTCGAGGGTGGCCGGACCGTGACCGGTCGCGATGCGGTCGCCTGGGCGGAACGGGCCGTCGAACTGGGTGCCGGGGAGCTGCTCGTGACCTCGATCGACCGGGACGGCACGGGATCTGGCTTCGATACCGAGCTGCTGCGCGCCATCGCCGACCGCGTCCCCGTGCCCGTCATCGCCTCGGGCGGCGCGGCCGGCCCGGCCGACTTCGTCGCGGCGGTCCGAGATGGCGGCGCCGACGCGGTGCTCGCCGCCTCGATCTTCCACCGGCGGATCCACTCGATCGCCTCGGTCAAGGCCGCCATGGCCGCCGCGGGCCTGCCAGTGCGCCTTACGCCAGAGCTCGCGGTGTGAGTGCTCGCGAGGCGCCGGCCGTCGCCTTCGGCCCGGATGGGCTCGTGCCGGTCGTCGTCCAGGACGCCCACGACGGGCCCGTCCTGATGGTCGCCTTCATGGACGCCGAGGCGCTGGCGGCGACCGTCGCCACGGGCGATGTCCACTTCCACTCCCGCTCGCGCGATCGACTGTGGCGCAAGGGCGAGACGAGCGGCCACGTGCTGCGCCTCGTCTCGCTCGCCGTCGACTGCGACGGCGATGCGCTGCTGGCCACGGTCGACCCGGTCGGGCCGACGTGTCATCGGGGCACACGCACCTGCTTCGATCCGGACGGGTCACCTGCAGCACGCGCGACGCAGGGATTCGCCTGGCTCGAGACGCTGTGGTCGACGATCGCCGAGCGCGCTGCGGACCGCCCGGACGGC
Source organism: Candidatus Limnocylindrales bacterium (assembly GCA_038214255.1). Taxonomy (GTDB): domain Bacteria; phylum Chloroflexota; class Limnocylindria; order Limnocylindrales; family CSP1-4; genus SPCO01. The sequence goes on from JBBQRZ010000002.1 coordinate 131,702, forward strand.
TCCTACACGGCCTCACTGCTCGATGGCGGGGTGGATGCAGCCGGCCGCAAGGTGACCGAGGAGGCCACCGAGGTGCTCATCGCGGCCAAGGACGACGCGACGGGCTCGTCGGAGACGACGCGAGCGGCCCTGGCCGGCGAGGCGGCAGATCTGCTCTATCACGCGCTCGTCCTGCTCGCGGAACGTCGCGTGCCGCCGTCCACGGTCATCGAGGCCCTCCGGGCCCGGCACGCCTAGCCCGCCCGGCGCCCGATCAGGCGGCGGTGCTTGCCGATCCGGACCTCGAGCCACTCCCCGGCGATCGGTTCCGGGACATAGGCCGGGTCCGTCACCCGTCGCCCGTTGATCGTCACGCCGCCCGAGGCGATCATCCGGCGCGCCTCCCCGCGCGAGGCGAACATGCCGGCCTCGGCGAGCAGCGCGGCCGCACCGGCCGCCTCGATTCCGGGCGGGAACGTGAACCCGCCCGTCGCCTCGAACAGCGACTCCAGCGCCACGGGATCGCTGATCACGCGATCCGAGAACATCGCCTCCGACACGACGATGGCCTCAGCCGCCGCCGCCTCCCCGTGGGTCCGGGCCGTGATGTCGTCCGCGAGCGCCCGCTGCGCTGCCCGCGCCTCGGGTCGCGCCGCGGTCTCGGCTTCGAGTGCCTCGATCTCCTCGCGCCCGAGGTCGGTGAACCAGCGTAGGTACGTCCCGACGTCGCGGTCGTCAGTGTTGAACCAGTGCTGGTAGAACGCATATGGCGTCGTGCGGCGCGGATCTAACCAGACCGTCTCGCCACCCTCGGTCTTGCCGAACTTCGTGCCCGACGGGGACAGCAACAGCTTGTACGCGAGGCCGTGCGCCGGATGGGCATGCTCCTCGCTCCCGCTCGTGCGGCGGATGAGCTCCAACCCGGCCGTGATGTTGCCCCACTGGTCGGCGCCGCCCATCTGCAGTTCGACGCCCATCGTCCGGTTCAGGTGGGTGAAGTCGTAGGCCTGCAGCAGCATGTAGCTGAACTCGGTGAAGGACAGCCCGCGCTCCAGGCGGACCTGGACGGACTCCTTGGCGAGCATGTACGGCACGGTGAAGTGCTTACCGGTGTCGCGCAGGAACTCGATGAGCGACAGCTCGCCGAGCCAGTCGAGGTTGTTGACCAGCACGGCCCCACCCGAGCCCGGGGAGAAATCGAGGAATCGCTCGAGCTGGGCGCGCAGGGCGACGACGTTCGCATCGAGCGTCTCCCGGTCGAGCAGGTTGCGCTCGGTCGAGCGGCCGGACGGGTCGCCGATCATGCCCGTCCCCCCGCCGACGATCGCCACGGGCCGGCCACCGTGGCGTTGCAGTCGCAGCAGGCCGAAGATCGGGACAAGGTGACCGATGTGCAACGCGTCGGCCGAGGGGTCGAAGCCGATGTAGCCGCTGATGGGTCGGCCGGAGGCCAGCCGTTCGGGCAATCCGGGCGTCGTCTCGTGCAGGATCCCGCGCCATTCGAGCTCCTCGAGCAGGCCTTCACCGGCCACGCCCCGATCGGCGCCCGTCACAGTCGCCATGAACGAGGCGTCACGAACCGAGGGCTCCTCCACGAGTGGCTGATCACGGGCCCTATGCTATCGTGCGGACTTCCATGCAGACCACTCTCGCCCGGCGGCAGCGTCACCGACGCTCCCTTGACCGCCGGCCAACGGGACGTGGGGGGTCGACGGTCCGACGGATCGTCATCGCCATCCCCTTCCTCCTCTTGCTCGTCATCATGCTGCTCGCCGGTGGCGGGCTGCTGTTCACCGCGGCCGCGTACAACCATTACGCCGACGGCCTGCCGGATCCCAAGGCGGCCCTCTCCAATCTCGGGTTCGAGCAGCAGACGGTCGTGTACGACCGGACCGGCAAGATCGAGCTCGCACACCTGGGGCAGCTCCGTCGCGAGGTCGTCGCGTTCGACCAGATCCCCGGCGAGATGCTCGACGCGACGACGGCGATCGAGGACAAGGATTTCTGGATCAACGCCGGCTTCGACCCAGCTGGCATCGTCGCCGCCGGGCTGGACACGCTCAGCGGCCGGCCGCGCGGGGCCTCGACCATCACCCAGCAGCTGGTCCGCAACCGCCTGCTGCCCAAAGCGGCCCTCGAGGGCGACACGTACGAGCGCAAGATCCGCGAGATCATCCAGTCGATCCGCCTGACCGAGGCGTATCCAGGCGACGCCGGCAAGCAGGAGATCATCACCGCCTATCTCAACAACAACTTCTACGGCAACCAGACCTACGGGGTGAAGGCCGCCGCGCGCGGCTACTTCGGCAAGTCGCTCGCGGACCTCACGCTGGCGCAGGACGCGATCCTCGCCGCCATCCCCCAATCCCCGACCCGGTTCGACCTCGTGCGCAACGCGAACGAGGTCTGCACGGATCCCAAGGCCAAGACACCCGACGAGTGCCAGACGGTCCAGCTCGTCGTTCCCCAGGACATCGAGATCGTCCAGCGCCGCAACTACGTCCTCGATCTCATGAAGACCCGCAGCACGCTGACCGGGTCCAAGCACACGGCCGCCGAATACGACGCAGCCAAGACCGAGCCGGTCGTCCTGCGCGACCAGGTCTCAGCCCAGTGGCGGGCCCCGCAGTTCGTCTGGCAGGTGCGCAAGGCGCTCGGCCAGATCCTCTGCCCCGACACCCCCGATACGTGCGACGCGGTCGACACGGGCGGCTACAAGGTCACGACGACGCTCGATTGGAACATGCAGAAGACGACCGAGAAGTACGTCTTCGCGGCCGCGCGAGCGCCACAATCGAGCAACGCGCGATCTATCCTGCGGGCGCGCAAGATCCCTCAGCGCCAGTGGTCGTGGATCCTCGGGCTGCGCCGCCGGAACATCCACAACGCCGCCGCGGCGGCCGTCGACTACCGGACCGGCGAAGTCCTCGCCTACGCCGGCAGCGCGAGCTACACCGCCAAGGGCACCCGCAAGTTCCAGCCGCAGTTCGACGTCCTCGCCGACGGCTGGAGACAGCCCGGATCTTCGATCAAGCCGATCGACTACCTGATCGGGATCGAGGACGAGACGCTCACCGCGAGCTCGATGTTCATGGACGTGACGACCAACTTCGGCAATCGCTTCGTGCCGACCCAGGCGGACCACCTCGAGCGCGGCCCCGTCCGGTTGCGCAGCGCCCTCCAGTTCTCGCTGAACATCCCGGCCATCAAGTCGACGATCATGATGGGCCTGAACCACGTCTTCAGCCGCACGAAGGACTTCGGCCTCACCTACCCGGGCACCGCGGCGCCGGTCCTGTCAATGGGGATCGGGACCCTCGAGGTCCATCCGATCGACCTGCTCGGCGCCTACGGGACGATCGCCAACGGCGGCGTCCGGATGCCGCGCCAGACCATTCGCTCGATCGTCGACTCGTCGGGTCACACGGTCTGGCCCCTCGCCGGGGACAAGCCGGAGGGCGTCCACGTCACCAGCAAGCAGGCGGCCTACGTCATCACCGACATCCTGCAGGGCAACACCGAGCCCAAGACCAACCCGTTCTGGGGCAAGTGGGCGATCTACGACGGCGGCCGCCGGCGCCCCGCCGCCTACAAGACGGGCACGACCAGCGACAACCGCGACGTGCATGCCTACGGGTACCTCGCGCCGCCGGTCGACCGCAAGAAGCCCGCTATCGCCGTCGGGGTCTGGATGGGGAACAGCAACAACCAACCGAACAACGGCAGCTTGTCGCTCGATTCCTCGGCGCCCCTGTGGTCGGCGATCATGACCGACATCAGCAAGGGCCAGCCGATCCGCGCCTTCCGGCCGCCGAGCGGGCTCAAGACCGCGACCGTCGATGCGTTCACCGGGCTGCGACCCGGGCCGTACTCGCGCAAGACGGTCCAGGAGTTCTTCCTGCCGGGCACGATCCCGAACCAGCGCGAGTCGCTGCGGGTCACGGCCACCATCGATGCGGCGTCCGGCCTCCTGTGGCGCGATGGCTGCGTCGGGCCGAAGCTGACGCGCGGCTTCTTCAACCTCTCCAACGTGGACGCCAACTTCCCGTTGTGGCAGCGCGCCGACCGGAACTGGGCCAACCGCGCGGCGAAGGGCCCTGGCGTGCGGGGCCTGAAGGGCACCCGGACGGCGTACTTCTACGGCGGCGGATTCCACCCGTTCGGATCCTCGTGGGGCGCGCCGTTCGCGCCGACCCAGCACTGTCCGCTGGCTCCCCCGGTCGTGCCACCGCCGCCGACATGCGACCCGATCTTCGGCTTCTTTTGCCCGAGCCCGTCACCCGGACCGGGCGGCGGTGGTGGCGGAGGCGGGCCCGGGAAGTCGCCCAAGCCCTGACCCGAGCGGTCGGTCGCTCTCAGAGCTCGACGATCGTCGCGCCGTCCCCGCCCTCGCCGCGCTCCCCGCCCCGCACCGTGCGCACGAGCGGATGGTCGGCCGCGGCCACCCGGACGGCATCGCGCAGGGCGCCCGTGCCCAGGCCGTGGACGATGGTGACCGAGCCGAGGTCGGCCAGCGACGCATCGTCGAGATAGCGGCCAAGCGCATCGAGCGCCTCCTCGACCCGGGCGCCGCGCAGGTCGAGCGATGAGGCCACGCTGCGGGCGCGGTCGAGTCGCAGCGTCGAGGCCTCGCTTCGTCCCCCACCATCGCCCCCGTCACCGTCGGCCCCGCCCGATCCCGGCCGCGGCCGTGCTGACGCCGGCTCCAGATCCGGAAGGTCGACGACGACCCGCATGCCGCCGGCCTCGAGCGTCGCCCGGCGGCCGTCCTTGTCGATCGCCGCGATCCGTCCCTCCCAGCCGGAGCGGCTCCGCGCGCGCTCCCCCACGCGCCAGCTGCGTGGCTCCGACGGCGGCGGCACGGGTGACGGCTCGACCTCCGGCAACCGGGCGGCGACCGACTCGGCCCGGGCGAGGGCCGCATCGAGCGTGGCGGTCGTCACGGTCTCGCGCTCGAGCGACCGGCGGGTCAGTGCCAGCTCGTCGCGCAGGTCGGCCACGACGCGGTCGGCCTCCCCGCGGGCGGCTCGAACGGCTTCCTCTCGTTCCCGGCGAGCCCGACGGCGTTCTTCCTCGGCGACTCGCAGCGCCTCGGTCGCCCGGGCCTCGGCGACGCGGGCGCGCTCGAGCGCCTCGCCGGTCTCGCCCTCGGTGGCCTTGATGGAGGCGAGTGTGGCTTCGAACGAACGCTGGGCCTCGCTGAGGCGCGATCGAGCGTCCTTCACGATCGCGGGCGGCAGGCCGAGCCGCTCTGCGATCGCGAACGCCTGGCTGCCACCGGGCAGCCCGATCGTCAGCCGGTAGGTCGGCGAAAGCGTGTCGAGATCGAACTCGACCGCCGCGTTGCGCGCCGCCGGCGTCGTGTGGGCGTAGGCCTTTAGCTCGGCGTAGTGAGTCGTCGCGGCGACGACCGCGCCGGCCCGGATGAAGTGATCGAGCAGGGCCTGGGCGAGGGCCGACCCCTCGGTCGGGTCCGTACCGGCGCCAAGCTCGTCGAGCAGGACGAGCGTCCCGGGACCCGCTTCGGCGACGATCGTCGTGATCCGCCGCAGGTGGCCCGAGAACGTCGAAAGCGACTGGGCGATCGACTGCTCATCGCCGATGTCGGCGAAGACGTCGCGCCACACCGGCAATCGACTGCCGACCGCGGCCGGGACGTGAAGGCCGGCCTGGTGCATGAGGCTGAGCAGGCCGAGGGTCCGTAGCGTCACCGTCTTGCCGCCGGTGTTCGGACCGGTGACGACGAGGGCCGTGTAGCCGTCGCCGATCCGGATGTCGATCGGGACGACCCGACCGCTCAGGCCCGGATGGCGCGCCGAGAGGAGGATCACCTCGGGTCGGTCGGCGGTCTCGGCGCGGGTGGCGTCCATCTCGGCCGCGAGCGTCGCCTTGGCCGCCCACAGGTCGAAGCGGGCGAGCGCGTCGAGCGTCTCCCGCAGGGCCGGGGCATTGACCGCGACGAGCGCCGAGAGCTCATCGAGGATACGGGCGATCTCCTCCGCCTCCGCGACTTGGGCCTCGCGCCAGGCGTTGCCAAGCTCGACGGCGACGAGCGGCTCGACGAACAGCGTCTGGCCGCTGCCCGAGGCGTCGTGGACGATGCCCTTGACCCGGTTGCGTGCCTCGGCCTTGACCGGGACCACGTAGCGGCCGTTGCGGAGCGTGACGATCGGCTCCTGGAGCGCGTTGCCGAGCTCGGCCCCCACGAGCGCATCGAGGCGCCGGCGGAGCCGGTCGTAGGCGACCCTGACCGCCGCGCGGAGCCCACCCAGGCGCGGCGAGGCTGTATCGAGCATCTCGCCGACCGGATCGAAGCTGCGAGCCAGCGAACTGCGCAACGCCGGCAGCGCGTGCAGCTCCCGACCGAGCTCGCGGAGCAGCGGCCGGCGCTCGTCGGCCAGGGTCGTCGCCAGCCGGGCCGTCGCATCGAGGGTCTCGGCGGTCTCGAGGAATTGCGCCGGATCGAGGCGCCCGCCCCGCGCGGCGCGCTCGACGGCCGGGCCGATGTCGTGCGCCGCCCCGATCCCGATGCCCGGCCGCTCCTCGAGCACTGATCGAGCCTGATCCGTCTCGTCGAGCCGGCGGGCCACGATGACCGGGTCGGCCGACGGTTCGAGGGCTTCCGCGAAGCGGTGCGACGGCGGGAACGACGTCCCAGCGGCAAGTCGATCCCGGATCAGCGGGTACTCCAGCAAGGCCTGCGAGCGGGCATCCATCGCGCTCTCGCCGTTCAGCGGGTCGAACGCGGCCCGGACACGGCCGGGTGACCGGCAAGGGCCAGGCGCCAGGGACGCGCGGCCCAGTCCGTTCCGGCATAGCCGACGCCGATCCGCGCCGTCGCGCGCACCTCGACGTCGGCGACCTCGTCGCCGGCGCGGTGTTCCAGGCGCAGCGGCGAGGCGGGATCGCACAGGTCGGTCCCTGTCCAATCGCGATCGAGGCCGAATGCCGCCGCGACGAGCCCCGGGCCGCTCGCGAGCCGATGGTCGGGGATCCGCGCGAGGCGATCGCCGGCGAGGGCAGCGCCGGCGTCCGTCCTGGCGGCGTGTCGGCGGCGCTCGACGGCCAGCCGATCCGCCCGCATCCGGTCGACGCCCTCGAGCGGGTCGACCGCCCGGATCAGGGCTGCCGCGGGGCTGCCGGGTGGCTCGGTGACGACATTGAGGCAGTCATACATCCCGTAGACAAGGTACACGTAGGCGATGCCCGGCGGCCCGTACATGACCCGATTGCGAGCGGTCGGGCCGAACCGGGCATGGGACGCCTGGTCGTCCTGCCCGATGTACGCCTCGAGCTCGACGATCCGGCCGACCCGCCGGCCGGTGGCGTCGTCGCGGACGAGAGAGGTCCCCAGTAGAGCCCGAGCGGCCTCGAGCGTCGGGAGCGCGAGGGTCGCGCGGTCGAGGACGGTCAGCTGGCCATCGGATAGAGGGCGCGCAGCGACGACGGGACGAGGAATCCGGTCACGGTGAGGAACACCGGGATGATGGTCTCGCGGAAGACCGCCACGATCTTCGACGTGTCGAGCACGGTCCACAACTCTCGCAGCAGCGGCAGCTCGTTGGGTGACTTGGGAATGCCGCCGATGCGGAAGAACGAGTCGAGGATGATGACCACCGCTCCCAGGATGATCGCCGCCTGCAACAGGCCCAGCACCCCGCCCAGGAACTCGTCGACGAAACGCGCCTTCTCGAACAGCGGCTGGGGCTTGTAGAACCCTTGGACCACGAGGGCGAAGGCGATCGTTGCCGCGCCGAACACCGTGAGGAAGCCGATCATATAGCTGTACTGCTTGGGGAACTGCGTCCAGTTGGCCCCGAGGAAGTTGCCGAGCGGCTCCGCGACGTTGGCGGCGAAGAAGAACGAGAACAAGATCGCGCCGATGCCGATGACCCGACGGATCGTTCCCTGGGCGAAACCCAGCACGAAGAAGCCCATGAAGAAGAGGACGAGGATGAGATCGACGGTGTTGATCCCGTTCAGAAGCTTCCCGAGGTCCACCGATTCTCCCTTGGATACGCGATCCAGGCCCAGGCCGGCCGGCCCAGAGCCGCGCAAGGGTAGCAGCGGCCGTCGCGCCGTCGCAAGGGTACGAACGCCCGATGGTTAGGACCGGTGCAGCGAGGTCCGGTCAGGTCCGGAGCCGACCCTCGACATCCTTTACCAGGCCGTCGGTGATCGCGGCGATGGCGCCTTCGACGTCCGCCTCGGTCAGCGTCCGCTCGTCCGACTGGAACGACACGCGGTAGGCGAGGCTCTTCTCCGTATCGGCGAGCGGTCGGCCGCGGTACAGGTCGAACAGTGCGATCGAGCGCAGCAGCGGCCCGCCCCGACGCCGGATGGCGGCCTCGACGTCGGCCGCCGGGACGTCCAGCCCCACGATGACAGCCAGGTCTCGCTCGACCGCCGGGTGGCGAGCCGGCGTCGTGACGCGCGGTGCGCCCGGCTGGCCTCCCGAGAGGCCGGCGATCGCGAGCTCGCCGACGAGCACGGGCGAATCGCGGAGCTCCAGGGGCTCGAGGTGGTCCGGATGCAGCTCCCCGACCCGGCCGGCGAGCCCGTCGCCGGCGGTCACCCGGGCGGCGCGACCGGGATGGAGCCGTGGGTCGTCCCGAACCGGGGCATAGACGGGGACCGGCAGGCCGAGACGTCGCGCGACGAGCTCGATCACGCCCTTGGCATCGTCGAGGTCGATCGGGCGGGCGGGCCGGTTCCAGGCCGGCATCTCCGCGGCGCCGGTCAGAGCAAACCCCAGCCGCCACCACTCGTGCGTGGAGGCCCCGTCCTCGCCGGCGCCGTAGCCCTTGCCGATCTCGAAGATCGCGATGTCGGCCCGACCGCGACGCTGGTTCGTCGAGACGACCTCGAGCAGGCTGCCGAGCAGGCTCTGCCGCATGATCGAGTGCTGGCTCGAGAGCGGATTGGTCACCGTGATCGGGCGACCGGTGGCCTCGCCCTCGCCGGGCACGAACGGGTCCTCGATCGGAGGAAAGCGCTCCACCATCGCCGGCGATACGAGGGCGAAGGTCACGGCCTCCGTCAGGCCGGCGCCCACGAGCGCGTCGCGCAGCGCATCACGCAGGCGCAGTGGCGAGTGGCGGTACGGCGGCATCGGCGTGTCCGGCAGGAGCGCCGGGATGACGTCGTAGCCACGGATGCGGGCCACTTCCTCGGCCACGTCCGCCTCGATCTCGAGGTCACGCCGCCAGGTCGGGATGGTCGCAAGGAGCCTCTCGGCGTCGCCAGGATCGACGTCCAGGGCCTTAGGAGCGCTCGCGACGTGGATCCGCGCCCCAGACGGGGCGGGTTCGGTCGTAACGCCGACCCGCTCCAGCAACTCCCGCTGTTGGGGCGTCGGGATCTCGGCGCCGAGAAGCCGCGTGACGCGTGACGGCCGGAAGGCGACCGTCGTGGGCCGTGGCTCGGTCGGATTCGTGTCCACGACCCCGCGGGCAACCTCCCCACCGGCCCATTCCGTGATGAGCCGGGCGGTCCGATCGCCGCCGAGTCGGGCGAGACGGTGCTCCTGGCCCTTCTCGAACCGCAGGCTCGCCTCCGATCGCAGGGCGTACCGGAAGGCGGTCCGCCGGATACTGATCGGGTCGAAGATCGCCGACTCCACCACGACGTCGCGGGTGGAGGCACCGATCTCGGAGGATGCCCCGCCCATGACGCCGGCAAGCGCCAGCGGCCCCGTGGGGTCGGCGATGAGCAGCGTCTCGGGCTCCAGCTCGCGCACGACGTGGTCGAGTGTCTCGAGTCGTTCGCCCGGCCGAGCCAGACGCACGACGATGCGTCCCTGGTGGACCGCGGCGGCATCGAACGTATGGATCGGCTTGCCGAGCTCGAGCATGACGTAGTTGCTCACGTCGACGACGTTGCTGATCGGGCGCTGGCCGGCTGCCCGGAGGCGCATCTGGATCCGGTCCGGCGACGGCCCGATCGTGACCCCGTCGACCCAGCGGCCGACGAACCGCGGGCACCAGGCGCTGTCGTGGATCTCGACCGCGAGGAGGTCGTTGACATCGCGGCCGTCCTCGACCGGATCCGTCTCCGGCCAGCGGAGCGGCGCGCCGGTGATCGCGGCGACCTCGCGGGCGAGCCCGACGAGCGACAGCGCGTCGCCCCGATTCGGCTTGACGTCGACGTCCAGGACGGTGTCGCCGTACAGGTCGGTCAGCGCCATCCCGATCGGGGCGTCAGGCGGCAGGATCAGGATCCCGTCGGCGTCGCCGGTCAGGTTG
>JBBQRZ010000003.1:0-137852 GCA_038214255.1 Candidatus Limnocylindrales bacterium
TCGATGCGCGAGCCTAGGGTGCCGAGCGTGCGCTTCAGCAGGTCCGAGGCCAGCGTCTGGTCGACGCGCTCCTGGAACGCCCAGGGCTCGATGTCGAAGGTATCGAGGTCGATGTCCTCGGAGAACCGCGCGCTGGCATAGAAGAAGCGCAGGTTGCCGCCCCCCTTCAAGGCCCACGAGGCGGGATTGGCCCGCGTCGCAAGTGCCTGCAGAAAGGCGAGATGGAAACCCTCGGCGATCTCGACGGGCCGCACAGTCATTCCTCAAGATTGAAGTATGTTTCAATCCTAAGCAATAACTGATGGGAGTCAAGTCGTCGCGATATGGTCGGAGGCGTGCGCCCGAGGACCGTCCGTGAGCGCTCCTAGAGTCGATCTCCCGGGCTCCGACGTCGGTACGCATCGCGCGCCCGCTCGTCAGCGGCCGAGGCGCCGTAGCGGCTGAGCATCTGGCGGCTCTTCCAGCCGGCGAGACGCATCAGGTCGCCCTCGTTGCCGCCGTCGGCGAGCCAGAGGTGGGCGTACGTGTGCCGGAACTGGTGCGGGTGCAGCTTTGGCAGTCCGACCGTGGCGCCGCGGCGGCGCAGCACCTGCAGCACGCCGCTGTCGGTGAGGACGCCCTTGCGAGCGAGCCAGAGCTCCGGCCGATCGGCGAACGGGCGGGCCAGCCGAAGCCGGACGTAGCGGTCGAGTGCCTGGGCCGTTTTGTTGCCGAATGGGCAGGCACGCGGTCGAAGGCCCTTGCCCATGACGATCGCGACCTGCTGATCCAAGTCGACGTCATCGACCTTGAGCCCGGCCAGCTCGGCCCGGCGCATGCCGGTGTCGAGGAGGAGCCGGATGATCGCCGTGTCGCGGCGGGCGTCGAAGTCGGCGCCGGCGCACGCGTCGAGGATCGCCTTGAGTTCCTCCTCGCGGAGGATCGCCGGCGGCTCCTCGGGCACGATCGGCGGCGTCATCCGCTCCATCGGTGAGGCCGCGATCTCGTCCTCGCCGAGGGCCCACTTGAAGAACGGCTGGAGGCTCCGGTAGGCGATCGACACGGTGGCCGGGCGCTGCCCCGCGTCCTGGAGGGCGACGATGAATGCCTCGACGTGCTCGCGCCGGATCGCTCGGAGCGTCCGGGGCATCCCTCGCTCGGCCAGGAACCGGCTGAACTGGGCCAGCGCCGCCAGGTACGTCTTGATCGTCGATGGGCTCTTGTTGCCGGCCCGGAGGCTGAGGCGGTAGGAGTCGATGGCGGCGTCGATCGTCATGCCGGTTGCCCGCGGGCCCTCTTCGGCTACGATACGGGTCGTGCGAGACGTTCTGGCCATCGAAACCGTTAGCCTCTCTGCCCGAACTCAGGGGCAAGCGGACAGCGCATACTTTGACGCTGTCCCACGCTCAGAATCGACTGAGACTGGCGTGATTATCCGCTGTTCGAGCAGTGTGGTCAACTGACGGAGGCCAGATTCGACAGGTATCCGCTGTAGTTGAGCACGAAACCGAGCGGGAGTAGCTCAGTTGGTAGAGCGGCAGCCTTCCAAGCTGCATGTCGCGAGTTCGAACCTCGTCTCCCGCTCCAGCACTCCGGGGGGGAGGATTGCCATGCGCGCACACATCGGGTTCACGACGATCGTGCTAGTGGTCGCAGCGCTGGCGGTGAGCGCCGGCACAGCGCTCGGCGCATCGCCGACGGCCTTCTGGCACATGAACGAGACGTCCGGGACGGTCGCCAAGGACGGGACCGGCAACGGCTACGACGGGACGATCCAGAACGTCAAGCTCGGCGTCGGCGGCGTGTCGGGCACAGGTTTCGAATTCAACGGCACCTCGTCCCGGATCCTCGTCAAGGATGCGCCGGGGCTGCGCGCCGGCGACAAGGACCTGGTCGTGACCGTGTCGGTCTCGTTCACCTCGCTTCCTGGGGACGACTACGACCTGATCCGCAAGGGCCTGAGCTCGTCGTCGGGCGGCGACTGGAAGATGGAGATCCTCAGCAGCGGCAAGGCGTTCTGCTACTTCAAGGGATCGAAAGGGTCCATCGGCAAGTCCGGCGGTCCGAACCTTGCTGATGGCAAGTACCACAAGATCACCTGTGAGAAGCGCGCGACCACGGTCGCGCTCGTCGTCGACGGCAATCGCTACACGTCGACAAAGACCGTCGGCTCGATCAGCAACACGGCGACGCTGTCGATCGGTGCCAAGGCCGCCGGCGGCGATTGGTACAAGGGCCGGATGGACGAGGTGAGCGTCACGATCGGCTAAGCCTCCGAAAAGGTGGTGACAAAACGCAAAACAAGGTGACGCGCGTCAACGCCGTCCGTGTACGATGCGCGGGCCGGTGGGACCTTCGTACTGGCATGCACCTCGTCGAGCAGCGCGGTGAACACCCCGTCGAGGGTGTCGCGCATGAGCTCCGCGCCGGCCTTGCCCTTCTTGCCCAGTCGCTCGCTCAGGGCGGGGAAGCCCGAGATGTCGACGAAGACGAGGGAGCCCTCGACCTCACGGTGCACCGCGTCGGGGGTCGTGCGCAGCCAGTCGATGACGAGCCGCGGCACGTACGGCCGCAACAGCTCGGCGGGGTCCGTGCCCGGGGCGACCTCGACCGACGGAGCGGTCGAACCGATCAGCGCGCTCGGTCTTGCCATTCCCCTCCCTGGCCCGCCACTCTCCTCACTGAATGGTCGGACCTGCGGGGTAGTCCCTTGCACGAAAGCCGCCAAGCGCCATTCCGGGTATGCTGAGAACCTCTCGTGCTCGATGGGCGCTCCGGTCGGCGCCCCGGTTGACCCCGTCCGATCCCGATTCACCAACCCAACGCCCTGACCGGGCCCCGCGATCACCGCGGGTGGGCCCGTCAGGAGCCAACCCTCCGTGTCCTTCGATCACCTCGGGCTTGCGCCCGAGTTCCTCCGTGCGGTGTCCGACCAGGGCTACACGGAACCCACCCCGGTCCAGGCCGAGGCGATCCCCCTGGTGCTGGCCGGGCGGGACCTCATGGCCGGCGCCCAGACCGGCACCGGCAAGACCGCCGCGTTCGTGCTACCGATGCTCCAGCGCCTGGGTCGCCCGAACGCCGATCCGCGCCTCGGTCGCCGTCCCATCCGCGCGCTCGTGCTCGCCCCGACCCGTGAGCTCGCGCTCCAGGTCGAAGAGAGCGTCCGCGTCTACGGTCATCACTGGGGTGTCCGATCGGCCGCCATCTATGGCGGCGTCGGCTACGGCGGCCAGGTCAACGCGCTCCGGCGCAACCCCGATGTCGTCGTCGCCACGCCGGGCCGCCTCCTGGACCATCTCGGCCAGCGGACGATCGACCTCTCGCGCGTCGAGATCCTCGTGCTCGATGAGGCCGACCGGATGCTCGACATGGGCTTCATCCGCGATATCCGGCGAGTCCTCCAGGTCCTTCCCCCGAAGCGCCAGAACCTGCTGTTCTCGGCGACCTTCTCCGACGAGATCCGCTCGCTGGCGAGCGGCTTCCTCCACGACCCGGCATCGGTCCAGGTCACGCCCCGAAACTCGGCGGCGCCGCTCGTCAGCCAGGTCGTCCACCCGGTCGACCGCGAACGCAAGCGCGAGCTGCTGAGCCACCTCATCCGCAGCGGCCGGATCGACCAGGCGCTCGTCTTCGCGCGCACCAAGCATGGTGCCAATCGACTCGCCGAGCAGCTGGCTCACGACGGGATCGCCGCGACCGCGATCCACGGCAACAAGAGCCAGGGCCAGCGGGTCCGGGCGCTCGCCGACTTCAAGGCGGGCCGCTCGACGGTCCTCGTCGCGACCGAGATCGCCGCGCGGGGACTGGACATCGACGCGTTGCCCCACGTCGTCAACTACGAGCTTCCGATGGTGCCCGAGGACTACGTGCACCGAATCGGGCGGACGGGACGCGCCGGCATGACCGGCCAGGCCCATTCGCTCGTCTGCATCGACGAGACGAGGCTCCTCCGCGACATCGAGGTCGTGCTGGGCCATCCGATCGAGACCGAGGTCATCCCGGGGTTCGAGCCCGATCGCTCGATCCGACCGGAGCCGATCCTGCGCGGCGGCCTCGGCCGCGCCCGTCCGATGCCGGCCAACCGCGGATCGCACGGCCCGCGACCGATGAACGGTTCCCGATCGCCCGGTGGACCGCGGCCGGCCCCGGTCGCAACGCACGGCGGCGGCGGATACGCGCCCCCGCGCCGGCCGTTGGGCCCGACCCGTCCGGACCGGCGACCCGATCAGCGCGGAGGTCGTCCGGCTCAGCCGAACCACCGACCGCACGGGGCCCCGATCGGCCGCCCGCTTGGGCAGCCCAACCACCCTGGCCAACCGGGGCAACCCGCACGCCTCGGGCAGCGCCCGGTGAGCGCTCCCGCGGGCGCCCATCGATCGCCTGGGGCCCCCGCCCATCGCCCGGCCGGACCCGGGACGCACCGGCAGCAGCAGATCCCCGGGGAACGATTTGCCCGTTCCGCGCCCCGTCCCGGGTGGCGCCCCGGCTGATCGTCGGGAGCTCGCCTGGGCTGGATCGGCTGATCGCCAGCCGGCCCAGCACGTACCATCGAGGGCCATGGGCAGCGGAGCGCTCGGCGGCCAGGCGGCGATCGTCACCGGTGGCGCGCGCGGCATCGGTCGGGCGATCGCCGGTCGCCTCGTGCGCGACGGCGCCGACGTCCTGATCGCCGACCTCGACTTCGGTACGGCGCGGGCCACGGCATCGGACCTTGCCGCGGCCGCACCCGGCGCGCGGGTCGAGGCGATCGAGGCCGATTGCGCGGAGCGTAAAGCCATCGACGGCGTCATCGACGCGGCGCTGGAACGATTCGACCGGCTCGACATCTTCATGGCCAACGCCGGCGTTTCCGGAGAGGGCGCATTCCTCGACACGACCGAGGCCCAGCTGGACCGGATCCTGCGCACCAACCTGCGCGGCGCCTTTCTCGGCATCCAGGCCGCCGGCCGGGTCATGCGCGAGTGCGGCGGTGGTCGGATCGTGGCCACCGCCTCGACGAACGCGTTCTGGATGGAGACCGATCTTGCGGTCTACAACGCCTCGAAGGCCGGCATCCTGGCCGTGGTGCGCACGGCCGCGATGGAATTGGCGCCGCACGGCATCACGGTCAATGCCGTCGGCCCCGGCCTGATCGCCACCGACTTGACCCGCCGGCTGACCGAGGACCAGATCGCCACGACCACCTACCTGCGCCAGATCCCGGCTGGGCGCCTCGGGACCCCCGACGACGTGGCCGGGGCGGTCGCGTTCCTCGTCTCGCCGGATGCCGCCTGGATCACCGGCCACCTGCTCGTCGTCGACGGCGGCCAGACGCTCGGCACGCCCTTCCCGACCCCGTCGTCCTGACGATCACGTCGAGCCGAAGGCGAGGGTCGCCACCCCGATCGCGACGATGGCGACGCCGATCCACTGGAGCCGGCTGAGCCGCTCCCCGTAGAGCAGCCACGCGGCGAGCGCCGAAACCGAGGCGAACTGCGCGGACAGCGCCGCGCTCACGGCGATCCCGCCGGTCGCCCCCCAGACGAACGAGGCGAACCCGCCGACCTCGCACAGCCCGCCAAGGACGATGAAGGGTGCCGCCGACCGGGTGACGCGGAAGCGTCCGGCCGCCGCCAGCGGGAGCGTGATCGCGGCGACGCCGACGAGCCGCGCGGGTACGAGGGCCCAGCCGAGCGGGAGCGCGGATCCGATCCGGCCGGTCGCGTACAGGCTCGATCCGAAGGCCAGCGCCGCGAGCGCCCCGAAGAGAAGCGCGCGCCTGGTCCGAACCGGCGTGCCGGGCGGATCGGGAGCGAAGGCCGTGAGCACGACGCCCGCACCGACCACGGTGACCCCGACCCCGACGAGCGGCGCCAGGACCTCGCCGAAGACGATCGCGAGGAGCGCGGCCACCGCTCCCTCCGCCGCCGCCACCGCCGAAACGAGCCCGACCTTCCCGCTGCGCAGGCCGAAGTACTCGAACAGCAGCCCCGCGACGTTGCCGGCCCCGGCCAGGATGAGCCACGGGATGTCGCCGCTGCCCGGGAGCTCGGCACCGGCCGTCAGCAGCACGATCGGCGCGGCCGCGATGAAGCCGACGAGCATCACGCCCCCGAGGGCCGTGACGGCACCGAGCATCCGCGTCGAGCGCGCGGAGGCCAGGGTCGCGCCGGCGAAGAAGATCGCGGCCATGACCCCGCCCAGGATCGCGGTCATGGCGGTCAGTCTGGGGCGAGGCCGAGCCGGGGATCCGGTCGGTGCGTCAGGCGGGAACGGGAGCGGCGATCAGGGTGACCGCATCGAAGCCGAGGCGGATGCGGCCGTCGCGCTGCATCAGGGTCAGGCGCTGGTTGCCACTGACGTCCACGCGCAGCTCGCGGCCATCGACCTCCACCCGGAGCTGGGCGGTGGGACCCTCGAAGATGACCCGGTCGATGGTGCCCTCGAGGACATTCTCGAACCGCTGGTCCGAGGCCCCATCGAGGATCTCGATGTCCTCGGGTCGGACGTAGGCGATCACGGCGTCGCCCGGGGCGAACCCGTCCCGACCGCGGCAGCGCAGCGCCCGGTTGCCGGCCTGCACGAGGATCCGTGTCCCGTCGCCGTCACCCTCCTGGCCGGTCACCGTTCCCGGCAGCCCGTTGTTGGCCCCGATGAACTCCGCGACGTAGGGGGTTCGCGGATGGAGATAGATGTCGGTTTGCGTGCCGATCTGCTCGATGCGCCCGGCGTTCATTACGACGATCCGATCCGAGATCGCGAAGGCCTCGGATTGATCGTGGGTGACGTAGATCGCGGTCTTGCCGGTCCGGCGCTGGAGCTCGAGGATCGAGTACTTGAGCGAGTCGCGCAGGTTCTTGTCGAGCGCCGAGAGCGGTTCGTCGAACAGGAGCACCCGCGGGTCGGTGGCAAGGACGCGCGCCAAGGCAACCCGCTGCTGCTGGCCCCCGGACAGCTGGGCGGGCAGGCGCTTGCCGTACGCCGCGAGATCCACCATCGCGAGCATCTCCTCGACCCGGGCGGCGATGGCCGGCTTGGCGAAGCCCTTCACCGACAGCCCGAACCCGATGTTGTCGGACACCGACAGGTGCGGAAAGAGCGCCGGTGTCTGGAACACGAACCCGATGTTGCGGACGCGCGGCGCGAGATACGTGACGTCCTGGTCGTCGAAGACGATGCGCCCCGCGGACGGCTCGACCAGCCCCGCGATCATGCGCAGGGTCGTCGTCTTGCCGCACCCGGATGGACCCAGGAGGGTGACGAACTCGCCATCGGCGACATCGAGGCTGACGTCGTCGACCGCCACGGTCTCGTCGTAGCGCTTCGTGAGCGAGGTGAGGTGGACGGTGGCCATCAGATGATGTAGGTCCCCTTGAGATGGCGCGTGCCGAACACGCGGAAGAAGACGAGCACGGCCGCAAAGGACACGAGCTGCATCGTCACCGCGAGCGCCGAGGTGGACGGCGCGAGGCCGTTCGTCCGCACGAGATTGAACACCCGCAGCGGCGCCGTCTCGAGATCGGTCGGGTGGACGAAGAGGGTCACGAGATACTCGTTGAAGACGATGATGAAGGTCAGCAGCAGGCCGGCCGAGACACCCGGGCCGATGAGCGGGAACACGATCCGCCGGTACGTCTGCCAGCCGGTCGCGCCGAGGCACTGGGCGGCCTCCTCGAAGGTGACCGGCAGATCCTTCAGCGCGACGACGATCGGCGTCAGCATGAGCGGGAACGAGCCGACGGCCATCGCCAGGACGAGACCCCACATCGACACCGAGTGATAGGTGAACGTGTACATCAGCAGGAGGGCGAGCCCCAGCACCGCGCCGGGCACATACAGCGGCA
This sequence comes from Candidatus Limnocylindrales bacterium, assembly GCA_038214255.1. Lineage (GTDB taxonomy): Bacteria > Chloroflexota > Limnocylindria > Limnocylindrales > CSP1-4 > SPCO01. Next base: position 7,806 of record JBBQRZ010000003.1, read on the forward strand.
GTTGCAGCAGCGAGAACACAACCCGCCGGCCCGGGATCGGATAGCGCACCAGCGCATAACCCGCCGGCAGGCTCACGGCCAGGTCGAGCAAAAGGGTCAGGCCCGTGATCTTGAAGCTCCACACGAGGTTGTCGCCGAAGGTGCTCAGCGCCGCCTCGTAATTCGCGAGCCCGGCGCTCCCGCCGCGATCCTCGAACGAATGCACGAGCAACGTGAAGAACGGCAGGACGAACAGCCCGAGGATGATCCAGATGTAGCCGTGGCTGACGATCGCGACGATCCGCCGCGATGTGATCCGCGGCGGGCGGCGGGCCGGCTCCGAGATCGCGCTCATGCGGCGAGCGCCCCGCGCGAATAGCGCAACGAGAAATATGTCACGACGAATGCGAGCAGCAACAGCACGATGCCCATCGTCGACGACAGGCCGTAGTCGTTCTGGACGACGCCGCGTTCGTAGATCGTGAGCGCGAGCGAGCGCTGCTCGTTGAGGGAGCCTAGGACGAGGGGTTCGGCGAAGGCGCCGATGCTCCAGCCGAACACCATCAGCACGCCGGCGACGATGCCGGACCGGGTGAGTGGCACGACGACGCGGCGGAACGTCTGCATCGGCCGGGCGCCGAGGCACGCGGCGGCCTCCTCGAGGGTCGGGTCCACGTTCGAGAGGGCCGTGCCGATATTCATGACCATGAACGGGAACGTGAAGATCGCCATGGCGAACACGACCGCCGGCAGGCTGAAGAGGACCGCCGTGTTCGGGATGCCGAGTGCGCTCAGGATCGGGTCGAGCGGGCCGCCCGGGAGCAGGGCGAACCCCATGCCGAACGCGACGTACAGGGCGCCGAACATCGGGAACACCATCAGGGCGCGCACGATGTCCCGGTAGCGCACGCGGCGGACGAGGATGTAGGCGAACGGGAACCCGAACAGGAGGTCGGCCAGCGTCGCCAGCGCCGCGAGCTGGATCGTCACGAACAGGTTGGGGAGGTACCGCTCGATCATGACCCGGTAGTTGTCGACCGTCGTTACCGGGCCGGTCGGGGCGAGATACGAGCTCCCCTCGGTGAAGCTCATCTGCGCCGTAAAGACCAGGGGCAGATAGAGGAACGCCAGCCCGAGCAGGATCGCCGGGAGGAGCAGCGCGAGCCCGACGAGGCGGGTCCGGCGTTCGCGCCGGCGCACCTCCGGGGCGACGCCGGACAGGGACACGGAGACGCGGTCACCGACCAATGACGATCGCCTCGCTGCGGTGGGGATAGCGACTCGCCACTCCACGAGGGAGCGGCGAGTCGAACCGTTCGGGCCTGCCGGGGGCTACAGGCCGAGCTTCTGCTTGAGGTACTCCTGGAAGACCTTGGAGCTGTCGCTGTACGCCTTCCAGTCGATCGGCTTGAAGGACGTGCCGATCTGGTCGAGGGTGGGGAAGTAGGTGAAGTAGTCGGCCTTGAACCAGTCCGGCACCTGGTCCACGTAGTCTTTGCCGAGGAAGCCCTCGGACAGCTCGCTCCACTGACCGTGGTCGATGGGCCAGGCGTTCGGGAACTGGACATCCTTCGCGAGGCGCCAGTTCATGAAGACCTGGGCGAGCACCGGGTGCGCAGCGTTCTTGGGGATCCACAGGTAGCCGTTCGCAGGATAGATCGTCGGCGGGACGAGGAGCGCCGCCTCCTTGTGGCCACCCAGGTACTCGAGGCGGGCGAGGCTGTTCCAGAAGCCGACCGCATCGACCGCACCGGACTCGAACAGCCTCTGGAGGGTCGGCTGGTCGGTCGAGTACTTGACGACGTTCGGATGGATGTTCTGCATGTACCAGTCGATGACTTCCTTCATCTGGTTCGGATCCTTGTAGTCCTTACCCAGCTCGGTCGCCAGACCGAGGAAGAAGCCGCCGGCCGTGATGTCGCCCGGCGCCGGCATCGTGAGCCGGCCCTTGAGCGCCGGGTTGGCGAGGTCCTTGAGCGTCTTGAGGAACGGCGCCTTCTCCTTGTTGTAGACGACGCCCGGGTAGGCCGTCGACTGGAAGGCGACCGACTGCGGCGCGTGCTTGAAGCCGTCGAGCACCATCGACTGGTTCGGGATCAGATCCGAGGTCAGTGAGTCGGCCACGAGCCCCTGCTGGGACGCGTCGTACCAGTAGTTCTCCTCGACCGCGATGACGTCATACGGGGCCGGGGTGCCTGGCTGCTTGGCCGCGGCCGCGAGCTTGGTGATGTACTCGCTCGGGGACTGGGTTCCGACGTACGTGAGCTTGATGTCCGCGCCATACGTGGTCTTGACGTAGGCCTGGAACTGCTTCACGAGCTCGGCCGTGGCGGCGTAGGTCCAGTTGCCGACGGTCAGGCCGCCTTCCTTGGCGATCTCGGCCTTGATCTCGTCGTCGGTCATGTCCTTTTCGAGGATGGCGACGTGCTTCGTGCCGGCGGCGGCGCTGCCGCCGGGGCTGCTCGCCGCGGAGGCGGCGCTGCTGGCGGCCGCCGAGGCCGCGGTGCTGGCCGCTGGCGTGTTCGAGCAGGCCGTGACCACGAGTGCGACGACCGCGAGAAGCGCGCCGATCGCGCGCAGCCTCGTCCCGTTACCCACGATCTCCACGGATCGGACCCTCCTCCTACTGGGCGTCTGTCGGCGCCGCCGGAAGCCTACTGGTTCGATAGGCTTAACGTTGACGCTTGACGATGCCACGCAGCGCGCAGCATACTCCGGGCGCCCCGGCCGTCAAGGGGCCACCACCCATCTCCGGGGGCCGAACCATCCCACGTCCGAGGCCGCGAGCCACGCAGATGCCGGTGCGACCGTGAACGCGCGAGCGAGGTTCATGTCGGTCACGCTGCGCGATGTGGCCCATCGCTCCGGAGTATCGGTGACGACCGCCTCGCGCATCATCAACGGGCGCGAATCGGGCGTGCCCATCCGCGACGAGACCCGCGAGCGCGTCCTCGCGGCCGCTGCCGAGATGGGCTACAAGCCGAATCTCCTCGCGCGCGGCCTGCGGGGCAGTCGCAGCTCGCTGATCGGGGTGATCGCGCGGGACGTGTCCGACCCGTTCCACATCCAGGTGCTCCAGGGGATCAACGAGGTCACTCGCGCGCGCGACTTCCGGCTGTTCCTGGGCCACGTCGATTACCGGCCCGACGTGGCCCTGACCTACGGCTCGATGTTCGAGCGCTCGCATGCGGACGGGATCCTCGTCGTGGGTGACCTGGCCGACGGCGACCGCGCGTTCGGCGATCTGACGATGCAACACCGGTTCGTCGTCGGCATCTCCGATCGGGTCGAACCGGGCCGTTTCCCGGGGGTGTACTCGGACAGTGTCACCGGGACCTGCCTCGCGCTCGACCACCTCTGGGACCTCGGGCATCGGCGGATCATCTGCGTGTCGGATCCGGGCACCGCGGACCAGCGCCAGCGGGCAATCCTCTACCGTGCGTTCATGGAGGAACACGGCGCCGGCGATCGGGCGGTCTCGCATCAGATCAGCCAGCCGGATCCCGGCCCCAGCTACGAGCTCGGCCGCCGGCTTTTCGCCGACCCCGGCGCAGCGACCGCTCCCACGGCGATCTACGCGACGTCGGACACGATCGCCATCGGCTTGATGCAGGCTGCCTACCAGGCCCGCGTCGTGGTGCCCGATCAGGTCTCGATCGTCGGCTTCGACAACATCGACATCGCGGCGTACACCATCCCGCCGCTCACCACCGTCAGCCAGGCCGGGGTCGAGATGGGTCGCGCGGCGGCGGCGCTGCTCCTCGACCTGATCGAGTCGGACGGCGACCTCGACCAGGTTCGCGACATCGTCATCCAGCCGACCCTGGTCGTTCGCGAATCGACGGCGGCACCACCCGCCGACGGCGTCCCGGCCTGACTCAACCCGCTGACCCGTCTCCGGCCCGTCCTCGCGCCCAGTCCCCGGACATCCACGACGGGCGAGGTATAGCATCGGTGGCTCGCCGGGCTCGGCAGCTGATCGGCCGCGGCCCCGGCGGTCAGGAGGATAGCTGGGATGCACAAGCTCCTCAGCATCACGACGGCCGGGTCCGTCGGCGACCTCGGCCGGATCGCGAGGCGTCTTGCCGACAACGGCATCGATATCCGCTTCATCGGGGGCGGAGAGGGAGCCCTGCCGAGCGGGTCGGCCGGGGTCGTGTCGATGGTCGTGTCGCCCGACGACGACGAGCAGAAGATCATCGACATGCTCAAGGACCTCGAGCTCGGCGGCGGGCGGAGGCTCGCGAGCGTCCGGATGCTCTCGCCACTCGACCTCAAGCTCGACGACGAGCCCGGCGAGCTCGCGGCCGCCGCGGCCGCGCTCGGCGCCGAGAACATCAACATCATGAGTGTCATCTCGCTCGAGCGAGGGGCGAGGCATTCGACCGTCAACCTCGCGTTCGAGGACGACGCCACGCGCGATCGTGCGCGTGATGTCCTGAAGGCCGAGGGCTTCGCGGTGATGGACACCCATCTCCGGCAGCACGACTAGGACGCTCGAGGCCTCACGTCACGAGGCCGAGGATCGCGGCTGCGCTCGTTCGCGGGATCGCCCGAGCCGATTCGCACCGCGATCGTGGCCGCCTCGACCCGGCTGTTCACGCCGAGCTTGTTGAGGATGTGCGTCACGTGGACGCTGGCGGTCTTCGGGCTGATGAAGAGCTGTTCGGCGATCTCGCCGTTGGATCGGCCGGCTGCGACGAGTTCGAGGACCTCCCACTCCCGGGCTGACAGGCCGAGGATCTCGGCGGGCCCGCGGGATGCCGCCGCCTCGCTGCCCGTTTCGGCCTGCCGCTCGGCCCGCGAAGACGGCGCCTCCCGGGGGACCAGGTCGATCCGGGCGCGTCCGGCGATGGCCTCGATGGCGGCCAGGAGTGGCCCGGCCTCGAGCGCGATCGCACCCGCGTGCGCCTCGCGGAGGAGGCGCGTGGCTTCGTCTCGCGGCCCGCGGACCAGCAGCATCGCTTCGGCCGCCCGAGCCCGTGCCCGGGCGGCCGGGTAGGGCATCGGCACCGCGTCCCACGCCGCGCCTGCGGCGACCCACGCATCCGGATCCGACGCGCCTCCGAGGCGCGACGCCTCTGCCTCGGCCGTGGCGATGGCCGCGCGAACCGACGGAGTGGTCGCCGCCGAGCCGGCACCGGCGTCGCCGAGCGACCTGACCTCCTCGAGCACTGCGGCGCCTCGGTTCTGGGCCTCCCCCACACGGCCGCTGTCGCGGAACGCGCGACCCGATTCGGCCAGATCGGCGGCCGCCGTCATCCCGATGACGAGGAGCGGAGCGCGAAGGAGGATCTCGTCCGATTCGGCGAACTCCGCGAGCGCACCCTCGATCGCCGTGAGCGCCTCGGCCGGCCGGCCCTCGAGGAGCTCGGCCTCGGCGCGCGCCTGCAGGACGTAGGCGCGGACGTCGGGATCGATGTCGCCTTCCGCGGCTCGGATGACGGCCTCGAGCTCGGCAGCGACGGCTTCCCGGTCCCCGCGCGCAGCGAGGAGCATCACCCGCGTCGCCTGGAGATACAGCGAGCCCGACCGGTCGACGTCGTCGATCTCGAGACCTTCGGACGTGACCCGGTCGGCCTCGTCCCAGCGGCCGCAGCGCAGCAGGATGTCGCCGGCGCTCGCGCGGAGCCCGGCGCCGAAGCGCAGCTCAAGCCCGACCCGCCGGGCCGCCTCGAGGCCCTCGCCGGCGACCTGCAGCCCCTCCTCGAAGCGGTCCGTCTGGGCGAGGTAGAAGGCGAGATTGTGCTGGAGAGAGAGCAACACTTCGGGCGGTCCCGCGTCGCGGGTCATGGCGATCGCGCTCCGCAGATGCTGCAGGCCGGCCTCGACCTCCCCGAGCGCGACCAGATCGACGCCGAGGACGTTGAGGAGCCGAGCCTCACCGTCGTGCGAGCCAGCGGCCTGGAGCGTCGCGATCGCTTCCTCGCACAACTCACGGGACTCGCGATATTTACCGGCCGGCATGAGGGCCGAGGCCAATCCACCCACGACGGCGGCCCGCTCGATCGTCGGCGGCTCCGGCGGGATGAGGGCGATCGCTCGCTGATGTTCGTCGATCATGCCCTGGGTATCGCCGGTCAGCCAGCGGTAGAACCCGAGTCGGGCGTGGATCATCCCGGCACGGGTCGGGTCGGCCTTCACGTCGACGATGTCGAGCGCCCGACTGCCAAGCTCGACCGCTCGGCCGGACGATCCCGCGAGGTCCGCCAGGTTCGCTGTTTCGCGAAGCAGCGACACGAGGTCCATGCCCAGGCGCTCCGGCGCGTCCGGAACGCGATCCCAGAGGGTGAGCGCCCGTTCCGCCTGTCGGAAGGCATCCGCATAGGCGTGGACCCTCGTTGCCGCTCGCGACGCCTCGACGGATGCGACGAGGGCCTCGGCGGCATTGCCGGCCGCGGACCAATGGAGTGCCAGGTCGGCGGGCGAGCCCGGCGATCCTCCCGCCGCGATCCGTTCCGGGTCGGTCAACCAACGGGCGACTGCCTGATGCAATCGGCGATCCTCGCCCGGGAGGAGGTCGGCGCTGACGACTTCGGCGAGCAGGGCGTGGCGGAACCGGTACGTGCCGGTGCGCGCATCGACCTCCAGGAAATGACGGGCCACGACCTCACGCAGCGCGTCATCGCGCGCGTCGTCCGACAGGTCCGTCACCGCCGCCAGCAACGCGTCGTCCGTGCGAGCTCCAGCGACCGCGGCGATCCGGAGGATCCGGCGGCCGGCGTCCGACAGGGAGGCGATCCGGCCGGCAAGGATCTCGCGAAGCGAGGTCGGGAGGGCGTCGCCGGCGTCCATGCGGCCGTCGTGGCCGTCGTCATCCTCGATCGTCGGTACGGTGGATCCCACGGCCTCGCCGGCCAGCAGCTCCTCGGCGAAGAACGGGTTGCCCCCCGATCGCGCGTGGATCCGCTCGGCGAGGTCCCGGGTCACGCGCCGACCGACGATCCCGGCGAGCTGCTTGCGCTGCTCCTCGAGGCCGAACGGCCGCAGCTCGATGCGCTCCACGTTCGCGTGCCGTCCGATCTCGGCGAGGCGAACGAGCAGCGGATCGCCGCGCTCAAGGTCGTCGGTCCGGAAGGTCCCGATGAGGAGGACCCGTCCGCGTCGGAGGTTGCGCACGAGGAAGACGAGCAGATCCCGCGTCGCGGTGTCGCTCCAGTGAAGGTCCTCGAGGGCCACGACGAGCGGACGATCCGCGCTCAGGCGCTCCAGCAGGGCGAGGGTCAGCTCGAACAGTCGAGCCTGGTCCGCCGGGCCCGGGCTCGTCGAGGTCGAACCCGCGGGGATCGGGTCGGCGACGTCCTCACGAGGCTGGAGGAACCGGGCAAAGCCCGGCGCGACGGTAACGAGCTCGACCGCGATGTCCCCGAGGAGCTCGCCGAGCTCCGCCGGGGAAAGGTCCTCGCCGAGGTTCCTGAGGACCTCGAGGAAGGGGCCGTACGGCAAGCCCTCCCCACCGAGGTCCAGGCAGGCGCCGACGAGGACACGGGCCTGAGCCTGCCGCGCCGTCTCACCGAACTCCGCTACGAGCCGCGACTTGCCGAGGCCCGCGTCACCGCCGATGAGGACGATCTCCGGCTCACCGCTCGAGGCGCGCCGCAAGGCTCCCTCCAGCAGGGAGAGCTCGGCAGCACGGCCGACAAGGATCGGGCTCGATCTCGTGCCCGGCATGAACGCGATGATAGGTGGCGTCCGTCGCGGAGGGAATGTGCCACGTGGAGGCGGATGCGCCGGCGGGGGGTAGGCCCGCCGGCGCGATGGAGTCGACCGACGGGTCAGGCGCCGGCCGGCCGGAGGAGGATCCAGCGAAGATCGCGGATGCGGAACCGCTCTCGCGGCTCCTGGCGCACGACGGAGGTCGCCTCGCGGATGAGGCGCTGGGCGTCAGCCTCGCGCCGCAGGTCGTCCTGATGCTCCTTGGCGAGCCGATACATGGTGTCGGGATGCAGGTTCACGGTGACCCTCCTGATGGTTCGCCGACGGTCGCCGGCCTTCAGGAGGCACGATGCCGTCGGGCGGCGGCGCGGCCATCGGGCGCCGACCCTGTCATCCGACGGTAGCCCGCCTCAATCTTGCGAGCACCCGGTACTCCGGTACCTTAGCGACCGGGCGCGCGCTCAGGATTCGTCGAGCCAGACGCGGTCCTGGTTCTCGGGGTCGTCGATCGGCGAGGAGATGAAGAGCACCTGCGGCGGGTCCCCGAACTGACCGCCGTGCGGCGTGTTCGCCGGGATGACCCAGACATCGCCCGCCTTCACCGGGCGCGTCACGCCGCCGACCGTGACTGAGCCGGTGCCGGCCAGCACGTAGCCGATCTCGTCGTGGGTCGTATGGACGTGCGTCCGGAAGGGGCCGGCATGGCCCTGGAACACGAACACGCTCGACTGCGTGCCGTGGCCGAGGTAGGTGCGCTTGAAGACGTCGGCCTCGGTCAGCCGGTCTGCGGCGACCGCGGCCGCGACATCGACGACATCGACCTTCGCCCGCTCGACGATCTGCTGGCAGGTTGGGCAGACGTGCGTCGCCTCGCCCGCGTGCACGTGGTGGGTCATGCTCGGTCCTCCGTTGTGCGGTCGCGGCGAGCGACCAGCGCTTCAAACAGGAAGTGATACACCTCGGTGTGGCGCTTCGCCTCCCACACGTCGTCACCCCAGATGTAGGCGCCGTGGTCGGCCACGATGACGGCGAACGACCCGGCGAAGCGCGAATCGGCCAGAGTCGTCGCGAGCTGTTCGACGAGCTCCGGTTCCCGTGGCGTATTCCGGACGACCGGCACCAGGTGGACGTCGCGATTGGCGACGCCGCGGATGCCCTTGAGCATCTCGAGGCCCTGGATCGCGACGTGATCGGTGCCGGTCGCGGCATCGCCGGCGAGGACCGCCGACAACGCGTGCGAGTGGACCACGCTTCGGGCACCGCGCTCGCGGGCGGCCAGGCAGAAGATCGGGTTGCACTCGCTCGGGCGCAGGTGAGGATCGTCAGGTGAGCGCAGGACGGTGCCGTCCCGCGGGTCGACCGTGAAGAACTCCTCGGGGCGGACGCGCTCCTTGTGGACGCCGGTCGGGGCCAGGAGCAGGCCCCCGTCGTCGGCCGGGCCGCAGATCCCGCCGCCCGTGCCCGACACCCAGCCCTTGGCGTAGAACAGGCCGAGCAATTCGACGAGGAGCTCGCGGGTCGCCCGCTCAGCGGCAGTCACGGGTTCGAGGATAGGCGATGCGGCCCCGATGCCGACCCGATTTGCGCCTTGCCGCTATCGTCCCTGCGTGACCGAGCCGCGCAGCGCCGCCGCGCCGACCGTCGCCCCGGACACCAGTTCCGCCGTGGGACGGCTCATCGGTGGCCGCTACCGCCTGGGCCCGATGATCGGGCGCGGCGGCATGGCCACCATCCACCGGGCGACCGACACGCGCCTCGATCGGCAGGTCGCCGTCAAGCTGCTCCGCCCGGAGATCGGGGCCGACCCGGACCTCGCCCAGCGCTTCCGGCGTGAGGCGCTCGCGGCCACCGTGCTGCGCCACGCGAACATCGTCGGCTGCCTCGACACCGGCACCGACGGCGACCAGCCGTACCTCGTCATGGAGCTGGTCGAGGGCGAGGACCTGGCGGCGCGGCTGCGGCGCGGCGGGCGGCTGGCCCCGCACGAGGCGGCGCGCATCGGCCTCGACGTCGCGCGAGCCATCGGCGTGGCCCACCTCCGCGGGATCGTGCACCGCGACATCAAGCCGGCCAACGTCCTCCTGACGTCGGACGGTCGCGCGATGGTCACCGACTTTGGGATCGCGCGGCTCGCGGCGGACCGCGAGTCGTCGACCCCGCGCACGACCCTGGGGTCCGTCCACTACTTCAGCCCCGAGCAGGCACGCGGCCTGACGACGACCCCGGCGTCCGACGTCTACGGCCTGGGGCTGGTCCTGTACGAGGCGCTGACTGGGCAGCGCGCCTGGTCCGGCGACACCACCGATGCGATCGCCCTCGCCCGAATCGACGCGCCCGCGCCGTCGCCGCGCGCCATCCGACCGGAGGTTCCGCCCGAGTTCGATGCGGTCGTGGTCCGCGCGCTCGCGTCCGACCCGGCCGGCCGATATGCGAACGGCGCGGCGATCGCGATCGCGCTCGAATCGATCGTGGCCGACACCGACCCGGCGAGCGTGACGTCCGTCGTGACCCTGCCGCGGCCGGCCCCACGTCCGGACGGAGGAAGCGCGCCAGCCGCCACGCCGCCGAGTCCGCCGCGACGCGCCGGTCGGCCGGTCCAGGCACCGAAAGGCAAGGCCAAGGCCGAGGCGCCGGTCCGCGCGCGCCGTGGCGGCCCTCCTCGCCTCGGACGAGCCAACGCGGCGACGGCGTCCTCCGGGTCGTCGCGCCGCAACCTTCGCGCCGTCGGGCCGGGCGCGTTGATCGCGGTCCTTGTCCTCGCGGGCGTGGTCGGCGGGGCCGTGACCGTGGCATCGCTCTCGGGGAGCCAAAGCCTCGCGATCGTGCCGCCTCCGACGGCCCGGCCTTCCCCGACGCCGCGGCCCACGCCGCGTCCCACGCCCAGGCCGACGCCGACCCCGACCCGGGCCCCCACGCCAACGCCGACTCAGCAGCCGAGCGCGCTCCCGTTCGGCGAGGTGGGCGCAGTGTGCGAGGTCTACCTGGACCTGCCGTGCGGCCTGGGCGTGGGACGGTACGCCGTGACCGACCTTTCGCCGGCCTTCGAGATCGACGTCGGCGACGGCTGGTCGGTATCGGTCCGGAACTCGAACGTCGTGGCGCTGGTCCGCCCCGAGGGCGTCCTGACCTATGCGACCGGGGTACAGCCGCTTGATGCGGACGGCAAGCCGATCGACACCAAGGGTCACGCTCGCGACCTCGTTGCGGCGTTCTCGGCGCACGATGGCGTCGACGCGACGAAGGGCGCGAACGTCCGGATCGACGGGCGTCGCGGCCGATCGGTCGATCTGACCCCGTCGCGAAGCCAGCGGATCGAGCTGTTCCGGACCGCGCACACGGCCTACTTCCTCGAACCGGATCGAACGACGCGCATCGTCGTCCTCGATACCGCTGGGGAAGGGGTCCTCGTGATCGCCATCGAACCGGCGAAGGATCACGACCTCAAGGACATCCTGGCCACTGCGGACGGTGTCGCCGGGTCGACTCGCTTCCGCTGAGCCACCGTCCAGGCCCGCTGCCCGGACCCGTCGAGTAGGCTTCGCCGCCATGCCGCTCATCGCGACCGAAGGCCTCACGAAGCGCTACCCGGGGAGTGTCACCGCCCTCGACGGGCTGACACTTTCCCTCGAGCCGGGCATCATCGGGCTCGTCGGGGCGAATGGCGCCGGTAAAAGCACCCTCCTGCGCATCCTCCTCGGTCTTCTGGAACCGACGTCGGGCAGCGCCACGGTGCTCGGCCACGACGTGGCGACGGACGGCGCAAGGCTCCGGCGGTCCGTCGGCTACATGCCCGAGTCCGATTGTCTCCCGCCGGATTCGAGCGCGACGGATTTCGTCACCCAGATGGGGCGATGGTCCGGATTGCCTGCGTCGGCCGCTCGGGAGCGGGCCGCCGAGGTCCTCCGGCACGTCGGCCTGTATGAGGAGCGCTACCGGCAGATCGGCGGCTATTCGACCGGGATGAAGCAGCGGGTGAAGCTGGCCCAGGCGCTCGTCCACGACCCGCGCCTGCTGCTGCTCGACGAACCGACGAACGGGCTGGATCCCGCGGGACGGGATGAGATGCTGGCCCTGGTTCGGCGAACCGGCACCGAGTTCGGGATCGCCGTCGTCGTCGCGAGCCACCTGCTCGGCGAGATCGAGCGGGTCTGCGATTTCCTCGTCGCGATCGACGCCGGCCGGCTCCTGCGCGCGGCACCGCTTGGAGCATTCACCGAACGGACCGGCGCGCTCGCGGTCGAAGTGGAGGATAACGCCGCAGCGTTGGCGACCGCATTGACCGCGGCCGGTCTGCGCGTGACCGTCGACGGCCGGACCGTGCTCGTCGAGCTCGGCGACGACCAGCAGTACGACGCCGTGCGAGACGCCGTCGCCGAGCTGGGGTTACCCCTCGTGAGGATGCAGCGGCGGCGGCACGGCCTCGAGGACCTCTTTCAGTGAGCGGCGCCGCGGGAAATATCTACGACCTCGGCTACCGCGGCTACGACGGGCCGCGCGTCGGTCGGCGCGCGGTGGCCGTAGCGCTGCTGCGCCAGACGCTCGCGGCCTCGTACGGCATAGGGCGTGGCGGCCGGGCGAAGCTCGTGCCATTCGGACTCGGGGCGCTGGGGCTGCTGCCGGCCGTCCTTGCCGTGGGGATCGCCGCGCTCGTGTCCCAGGCGGGACCCGCCGGTCCGAACCTCGAGGAGGCGTCGCCGATCCGCCATGACACCTATCAGGGGTTGTCCGCCACGATCGTCATGCTGTTCTGCGCCGCCCAGGCGCCCGAGCTGTTCGGTCGCGACCAGCGCTATGGAGTGCTGCCCCTGTACTTCTCGCGCTCGTTGGGCCGGGCGGACTATGCGCTCGCCCGACTCGGTGGCCTCGCCCTCGCGGTCTTCGCCCTGAGCATCGCGCCGCACATCGTGCTGACCCTCGGGGCGGTGCTAGCGGCGACCGATCCGCTGACGGGGCTCGCGAACGAGGCCCATGAGGTGCCCCGGGCGCTGGCCATCTCCGTCCTGGACGCCGGTTTGCTCGCCGGCGTCGCCGGGGTCATCGCCGCGTGGACCCCGCGGCGGGCCTATGCCACGGCCGCGATCATCGGCGCCTTCATCGTCCCGCCGATCGTCGTCGCGCTGAGCGCGCGGCTGGCGGCCGGGGGCCTCGCCCGGGCCCTCGTGCTGGTCACGCCGGGGGACCTCCTCGACGGTGCCAACGCAGCGATCTACGGCTCGATCCCCGACAGTCCGGCCGTTGCCGCTGCCGGTCTCCCCGCGTGGTCCTACCTTGCCGCCGCGGCGCTCGGGATCGCCGTGTGCGTCACCCTCATGCTGCGTCGCTACGTGCGGATCACCGTATGACGGCCACACCGGCAGTCGCGTCCGAACCCGCGCCGCCAGCGCCGGCCACGCCGAACGCGCCGAACGCGCCGGTCGCGGCCATCGAGCTCGAGCATGTCTCGCGCTGGTACGGGAACGTCGTGGCCATCAACGACATCTCGTTCGCGCTCGGACCCGGAGTGACCGGGTTGCTCGGGCCCAACGGCGCGGGCAAATCGACCCTGCTCCATCTGATCGCAGGGCTGCTCGCGCCCTCCGCCGGGCAGGTGCGCCTTGCCGGTCGGCGCCCATTCGGTGACCCGACCGTCTACCACGAGGTCGGCCTGGTGCCCGAGCGCGAGGCGATCCACCCGTACCTGACCGGTCACCAGTTCGCGCTCCTCAACGCCGAGCTCCAGGGGCTGCCCGATGCCGGCGCCGCCGCGGACCGGGTGATCGCCACGGTCGACCTGACCGAGGCGGCCCATCGCCAGATCCGGACCTACTCGAAGGGCATGCGCCAGCGGGCCAAGCTCGCCGGCGCCCTCGTCCACGACCCGCGCATCCTGCTGCTCGACGAACCGTTCAACGGCATGGACCCGCGCCAGCGGCTGCACATGATGAGCCTGCTGCGCTCGATGGCCGCAGCCGGCCGGGTGATCCTGTTCTCCTCCCACATCCTCGAGGAGGTCGAGCGGCTTGCGGAGGCCGTCCTCGTCGTGTATGCCGGTCGCCTCGCCGCGTCCGGTGACTTCCGCTCGATCCGGCGGCTCATGACCGACCGACCGCATCGGTTCACGATCCGCTCGTCCGACGACCGTCGCCTGGCGTCGGCGCTGCTCGCCCAGCCGGCGGTCTTCGGGGCGGAGCTGGTCGACGGCCTGCTCGCGGTCCGCACGTCGGACTACGCCGCCTTCACCCGGGCGCTGGCCGGCGTGGCTCGCGGCGCCGGGATCCGTCTCTTCGAGGTTGCGCCCACGGACGACTCGCTCGAGAGCGTCTTCAGCTATCTCGTGCGCCGATGAGGGTGTTCGGACGGCTCGTCCTGGTGACGTTGCAGGGCCTCCTGGGCCGGCGCCGGATCGTGCTCATGCTGCTGCTCGCGGCGCTCCCGGTGCTCGTCGGGCTGGCGATCCGGCTGGGTGGCGGCCGGGCCGATGCGCCCGCGATCCTCGACACGCTGGTCATTCGGACCGTCCTTCCGCTCGTGGCGCTTGTCATCGGCAGCGCAGCATTGGGCTCTGAGATCGAGGACGGGACGGTCGTCTACCTCCTGATCAAGCCGGTGCCGCGCTGGGTCGTGGCCCTCGCGAAGATCGCGGTCGCGGTCGGTGTGACGCTCGCGTTGACGCTGCCGGCGATGCTCGTCACCGGCTTGCTCATCGGCACGGCGCAGGGCGGCTCACTCGGGTCGTCGCTCGGATTTGTCCTCGCCGCGATCGCCGGCGGAGCGGCATACGCCAGTGTCTTCACGACCCTCGGCGCGCTCACGACGCGCGCGCTCGTGGTTGGCCTTGCCTACACCCTGCTGTGGGAGGGCGCCCTGGCCGGTCTGCTGGAGGGGACGCGATTTCTCTCGATCCGCCAGGCGACCCTGGGCCTCGCCGCGGCGCTCGGCGCCGGCGACCCGGATGTCGCTACCCTGGAGCCAATCGCGTCGCTCGTCGTGCTCGCCCTTGCCATCGCGGTCCCGCTCGCGCTGACCGCCCTGGCGCTCCAACGGTTCCAGGTCCGCGCCGGCGACTGATCGCCCTCGGGTCGAGTGCTTGACGGTGCAACCGGGCCCTCGGTAGCATTGACGCGACAAGCATCCTTGCGTCGCAGTGTCATGCAGACTTGCGACGTGACGAACGGGAGTCGACACCCGGATGGACCTGGGCGCGTTCTCAAGTGGCCTGCTGACCGGTCTGCGCGAAGGCGTCGAGGCGGCGCTCATCGTCGCCATCCTCGCGGCCTACTTGGCGAGGACCGGCAACCGCCAGCACATCGCGCGGGTGTTCGTCGGCGCCGGGAGCGCGATCGGTCTGAGCGCCCTGCTCGGTCTCGTCCTCTACCTGACGGTCGGGGGTCTCAAGGAGCCGTACGAGCAGCTGTTCGAGGCGACGACCCTGATCCTCGCCGCGGCCGTCGTCACCTGGATGCTGTTCTGGATGCGCCGTCAGGCCCGCAGCGTCAAGGGGCAGCTGCAGGCGGCGGTCGATCGGGCCCTCGACGCCGGATCGGTGACGGCGCTCGCCGTCCTGGCGTTCGTCGCGGTCATCCGCGAGGGCCTCGAGACGTCGCTGTTCCTCGTGGGCCAGGCCGCCTCCGTACAGCAGGACGCGATCTGGGTGCTCGCCGGCGCGGTCGTCGGTTTGCTCGTGGCGGCGCTCCTGGGCGTCGGGTTCTACCACGGTTCGCGGCGGATCAACCTCGCCACGTTCTTCCGCTGGACCGGCGTCGGTCTCGTCTTCATCGCGGCAGGGCTGTTGGCGACCGCGATCCACGAGCTGATCGAGATCAAGGTCATCGGGTTCGGTACGCAGA
This sequence comes from Candidatus Limnocylindrales bacterium, assembly GCA_038214255.1. Taxonomy (GTDB): domain Bacteria; phylum Chloroflexota; class Limnocylindria; order Limnocylindrales; family CSP1-4; genus SPCO01. Next base: position 23,267 of record JBBQRZ010000003.1, read on the forward strand.
CGTTGTTCGACCTGAGCACGATCCTGCCGCACAGCAACGAGAGTGGCAGCCTGATCGGCCAGTTCCTCCACGCGCTCTTCGGCTATACGTCCACCCCGGAAATGACGACGTTCGTGGTCTGGCTGACGTACGTCGTCGTCGTCCTGGCGCTCTTCCTGCGCCCGGTCCGCGCGGCGCCGACGCCGGTGACGGATCGCGCGGCAGCGCCCGCCCGGTCCTGACGGCTCAGCCGGAGGGCGACGGCGCGGCGCCGGCGAAGAACTCCCCCAGCGTGTCCGCCGAACAGCTCTCGGCCAGGCAATCCAACCCGTATCCAAGCTGGATCGTGCGCAGGAGCGAGTAGTGGGTGTGCGGCACGTCGGAGCGCGTGCCGGGCGTCACAAGCGGGCTCGAGATGATCGTCGCCACGCGATTCGGCGGGTTGGTTCCGTCGGCGCCTTCGTCCCAGGTCACGAACAGCACGCCGTTGTCGCGATACGCCTTCGATCCGGTGATCCTGGGGAGGAAGCCACGGAGCCAGACATCACCGGCCGCCACCGAACAGTCGTGCATGTCGTGGCACAGGTTTGGGACGATCAGCTCGAAGTCGGCGGCGGCCGGATCGAATCCCGTGAACGGCAGGATGTTCGCGCACCGCGCTGGATTCCCGCTGATCGAGGTGAAGCTGATGGCGGGCTCGTGCTTGCGAGCGTATTTCCCGGTGCCGTCGGGCCCATCGGCGGCAGTGGCGGACGAGTCGCAGCCGCCCGGAACGTTCTCGGCGTACATGTGCCAGGTCTTGTGGACGGCCTCGAGCTGGTCGGCGATGGTCGGGGCGGTCAGGTCGTGCGGCTTGTCGTCGCTGACGCCCTGGCGTGAGCCGCTGAACAGCGCCAGGTAGTTGGGCTGGGAGGGATGCGCCACGGCCTGGTACCTGGTCGCGAGGCCCGACTTCCCGATGAGCTCGTTGAGGTAGGCGGCGTCCGGCTTGCTCACGATCTGGTCGTAGGTCTTGTTCTCCATCACCACAAGCCAGACGTGCTTGAACTTCGGGATCGCCGCGCTGGCGCCCGGCGGCGGGGACAGGAGGTCGGTGGTCAGGGAGCGCGGCGACGTCGCGCTCGCGCTGGCGCCCGGGCTCAAGGCCTGCCCGCTCGGCCCGATCCGGCCGGGCGGTCGCGTGGCCGAGACCGCCATGGCGACGATCGTCGCCAGCGCCGCCAGCCCGATGGCGATGGGCCGCCACCGGCCGTCGCCGAGCAGGCGATCGAGCAGGGGTGCGCGGTACGGCGGCTGTCGTCGGCCGCCCGGCGTTGTCACCGTTCCCGCAAGGCGCCGAGGACATCGATCCGCGCCGCGTAGCGCACGGCGATCAGCATCGCCACCACAGCTCCGGCTCCGACGGCGGCAACCAGCACGAGGACGGCGAGGCCGGGCACGACCGGCACCTCGGCCGGTGGATCGAACACGCCCGCCAGGATGACGAGCAGGGTGACGCCGACGAGCCCACCGGTGAGCAGGCCGCTCAGGAGGCCCGTCGTGCCGACCGCGGCGACCTCGGCCGCGATCGTGGCGCGGATCTGGCGCGCCTCGGCGCCGATGGCCACGAGCGTCGCAAGCTCGAGGCGCCGTTCCGAGAGGCCGGCCAGGAGATACAGGGTGATGCCGACGCTGCCGATCGCGACCGCGAACGCGAGGTCGATCGCCACGAGGCCGCCGAGGTCGACCGAGGTGACCGCGTTGGCGAGTCGGGCATTCGTCGTCCCGATGTCGGTCACGCTCCAGTCGCCGCCCAGCCGCTGGCCCACGGCGGCGGCGGCGCCGGCATCACCGGAGGTGCGGGCGAGGATCGCGGTGATGCGGCCGTCGCCGGTCTGCTGGGCGACGTACGAGAGGTTGGCGACGAGGAATGCATCCTTGGGGGCCGTGGGGAACTCAAGCGCGACGCCGGCCATCGTGAAGGTGACATCGCCGAGCTTGCCGCTGCGATCCGGCACCCGGATCTTGAGATGGTCGCCCGGCACGATGCTGTAGTCGGTCGCCGTCTCGGAGGAGACGAGGATCGCATCGGGCTGGCTGGCCAGCGCGGCCATCGCGGCCGAAGCCGTCGATCCCTTGAAGAAGCCGTCACTCAGGTAAGTCGCCGTCGGCAGCGTGGTCGGGTCGATCGCGAGCAGGTCCTGGGCCTCGCTCCCGACGTAGACCACCCGGTCGGCGAACGGGGTCGCCGCGGTCACGCCGGGTCCGGCCACGGAGGCCGTCGCGCTGGCGTCGGCCTGGATCGTGGGCGTCGCTCGCAGGTCGGCGCCCAGCGTCAGCGACGCGTCGACCCGTTGCTGCTGGCGGTACGTCGCATCGAAGATGAGGACGCTCGTGGCGAACGAGACGGCGAGGGCCAGCAGCACGACGACCCGGGCCGTCGAGCGGCTCCGGGCGGCGAGGTTCCGTCCGGCCAGCTCGCCGGCGACGCCCATCGATCGCTGGAGGGCGCCGGACAGCCCCTGTCGCGCGGTGAGGATCGTCACGAGCCGAAGGAGCAGCAGGGTCCCGCCGATCCACAGCAGGAACGGCGCCACGAAAGCCGCCAGCGACAGGCTGATCGTGGGGTTGCCCTCGGCATTCAGGACGGGATGCACGCCCGTGCCGCCGAGCGCGACGAACGCGACCACGGCGCCGATGAGCGCCAGCACGTCGAGGTAGGCGCGCTGCCAGCGCGGCGGCCGCAGGCGTTCGATCGCCCGACGCCCGGTCGCGACCTCGTCGCGAAGCTGGGAGCGCAGCGACGTCGCCGAGACGGCGACCGCTAGGACGATGACGACGATCGCGCACCCCAGCACGAGCCCGACATCCGCGGTCGGCCCGCCGGCCGCGGCAAGATTCGGGCCGACCAGCACGACCGCGAGCAGAGTCCCGGCGACGGCCCCGAGGATCACTCCGATCGCGGCGGCGATGCCTGCGGCGGCCACGAAGACGGTCGCGAGCTGGCGATCGGTCGCGCCCCGCGCCCGCAGAAGAGCGGCGTGGCGGCGGGTCGCCTCCGCCTCGGATTCCGCGGCGAACCGTGAAAGGACGAGGGCGAGCGCCACGCCGGGCAGGGCAAGGAAGATGAACAGGACCTGGCCCCAGGCCAGATCGCTCGCGACCGGCTCCAGCGTGGCTTGCGCGTCGTCGACGATCGTCGCCTGGCCGGAGAGATCACGCTCGATCCGCCGGCGCACGTCGTCGAGCCACTTGGCGGCAGCGGTCGGATCGCCCGGAAGCTGGTTGTGGTCGTAGCGGAGCTGGAGCTCACGTCGCACGGCCGGTTCCGAGGCCACGACGGCGGCGGCACCGCCCGTCGCGCCGCCCGCGCTGGATGCCGGGTCGGTGGCGAGCGTCCCGGCAGGCACCTTGCTCTCGATCGCGCGGATCGTCGCGAGGTCCGTGACCGCGACGTTCGTCGGCGGGTTGGCCCCGGCAGCTCGATGCGCGGGATCGGTCGGTCCGAGCAGCAGATCGGCGCCCGTGATGTCGACGACGCCCGAGACGCGCAGGTCGGCCGTGCCGCCACCGGCCAGCTGGAACCGGATCGTGTCACCCGGGACGGCCCCGAGGTTCGTCGCGAGATCCCGGCTGACGAGGGCCTCCCCCGGCTTCGGCGCGCCTGCGGAAACGGGGAAGAGGCCCGTCGTCGACCCGTACGAGGCATCGGTCCCGACGATGACCGTCCCGCTCGTCTCCGTGGCCCCGGCAGCCCCCGTGAGCGTCGCGTGGTCGGCGTGGACGAGATCGAAGGCGAGGGAGCTCACGACGGCGGGATCGGCCGCGATCCGTTGGGTCACCGCCGCGGCGTCGGCGCCCGGCGCCAGGATCGCCTGGGCATCGACCGGGACATCCGCCAGGGCGCGTCGGGTCGCGGTGGTTCCGGACGCCAGGCCGAAGGCCAGGACGGCCACGAGCAGGGCGGCGGCCAGCGCGGAGCCGACGATCGTCGCGACCGTCCGGCGTGGCTCGCGCACGACGGTGCGAAGCGCGTGTCGCAGGAGGATCATGCGTGGACCGCCTCGCTCACCCGGCCGTCGATCATGCCGAGGCAGCGGTCAGCCAGCCGGGCGGTGTCCGGGTCATGGGTCACGAGGACGAGGCTGGCCTCGCGCTCCCGGCAGGCCCGGGCAAGGAGCCCGATCACCTGCTCGGCGTTGTCCTCGTCGAGCCGTCCCGCCGGCTCGTCGGCGAAGACCACCTGCGGCTCGCCGACGAGGGCCCGAGCGACACCGACCCGCTGGCGCTCGCCTGCCGAAAGCTCGTCGATCCGGGCGGTCATGACGTGGCCCAGTCCGACCGCCGCGAGCGTGTCCTGGGCCCGTTCCCGGCTCTCGACGCGATCGCGCCCGGCCAGATCGAGCGGCAACGCCACGTTGTCGCCCGCCGAGAGCGAGGCCAGGAGCCCGAACAACTGAAAGACGACCCCGACGCTCGAGCGCCGCAGATGGGCGCGCTCGGCCGGCGAGAGGCGGGCCAGGTCGTGCCCGAGCACCCGGACGACCCCGGCGTCCGGCTGGTCGATGCCGGCGAGGAGGGCGAGCAGCGTGGTCTTGCCCGAGCCGGACGGGCCCTGGATCGCGACGAACTCGCCGGGGCGCACGATGAGATCGACGCCGTCGACCGCGGTGACCGGCTCCAACCGGCGCGAGGCGAATCGTCGGGTGAGCCCGACGCAGACGACCGCCTCGTTCATCCCGGCGCCCGATCGGCCACGATCCGCCCGTCGTGGAGGGTGACGATCCGATCGGCCCGGGCGGCGACGGCCGGGTCGTGGGTCACGAGGATCACGGTCGTCCCGGCCCGGTGGATCGCCTCGATGACGTCGAGGACTGCCGAGGCGGTGACGCTGTCGAGCTCGCCGGTGATCTCGTCGCCGAGCAGGATCGGAGGATCCGCGACCAGGGCGCTCGCGAGCGCGGCCCGCTGCTGCTCCCCGCCGGACAGCTCGTCGGGGCGATGATCGGCGCGTCCGGTCAGGCCGACGTCGTCCAGCCGGCGATCCACGTCGCCTGACTCGAGGCGCTTCCCCGCGAGGTGCCCGCACAGGACGAGGTTCTCGCGGACCGACAACATCCGCAGCAGGTTCTGATCCTGGAACACGAGCCCGATCCGGCGGCCGCGAACCTCGGCGCGCGTCGTCTCGTCGGCCCGCGCCAGGTCGATGCCATCCACCCGGACCTGACCGCCGGTCGGGCGATCCGACCCCGCGACGAGGTTGAGCAGGGTCGTCTTCCCGGATCCGGATCGGCCCATGATGGCGACGAACTCGCCGGGCTTGATCCGCAGATCGACCCCGCGAAGCGCGATCGTCTCCACGTCGGATTCGCGATAGATCCGGATCACGTCGGCCAGGACGACGATCGCATCGTCGGTCGCCATCCGCGGGTCGGGGGCGCTGCCGATGGGCCGCCGTCGCTCCACGGACGCCGCCGGCTCCGCCGCGGTCACCTCCACTTGAAGCTCTCGATCATCTGGCGGAACGCGTCCACGTTGTCGACGCCGTCGGGGGTCGACAACGAGACGACGGCCACGCCGGTCGACCCCGGGACGTAGTAGCGATCGACCGTCGAGGGGACGCGCTTGCCGGTGACCGGATCGGGTGGTGCCGGCAGGTGGTACCGCAGGTGGATGAGCTTCTGTGCGCCGACCTTGACGGTGTCCTGGCCGATCAGTTTGAAACCGGCCTGGCCGCGCAGCGCCGGCAGATCCGTGCCGCTGACGTAGGCGGCGAGATCGGGCGGGGTCGCGATGATCGACACGATCTCGCTGCTGTCCTTGTCCTTGATGATCACCCCATCGGGCGCCTGGCGGACCTGCCAGCCCTCGACGTAGTCGATCGAGAAGCCGAGCGTCGCATCGCGATGCGTGAGGAAGACGGCGTTGTCGGGCACGTCGCCGCTGGTGGTGCCGCCACCGCCCTCGGACGCGCCGGGTGCGTCGGTCGGTGACGGGGTGTCGCTCGGCCCGCTCGACGCCTCGGTCGAGGTGCTGGGCGCCGCGCCCGACGGGACATCACTGGGGGCCGTGATGCCCGTCGAGCGCGCGCCGGGTGACGTCGCGCAGGCCGCCACGCCGATCGCCAGGAGGAGGCCGGCGACGGCTGGGAGCAGGCGGCCGGGGAGTCCGGTCGGAAGGATCATCGTTCGCGGGACCTCTAGCCCACGGCAGCCATGGCGACGGCCGTGGCGACCGTTCTAGCCCGCGAACCTGAACGTCACCTGAAGCGCGGGAAGCGGACGCTGAAGCGCGCCCCCTCGCCCGGGGCCGTCTCGACCTCCAGGACGCCGCCGTTGCGCTCGGCGAGCTCGGTGGCGATCGCGAGTCCAAGGCCGGATCCGCTCGGGGCTCCGGCATCGGATCGGACCCGGAAGAATGCCTCGAAGATGCGCTCGCGATCGGCTGCGGAGATGCCCGGACCGTGGTCGACGATGTCGACGATCGCCTCGCGCTCGCGCGCCCGCGTGCGCAGCGCGACCGGTCCGCGCTCCCCACCGTAGCGGATGGCGTTGTCGAGCAGGTTCTCGACGATCCGAGCGAGCTCCCGCTCATCGCCGGCAACCAGCAGGTCGGGCTCGAGCTGCATCGCGATCGACGCGCCGTCCAGGGCGTGCGCCGCGCGGACCGTGTCGGCCGACTCGGCGGCGACAACGGACAGGTCCACCTGCTGACGGGTCCGCTCCAGGCTGCCGCCCTCGCTGCGGGCCAGCAGGAGCAGATCGTCGGTGATCGATCGCATCTGGTCCGCCGACGTCGCGATCGTGGCAAGGGCGTCGACCGGGTTCGTCGCCCCGGACAGTGCCGCATCGGCGGTGGCGCGGATCGCGGCCAGCGGGGTCCGCATCTCGTGGGAGGCGTCCGCGGCGAACCGGCGCTGACGCTCGTGCGCCGCCCGGATGGGCTGGAGCGTGCGGCCGGCAAGCGCGTAGGCGACGACCGCCACGAACCCGGACACGGCGAGATCAGCCACCAACAGGGCAACCCCAATCCGCTCGATCGCGTGCCGGTACGCCTCCCGAGCTGCCCGGGTGTTGTCGACCTCGGGCGCGATGTCGAACGCCGGCTGCAGCACGATCGCCAGGACGATGAGGAACACCGCGCTGAACGCGAGCATGACGACGATGAAGACGAGGAGATAGCGCAGCGCGAGGCGACGACGCGCTTCCTGGAACATCAGGTCTTGCTCGCCTGTGCCCGCAGCCGGTAGCCCGCGCCGCGGACCGTCTCGATGAGCCCGTCCCGCCGACCCTCGTCGATCTTGCGGCGGAGGCTGCGGATGTAGACCTCGACAATGTTCGAACCGACGGTGAAATCCGCGTTCCACACGGCGTCGATCAGGCGGTCCTGCGCAAACACCTGGCCGGGGTGGCGGGCCAGGACCTCGAGCAACGCGAATTCGCGCGCGGTCAAGCGGATCGGGGCACCGCCGCGCCGCACGCCCATCGTCGCTGGGTCGAGCTCGAGGTCTCCCACCTGGATGATCGGCGGCCGAGCCGACGTCCCGCGCCGGAGGAGTGCCCGGACCCGCGCCAGGAGCTCGGCCGCCGCGAACGGCTTCGGCAGGTAGTCGTCCGCGCCCGCGTCGAGGCCGGCGACGCGATCCTCGAGCCCATCGCGAGCGGTGAGCATGAGGATCGGCGCGCCGATCCCGGCGTCGCGCAGCCGGCCGGCGACCGTGAACCCATCGATCTCCGGAAGGCCGACGTCGAGAACGAACAGGTCGTACGGGAACGTCCCGGACCACTCGAGCGCCTCCGGGCCCGTGGTCGCGACGTCGATCGCGTGTCCGGCGCCCACGAGGATCGCCTTGAGCACACCGGCGATGACGGGCTCATCCTCGACGACCAGGATCCGCATCTTCCCAGTATGCGGCGGGCGCCCGCTCAGAACGGGAGGAGCGACTCCAGGGCCGGCAGGATCGAGTCGAGCGAGAGCAGGAAGACGAGCCCGATGACGAGGCTGAAGGTCCCGGCCACGGCGCCGACCGTGACGTAGATCCGTTCACGCATCTGGCTCGCGACGAACCCGATGGAGCTCACGACGACGATCGCGAAGTTGGACAGCAGCAAGCCGATGACGAACGCGAAGAGCATCGGGATCGCGAGCCCGGCACTGGCGGCGCCGCCGACGGCTGCGATGAGCAGGACCTGTGTCCCGGTCTCCGCGCCGATCCCGTGGATCATCCCGACACTGAACGCCGTTCGCGCCCCATACGAGCTCATCTCCAGCGGTTCGACATGCTCGTGCCCGTGGAGCCGGGCCTGGAGGTGCCGCCAACCGTACCTGGCGCCGTCGAAGACGAGCATCCAGCGGCTCCGGAGTCGGAACGACTCCCCGCCGCGCGCGTAGCGGTAGACGGAGTAGAGGACCCACACCCCGAGCGCGACGAGGGTCAACCCGACGACCCGGCCCATGATCGGGTCGAGCCAATCGGGCAGCAGCGCGCCGAACGAGACCGCCGCGATGCCGAGCGCGATGACGACGACGCCGTGACCCAGGGCGTACAGCGTCCCGAGCCGGATCGCGTCGAGCTGCCCGCGAGCCACGACCGGGCGCCCGACCCGCGGACCCATCCCGTACGCCGGTGCCAGCGTAGCCGCGCCGGGCCCGGCGTCGTGAGCACGCAGCTCGATCGCCCCGCCGTGGCCGTGATCGTGGCCGCTCGTGGATCGGTGCTGCTCGCGGTGCGCCGCCTCCGCCGCGCTTGCGGCGGCCGTCGAGCTCGTGATGTCGGAGATCGCCGCGATGTGGTCCCAGTCGATGCCATGGCGGATGCCCAGGACGAACCCCGTGAGCAGGACGCCGATCCCGGCCGGGCTGGCGGCGATCTGGGCGACGGTCTCGAACACCGGGCTCCCTTCCTGTCTGCGGGGGTCGCCCAGCCTACCGTAGCGCGACCGTTATCGCAACGAGTGGCATCAGCTGGCCGTCGCCGCGGGTCCCACCTATACTTCGCCCGATGAGCGCGATCGGATCGACGGACGCCGGCCAGGATCCAGGCCCCGGGGGAGCCTGGAGCGGCCTGCCGGATCGCCTCCGCGCCCGCGGCCTGCGCTGGACGCCGCAGCGGCGGCTGCTCGTCGACGTGCTCTCGCGGACCGACGGCCACGTGACCGGCTCCGAGCTCGTGGAGCGCTGCCGCGAGGTCGACGCCACGACGATCCCATCGACCGTCTATCGCACGCTCGACGTCCTCGAGGAGCTCGGGGTGCTGAGCCACAGCCACGGGGCGGACGGGCGCGAGGAGTTCCACGTCCTGCCGGCCTCGGAACACGGCCACCTCTACTGCCGGCGGTGCGGCGGTCAATGGGAGCTGTCCGGCGAGGAGCCGCCGGTCGCCGCCGCCCTCGCAGCGTTCGAGCTCGACCGCGGCTTCGAGATCGATGTCTCGCATCTGACGCTGGTCGGCCGCTGCTCGGCCTGCCGAGCCTCGGACGGGTCGGCCGCCGCAACCGAGCACTGAGCGCCGGCCCGTGCCCATCCTGCCCATCGTCCAGCTGGGCGATCCGATCCTGCGGGTGCCGACGATCGAGATCCGGCGCTTCGACCGCGCGCTCGGCCGGCTGCTCGACGACATGACCGCCACGATGCGCGACGCGCCGGGGGTCGGCCTTGCCGCGAACCAGGTCGCTCGAACGGAGCGGGTCGCCGTCATCGAGGTCGAAGGCCGCCACATCGAGCTCGTGAATCCATTGCTCCTGCGAGTCGACGGGACGCAGACCGACCTCGAGGGATGCCTGTCGCTCGCCGGCTATCACGCGCCGACCACCCGCGCCGACCATGCCGTCGTGACCGCACAGGATCGGCGTGGCCGCCCGATCCGGGTTGCGGGGCGGGGCTTCCTCGCCCGAGCTCTTCAACACGAGCTGGACCACCTCGACGGCCGGATCTATGTGGATCGGCTCGAGTCACTCGACGCGCTCCAGCGGGCCCACCACGAGGGCGACCCCCTCGCCGACTGATCCCGTGGGCCCGGGCCGGAACCCGTAGCATTCGACCCATGTCGGTCGCCACCGTGCAGCTTTTCTATGCCCTGCTGGCGGTCGTCGCCCAGGCATTCGTCGTGGGCATGGTCGTCATCCGGGTCCTGGCGATCGGATCGGAACGGGCGCACGGCTGGTATGACGGCGTCGCCGCGGCCATCGCCCCGAACGCCATGGCCGCCGCCTGGCTCGTCGCGGCGCTCGCGACGGCCGGCAGCCTGTACTTCTCGGAAGTTGCCCATTTCGAGCCGTGCCGGCTGTGCTGGTATCAGCGGATCGCGATGTACCCGCTCGTCATGATCCTCGGGATCGGCGCCGTGTGGCGCGACTGGTCAGCTGCCCGGTACGCGATCGCGCTTGCCGCGATCGGTGGCGCCGTCGCCGCGTATCACGTGGGCATCGAGTGGATCCCGGCCCTCGACACGGGCGCCTGCGATGTCCGCGTGCCGTGCAACGTCGTCTGGTTCCGCGAGTTCGGCTATATCAGCCTGCCGGTCCTCGCGCTGACCGCCTTTTTGTCCATCGTCACTCTCCTGTCGGTCCGACCCGTCGCCGACCGGAGTCCGGCGTGACCGCGTCACAACGACGCGGCGGGGCGCCGCGATCCACGTCACCGCGCTGGTTGCTCCCCGCGGCCGGCGTCGCGATCGTGTTGGCCGCCGCGGTCGCAGCGATCGTGCTGACCCAGGGCCGGAGCCCCGGCGGGTCGTCGGCGCGTCCCTCGCAGGCGCTCAGCTCGTCGGCGTCGTCGGGGGCATCCGCGTCGGGGGCACTCGGGTCGGGTGCGGGTTCGTCGTCCCTTCCGTGGCCCTCGGCAGTCGTCGAGGGAGCGGCCCTGCCGCCCTTCCCCAACGCTCCACCGGATCCGGCGGTCGGCTTGGCCGCACCGCTCGTCCGGGGTGCGTCCTTTGCCGGCGCGCCGGTTGCGATCGCCAACGACGGCCGCCCCAAGGTCGTCTTGTTCCTCGCCCACTGGTGCCCGCACTGCCAGCGCGAGGTTCCCCTCATCCAGGCCTGGCTGAACGGGGGCGGCGCACCGTCCGACGTCGACCTCGTGTCCGTCGTCACCTCGATCAGGCCCGATGCGCCGAACTACCCGCCCGATGCGTGGCTCCAGCGCGAGGGCTGGACCGTTCCGGTGATCGCCGACCCCACGGGCTCTGTAGCGGACGCCTACGGTTTGACGGCCTTCCCGTACTGGGTGCTCATCGACAAGGGCGGCAACGTCCAGGCTCGCCTGGTCGGCGAATTGACGATCGCCGATCTCCAGACGGTCATCGGCCGGCTCGGCGGCTCGTGACCGCTGTCGCCCCCGCTCGGGTCAGTCGCCGGTCGGGACGCCCATGATGTTGAAGCCGCCGTCGACGAACATGACCTCGCCGGTGACCGCGCTGGACAGGTCGGAGGCGAGGTAGAGCGCGCTCCGGCCGACGTCCTCGATCGTGATGTTGGCCCGCAGCGGCGCCACCTCCGCGAACGAGCCATACATGCGCTTGAACCCGGCGATCCCGGTTGCGGCGAGCGTTCGGATCGGACCCGCGCTGATCGCGTTGACCCGGACCCCGGCCGGACCAAGGTCGGCCGCCAGGTAGCGCACGGACGCCTCGAGCGCGGCCTTGGCCACGCCCATGACGTTGTAGTTGGCCACGACCTTGTCGGCCCCGTAGTAGGTCAGGGTGAGGATCGACGAGCCGGGGTGCAGCAGAGGCTTGGCCTCGCGGGCGAGCGCCACGAGCGAGTACGCCGACACGTCGAGGGCGAGCGCGAAGCCGTCGCGCGACGTATCGACGAAGGCGCCGCTGATGTCCTCTCGCTTCGCGAAGGCCAGGGCGTGGACAAGGATGTCGAGGCCCTGGTGGGTCTCGCCCCACCGAGCGAAGACGCGCGCGATGTCCGCATCGGACTGGACGTCGCACGGCTCCACGAACGTCGAGCCGATCGAGGCGGCCAGCGGCCGGACGCGCTTCTCGAGGAGGCTCTCCACCGACGAGAAACCGACCTCGGCGCCCCCCTCGTGGAGGGCGCGGGCGATGCCCCAGGCGATCGAGTGATCGTTCGCCACCCCGAAGATCAGGGCGTTCTTGCCGTCCAGCAGTCCCATGCGCCACCTCCGCGTTCCGATACGCTGCCATGATGCCGGACCGGGCGCGGCCCACGACCGATCTCCGTGCGGCCCTGGCCGGGACGCGCGCGCTGCTCCTCGACCTCGACGGCGTCATCGTGGTCGCCGGGGCGCCGGTCCCGGGCGCCCCGGAAGCGGTCGCGTCGCTGGAGGCGCGAGGCTTCCCGTACCGGATCGTGACGAACACCTCGGCCGTCAGTCGCGCGACGTTGGCCCGCTGGTCGGCGAGGATCGGGGTGCCGATCCCCGCCGAGCGCTTCGAATCGGCGCTGTCCGCGTCCGCGGCCTGGACCGCCCGGGCGTTCGGCGGCGAGCCCCTGTATGTGCTCGCTTCGCCCGACGCCCGCACGGAGTTCCTGGGCCAGCAGCTGCTAACCCACGACGAAGCCGGTCGGTCCGGGGCGACGGCCGCGGCCGTCGTCATCGGCGATTCGCCCGAGGAGGCGACGTACGACAACCTCAACCGGGCCTTCCGGCTCGTTCGTGGCGGCGCCGTCCTCGTGGGCATGCACCGCAATCCATGGTGGCTCACGCCCGAGGGTCCCACGCTCGATTCGGGGGCGTTCGTCGCCGGCCTGGAGTTCGCGGCCGAGGTCCGGGCGCGGATCGTCGGGAAGCCGTCCCTGGCGTTCTTCTCGATCGCGGTCGCCGATCTCCGGCGGGTCGCGGGGCGCGACCTCGCGCGAAGGGACATCGCGATGATCGGCGACGATGTCCGGTCCGACATCCGGGGCGCCCAGCGAGCCGGGCTCCGCGGGATCTTCGTGCTCTCCGGCAAGCACGGCCTGCCCGACGTCGAGACGGCGGCTCACGAACGCGGCGGGCGCCGGCCCGATGCCCTTGCGCCCTCGCTGGCCGAGGTCGTCGCCGCGCTAGACTGAGCGGAAGCCTTCTCGACGCGCCTTGCCGCGCGCGACCACCCCGAACGAGGGACCCCGACCGTGACCACCGAAGATAAGCCCCGGATCAAGATCACCTACGCAACGCTCAAGGCCGACAACGAGGAGCTCCACGCCGGCTTCGAGACCGCGGTCGAGCGGCTCCGGTCCAACCTCGGGGGCCATCATCAGAACTACGTTGACGGCGCCTGGCGGGACGGCGCGTCGAGCTTCGAGGTGCGCACGCCGATCGATCAGGACGTCCTGCTCGGCACGTTCGCGACCGGGACGGTCGCCGATGTCGATGCGGCCGTGGCCGCCGCCCGCCGCGCCCAGCCAGCCTGGGCGGCCACCCCTTGGCGCGATCGGCTGACGATCCTGCGCCGCGCGGCCGACCTCATCAGCGACCGGCTGATGGACGACGCCGCGATCATGAGCTTCGAGGTCGGCAAGAACCGGATCGAGGCGCTCGGCGAGGTCGAGGAGTCGGCCGACCTCATCCGTTACTACGCCCAGACGATGGAGGACAACAGCGGATACGACCACGAGATGGGGAACCTCGGCGACACCGCCGTGCACACCCGCTCGATCCTGCGCCCCCACGGTGTGTTCGCGGTCGTGAGCCCGTTCAACTTCCCGATGGCGCTCGCCGCGGGCCCGACCGGCGCCGCGCTCATCGCCGGCAACACCGTCGTCCTCAAGCCCTCGAGCACGGCGCCATGGTCGTCGGTCAAGCTCATGGAGGCCTATCACGACGCCGGCCTTCCAGCCGGCGTCGTCAACCTCGTCATGGGCCCGGGCGACTCCGTCGGCCAGGCCCTCCAGGACCACCCCGACATCGACGGGATCGTGTTCACCGGCTCCTACGACGTGGGGATGCGCCTGTTCCACTCGTTCAGCCGGAGCTGGCCCCGGCCGACCATCGTCGAGATGGGCGGCAAGAACCCGGCCATCGTCACCGGCAAGGCCGACCTCGATGAGGCGGCCGAGGGGATCATGCGCTCGGCCTTCGGTTTCGGCGGCCAGAAGTGCTCGGCGAACTCACGGGTCTACGTCGAGCGCGCCGTGCACGACGAACTCGTGAAGCGGCTCGTTGAGAAGACGGAGTCGATCGTCATCGGCGACCCACTCATCAAGGCGAACTGGCTCGGACCGATCATCGATCAGCGGGCCGTCGACCGCCACCAGGCGGCCGTCGCCGAGGCGCGTCGCGATGGGACGGTCTTCATCGGCGGCGAGCGCCTGTCCGACGGCGACCTGGGGCGCGGCCATTACGTGGAGCCGACCGTCGTGGGCAACCTGCCCGCCGACCACCGCCTCTTCCGCGACGAGCTGTTCGCTCCGCTCACCGCTGTGCATGCCTTCGACTCGCTCGATGAGGCGCTGACGCTGGCGAACGAGTCGGTCTACGGGCTGACCGCCGGGGTCTACTCCGAGGACCAGGCCGAGGTCCAGACATTCCTCGATCGGATCGAGTCGGGAGTCCTGTACGTCAACCGACGGGCCGGGGCGACGACCGGCGCGTGGCCGGGGATCCAGGCGTTCGGCGGCTGGAAAGGGAGCGGCTCGACCGGCAAGGCCGGTCTATCGATGTACTACGTGGCGCAGTTCATGCGGGAGCAGTCGCGCACCGTCGTCGATTAGGAAGCCGCCCGATCAGCCGCGGGGGCCGCGGCGCGGCCCAGGGTCAGAACGCGATCACGCGATCGCGGCCGGCTCGTTTCGCCGCGAGGAGGGCGGAATCGGCGGCGTGGAACAGGGCGTGCCCGTCCAGCTCGTCCCCGAGCAGCGCGGCCACGCCGGCCGACACCGTGATCGGGACTGACCTTGTTTCGCCGGCACCGACACTCGCGGACGCCATGGCCACGGCCCGGCGCACGCGCTCGGCCACGGCGACCGCCTCCTCGGCCGTGCTGCCCGGGGCAATGACCACGAACTCCTCACCGCCGTAGCGAGCGACGATGTCGCCGGCGCGCACGGCGTCGCGCATCGCGCGAGCGACCTTGCGCAATGCCGCGTCGCCCACGGCATGCCCGTACTCGTTGTTCACGGCTGAGAACCGATCGAGGTCGAAGACGATAAGGCTCAACGCCGAGCCTGCCCGTCGGGCCGTGGCGAAGGCCGTCTCGACCGCCTCGTCGAAGTACCGCCGATTGAGCAGGCCAGTCAACTGATCCCGAACCGCGGCGTCGACGATCGTCGCGTGCCGTTCGGCGTTCTGGAGCGCGACGCCGATCTGCGTCGCCAGGAGGTCGGCCATCCGGACCTCGAGCTCGCTGAACGGTGGGGCCGAGGCGGGTCGCGAGGCGGTCAGGACGGCGGCAACCTGGTCGCCGATCCGGATCGGCAACGCGAGCAGCCTACGCTCCGGTTCGTTGCCGTCGGCCGGCACCGTTCGGATCAGGCGCTCGCCGGTCTCGACGGCTTCGAGGGCCGGGCCCTCGAGCGGACCGAGCATGCGTCCGTCCAGGGAGGCAGCCGCCTCGTCCCCGGACCGGCCTTCGATCCGGAACCGGCCGTCGAGGTCGCGCGCCGCGACCAGGACGCGATCGGCGGCGAGCAGATCCCCAGCCGTCTCGACGACCGCGCGCATCGTCCGGGCCCGATCGAGATCGCTGACCAGACCACGGCTCACGGCCAGGACGCGTTCGATGGCGTGCAATCGTTCGCGCCGTTCCTCATCGAGGCGTGCCGAGCGGAGTGCCGCCGCGATCGACCGGGCGATCATCTCGGCGAGCGCCACGTGGGTCGTGGTCAGCGGGTGGGCAAGCGTGCCCTCGAAGTTGACGACGCCGAGCAGCTCGTCGTCGTGAACGATCGGGACGGCCGCCTCGCTGCGGACATCATCACGCGCGGCCCGGTAATCGGGGTCGACGAGGACATCCGGGACGAACTGGGTCCGGCGACTGGCCGCCGCCCGCCCGATGACCCCGACGCCGACCTCGATGACGTGGATCGGGGCGTGATATCCGGCGACCCCGACCATCGAGAGCCGGCCTTGCTCGTCGGGCAGGTACATCGACACGAGCGTGATCTCAAAGGTTTCCGACACGTCGTCGACCACACCCTGGATGACGTCACGGACGGGCTTCGAGCCGTCGAACCGGCGGATGATCCGATCGAGCGCTTCGAGCGCGTCCACGCGGGCCCGGTTGCGAGCGGCGAGGCGGTTCGCCCGTCCCTCCGCCTCGGTCGCGATCCGGACGACGAGGTACATGCTGGTGGACGCGAGCAGCATGACCGCGGATCGCACCACGTATTCGTCGCTGACGAGGTCCAGCGCTCCGCCCGACGCGATCACGGTCGCGTGCGCGAGCGCCACCGCCATCGACGATCCGAAGATCAGGCCGGCCGCGAGGGGGAAGCCCGGGGTGATCGCCGCGTACGTCAAGGCGAGCACAACCAGCGGCGCCGTCGCGGGCATCGCGAGGGTCCGGAGGTCGATCGGTCCGCTCGAGGCGATCGCGGCCAGCACCACGGCGGGGCCGAGCGCGAACCGGACGAATCGCCGGTGGACTAGGCGCCGGCCCCATCCGGACCAGGCCGCGGCGGCGGTCAGCAGGGCCGCCGGGATGAACAGGGCAAGGGCACGGTCGAAGGCGGGGTCAGGCGGGTCGATGAGCTTGGCCAGCACCGCGAGGAGTGCCATCGCGGCGAAGGCCACGGCCGCCCAGCGCAACTCCGCGACCGCGCGGTCGCGCAGCCACAACCAACGCCCGAGTGAGACGAACAACCGCGCCGGGTCGAGCGCGCGGTACGAACGGATCGTGCGAAGGCCGGCGAGTCGCCTCTGGGCCGACGAAGTCATGGCGGGCACCGTACCCCGCCATCCGCGGCCGCGATGCTACCCAACAGGACTATCCCGGACCCCCCATTCGACGCCGCTTCGACCCCCCGGGCCGTCGGATATACTCGCGGCCAGAATATCCAGCTTGCATACTCGGTATGCAGGCGCGTGCCGTGCAGGAGTGTGCTTGTCCCATGGTCTCGTCGCGCATTGCCGGTGACCGGCCTGTCCCGCACATCGTCACCGAGTTGCCCGGCCCGAAGGCCCGGGCGCATGTCGCGTTCGACGAGACCTGGACGTCGCCGAGCCTGCCGCGCGCGTACCCGATCGTGCCGGTCCGTGGTGAGGGCCTCACGGTCGAGGACATCGATGACAATCTCTTCCTCGACTTTGCCGCCGGCATCGCCGTCACATCGACAGGTCACTCGCACCCGCACGTCGTCGCGGCGATCCAGGAGCAGGCCTCCCGGCTGCTCCACTTCAGCGCGAGCGACTTCTACCTGCCGATCTATCCGCAGGTGTGTCGGGAGCTGGCGCGGATCTCCCCGATCGAGGGACGGGTCCGCGTGTACCTCGGCAACTCGGGGACCGAGGTCGTGGAGGCCGCGATCAAGCTCGCCCGGTACGCGACGAAGCGGCCGTACGTCGTCGCGTTCCTCGGCGCGTTCCACGGCCGGACCTACGGCTCCGTCTCGCTGACCGCGTCGAAGGCCAAGTACCACGCCGGGTTCGGCCCGCTCCTGCCGGGCATCTTCCACGCCCCGTACGGGCGCGTGGAGGACCTGCGCTGGTTCGACGAGGTTCTCTTCGACAAGCTCGTCCCCGCCGATGAGGTCGCCGCGATCATCGTCGAACCGATCCAGGGCGAGGGTGGCTACCTCGTGCCGGAGGACGGCTTCCTGCAGGGGTTGCGCCGGATCTGCGACGAGCACGGCATCCTGCTCATCGCCGACGAGATCCAATCCGGGGCCGGCCGGACCGGCAAGATGTGGGCCGTCGAGCACTGGGGGATCGAGCCGGACATCCTCCTCGCCGCCAAGGGCATCGCATCGGGCATGACCTTGGGCGCGATGATCGCAAAGGCCGAGCTGCTGGAGCGCTGGGGACCCGGGGCGCATGGGTCGACGTACGGCGGCAACCCGGTTTCCTGCGCCGCCGCCCTGGCCACGATCGAGCTGCTCGAGGGCGGCCTGGTCGAGAACGCCGCGATTCGTGGCGAGCAGGCCCTCGCCGGGCTCCGTCCGCTGCGGGCCCGCTTCCCGGGCCTGGTCTGCGACGTCCGCGGCAAGGGCCTCATGCTCGGCGTGGAGTTCGACACCGCCGAGCACGCCGAGGAGGTCCAATGGGCGGCCTTCGAGCGCGGGCTCCTCGTGCTCGAATGCGGCAAGTCGAGCGTCAGGTTGTCCCCAGCCCTGACCGTGAGCGAGGCCGAGATGTCGACCGCGCTGGCGCTCTTTGCCGAGGCGGTCGAGTCCGTTGCGGGCCATGGCGCTGAGGTGCTCGCCGAGGTGCGCCAGGCTGGCGCCTTGCACGAGGTCGAGGCGGCGGGCTGACGCGCGCATGACGACCTCCAAGGTCGCATCCATGCGCGATGCGATCGCCGATCTCGTGCGCGACGGCGACACCGTCGCGATTGAGGGCTTCACCCACCTCATCGGATTCGCGGCCGGCCACGAGATCATCCGCCAGCGCAAGCGGGACCTGACGCTCGCTCGGCTCACGCCCGACGTCATCTACGACCAGATGGTCGCCGGCGGGGTCGCGACGAAGCTCGTCTTCTCGTGGCTCGGCAATCCGGGCGTCGGCGGGCTGGGCGCCATCCGCCGGCGGATCGAGGGCGATCTCCCGGACGAGCCGCTCGCGGTGGAGGAGTACAGCCACTTCGGGATGGTCGGGCGGTACACCGCCGGGGCGATGAACCTGCCGTTCTTCCCACTGCGCTCCTACTTCGAGACGGATCTGCCGATCGCCAACCCGTTGATCCGTCCGATCCAGTCTCCCTACGGCGACGAGCGCATCTACGCGGTGCCGCCGTTGCGCCCCGATGTCGCGATCGTCCATGCGCAGCGGGCATCTTCCGTCGGGGACACGCAGGTCTGGGGCCTGCTCGGCTGCCAGAAAGAGGCGGCGTTCGCCGCGGACCGCCTGATCGTCGTCGTCGAGGAGCTCGTGGACGAGGCGGTGATCCGGGCCGATCCGAACCGGACGATCATCCCGGGGCTCATCGTCGACGCGGTCGTCCTCGAGCCGTGGGGCGCCCACCCCTCGTACGTCCAGGGCGTCTACGACCGGGACAACCGCTTCTACCTCGATTGGGACGCGATCACCCGCGACGAGGCGGCGGTCCAGGCATGGCTCCGCGACTGGGTGTACGGCGTCGATGGGCGATCCGCGTACGTCGAGAAGCTCGGCGCGGAGCGGATGACCTCGCTTCGGCCATCCGCTGCGGCGCCCTCGGGTTCGGTCGACTACGGGGTCTATCGATGACCGACGCGGCCGCTGCCACGTTCAGCAAGTCCGAGATGATGATCGTGGCCGCCGCGCGCGCCCTCGAGGGCCAACGCGTCTGCTTCGTCGGCGTGGGCCTCCCGAACATCGCGGTCAACCTCGCCCAGCGGACCGTCGCGCCCGACCTCGAGCTGGTCTATGAGGCCGGGGTCTTCGGCGCGCGTCCGTCGCGACTCCCGCTGAGCATCGGCGATCCGACAATCGTCACCGGCTCGACCGCCGTGGTGAGCATGCTTGAGCTGTTCGGCTACTACCTCCAGGGCGGGCTCATCGACGTCGGGTTTCTCGGTGCGGCCCAGATCGACCGGTTCGGGACCATCAACACCACGGTCATCGGGCCGTACGACCATCCGACCACCCGCCTCCCGGGTAGCGGCGGCGCGTGCGAGATCGCCATCAACGCGCGCGAAGTCTTCGTGATCATGCGCCAGTCGAAGCGGTCGTTCGTCGAGACGATCGACTTCCGGACGTCGCCGGGCACCCTCGGCGCCGGCGAAGCCGCGGAGCGGATCCGGCGGGAGGGCGGCTGGCTGGGCCGAGGGCCGTCGCTCGTGGTCACCGATCTCGGCATCTACCACTTCGACGACGTCGGCGAGATGCGCCTCGACTCGCTCCATCCGGGCGCCACCCTGGAGGCGGTCCGCGACACGATCGGTTGGGACATCAACGTCGCCCCCGACCTCGGCAACACGCCCGCCCCGACCGCGGAGGAGCTCCGCCTCGTCCGCGAGGACCTCGACCCGGGCGGCGTCTACACGAAGTAGGGGCGCTCAGGCCTTCGTGAAGCCGACGGCGAACTCGAGCGTTCCGGTGTCCGCGATCGAGAGGATGAACCCGCCCACGTTCGGTGCGGTGATGTCGAAGTCGGACAGTGGGAAGCCCAGAGAGCCGGCGACCGAGATCGTGCCGTTCGCCAGCTGGGCCTGTGCCGGGATCTCGACCGATTTCGTCACGCCGTGGAGGGTGAGGTCACCGACCAGCGTGACGTTCGTCGGCGTGCCCTGGAGGGCCGCGGCAGGAATGGCCACGGGGCTGGTGAGCTTGAACGACGCGGTCGGGAAGAGGTCGGTCTGCAGGCCCTCGGTTCGCAGCCGGTTGTCGCGGCGGCTCTCGTTCGAGGCGATCTGCGTCGTATCGATGGAGATCGTGCCGCCCGTCAGCTGCACGTTGCTGTTGCTGCCCGCGATCGTGATGGCGCCGGTGACGGCGGAGGTACGACCGACGGCATCGGATTCCGCCGGGAGGTTCGCCAGTCGCTCGCGCACGCGATAGCCGGCTTCACCCGAGTTGACCGACCAGGTTCCAGCCAGCGTGCCATCGGCGGTGGTGCCGGTGCTGGCGCTGGCCACCGGATCGTTGCTCGCGACCGAACCGATTGCGGCGACGGAGCTCGCGCCGGTGCTCGAGGGAGCGGCTGACGGGAGCGCCAGGGGCGCAATGCTGTCGCCACGCAGGACGTTGTCGTACGCGAGATAGCCTTCGACCGCGATGGCCATGACGGCGACGAGCACGAGGACGATCCGGTTGGCGGACATGGACCCAGTCTCTCGGACCTTGTTGAGAAGCGCCTGAGATTCTCGCACCGGACAGAGTCGTGCCGGCGGCCGGGCGGGCGGGCGTCAGGATCCGGCTCGCGCGTCGGTCAGGGCACGACCGCCACGAGTCGATCGAAGCCCTCACCCGGGACCGGCCCGAGGATCCGCCCGGAGATGACGTCCAGCTTGACGATCCGACCGTCAGCATGGCGAAGGGCGAAGAGCGCCGAGCCATCGGGCGTCAGGGCGAACGCGTCGATCGACTCGCCCTCGAGCATCCGCGCCGTGACCCCGAGATCGTCCATCGCGATCCGCACGATGCCGGTCGCACCGGCGGCAAACACGGCGGACCCATCGGGCGCCGCGAGGACCCGCCGCCCGATCGGCGCCGCCTCCGGATCGTCGTACTTCGCCAGGGTCACCCCGTGGCCCGCGGTCGGCTGGAAGCTCGTCTGGCGGCGCGCAACGAGGTTCATCGGGTCGATGTCGACGACCAGGCCAAGCCTGGCGTTCGCGGCGACGACGGACTGGCCGCCCGGTATAGCGACCAGGCCCCAGTCGCGCGCGGTATCGGCCGCAACGGCCGCATCGGCCGTGTCGCCGGCCCCGGCCGGGAGGTCGATACAGACCGCCCACGCCCCGACCGTGTCGAGGGCATGGATGAAGGGGTGCTCTGCGCCGCGATAGAGCGTGAGCACGAGGCTGTCCTTCCGGCGAAGCTGGTCGATCGCCCAGCCACCCATCTGTTCGTCGATGTTCCGCTTGTCGGTGATGACGCCGTCGCGCAGCGCACCGGTCGCCACGTCGACCGCGCGGACCTGGTAGTGGCCGTCGGGCGGCGCAGGCAGGTGCTCGACGACGAAGAGCGTGGCCCCGACCGGCGAGATCGCGTCGAAGTCGAAGACGCCCTTGAGCTCGACGATCCGCGGACGGGGATCGAGCGCGCCCTTGAGGATGGCGAAGCGGCTCGTCGCCGGAGTGGGCGCATCCGGGCCACGGTCCTCGACGAGCGCCGTCGTGGTCCCATCGGCGGCCACGCCCACCGGCATCGCGTCGAGGCCGACCGTGGGCAGGCGCCACGCTCCGCGGATCGATCGCTGCGGGTCGCCGGAGCCCGGCTGGACGGCCACGGTCTGGATGACCGTCGAGCTCCCGTCCGGCGTGGCCGTGAGCACGTGATCCCACGTATCGCTCGGGACGCCGACGGGCAGACGCCCCCGCTCCTCCCCGGTGCTCGCCAGCATGACCCGCAGTCGGTCCTCGCCGGCCCGGCCGACGACGAGCCAGGCATCGGCGGCGGCAGGTGCCGCGGTCGTGGTCGGCGGGACATCGGTGACAACGGCCTTGCCGGTCGCACAGGCCGCCACCAGGATGCTGGCAAGAACGAGGATCGGAGCTGGCGGCCGCTGCATGCCCGTTCTACACCGGACGACGCGTCCAGGTTCCCGACTCGGTGGCTCCGGCGGGAGCTACCGCAGCGACTCGGCGATGCGCATCGCGGCGTCCTTGCCGAGGGCGGTCTCCAACCGATACGTCACTACGCCGTCCGACCAGATCAGCGCGTCGCCGACCCAGCGACGGGGGTCGTCGATGATCGTGCCGTCCGGTCGCTCGTAGAAGAAGAAGTGCGCGCTGCCCGCGATCCACAGCCCGCGGTGTCCGCTCACGTTGACGGGCTCCATGGTCGAATCGCTGCCCAGCATCTTCTGGTAGTAGGTGTCCCCGGTCAGCCCGTCGAAGGCCATGAGGACCAGGCCCACACCCGGCTCCAGGCTGTGGGGCAGGCCCTCGCGGTCGCGCCACACTAGGGCGACCTGGTTCGCGCGGGTCGTGTCGACATACACGGCGTCGGGAGGACCGACGGCCGGATCGCGCGGGAGAGGGATGGGTCGGCCGATCAGCTTCGCCGCTTCCTCGAGCGAGACGGGCTTGCCGAGCCCGAGCGTCGACCCGGGCGCGCCCGGCGCGGGGCTGCGCGATGCATCGAACGAGGGTGGGGAGGTCGACGGCTGCACGAGGGTCACGTGCAAGCCGGGCAGCCCGAGTCCGATCGCCCCGGCGATCGCCGCGAGCACCAGGAGCGCGGCGAGCGCGAGGATGAGCGCCCGGCGTGCCGGGCGCCACCACGGCCGCGCGGCGGCCGGCGCGGGAGCGCTCGCGAGCCGCACGCGGAGGCGGACCGCGAGGTCGGGCCCATCGCCGGCCGATGCCGCCGGCCAGTCGATCGCCTCGGAAAGCTCACGCAGCGAGCCGGCCAGGGCGTCGTCGTCCATCGCTCGGGCGAGTCGGTTGGTCATCGGCCCGTCACCTCAGCGGCGACGAGGATCTCGCGCAACCGTCCGAGCGCCCGCGAGGTCCGCGACTTCACGGTGCCGCGCGGCAGCCCGAGCGTCTCGGCCGTCTCCGCCTCCGACAGTTCCAGGATGAAGCGCGACCCGAGGATCTCGCGGTCATCGTCCCGCAGCAGTCGCATGGCCCGGAGCAGCTCGGCCCGCGTTTCGGCCGCGATCACGGCCGGTTCCGGCCCCGGCCCCGGCTCGACGAGGGTCGGAGCCGCGGCCGCAGCCCGGAGGGCCAGTCCCTCCCGCCGGCCGGCCGAGCGGCGCCGATTGCGTGCCTCGTTCGCGACGATGCGCAGCAGCCACGGCCGCACCGGCGAGCCGGCACGAAACCGCGACAGGGCGCGATACGCCTTGAGGAACGCTTCCTGGACAGCATCGTCGGCATCGGCCTCCGGACAAACGAGGTGCGCGGTCCGAAGGGCCACGTCCTGATAGCGGCGCACGAGATCCTCGTACGCCGCCACGTCGCCGGCCCGGGCACGCGCGATGAGTTCGGCGTCTTCGATGTGGACGGCCCTCCACGATCAACCGTACCCTGTACACCGGCGGGCACGGCGCGGTTCCCGGGGCGCCTCCCGGGCGTGGCGGCGCCCGGTACGATGAGGCCGATGCCTGGCCGCGTCTTCCATCGATCCACCCTGCCCGACCCGCCCGTCGCCGTTTCCGCGAGCGGCAGCACGATCCGCGATGCGGAGGGCCGCGAGTATCTCGACGCGGCCGGGGGCGCGATCGTCGTCAACGTGGGCCACGGCCGTGGCGAGATCGCCGTGGCGATGGCCGACCAGGCCGGCCGACTGGCTTATGCGCATGGCAGCGCGTTCACGACGGAACCGGTCGAGGCATACGCGGCCGACCTCGGGGACATCCTGCCCGTCGACGACCCGGCGATCTACCCGGTCTCCGGGGGCTCCGAGGCCATCGAGACCGCCCTCAAGCTCGCCCGGGCCTACCACCTCGCCCGCGGCGAGGCAGACCGCTGGACCGTCATCGCCCGCTGGGGGAGCTATCACGGCAACACCCTGGGAGCCCTCGACCTGTCGGGCCGTCCACCGCTGCGCCGGCCGTACGAGAGCTGGCTCGGGCGGTTCCGGCACGTTTCGGCGGCCTATCCCTATCGCGACGGGTACCCGGGAGCGCACGCCCTGGCCGGCGGCGTTGAGCTGGCCGCGGAGATGGACCGGCAGATCGAGGCCGCCGGCCCCGACACCGTCGCCGCGTTCGTCGCGGAGCCGATCGTCGGGGCCGCGCTCGGTGCGGTCGTTCCGCCCGACGACTACTGGCCGGCGATCGTCGACGTCTGCCGGCGCCACGGGATCCTGGTGATCGCCGACGAGGTGATGACCGGCTTTGGCCGGACCGGGCGCTGGTTCGGCTCCGATCATTGGGGCGTTCGGCCGGACATCCTCGTCGCGGCGAAGGGGGCCACATCCGGATACTGGCCATTCGGCTTCGTGGCGGTCGCGGGCACCATCCACTCGACCGTCACGGCGCCCGGGACCGGATTCATCCACGGGTTCACGTACTCGCACGCGCCGGTCGGCGCTGCGGTCGCCGGCGAGGTGCTACGGATCCTCCGCGACGAGGACCTGGTGTCGGCGAGCGCGATCAAGGGCGATCGATTGCGCTTGGAGCTTGGGGCGCGTCTCGGCCAGCACCCGGCCGTCGGCGAGATCCGGGGCCGCGGGCTGATGGTCGGCCTCGAGCTCGTCGCCGATCGGGAGGACCGCCGACCCTTCCCACGCGCTGCCCGGATCGCGGAGGCGGTCGTTGCCGCCGCCCGCGAGCGCGGCGTGCTCGTCTACTCGGGGATCGGCAACGCCAACGGGACCGACGGCGACACAATCCTGCTCGGCCCACCGTTCGTCGTCACCGACGAGGAGCTCGCGCGGATCGTCGAGGTGGTCGCGGCCTCGATCGAGACCGTGGCTCAGGCCGTCGCGACGCCCGACGGTGCCTGAGGCGCGGGTGCGATCCGCAGGCGATAAGCCCGCGCCAGCATCGCCGGGATGATCGGCGCGAAGAACAGGCCCACGACGGTCACAACCACGAGGTAGGCGAGCACGCCGGCCGGGATGGTGCCGCTCAGCCCGAAGCCGACGAGAGCCCCCACCAGACCGGTGACACTCACCGCGAGGCCGATCGTCACGCTCGCGACGATGAGCGCGAGCGCGATCGGCATGCGGACCCCGGCGGTCAGCGCCGTGCTGCGGGCCAGCGCGGCGCGGAGGCCCAGGCCCTCCGCGAGCATGGCGGGGATCGCCAGCGACCAGCGCACGGCCACGACGAAGGCGGCGACGCTGATGACGAGGCTCAAGAGCGCGAGCGAGCCGTCGGCGGTCGTGGACCCGCCCGATGCCCTGAATGCGACGTCGGACTGACTCAACTCCAGGGGCGTGGCGATCACCGCCCAACCCATCCCGAGGACGATCGCCGGCGCCACCAGGCCGTCGGCGCACGCCGCGACCGCCCGCATGGATCCGATGATCGACGGGCGGCGACCGTCCAGCACGACGAGGGCTCCGGCCGTGAGGAGCCCCAGGCTGAGGAGGGTCAGAGTGAGGGCCGCGCCGGAGACGACCCCGGTGAGGAAGGCGAGGTTGGCCGGGGGCCGCGTAGCCGCCTCGATGCCGGCCTGGAAGGTCGACTGGTACGCCACCGGATCGGCGAGGTAGTGGTCCACGTCGAACTCGCCGAAGAGCCGGACCATCCCTTCGATCATGGTGGCGGTCAAGAACGCCACCGGCGTCAGGAGGATCCCGCGGAGGATCTCGGGCAGCACCGCGATGCGCAACAGCGAGCCGCTCGCGGCGCGGTATGCGGCCCAGCCGCCACGGATCAGTTCCAGGACCCCGAATCCAGGGGTCGTCTTCGGGCGTTCCCAGCCGACCGTCGGGCTCGCCGACGTCGACGGCGACGGCGTCGGCGTCTCCCAGCTCACGCGGATCCCCTCGGCTGGTGCGGCATCTCAGGCACGCTGGCGACCGCCGACCCCGCTGACGACGAGCAGCGCGCCAAGGACCACGAGCGTGGCCGGGACGATCAGGCTGCCGGCGCCCGGCGTCGTCACGCTAACCCCGCCGACGAGCGCGAGCAACCCGCCGAACCAGAGCTGCCAGCCCCAGCCACCGCCGGAGGCGTAGCGCACAGCGGCGATCGCCAGGAAGGCCACGCCGAGGCAGAACGTGCCCAGGCCGTTCGCCTGGATCCCGATCGCGTTGAGCAGGCCGGGGGCGGCGAGGGCCGTGATGATCGCGCCGGCATACAGCGACCCCGTGCCGCGGTCCATCGCCCATTTGATGAGGAAAGCGATCCCGACCGCGAGGACGACGAGCGACCCGAGCGATCGGGCGCCGGGCACGAGCTGCTCGACGAGCAGGAGGCCCCCGAACACGAGCAGGAAGATTCCGATCCACGGCAGGCCGCGCCGGCGGCCCTCCCCGGGCTGCCAATCCCACGCATAGACCCGCCCGGCCGGTTCGCCCGGTGTCCGCCCGCCGCTGTCCGGCCCAAGCCGGGTGATCGGATCCGGGTCCGGGCTCGTCATCGGCCCGGCGCCTCCGCGTACTCAGGGAGGGCCGGAGAGGCTGCCGCCACCGGCGGTTCCTCGTCCTCGACGTGGCTGAAGCCGAGTCGATCGGCGATCCGTTGCAGGAAGCCCGGCGCCCACCAGTTCCAGCGGCCCATGAGCCGCATCGTGGCCGGCACGAGCAGCACGCGGATGATCGTCGCGTCGACAGCCACCGCGATCGCCATGCCGACCCCGATGCTCTTGATCGTGATGATGTCGGCGAGGGCGAAGGCCGCGAAGACCGTGACCATGATCAGGGCCGCGCCGGTGATCACCCCGGCGGTCCGGGCCAGGCCCTCCGCGACCGAGGCCGTGTTGTCGCCGGTCCGGCGGTACGCCTCCTGGACCCGCGACAGGAGCAGGACCTCGTAGTCCATCGACAGCCCGAAGATCACGCTGAACATGATGATCGGGTTGCCCGCGATCGTGTACCCGAGCGGCTCGAAGTGAAGCACGTCCGAGAGGTTGCCCTGCTGGAAGATCCAGACGAGTGCTCCGAAGCTCGCGCTGATCGACAGCAGCGTCATGATCACGGCCTTGATCGGGATCACGACCGAGCCGAACAGCAGGAACAGGATCACGGCGCTCGCAATGAGGGTCACGCCGACGGCCCACGGGGCGCGGTTGCCCTGGGAGACGAGGAAGTCGTGGCCGGTCGCGGCGCTGCCGCCGACCTGGGTGGTGATGCCAGTCCCCGGGTCCACGCCGCGGATGACCGGGATGAGGTCGGTCGCCGCCGGCTTCGATGGCGAGAGCGGGCTGATCGCGTCGAGGCGAACCCTCGAGCCGTGGATGTAGCGCGCGAGCAGGGCGTCGATGCCCGCCGGCCGCTGGCCCTGGGGCAGCGCGAACACCGCGGCAACCTGGTCCGGCAAGAGGACGGCCCCGGTCGCCGGGTCGGTGATCGAGAACGGCCCCTCGACCCGATCGATGCCGTCGAGCCCGGCGATCCGCGCGGCGTACGCGTCGAGTGCCGCGATATTCGCGCGATCGGTCGGAGCGCCGCTGACGTCGGCGAGGATCACGATCGGGGTGGTCTCGCCCGGGGCGAACTCGGTCTGCAGCGCGACGTAGGCATCGCGGCTCTGGACGCCAGCCGGGTAGATCTCGGCTCCTGGAACGCCCTGCTGGAGGCGCAGGAACGGCGTTCCCGCGATGAGCAACACGGCCAGGGTCGGGACGAGCACGGCGTACGGACGCGCCATGACGCCGTGGGCAATGCGCTCCCACCGCGACATCCGACGGGCGCCGGTCGCATCGGAGGCGATGTTCCCGCGGAACCGGCGGACGAGGCCGCCGATCGTCAGCGCGTTGACCCGGTGCCCGAGCATCCCGAGCACGGCCGGGAGGAAGGTCAGGGCGTAGACCACCGAGCACAAGGCAACGAGGGCGCCTGCGATTCCGATCGAGCGCATCGCCGGAGCAGTAAAGAGGAGCAGACCCGACAGGCCGATCGCGACCGCGACCCCGGAGAACGCGACCGCCTTGCCGGACGTCGCGACCGCGCGCTCGACGGCTTCACCGACCGTCCGACCGCGCCGCAACTCCTCCCGGAACCGGCTCACGATGAACAGGGAATAGTCGATGGCGAGGGCCAGCCCGAGCATCGTCGCGATGTTCAGGACGAAGATGCTCATCTCGACCTGCTGGGCGACGAGGTAGATGAGCGCCAGGCTCGAGGGGATCGCGAGGCCCGCCACGAGCAGCGGCATGCCGGCCGCGATCACCGACGCGAAGACGAGGACGAGGATCAGCGCCGCGATGGGCAGCGAGACCATCTCCGCGCGCTGGAGATCCTTCTCGGACTGGACGGCCGAGTCGCGGGTGATGGGTCCGTAGCCCGTCAACTGATAGGAGTACCCGGCCGGCGGGACGATGTCGGAGCGCAGGTCCTCGACGATCGCGACCGACTGCTCGTCGGTCATGTCGAGATCGACGACGACATACGCTGCGTCGCCGGCCGTGCTGATGAACCGGCGATCGCCCGTCTCCGCGTAGCCGACGACCCCGCGCACCCGTGGATCGCCGGTCACCCGCTGGATGGCGGTCGCGATGGCGCCCTGGAACGGATCGGAGGCGGCGTCCGCGCCCGGTGCGTCCGCGCGGAACAGGGCGATGACCGACGACCGACCGGCACCGAACTCGCGGGCGAGGCGGTCGGCGACCGCCGCGGATTCGGAATGACTGTCGAGCCAGCCGCCGGCGCTCAGCGCATTCGAGGCCTGGGCAGCGAGCGTGAGCGAGGCGATCGCCACGACGAGGGCGACCACGGCGACGGGTCGACGGAAGCGGTAGACGAACGCTCCCCAGCGGCTGAACATCGAGGATCCCCTCCAGGTGTCTCTGCCCGCGAACGATAGATGCTCGCCGCGCTCGACGCCCAGCGACCGGCGGGACGGACGGGGTAGCATCCGCGGTCATGGCCCACGTCCAGACCGTCCTCGGCCCGATCGAGCCCGCGACGCTCGGCTTCACGCTGCCCCACGAGCACACCCAGATCGCGCTGTGGCACATCCCGTCCCGCTGGGACTACTGGCAGCTCACCCGCGACGAGCCGGTCATCCTCGAGGAGCTGGCCCGCTTTCGGGCCGCCGGGGGCAGGGGACTGGTCGACCTCACGCTGCCGGGCGTCGGCCGGGACCCGGCCTGGCTGGCTGGCCTCGCCCGGGCGAGCGGCCTGCACCTCGTCATGGGCTGCGGCTGGTATCGCGAGGCCTACTACCCGCCTAACCTCATGATCGATCGCCGGACCGTCGACATCCTCGCCGACCAGCTCGTCGACGAGATCGAGGGGGGCGTCGGCACGACCGGCATCCGGCCGGGGATCATCGGCGAGATCGGAACCGACAAGCCGTGGGTCTCGGCCCTCGAGGAACGGGTCCATCGTGCGGCCGCCCGCGCCGCCCGCCGGACCGGTCTCGCGATCACGACCCACGCGGTGATGTCGGCGGTCGGTCTCGACCAGCTCGACCTGTTCGAGGCGGAGGGCGTCGACCCCGCGCGAGTCGTGATCGGCCACGCGGATTCGTATCCGGTCCTCGACCACCATCTTGCGATCGTCGGGCGCGGTGCCAGCGTCGAATTCGATTTCCTCGGGATGTCCTTCACGCCGGCCGAGCGTCACGGCGAACCGCGCGCGATCGAGCTGTTGTGCGAGCTGCTGTCGCGTGGCCATGCCGAGCGGATCCTGCTCTCCCAGGACGTGTGTCACGACCAGCAGCTCAAGCGTTACGACGGCAACGGCTACCTCTACCTCTCCGAGACGTTCCTGCCGCGGCTGCGCGAAGCGGGCGTGTCCGACGCCGAGATCGAGACGATGACGGTCGCCAACCCGCGGCGCCTGCTCACGATCGACTGAGACCGGCGCGGGTCAGGATGCGAGGGTCGCCTCCACGCTGAGGGCCACGTTACCCGCCAGCGCGACGCTGATCGGACAGCCGTCCCTGGCCGCCTCGGCCGCCTTGACGAAGTCCCCCTCGGAGATCCCCGGGACGACGCCGCGAACGGTCAGCGCGCTCGACACGACCCGCCAGCCGGCCTCGAGCTTGTCGAAGGTGACCTCGGCCGAGACCTCGAGCCGCTCGGGTGGGGTCCCGCCCCGGGCCAGGGCACCCGAGAAGGCCATCGCAAAGCACGACGAATGGGCCGCGGCGAGGAGCTCCTCCGGGCTCGTCTTGCCGCCGGGCGCCTCGGTCCGAGCGGCCCAGCTGACCGCCAGCTCGGTGAAGGCCCGGCTCGACAAGGTGCTGACGACGCCGCTCCCGGTCGTCAGGTCCCCCGTCCAGGTGACATCGGCGCGGCGAATGGCGGACATGGCGCGAACCTCCGTTGGGCAGTACAGGCCGCTATCGTCCCACAGCGATCGCATCGCGGGGTGTGGAGCGGGGTGGGGAAGGAGGGTCCGAAGGCACCCGGAGCGGTCCGGTGGCGTGACCATCGGACGACCCCCGGACCGGACAGCAGGTCGGTACCCACGGGCTCCGAACAGGTCGACCATGGCGCCATGCGATCCCCAGCTCGCCGCTTCGTCCCCTTCGTCCTGTCCCTGACAATCGTCGCGCTCCTCGGTCCCGTCGCTGCGTCGGCCGCGGACCCGCTGCTCACCAGCGCCGTGATGCGTGACACCGAGGTCCGGACCCTCGATCTGATCAACGCGCAGCGAACCGCCCGCGGCCTCGTCGCCGTCCGCCTCGACACGCGACTCGCCGACATCGCGCGCAGTCGGGCCGCCTACATGGCCCGGACCGGCGATTTCGATCACGTCCAGTCGGGCGGCGTGACCGTCTTCGACCTCATCACCGCGCACCGGATCACCTGGTTCGGGGCAGGCGAGATCATCGCGTGGAACACCGCGTCCGACGCGAGCGATTCGGCCGCGATGGCCGTCCGCCAGTGGATGGCGTCACCGACCCACAAGGCGATCATCGTCTCCAGGGCCTACAACTACGCGGCCTTCGGCATGGCCGTCTCGGCCAGCGGCCGGCGCTACTACGCCGGCGCCTTCCTCAAGGGTCCCGATCGGACCGGGGCGTGGGCGAAGGTGACCTCGGTCACGTCGGCGCCCGTGGACACGTTGCGCGCTCGTGTCCTGCTGCGCTGGGCCGGATCCGACACGAGGCTCCAGGTCCTGACTGCCGGCTTCCGCTACTTCGAGATCCAGCGCCGGTCGGCCGGTGGCGTGTGGCGCACCTACGGAACGACGACCAGCACATCCGCCTCGAGGACATGGACCCAGGGGCACACCTATGAGGTCCGCGTCCGCGCGCGGGACCGGGCCGGCAACTGGGGACCCTGGCGGACGATCTCGATCACGCCCTGACCCCCGACGCCGGGGCGGCCCGCACCGCCGCCACGAACGGCCGGTGACGCACGGCCCGGGGCCAGAGCACTCGGTCGCTGCGGCCGAACGCCTGATGGGCGGCGACCGCGTCGCTGAACCCGTCGACGAAGCCAGGGGCCGCCAGCGGGTCGAACCCGTCCTGCCACCACAGCCCGAGGATCCGGAGCGCTCCGGTCGAACGCTCGATGCGCGGCTCGATCCGCCCGACGAGCCGATCGCCGAACAGGACCGGTAGCACGTAATAGCCCCAGCGTCGCTTCGCGGCCGGGACGTAGACCTCCCACACGTAGTCGAAGTCGAAGAGCGAGCGCAGCAGGTCGCGGTCCCAAGCCAGCGGATCGAGCGGTGCAAGGAACGCGACGCCGTCGCCCGCCGGCTCCGCGGCGTCGACCGCGCGGATCGACTCCCCGAGGATCGCTGCGTCCGCCGCCACGACATAGCGGAGGCCACGGATGCCCTCGACCTCGACCGGAACGAGCGCCCCACCATCGATCAGCTCGTCGCGCCGGCGATAGCGATCCTTGGCGGTCGGCCCGGTCCCGAGCCAGACCTCCTGCTGCCCACCCGACGCGCCGAGGAGCCCGTGCGCCCGGTAGCGCGACAGAAGCTTGTGGCGGAGTTGCTCGTCCTCGGTCCGGCGCTCGGCGAGCAGCTCCGGCGGGAAGAGCCGCTCCGCGAGGTCGTAGACCCGGCGATTGCCCTCCCGTCGAGCCAGGCCAAGGACACCGGCCTGGGCGAGGGCCTCGAGGATGGCGCGTACCTGGTTCGTCGGCCGCCAGTACCACTCGATAGCCGCGCGCGGCTCGACGTCGGTCGATGACAGCGGGCCGTCGGTTCGGATCCGGTCGAGAAGCTCGGTCACGAGGTCGGCGTGTTCGACGAATGTCGCCGCGCCGGGTCCGGCCCGATGGAGGTCCCAGCCGACCCGGTAGTAGGGGAGCTCCGCGGTGGGCAGGAGGGAGAGGCCCTTGTTGTAGGCCTCGTACAGCCAGCGATCGTCGTACAGCAATGCCTCGGTCCAGGCGCGCCGATAACGGGCGACTCGGGCGAGCAGGACGAGGTCGTGGTTGCGGCCGGCGATCTCGAGCGGGTCGAACTGGAGCGAGCCGAGTCGCTCCACCACGATCTTCACGGACGCGGGCTCTGCGGGCAGCGAGCGCGGCGGCGCCAGCAGGTGTCGCCGAACGAGGAAGCGACGCGCGGCCGCGCGTGAGATCAGGAGCTGGGTGGGCACCGGCGGATGGTAGGCCAAGGGAGCGCTGCAATGCTCCTGCGACCCGCGCGCATCGCCGCGCGATGGGGCCCGGCCCCCAACGGGGGTATCCTGACGGTCCGCCAACGGAGGTCGCACGATGCCAACCATCAAGCAAAGCCGACTCCCGGAGCTGCGCCGCCCGAGACTTGAGCGCGACGAGATCGTTCGGGCTCTGTCCGAGGTCAAGCTCCCCGAGGTCCGCGTCCCGGACGTCGACATGTCCAAGATCGATCGCCCGCGGATCGATCTGTCCGATATCGAACTGCCGAAGGTCGATGTCCGCCGGGCCATCGATGACGCCGCGATCCGGGTCGGGCTGCGCCAGCGGCGCCGCTCGCCCTGGCCGATGATCGGCGGTCTCGCGATCGTCGTTGGCCTGGTCGCCTACGTCGTGAGCCGACCGATGGTCCGCCTCCATCTCCAGCAGGCCGGGCGGACAGCGCGCCAGCGGATCGAGGCGATGCGCCAGGAGCGCGAGGTCGTCACGGTCCACCCGGCCGACGTGGCCAGTCCGGTCGCGAGCTCAGCCTGGACCGAGGACGACGTCACGGCCCGGATCGACGTGGTGCCGGACGGGCCGACGACTGCGGACCCGTATACGACCACCAACGGTATCCCCGCGTTCGAGGAGTCGGAGACCACCAACCCGGTCTAGACGGCGCGCCGGCGACGGGGGCCGGCACCGGGGGCCGGCACGGATCGGCGCAACCGGCGACCTTGACGGGGCCTACCATCAGGTATGCCCCGCCAGGATGTCGTCGTCTCGTCGCGCTCGGTGATGTGGCAACTCCTCGCGAACCGCGACTTGCGCCGCGTCCTCGGCGCGTATTTCGCGTTCAACGCCGCGGAGATCGCGACCTGGGTCTCCATCCTGTTGTACGCCTACGCGGCGACCGGCCCGGCGTCCGTCGGGATCGTGGCGCTCCTCCAGCTGATCCCGGCCGCGCTCTTTGCCCCGCCGGCGGCGGCGCTCGGCGATCGGTATCCGCGCCATCGGGTCCTGACGGCGGGCTATCTCCTCCAGGCAGCGGCGATGGCCGCGACGGCGGTCGCGATGGCCGTCGGCGCTCCGCCGCCGGCCGTTATCGTCTGCGCGGCGGTCGCGACCACCGCGCTCGTGATCACCCGCCCGGTCCAGAATGCCGTCTTGCCATCCCTGGCGAGGACGCCCGAGGAGCTGACCGCCGCGAACGGCGCCGCCGGCGGGGTGGAGGGCATGGGCCTGCTCCTGGGGCCGTTGGCGGCGGCGGCGATCCTGACCGTGTCGTCACCCGCCGCGGTGTTCGCGTTGGCATCGGCGGCCATGCTCCTCGCCGCGCTGGCGACGGTCGGGCTTCGGACCCGCGGCGACCCGGACGCCCGCATCGTCGCCGGGCCGGACATGCACCACGACCACGACGGCATCCTCGCCGGTCTGCGGGTGGTCGCCGCGGATCCCGACGCGAGACTGATCGTCGGCCTGCTGACCTCGCGGATGGTGATCATCGGATCGGCGGACGTGCTGTTCGTGCTCATGGCCTTCGAGATCCTGCATTCGGGGCAGTCGGGCGTGGGCGTCCTGAGCGCGGCCCTCGGCGCCGGCACGATCGCGAGCGGCGCGATCACGGTCGCCCTGCTCGGTCGTGGCGGCCTGGCGACCGTGGCCTCGGTGGGAGCCCTCGCCTGGGGCCTGGCGCTCCTCGCCACCGGTCTCAGCGGGGTCGCGTTGCTGGCCCCGGCGTTCGTCCTGTTCGGGGCGGCCGGATTGTCGATGGTGGACATCGCCGGCCGCACGATCCTCCAGCGGACGGTCCGGGATGAGGTGCTCGCTCGCGTGTTCGGCCTCCAGGAGGGACTCGCGATGGCCGGACTGGCTGCGGGAGCCGTCCTCGTCCCGGTGCTCGTCAGCCTCGTTGGCCTGCTCGGGGCGATCGTCCTGGCTGCCGCGCTATTGCCGGTGGCCGTCGGACTGACCTGGAGCCGCCTCGCCGCGCTGGACCGACGGGCGGTCGCACCGGTCCGCGAGCTGGAGTTGCTCCGTCGGACCGCCGTGTTCCGGCCCCTCCCGATCCCCCAACTGGAGGCCGTCGCTCGCCGGGCGACCTGGGTGACCGTCCCAGCGGGTCGGGCGATCATTCGCGAGGGCGAGCCCGGCGACCGGTTCTACGTGCTCGCATCGGGCGCCGTGAAGGTCGAGCAGGCAGGGCGGTTGCTGCGCGAGATGAGGTCACCCGGCGACGGATTCGGCGAGATCGCGCTGCTCCACGACGTGCCGCGAACCGCCACGGTCACGACGAGCGCCGACACCGAGCTGCTCGTTATCGAGCGCGGGCCGTTCCTCGCGGCGGTCACGGGTCACCCGGACGCGTTCGCCTCGGCCCAGCGGCAGGTGGCCGATCTGGTCAACGACACGGGAGGCCTGCCCGGATGACCGACACGCCGGTCGCGACGACAGGAACGGCTGCAGCGGTCCGGCGGGCCCCCTCGTTGACGCTTCGCGGGTTAATCCCGATAATATGACTCGGAATTACCTGCAGGGCTGGATCGCCGGCCCGCGGCCCGACCGGCCGCCTCCTACGAGGACCGAGGATCGCATGACCGCCACCCGCGAGATCGTCACCGATCAGCGCGACCAGTTCGCGTTCCATGACGACATCGTCTACCTGCGCGAGACCAAACGCGGGTTGACGCGCGAGACGGTTGAAGAGATCAGCCGATTCAAGGAAGAGCCGGACTGGATGCTCCAGTACCGCCTCCGCGCATACGAGCACTTCCTCCAGCGCCCCATCCCGACCTGGACCGATGGCCTCGACAAGATCGACTTCGACAAGATCGTCTACTACCGCAAGCCGTCCGAGCGGGAAGAGAAGTCGTGGGATGACGTCCCCGATCAGATCAAGGCGACGTTCGAGCGGCTCGGCATCCCCGAGGCGGAGCGCAAGTTCCTCGCCGGCGTCGGCGCCCAATACGACAGCGAGGTCGTCTACCACTCGGTCAAGGAAGAGCTCAGCAAGATCGGTGTCGTGTTCATGGGCACCGACCAGGCGCTCAAGGAATACCCCGAGATCTTCAAGAAGCACTTCGGCACGGTCGTCCCGGCCGAGGACAACAAGTTCTCGGCGCTGAACGCGGCGGTCTGGTCGGGCGGCTCGTTCGTCTACGTGCCCAAGGGCGTCGAGGTCCCGCTCCCGCTGCAGGCCTACTTCCGGATCAACGGCGAGAACACCGGGCAGTTCGAGCGGACGCTGATCGTCGTCGACGAAGGCGCCAAGGTCCACTACATCGAGGGCTGTACCGCTCCGATCTATGCGACCGAGTCGCTCCACGTCGCCGTCGTCGAGGTCGTCGCGCTGCCGGGCTCCAAGGTCCGCTACACGACGATCCAGAACTGGTCCAACGACGTCTACAACCTCGTCACGAAGCGGGCTCACGCGTACGCGAACTCGACGGTCGAGTGGATCGACGCGAACACCGGCTCCCGCAAGACCGTCAAGTTCCCCGCGATCTACCTGCGCGGCGAGGGTGCGACGGCCGACATCATCAGCGTCGCGGTCGCCGGCAAGGGCCAGCACCAGGACACCGGCGCCAAGGCCGTCCATCTCGCGCCGAACACGCGCTCGCGGATCGTGTCGAAGTCCGTCAGCAAGGACGGCGGCCGGGCCACGTATCGGGGCCACCTCAAGGTCGCGCCGGGCGCCACGAACGTCGTCGCGAGCGTGCGCTGCGATGCGCTCATGCTCGACGACCTGAGCCGGAGCGACACGTACCCCTACATCGACATCCAGGAAGACGACACGAACATGTCGCACGAGGCGACGGTCGGCAAGGTCAGCGCCGAGCAGGTGTTCTACCTGATGACCCGCGGCCTGACCGAGAACGAGGCGACCAACCTCATCGTCCAGGGCTTCCTCGAGGTCTTCACCAAGGAACTGCCGATGGAGTACGCCATCGAGTTCAACCGCCTCGTCAAGCTGGAGATGGAAGGGTCCCTGGGTTGACCGCCCAGGCCTCACGACCGCGGCCCGCACGGCGGGCCATCGACGAGCTGTCCCTGACCGTCGATCGCGACGACCTCGAGCATCGCCTCAAGAGGCTCGCGCTCGGCGAGATCGACGATCGATTGGCCGCGCTCGACGCGTACGCGGCGCTCCCCGCCGAATCCAACCACCTGTACACGCCCTACATCGACCTGCGCGCCGCTCGCCTCGAGGCCGCCGCGATCGACTGGGATCCGGCCTGGCGGCACCAGCCGGCGGTCCTCCCCGATGATGCCGATGGGCTCCTCGTGTTGTCCGAGGGCGACGTCGCCGGAGCGGCGCTGTCGGACGCCGCCCGGGACGCCGGCGTCGAGCTCACGACGATCGCCGACTACCTCGAGCGCAAGCCGGAGCGCGCCCGCGAGCTCCTGGCCGCCCAGTCGCTGCCGGCCAACGACAAGTTCGCCCAGCTGACCCGGGGCCTCTGGACGCAGGGTGTCGTGCTCGACGTTCCGAGCGGCGTCCGCCTCGAGAAGCCGATCATCGTTCGCTGGGCCGTCGGCGCCCCGGACCGCGCCCTGCTCACGCGCACGCTCGTCCGCCTGGGCGACAACGCGGATGCGGCCGTGGTCGAGGAGCTCGTGGCGTCCGACGCGGCGAGCGGCGGCGGCGCCCAGGCGTTCTTCGCGGGCACGACCGAGGTCTCGCTCGGGGCGGGGGCGTCGCTCCGGGTCGCGAGCCTCCAGGAATTGCCGGCCAACGTCGTGGCGATCCAGCACCGATGGGCGGAGGTCGGCGAGAGTGCCTCGCTCCAGTGGGCCCTCGCCCAGCTCGGCGGTCGCCTGGTGCGCAGCCGCGTCGACAATCGCCTCGTCGGCGATCTGAGCTCGGTGGAGCAGGTCGAGATCGTCTTCGGCGGCGACGAGCAGATGTTCGACTTGACTTCGTACACGACCCACATCGGCCGGGACACGACCGGCGACCTGCTCTCGAAGGGCGCGCTCCTCGACCGGGCTCGCGCGTACATGAAGGGCCTGATCACGATCGACAAGAGCGCCCGGGGCACGGACAGCTTCCTCGGCGAATTCGGGATGAACCTCTCGAAGGGGGCTCGCTCGGTAGCCATCCCCTCGCTCGAGATCGACCAGCCCGATTGCCGCCGGGCGGCCCATTCGTCGTCGGTCGGCCCGATCGACGAGGCCCAGCTGTTCTATCTCGAGACGCGCGGCATCCCGCCCGATGAGGCCCGCAAGTTCATCGTCCTCGGGTTCCTCGAGCCGGTCGTCGCCCGCGTGCCGCTGGCGGCCGCCCAGGACCGGCTCCGCGAGCTGCTCGAGGACAAGTGGATCGCGGGGCTCGGCGGCGAGGCGGCCGCCTGATGCCTCCACAACGTCGGTCCTCGCGGCCGAGGTCGGGCGCCGCCGGTCGGCGATGAGGCGCATCGATCTGCTCGGGGTCGACGAGGTCGGCGATGGCGAGATGAAGATGGCCTGGGTCGATGGCACCGACCAGGTCCTCGTCATCAACACCGGGGGCGAGTTCACCGCCGTCCAGGGGATCTGCTCGCACGAGTACTTCGAGCTCGACAAGGGGTTCCTGACGAACGGCACGCTGACCTGTGCGCTCCACCTCTCGCGGTTCGACCTCACGAACGGGGAGCCGCTCGACCCGCCCGCCGAGGAGCCGCTCGCGGTCTACCCGGTGGTCGTCGAGAACGGGCGGGTCCTGATCGAGGTCCCCGACGGGCCGCTCGAAATCTCCGAGTAGGTCTGTACCTCGGGGGTCCGAATGGGGGCCTGTCACCGGACGAACCCTGCCGTGCTCGCCCACAGGCGCTCCGCGCCCAGCGGGCTCCGCTCGGCAGGAACCGTCCGGTGCCACCCCACCACGGTCGCTGGCGCGGTCCGCTGGCGCGGGTTCCGGCGGACCTCCCTGAACTGGCAGTTACGGGTTTCGCGCTGAACGTGCCGGGTTCCTCGCCCCGATCGCAGCGTGGGTCGTGGTCCGCGCTCGTTCGTTCGGGATCCGTGACTGGGAGTCATGGGATGGACAGGTCGGAGGCGTCAGCCTGGGTTCAGGGTCAGGGTGGAGACCGTGGCGGCACGGATCGCCGAAGCGGTGAAGGGCAGGGGCAGGAGGTTGCCATTGCGCCACGCGTCGATCTCGTCGTTGTAGTGACCATCGAAGGGGTTGCCCGATTGGCCGGTCGTGATGACGAGGCGGGCTCCGTCGAGGTCGTGCAGGTCGATGACGATCCGGTATGACGGCAGGTTCGTGACTGTGAAGAGGCCGTTGATCCCGAGCGGCTTGAACTCCGGGTCGGTCGGGTCCGGATACGCCCGGCCCAGACGGTAGTACGTATTGTCGATCGCGCCGGCCGCACCCGGCACGCCGATCGGGCCATCGTTGAAGTACCACTCGAGCGGCCCGATCCCGCTCGTCCCGAGGGTGGCCTCCTCGAAGGTGGCGGTGTGGAGCCGGCCCCACGACCAGCTCTCTGGTCCGCCGTCGGCCGAGCGCAGGTCCGCTCCGGCCTCGTCCATCGCCCGGGCGATGATCGCGTCGGCGGTCTCGTGGACCGCGGGCGTGCGCACGTCGTCCCACCACGGCGAGTTCGGCTCGCCCAGGAGACGGGTCAGCACGACCCAGCTGGGCGGGGTGCCGATGTAGTCCCGCGCCAGGTCACCCAGGTCGTCGTCGAAGAGGTCGCGCTCGAGGTGGTACTCCCACGTCATGAACGCCGCGCAGCCCAGGCTGTCCGCGTCGCAGGCGCCGTCCCAGTCGGCGATCCGAGCGGCGATCGTGGCTCCATCGGTCGTCGACGGAGTCACCTCGGGCAGGAGGCCAACGATGTCGCGGGCCCGCAACGGCGCGGTGTCGTTCTGGATCGTCGACATTTCGGCCGTCGTCAGGCCGTCCTGGCCGTAGTCGTTGATGAGGTCGATGATCCGCTCGGCGCGGTAGCCCGGATCCCATTCCCGGCCGATGAAGTGTGGGTAGCCGGCGTCGACCGGGGCGTTGTTGGCCGTGACGATCCAGCCCTCGGTCGGGTCGAGTCGATGGGGGAGCTCGTCGTACGGGATCCTGCCCGTCCACTCGCCGGATCCATCGTCGCCGCGCACCGGGCGATCGCCGCGATCGTCCGGATTCGACCGGACGGGGATGTACCCCGGGAGCTGGTAGCCGATGTGGCCGTCGACGTCGGCGTAGACGAAGTTCTGGGAGGGCGCGCCGTACTTCGAAAGGGCGGCGCGGAACTCGTCGAAGTTGGCCGCGGCGTCCAGGCCCTGCACGGCTTCGAATGTCCGATCCGGGGCGGCCGCCGGCAGCGTCCCGCTCCAGCGCAGGGCCATGAGCGGCGCGTCCTTCAGGCGCGGATCGACGCCGTTGAGGATCGGACCGTGGGACGTCTCGCGGATCTCGATCTTCTCGCTGGGCGCGCCCTTGACCCGGATCTCCTCGGTCCGGGACGCGAACGGATGGGACGCCCGGTCCGGCCCGATGTACCGAGCGGGATCGGACGGGTCGACCTTCTCGAGCACGAGGTCCTGGACATCCGGCCCGGCGTTCGTCGCGCCCCACGCGATCCGCGCGTTGTGCCCCAGGACGACGCCGGGCACGCCCGGGAAGCTGACGCCGGCCACGTCATAGGGGCACTCAGCGTCGACCTTCACGCAGTGCAGGCCGTCGACGAACCAGATCGACGGCATCGAGATCCCGAGATGCGGATCGTTCGCGAGGAGCGCCCCGCCGGTCGCCGACATCCTGGGCGCGACGACCCAGTCGTTCGAGCCGATACCGTGGTCGGAGGCCAGGCCACCGGCCTCGTCGAGCCCGGCCGCGCGCAGCGCGCCGGCGGCCGCCGCGGCAACGGCGCGCCAGGCCGCCGCCTGGGTCGGTGTCAGTTGCCCGGCCGTGCCTCGAGCGGCCTGGACACCCCCGGTTTCGGCCGCGCCGCCGGTCGGCGCGATCACGGGCGCGCCGTCGCGATAGGGCGGGATCAACTCGTCCGTGCGCGCCGGGTCACCCAGCCGTGCGTCGGCGAGGTAGCGGAAGATCTCCGTGCCCATGTTGGCGCCAAGGTTCCAGGCCTGGACCTTGGCCCAGGCCATCGTGTCGATCGGCGACCACGGCTCCGGATCGTCGCCGACGACGACGAACGAGAGCCCGAGGTTGCCCCGGTTCGCGTCGAGCCAGGCATTCACGCCCTCGGTGTAGGCGTCGAGGATCGCGCCCGTCTCGGGCGCGACCCCGGCGAGATCGCGTTCGGCCGCGGCGCGCCAGCCGAGCGTCCGGATGAATCGATCGGTCTTGAGCTGGCTCTTGCCGAACAGCTCCGCCAGGCGACCGGACGAGATGTGGCGCCAGACCTCCATCTGCCACATCCGCTCCTGGGCGTGGACGTACCCCTGGGCCAGGAACAGGTCGTGGGGGGTGGAGGCGGTCAGGTGGGCGAACCCGTTGACGTCCCGCCCCACGGTCACGGTCGATTTGAGACCCTTGACGTCGAGCGCGCCGCTCGTCCGGGGCAGCGCCCGGCCCGTGACCCAGACCAGGGCGCCCGCGCCGCCGAGGACCGCGATGAGGACGACGACGAGCAGCAGGACGAGCGCGATCCTGACGCCCCGCAAGCACCGATCCTCAGCGCGGCAGAACGGTTCCGAGGCCGGCGGCCTCGGCGCTCCGCACGATCGCGTCGGCGAAGACGATGTCGGCGAGACCGACCCCAAGGTGGCTGACCAGGACCCGCCCTTCCGGCGGACGCGTCATGCCGGCCAGGATCGCCTCCCCAAGCGTCGCGCCCGGATCCGGGTAGCCGTCGAACTGGCCGGCATCGCGGTTCGCCAGGAACTGGCCGCGCTCGTCGGTGAGGAAGAGGGCCGCCTCGCGGGCGACGGAGGCGGCGACGAGGGTCGCGTAGTCGACGGCGACGACGAGCGCATCCGACGTCAGCCACTCCCCGGTGAGGGCGCCACGCCGATCTGGGCTGGTGAAGGACGCGGCCGTGATGACGACGTCAGCGCCGGCGGCCGCCTCGCGGGCTGTCCCGGCAGCCTGAGCCGCGGCGATCCCCGGTATTGCGCGGGCCGCCTCCGCCAGGGCGGCGGCGCGCTCGGGATGCCGGTCGTGGACGACCAGCTCGACGTCGGGAATCAAGTGCCCGAGGACCTCGAGATGGCTGTGTCCCTGCGCGCCGGCGCCGATGATCGCGGCCCGCCGGGCCCGTGCCGGCGCGAACCGCGCGATCGCCACCCCCGACACCGCCGCCGTTCGCTGGGCGGTGATCGATCCTCCGTGGAGGATCGCGGTGGGCATCCCGGTCGCGGGGTCGTTGACGATGACGAGCGCGTTGATCGCCGGGAGACCGAGCGCCTGGTTGTCGCCGAACCCGGTCACCCACTTGATCCCGAGCAGGTCGTGGGCGGTCGCGGTCGGGTCGGCGGTCCCGGTGTCGGTCGGTCGAAGCAGCGCCGGCATCGCGTGCGCGAACGAGCCGTCCGGGCGCGGGTGGACGCCGATCTTCGACGGCAGCTCGGCGTCGGAGACGAGCGCGGTCATCGTCCGCTCGGCGAGGGCCAGGCGTTCGGCGATCGGGGGCATCGCCGCGATCACTTCCGAACCTGAGAGGTACCGCAGGCCGTCCGACATACTCGGAGTCTAGATGCCCGCTACGATGCATTCGTGGCCCAGATCGACGTCCCGACCAGCCTCGACAACCTCAAGCTCGAGCGCGACGCGATCGTCCTGTACGACGCCCTCTCGGCGATCGAGAAGGACGCAAACCGGGCCGCCGCGTTCGAGCGGATCGCCTCCAACGAGCGCCGCCACGCGGGCATCTGGGCCGACAAGCTCAAGGAGCTCGGCGCGGACGTCCCGCCGCCCGACGGGCCGCGCGCTCGTGTGCGCCTGATCATCCTCGCGGCGCGGCTCTTCGGAACGCGGGCCGTCGCGGACCTGGTCAAGGCGCTCGAAGGCGACGAGGAGGAGCTCTACGACGCCCAGGGGACATTCCCCGAGGTTGCCGCGATCGCCGCCGACGAGCGCGAGCACGCGGCGATCTGGGACCGGCTCCAGGACCGCACGCTCACGGTCGATGCCACCCGCGACGGGGTCGCCGCCGCTCGCCAGGCCACCTCCCCCGCTGAGGTGGGAGCACGCGAGTCGTGGCACCGACGGAGCAGCCGGTCGGGGACCCTGCGGGCGATCATCTTCGGCGTCAGCGACGGTCTCGTCAGCAATCTGTCCCTCGTCATGGGCGTTGCCGGGGCGGCCTCGAAGAACCCGAGCTTCATCCTGCTGGCCGGGATCGCCGGCCTCCTGGGCGGCGCGTTCAGCATGGCCGCCGGCGAATACATATCGATGCAGAGCCAGCGCGAGCTGTTCGAACGGCAGATCGAGCTCGAGCGCGCCGAGATGGAGATGATGCCCGAGGAGGAGGAGGCCGAGCTGGCCGCCCTGTACCGCTTGAAGGGGTTCGCGCCCGACGAGGCGACCAGGATCGCCCACCGGATCTTCCGCGACCCGCAGACCGCGCTCGACACGCTGGTGCGCGAGGAGCTCGGCCTCGATCCCGACCAGCTCGGCTCGCCGTGGGGCGCTGCCGGCGGTTCGTTCGTCGCGTTCGCTGTCGGGGCGGCGATCCCGGTCATCCCGTACCTGTTCGGGGGCGGGATCACGATCCTCGCGATCACTCTGGGCCTCAGCCTCGTCGCGCTGTTCGCGGTGGGGGCCGCGGTGAGCCTGCTGACCGGCCGAAGCCTCGTCTTCAGCGGGGTGCGCCAGCTTTCGATCGGCCTCGCGGCCGCGATCGTCACGTACGCGATCGGCTCGCTCATCGGCGTGGCGACGGCGTGAGGCCGGTTGCCGCGATGGGCGAATCCACCGACCTGCGCGAGCGCCTCATCGGGGAGGGGCTGGACCCCGGGGCGTGGTCGAACGGCCCCGGCGATCGGTACGCCTCGCACGAACACGGATACGACAAGGTGATCGTCGTCGCCTCGGGGTCCATCCGCTTCGGTCTGGCGGCGGAAGGTCGGGCCGTCGACCTGTCCACCGGGGACCGGCTCGAGCTGCCGGCCCACACCGCCCACGACGCGATCGTCGGCGGTGACGGGGTCGCGTGCCTGGAAGCCCACCTCCCGGCAGGATCGCTGCCCCGGCTGGCTCGTCGGGAGGCGGGGTCGTGGTGACGGGCGGCGAGCGAAACCGCGCGGCGCCGCCGCGACGTATCCGATGACGGGAGTCGGCCCGGGCCGGATCGATGACGCCGCCCTCGTCCGCGAGGTGGCGGGGGGATCGCACGAGGCCCTGGCCGCCCTCTACGACCGGCACGGCGATGCGGTCTTCGCCGCGGCCAGCCGGCTTACGTCGGACCGAGGTCTGGCCGAGGAGGTTGTGCAGGAGACATTCCTGGCCTTGTGGAATCGAGCGGAGTCCTTCGACCCGGCGGTGGGATCGCTCGCCGCCTGGCTGTACACGATCGCGCGGAACCGCACCGTGGACCGGCTGCGCGCCGCCGGCCGACGTCCGACCCTCGTGCCGCTGTCCTCGGCCGCGTCG
The DNA here is from genome assembly GCA_038214255.1 of Candidatus Limnocylindrales bacterium. GTDB lineage: Bacteria > Chloroflexota > Limnocylindria > Limnocylindrales > CSP1-4 > SPCO01. Next base: position 67,601 of record JBBQRZ010000003.1, read on the forward strand.
CCCGGCGCGGCCTATCCGGGCAGCGAGGAACCCGACGCCGATTCACTCGACCGGGTGCTGGCGAGCGGCTCGGTGGTCGCCGCGGCGATGCCCACGCGTTCGCCCGAGCTGGAATTCGCGTTGCAGGAGCTGCGAACGGCCCTGCAGGCGGCGCTCGCGACGATGCCCGAGGCCGAACGGATCGTCATCGTCATGGCCTACGCCGAAGACCTGTCGCAGTCGGAGATCGCCGAACGGCTCGACCTGCCGCTGGGGACTGTCAAGACCCGGACCAGGCGGGCCTTGCACCGTCTCCGCGACGTGCTTGGCAGCGGCATCGGGCCTGAATTTACGCGCTACGTGGCTCCGGTCTCGCGGACCGGACCGGACCGTTAGGACAAGGATCGCAGGGGATACATGGATCACGACGACGTTCGCGAACAGCTCGAGCTGGCGGCAGTCGAACCCGACGAGCTCGACCGGCTCATGGCGGGCGACACCGCGACGGCCGCGGCGATCGCCGGGCATCTCGCGGGATGCGACGCCTGCACGACCGAGCTCGAGCGCCTGCGCCGCGGCGTGCCGCTGCTCCGCGATGTCGTCCGCACGTCCCCACCGGCGGATCTGCGGGAGCGGACGCTGGCCTATGTGCGCGACCGCGGCGTCCCGCGCGGGGCGACCGCGGCCGGCGCGGATGCGCCCGCGGCCGACGCCTCTGGCCAGGCCGCCGTTCAGCCGATGCCGAGCGAGCCGCGTGGACGGCGCGGCCGCGGCGCCGGCGTCCTTCCGTGGGTTGCGGCCATCGCCGCGGCGGTCGCCATCTCGGTGGTGGCCACCTCGTTCCTCGTCGGCTCGAACGTGGAGCGACAACTCGCCCTCCAAGCCGACGCGGTCCGTGACCTGAGTGCCGTCACGATCGCGACGCTCGACGTCACTGCCCAGGCCGATGCCCAGCGCGTCGCGCTCGGGTCGGGCGACAGGTCGTCGCGGCGGGGAACCCTGGTGTTCTCGCCCTCGACGACGGAGCTCGTCGTCGTCGCCACCGGCCTCACCGAACCGCCGGCCGGCCAGGAATACCGCTGTTGGGTCGAGATCGGCGGGAAGCGCCAGCGGGTTGGCCGGATGTTCTTCGGCGGCGATATCGCCTATTGGATCGGGGATGTTGCGGCGGTTGCCGCGGTGCCCGCGGGAGCCCGATTCGGGGTCTCACTCACCGCCGTGGGTGGCACGACCCTCGACGCCGACCCGGTCATCGCCGGCACGCTCTGACACGTCGGCGGGGTCGCCCTCCTCGTCGACCCAGTCGTCCAAGGGGTCGGACACCGGGTCATCGGGCGGTGGCGCCGCCAGGTAGTGCTGGTGGAGGTTGAGGGCGCGCTCCGCGACCTCAGGCGGGACATCGAATCCGTCCTCGGCCAGCGCGGCCGACAGCCACAGGGCCTCGCGCGCCCGCTCCTCGGCGGCGACGTCGGCCTCGCGACGGCGGCTGTCCATCAGGACGAACCAGACCAGCCCGGCCCCCACGACGAGCCCGACGATGAGCAGCCACCAGTTGAACTCGGCGTTCACCGCCGCGAAGTATAGAGAGGGCCGGCCGGTACACTCCGCGGATGCTCGATTTCACCCCGGACCCGGTCGCGATCCAGCTGGGTCCCGTCCCGATCTACTGGTACGGCATCGGGTACGCCGTCGGGCTGGCGGCGGCCTATCTCCTGCTGACCCGCCTGGCCAGGCGCGCCGGCGAGGACCCCGAGCTTGTCGGGAACGGGATGATCGTGGTCGCGATCGCCGCCCTCATCGGCGGACGCGCGTACCACGTGATCGACCAGTGGGTGTTGTACAAGGACGACCTGCTCAAGATCGTCCTCCCGCCCTACACCGGCCTCGGCGTCTACGGCGGGATCTTCACCGGCCTGCTGGCGGCGATCTGGTACACGCGCCGCCATCACGTGTCCTTCTGGCGCTGGGCGGACATCGTCGCGCCGGCGCTGTTCCTCATGCAGGCGATCGCGCGCTGGGGCAACTTCTTCAACCAGGAGCTGTACGGCACGCCGACGACGCTGCCGTGGGGCATCCGCATCGACTGCGCCCACCGGCTCCAGGACGTCTACCCGTGCTCGACCTTCGCGCTCGAGACGACCCACTTCCACCCGCTCTTCCTGTACGAGTCGATCTCGGGCCTGCTGGGGATGCTGTTCCTGCTGTTCCTCGGGTCGCGCTTCAGGTCGCGGCTGCGCCCGGGTGATCTGCTGCTGGTGTTCTTCATCTGGTACGGCGTTGTCCGGTTCGGGCTCGAGACCCTCCGTTCGGACAACTGGACGTTCTTCGGCGTGCCGACGGCGCAGCTGGTCTCGGTCCTGTTCGCCGGTACCGCGCTGATCGTGCTGATCTATCGCCATCGACCCGGCCATCCGACCAACGACCCGCTGCCGGCGCGCCCGGCCGAGACCACGTGGGGTGCGCTCCCGGCCGACGATTGGCGCACGCGACCGATCGATGAGCCGTGGGCGCACCTGCCCCCCGTGGCCGCTGAGACCGACCCTAACGAACCGGCCGCGGCCGATCCCGGCTCGTCCGCCGGACATGACCCCGACCGACCCCTCGACTGAACGGCCCCGCCGGCCCCCGCCGGCGCGCATCGCGCCCGAGGCGCTGGCCGCGGCACGCGGCGGAGCCGTCGAGGGCCTCGCCTGGCTCGGCCGAGCGCCGGAGGCCCGGGCGTCGATGTTCTACCGCCTGGTGCGGATCCTCGCGCGGGCCATCATCTTCGGGGCGTTCCGTTTCCGGATCTCGACCGCCGGCCAGGAGCATCTGCCGGCTGGCGGCTATTTCCTCGTCGCCGGGGCGCATCGCGGCTGGATGGACCCCTTCGTCGTCATGCACGCCCTGCCGATCGAGCCACGAGCCTGGTTCCTCGGCAGCGCGCCATCGACCTTCACGTCGCCCTGGCGGGAGCGGCTCATCCGCCGGCTCGGCGGGTTGCTGCCGGTGTGGCGCGGCGGGATCGGGATCGAACCCCACGTCGCCTCAGCCCGCGCGGTCGTCGCGAACGGAGCGGTCTTCGTCCAGATGCCCGAGGGGACGGTCAGCGGTCCGCCCGGCCGGTTGGGGCCGCTCCGGACGGGTTGGGCGATCATCGCGCTGCGGACCGATGCGCCGATCGTGCCCTTGGCGATGGCGGGGACCGAGGAACTGTACCTGGGCCGCCGGATGGCCTCGCGCGTCCTGCCGCCGACGACAGCCCGAGTCCTCGCCGGACTCGCGCCCGATGCGCCGCTCCCACCCGCCGGCTCGCGCGAGGAGCTCGACCTCGCGCGTCAGATGAGCGAGTCGCTGGCGAGCCGGCTCGGTCCGGTGGTCGAGGCGCTGCAGGCGGGCACGAACGATCTGCCGGCGCATCCGCGCCGCCTTCGGCGCCGGCTCACCTGGCTGCTGCTGCGCCCGGGACGCCTCGATCGCGACAGGTAGCCCAAGCTCGGTCGTCGCGAAGTTTGAGGCGCAGCGCGCGAGTGACATAAAGGCACGGCCCGATGTACCGCCGTGCCCCGAGATCGAGTATCCGTGGCAGTACGGCGGATGAACCGCCGACAGTCGGAAGGGAGATCTTGGACATGCAGGCAGCGACGACTCCGAAGTTTGTCGACCAGCGCCCCACCATGGGCATCCTGGCCGCCGCCGCCCTCGCCGCCGGACTGGCCATCGGGGCCATCGCCGGCGTCACCGTCAAGTCCGTTGCGGCGCCGGCGTCGGCGACGGTCACTTACAGCGTGAACCCCGACGCGAAGGACTCGAGCGTCAAGGCGACGTCCGGCGGCCTGAGCCTCGGCGCGATCGACGAGCTGCGCAACGGGGGGTACAAGACCCAGACCCTCGGAGGCGACTTCGCCCACGGCGCGACGCACTCGGCGGCCCGCTGAACCTTGGTCACCTCGACCAGCAAGACGCCCGGCCAATTGGCCGGGCGTCTTTTCGTGTCCCCCCGCTGGCTCGCGAAGTTTGAGGCAGCAGACGTCCCGGAGATAAGGCGCTTCCCGATGTGGGGCGGGGGCCTCGGGATCGACCATCCGAGGCACACGGCGGATGGAACCCCGCCGGATCACCGCCGACAGGGACCCGATCGTGGAACCCGGGCGACTTGGAAGGAGAAAACGATGACCGCGCAGTCCACCCAGCCCATGGCCGACCACCGTCCGGCCGCCGCGGCCGCCTTGGCCGCCTCCCTCGTCTTCGCCGTCGGGATCGCCTTCGGCGCGGTCGCGGGCCTCAACGTTCACCCCGCCGCGGCGCCCGCACCGGTGTCGATCACCTGGTCGGGAACGAACCCCGACGCCGTCTCGGCGCCCGCCCCGGCGGCGATCCCCTGGGCGGGGACGAACCCCGACGCGAAGAACTCGGACAGCAACCTGGTCCATCCGACCATTCCGTACTTCAACAGGATCCGTGACTTCCGTGGCAACCATACGCCGGTTCAGCGCCTCCGCCACCGGACCGACGGGCCGACCGTCGTCGCGACGCCCAAGCTCCGGCCTCGCTGATCCTCACGCGCATCCATCTGCAGCGGGCGTCCGGCTGGGGGGCCGGGCGCCCGCTGCATGCTGTCCCTCGCGGAAGCTGGCGGACCACGGCCTGGCACTGAAAGGGCGGTCCCACCCGCCCGTATACTCGGCCGCGATGCAGTACGCGGCCTCCATCCTCGATCTTGTCGGCCGCACCCCCCTCGTCCGGATCTCCCGGGTTACGCGCGACCTGGGACCGCCCGAACGCCAGCCGCTGCTCCTGGCCAAGCTCGAGATGCTCAATCCTGGCGGCTCGGTCAAGGACCGCATCGGCCTTCCGATGATCGAGGCCGCCGAGGAGGCCGGCCTGCTCAAGCCCGGCGGGACGATCATCGAGCCGACGTCGGGGAACACCGGCCACGGCCTCGCGATCGCGGCCGCACTCAAGGGGTATCGCTGCATCTTCGTGATGGCCGACAAGCAATCGAGCGAGAAGCAGTCGCTGCTTCGGGCTTACGGCGCATCGGTCGTGCTCTGCCCGACCAACGTCCCGCCCGAATCCCCCGAGTCGTACTACAGCGTCGCAGCCCGCCTGGCGCGCGACATCCCGGGCGCGTTCAAGCCCGACCAGTACTGGAACCAGGAGAACCCCGCGGCGCACGAGCGCACGACCGGGCCGGAGCTCTGGGACCAGACCGACGGGCGAATCACCCACTTCGTGGCGAGCGTCGGGACCGGCGGCACGATCTCGGGCGCGGCCCACTACCTGCGCGCGCAGAAGCCCGACATCCAGGTGATCGGTGCGGATCCCGAGGGTTCGATCCTGTCGGGCGACATCGCGCGGCCATACCTGACCGAGGGCGTCGGCGAGGATTTCCTGCCCGGGACGCATGACCCGGCCGTCGTCGACCGCTGGGTCCGCGTCAGCGACCGCGACTCCTTCGCGATGGCGCGCCGGCTCACCCGCGAGGAGGGGATCCTGTCGGGCGAATCGTGCGGCACCGCCATGGTCGCGGCCCGCGAGGTGGTGCGCGAGCTGACCCACGAGGACCCCGGCCACGACGCGGTCGTCGTCGTGCTCCTGCCCGACAGCGGCCGGAACTATCTCTCCAAGCTGTACAACGACGAATGGATGCGGGCCAACGGCCTGATGGCCACGACCGGGGAGGCGACCCGGATCGAGGTGCTCCTCGCGGATCGGCATCACGTGACCGATCGACCGCCCGTGATCGTGGCGCGCACGACGGAGCGCGTCGGCGACGCGATCGCGACCCTCCAGGCCTACGGGATCAGCCAGTTGCCGGTCTCCGAAGAGGCCGAAGGCGATGACGTCGTGGCCCTGGTCGGCTCGATCAGCGAGAAGGGGCTGCTGGATCGCGCCTACCGGGACCCGAGCGTCGTCGAACGGACGGTCGGTGAGGTCATGGATCCGCCGCTGCCGCTCGTCGAGGCATCGGCGACGCTCGACGAGGCCTTCGCGCTGCTGTCCGGCGCGGTGTCCGCGCTCGTCGCGGTCCGCGGTGAGCGCCCGGCCGGCGTCGTGACGAAGCTGGACTTGCTGGAGTACCTTGCTCACCACCCCGGCAGCGGCGGCTGACCGACGCTCCGTCCCCACCGGGTCGCCGGATCGCGAGCGGTGCCATGATGCGCCCATGCCTGAGCGCGAGCCGAGCTTCGACACCCTCGCCGTCCACGCGGGCGCCGAGCCGGACGAGCTGACCGGGGCGGTCGCGCCGCCGATCTACCAGACCTCGACCTATGCGCAGGACGGCGTCGGCAAGCCGCGCAACGGGTACGAGTACGCCCGGTCACAGAATCCGACCCGGGAGCGCCTGGAGCGTGCGATCGCCGCGCTCGAGGGCGGCACGCACGGGTTCGCCTTCGCATCCGGCTCGGCGGCCACCGCGGCGATCGCCGAGCTGGCCGGGCCAGGCGAGGAGATCGTCGTCGGCGACGACGTCTACGGCGGGACGTTCCGGTACCTCGAGCTGGTCCGCACGCCCGGCGCCGGGATCACGACGACCTACGTGGACCTTGGCGACGGACCGGATGCGCTGTGGGAGGCGCTCAGCGAGCGGACTCGCCTCGTCTGGTTCGAGACGCCGACGAATCCGCTCCTCAAGATCGTCGACATCGCCGCGATCGCCGAGACCGTGGCCCGGCGGGCGGCACAGGGCGGTCGCAAGCCGCTCGTCGTGGTCGACAACACGTTCGCCTCGCCGGCCAACCAGCGCCCGCTGACGCTCGGCGCGGACATCGTGTTCCATTCGGCCACCAAGTACCTCGCCGGCCACTCGGACACGATCCTCGGGGTCGCGGCGACCTCGGACGACGCGGTCGCGGAGCGCCTGCGCTTCCTCCAGAACGCGATGGGTGCCGTGCCCGGCCCGCAGGATTGTTTCCTCGTCCTGCGCGGCCTGCGCACCCTGCACCTGCGGATGGAGCGCCACACCACCAACGCCCGCGCGATCTACCGGTGGCTCCAGGACCGCGACGACGTGGCGTGGGTCAGCTACCCGGGCTTCGGGGGCATGGTGTCATTTGTACCGGCGGCCGGCGAGGGACCGGCCGCCACGCGACCAGCCGGAAGGCGACCGGGCGGCGGGCGACCGGCGGCCGAGCGCGCGACGGCGATCGCGCAGGCGACCTGCCTGTTCACCCTCGCCGAGTCGCTCGGCGGGGTCGAGTCGCTCATCGAGGTCCCGGCGGCGATGACCCACATGTCGGTCGCCGGATCGCCCCTCGAGGTGGACCCGGCCCTCGTCCGCCTGTCGGTCGGGATCGAGGGGGTCGACGATCTCATCGCGGACCTCGTGCAGGCCTTCGAGAAGGCCTGAGGTCAGAGCCGGACCGGCGCCCCTGTCGCGGCCGAGCGCCGCAAGGCCTCCAGCGCGCGGACCTGACCCATCGATTCGGCGCGGCCCACGAGCGGGGCACGGCCCGATCGGATGGCGGCAGTCACGTCATCGAGCTCGAGCTGGTACGGGTCGCCGACCGCCACGTCCACCGGCACCCCGTCGCGGAGCAGGGCCGCGGGGAGGGACTGCCAGGGGTCCGTGGCAAGAACGGAACCACGGGCGCCGATCGCCTCGAGACCCCGGTGGTCGGTCGTGAACCCGCAGGTGAACTCCGCGACTACCCCGCTCGGGAAGTGCAGGATCCCGGTGAAGCGGACATCCACCCCGGTCGGCCCCCTGGTCGCGACCCCGTACACCTCGTCGGGCTCCTCCCCGGCGAGCAGCCGCGCACCGCTCACGCAGTAGGTGCCCACGTCGAGCAGGGATCCGCCATCGAGCTGGGGCTGCAGCCGGACGTCGGCCGCCCCATCCTGGGCGAAGTAGAACGAGGCCCGGATGACCTGCAGCGGGCCGAGCTCGGCCGCTGTCGCCCGGAGCGTCGCGACCTGCGGATGGTGGCGCCACATCAGGCCCTCGGACAGGACGAGGCCGGCCGCGTCGGCGGCATCGAAAGCGGCCTGGACCTCGTCCGGCCGGGACGAATACGGCTTCTCGACGAGGACGTGCTTGCCGCTCGCGAGCGCCTTCATGGTCCACGGGTGGTGCAGGGAATTCGGCAGCGAGATGTAGACCGCCTCGACCTCGGCGTCGGCGAGCAGTTCTTCATAGGACCCGACGGCGTGCGGGATGGTGTGCTCCGCCGCGAACGAATCGGCGCGGGCCTGCGTCCGGCTCGCGACTGCCACCACCTGGACGGCGGTGCTCAGCCGGGCCCCGGCGAGGAGCTTGCGGTTGATCGCACCTGTCCCGAGGATGCCCCAGCGAACCGGAGCCGCCGCGCTCACCGAGGGCGGCGTCGGATGATGGCCGCCGCCCAGGCCCGGAGGAGCGGAGCCTGGGCGGCGGGGTGGCGGGGGGACCACCGATGCGAGGGCGCGAAATGCGCGGCGATCACGAGCCGGTCGCCGGTGCCGCCGCCGGCTCGAGCCCGTGCGCCGCGGGATCCAGCCGCCCGGCGGCGGCAAGCTCCCGGTAGATGTGGACGCTCGCGGCGACCCCGTCGCGGAACGGCGTCAGCGGCAGTGGGCCCAGGGCCTCGATGCCGTCGTGGTCGATCTCGGACGGGAACGGCAGCGTGACGGGCTCGAAACTGATCCGGCCGGCGGCTTCCGGAACCGCGGCTTCGATCGCCGCGACGAGCGCCGGGCCGTCGGCGATCGCACCCGGCAGGTTGTAGACCTCGGCCCCGGTCAGGCCGCTCCGGCTGGCCGCGATGAGCGTCCGGGCGACGTCCGCGGCGTACTGGTAGAGGGTCGGTCCACCGAACGGGACCGTGTACCCCTGGCCGAGGACGGCCGCAACGATCGCCTTCGTGGGGCCGCTCGTCATGCCCTGGTCGCGACCCACCCCGTAGACGGTCATCGGCCGGACGCCGATGCTCGCGACGCCATCGTCGAGCCAGTAGACGCGGGCGTTCCCCTCGTTGGCCAGCTTGTACACCCCGTAGTGGTTGAGCGGATGAGCCGTGGCGCCCGCAGCGAGCCGGCCGCTGACGGGGTCGGCATCGGCCTGCGCGTACATCCCGATCGAGCTCGTGTACACGATCGGCGCTCGTGCACCTCCGCGCCGGCGCACGGCCTCGAAGATGTTGACCGTACCGACGACGTTGACCCGGGCGCCAAGCGGGGGATCGGCGCGGCAGAACGGGACCTGCAGCGCGGCCAGGTGGATGACGTTCGTGATGGCGCTCGCGTCGAGTGTGCGTTCGACCGCCTCGAGATCCGTGATGTCGCCGGTGACGAACTCGACCGAGGCGACCTCCTCGGGCGTCATGACCAGGCGTAGCCGCCGGTCGTCCTGGCCCAGGTCGAGGGCCGTGACCGCCGCCCCCTCGCGCACCAGCGTCCGCACCGTCCACGCCCCGATGCAACCGAGCGCTCCGGTCACGAGGAACCGCTCGCCGGAGCCCGCCATCAGACGGCGACCTCGGCGTACTCGTGCCGGCAGCGGTTGACGAGCCGGCCGATCCCCTCGATCTCGACCGAGACCACGTCACCGTCCTTGAGCAGGAGCGGTGGCTTGCGGAAGATGCCCACCCCGCCGGGCGTGCCGGTCGCGATGACGTCACCCGGCTCCAGGCTGAACGCCTGCGAGCAGTAACTCACGATCGCTGCGACGCCGAAGTACATCTGCGCGGTGTTGGACTGCTGGACGATGCGCTCGTCGAGGCGGCACTCGATGTCCAGGTCCTGCGGATCGGGAATCTCGTCGCGGGTCACGAGCACGGGGCCCATCGGGCAGAACGTGTCGAGCGACTTGCCCCGCGCCCACTGCCCGTCCCCGAACTGCAGGTCGCGCGCCGACACGTCGTTGAGGCAGGTGTAGCCGAGGACGTACTCGAGCGCCTCGGCCTCGTCGACCCGGCGCGCCTGGCGCCCGATGACGACCGCCAGCTCCGCCTCGTAGTCGACCTGGGTCGCGAACGCCGGATCCCAGCGGATCTCTGCGTCCGGACCGATGACCGAGCTCGGCCACTTGCTGAAGATCAGCGGCGCGGGCGGCGGGTCGACACCCTCTTCCTCGGCGTGCTCGCGGTAGTTCCGCCCGATCGCGACGACCTTGCCGGGGCGGGGGACCGGGGCCAGCACGACGATCGACTCGAGCGACGTGCCGTCGCGGGCGATGCGCTCGGAGGTCGCTCCTCGCCGCAGGGCCTCGAGCCCGGATGGGCCGGCATCCAGGAGCTCGCTCATCGTCGCCGGACCCTCGGGCAGCACGGTGGTGGCGGGCAACCATCGATCGCCGGCGGTCACGCCCAGGGCGGCCCGCGTTCCGGCACGATAGGAGATCAGCCGCATCGATCCGGATCCGACGATCCCGACGGGCGGCTGCTGGGGGTCGCGGCGATCCTCACGCCGGGCTCCTTGCGTTCAGTATACTGGCCCGTGGCCGACGGATTGAACGATACGATAGGGCGGGTAACGGCGTCAACCGCGAGGAGGCTGCCGATGGGATACGACCCCTTCGAGCGCGTGCCGCTGGGCGTGACCGGGTTGTCGATCACCCGGCTGGGATTGGGCGGCGCCTCGATCGGTGGGCTGTTCGCACCGGTCGCGGATGCCGACGCGATCGCGACGGTGCGTCGGGCCTGGGACCTCGGGATCCGCTACTTCGACGTGGCCCCGCTCTACGGGTACGGGACGGCCGAGCGCCGGTTCGGAGCCAGCCTCGCCGATCGGCCGCGCGCGGCCTACGTCCTCTCGACGAAGGTCGGTCGCCTGGTCCGCGCCACCGACTCGATCGCCGCAGGCGCCGACATCGACCGCCAGGTCATCGACGGAGTCGAGGACGCCGCCTACACCGACACCGCCGGGCGGCAGATCGTCTTCGACTACAGCGCGGCCGGCATCCGCCACTCGATCGAGGAGAGCCTCGAGCGTCTTGGTCTCGAGCGGATCGATCTGGCCTTTATCCACGACCCGGACGACCACTGGGAGCGGGCGATCGGCGAGGCGTATCCGACGCTGCACCAGATGCGCGACGAGGGCCTCATCACCGCGATCGGGGTCGGGATGAACCAGGCCGAGATGCTGGCCCGGTTCGCGCGCGAGGCGGATGTCGATGCCTTGCTCGTCGCCAACCGCTACACGCTCCTCGACCAGGCGGCGCTATCCGAGCTGCTTCCGCGGTGCGTGGAGCGGCGGATCGCCGTCCTCATCGGCGGGGCCATGAACAGCGGTGTGCTCGCCGACCCGCGGCCCGGCGCCAGGTTCGACTATGCGCCTGCGCCGCGCGAGATCGTCGCCCGGGCCCGTGCCCTGGGGGAGGCTTGCGAACGCCACAAGGTCCCGCTGCGGGCCGCGGCGATGCAGTTTCCACTGGCCCACCCGGCGGTCGCCGGGCTTATCGCCGGCGTCCGCTCGGTGGCCCACCTCGACGAATACCCGGCGCTCCTCCAGCGGGCCATCCCGGTCGCGCTCTGGGAGGAGCTGCGCGCCGAGGGGCTGATCCACCCCGATGCTCCGACCCCGCCATGACCGACCTCGTTGTCGACGCCCACCATCACCTGTGGGACCCGGCTCGGGCCAGCTATCCATGGATGACCGCCGAGGTCGCCCCGATCGCGCGGGCATTCGGACCGGCCGACCTCGCGCCACGATTGCCCGAGGCCGCGGTCGACGCCACCATCGCCGTGCAGGCCAGCGCGAGCGTGGACGAGACGCGCGAGTTGCTCGCCACGGCTGCGGCGACGCCGTTCATCGCTGGCGTGATCGGCTGGGTGGATCTCACCGATCCGGGGATCGAGGACGACATCGCGGCCCTGCGCGCTGGCCCAGGTGGCGAGCGCCTCGTCGGGATCCGACACCAGGCCCATGACGAGCCAGATGCAGGGTGGTTGGGCCGTCCCGACGTGCGACGGGGCGTCGCCGCGGTCGGTCGAGCCGGCCTCGCGTACGACCTTCTCGTCCGTCCGCGCGAGCTGCCCGCAGCGCTGGTCGTCGCCCGTGCCCTGCCGGACGTCCGATTCGTCATCGACCACCTGGCCAAGCCCCAGATCCGCGAGGGCATGCTCGAGCCATGGGGGACAGGGCTGGCGTCGTTCGGCGACCTGCCCAACGTCACCTGCAAGCTGTCGGGACTCGTGACCGAGGCCGACTGGGCGTCGTGGCATCGCGACCAGTTCGTGCCATACGTCGATGTCGCGCTGGGCGTGTTCGGCCCGGACCGCCTGCTGTTCGGCTCGGATTGGCCGGTGTGCCTGCTCGCGGCGACCTATCGCCAGGTCATCGAGACCGTGCGCTCGCTTGTCGCGGAGCTCGCCCCGGCGGAACAGGCCGCGATCTTCGGCGGCACGGCCCTTGCGGTCTACCGGCCCGCTGACCGGGCGTCGGTCAGGCCCGGCGGAGCGGATCCGACAGGGTCGCCGCGAGCCAGCGGAGATCCTCGACGAGGGCAGGGACGCGCTCCGCGGTCGCCCGCACCTTGAGCAGCGTGATGCTCGCGGCGCACGGACCCTCGCCGACCTGACGCGCCGGGATCATGATCCCGTAGCAGACGACCCCTTCCATCGTCTCCTCGTCATCGATCGCGTAGCCGCGACGGCGGATCTCGTCGAGGTCGACAAGGAGCTCGTCGACCGTTCGATGGGCGTGTCGCGTGGGCTGCAGCAACGTCGTCAGTCCGGCCAGCCGGCGCCTGAGCTCCGCCTCGTCGAGCGATGCAAGCGCGGCCTTGCCGGTCGCCGTCGAGAACGCCGGCAGGCGCCGGCCAAACCCGGAGGTCAGGCGGACCGGCTGGCGGCCGTCGTGGCGGGCGAGATAGGTCACCTCGAGCCCGTCGAGGACGGCGAACTGGACCGTTTCCTCAGATCCGGTCGGCAGCTGTCGCGAGGCGTCGTAAAACTCCTGGACCTGGTCGACGGTCGAGAGATACGCCCCGCCGAGCTCGGCCAGCCGGCGGCCCAGCGCGAACCCGGTTCCGATCCGGCGAACGAGACCGGCGTCGGCCAAGGCCCCGCAGATGTTGGCGATCGACGACTTGGGCAGGCCCAGGCGCCGGGCGAGCTCGCTCGGGCCGACCGGCTCGCCGGGCCGCTCGGCCATGACGTCGAGGATCCGCGCGGCACGCGTGACGGCCGGCGCGAGCGACTCCCCGTCGACCGGCTCGACGGCGGCCGGCGCATCGATCAAATCGACGGATGGAAGGTCGATGGCGAGGTGGCGATCCGTCACCCGTTCTCCAGACGTCGTGTCCGGCCGATCCCGGAAATGCGGCCAGCCGGATGGACTCCGTACAACATATTGACTTCCGTCTCGCGCGGTCGGCATACTGTTCAACCTACCGCCGGTCGTTCAGTATGCTGGACGGTACGGAGCGCGGTCAAGAGGAGGAAGCCCGTGTCGCGGTTCAGATCGATCGCGCCAGCGGTCAGCTTGGTTCTTGTCCTGTCAGCGTGCAATGCCCAACCCCGTCGACGGCGCCGGCGTCGGCCCCCGCGGCGTCGGCCCCCGCGGCGTCGGCGCCGGCGGCCTCCGAGGTCGCGAGCGCCTCACCAGCTGCCTCGCAGGGCACGAAGTTCAAGGGCGTCAACGTCAACATCCTGACGTTCAACGGCCCGCAGGTCGCGGAGCCGCTCCAGCGGCGGGCACCCGACTGGGCGGCGCTCACCGGAGGCCACGTCAACGTCGTGGCGGTCGGTTTCCAGACGATCTACGACAAGGCGTTGCTCGACGCGTCGACCGGGACCAATGCGTTCGACGCCTACGTGTTCGACCCGCAGTGGATGGGCGATTTCACCGGACCCGGCTACCTGCTGGACCTGACCGATCGCGTGAAGAGTGACCCGCAGCTCCAGTGGGACGACATCGGTCCGTTCTTCCGCGATTTCAACGCGACCTACAACGGCAAGGTCTACACGATCCCCCTGGATGGCGACTTCCACATGGTCTATTACCGCAAGGACCTGCTGGAGAAGGACGGCGTCAAGCCACCGGCGACCTGGGATGACTACCTGACCGTCGCCCAGAAGTACAACGGCCAGGATCTCAACGGCGACGGCCAGCCGGATTACGGCTCGTGCATCGCCAAGAAGAAGGGCGCCCAGAGCTACTGGTGGATCATCTCGGTCGCGGCCGGCCTGCTCCAGGCCAAGGGCACCAACGATGGCGCCTTCTTCGACACGTCGAACATGAACCCGCTGTTCGGCCAGAACGAGGCCATGACCAAGGCCCTCGAGACGTACGTCAAGACCACCGAGTTCGGGCCGCCCGACGAGCTCAACATGGATGTCGGCGGCTCTCGCGGCCTGTTCACGACCGGCCGCTGTGCGCTGACGATGGACTGGGGCGACATCGGGACCCTCGCGCCCGGCACGTTCGCCCAGGACAAGACCGGTGCGACGATCACGCCGGGCTGGAAGCAGGTCCTCGACCGGAGCAGCGGCAAGCTCGTGGCCTGCGATGCGACGACCTGCCCGAATGCGGTCGACGGGGTGAACTACGCCCCGTTCGCCTCGTTCGGCGGCTGGTCCGGAGCGATCAATGCCAAATCCCCCAAGGAGCAGCAGGACGCCGTCTACGACTTCCTGTCGTACATGAGCTCGCCCGCGATCTCGGGCGAGGACGTGACGCTTGGCAAGACGGGCTACAACCCGTACCGGACGTCCCACTTCTCGAACCTCGATCCGTGGATCAAGGCCGGCCTGAGCAAGGCCGCGGCCGAGAACTACCTCGGGGCGATCAAGGCGAGCCTCGAGAACAAGAACATGGTGCTGGACCTGCGGATCCCGTTGACCAAGCGGTACGAGCAGGACGTGCTGGACACCGCGCTCGCGCAGTACCTTGCCAAGGAACTCGATGCCGCCGGCGCCGAGCAGGCCATCGCCGAAGGCTGGAGCGCGATCACCGACGAGGCCGGAAAGGACAAACAGCTCGCCGCATATGTCGCCAGTCTCGGCGTCCAGCGATAGCACCTTCGAGATCGATCCCGGGGGCTCGGCCGGCGACGGCCCGGGCTCCCGGACCCGGGTTCCGCGCCGAGCGATCGCGTCGCTCGGCGCGTGGCGTTCCGACGGGGCGGCGCGCTGGCTGTTCATCTGGCCGACCGTTCTGCTGATCCTCTGCCTGTCGATCTTCCCGCTGGTCGCCTCGGTTGCCCTGTCGCTCTCGCGGCTCGCCTTCCACCAGGGCGGGTTCGATCTCAAGCTCATCGGCTTCGCGAATTACCAACAACTGCTGTTCGGTCTCGAGAAGACCCACTTCCTCGGCGTGCTCAAACCGCCCTCGCCCTTCGGCTGGGCGATCATCGCGGCGACCATCGGGCTCAGCGTCTGGGCCTGGATCCGGACAGTCCGCCGGGGAGGGGTTCGTCCCGTCGGGCTGCTGTTGCGGATCGTCGGCGGAGTGCTCCTGACCGGCGTCGTCTACGTGGTCGTCCAGGCCCTGGTCAGCGAGGGCGGCCGACCCGGCTCGCTCATCGTCACGCTGATCTTCGTGTTCGTCGGGATCGCCGTGCAGTACGGGCTCGGCCTGGGTCTCGCGATGCTGGCCGTCCAGGACGTCCCCTGGCGGCGGTTCTTCCGCGTGGCGTTCCTGATCCCGCTGACGATCACCCCGGTCGGGGTCGGCTACATGTTCCTGATGATGACCGACACGTCGAAGGGCCCGCTCGAGCCGATCTGGGTGGCGCTGGGATTGCGCAATTTCACGTGGGTCACCGATCCGTGGCTGGCGCGCGCAGCCGTGATCATCGGGGACACCTGGCAGTGGACCCCGTTCGTCTTCATCGTCCTGCTGGCGGCCCTCGAGAGCCTGGACCAGGAGGTACGAGAAGCGGCCGTGGTCGACGGGGCGAGTCGCTGGCAGAGCTTCCGCCACATCACCCTACCCGCCCTGCTGCCGGTCACGACGACGATCATCCTCATCCGCCTGATCGAGGGCTTCAAGATCATCGACATGCCGAACATCCTGCTCGGTGGCGGACCCGGGACGGCCACCCAGTCGATGACGCTCCAGGCCTACATCGACTGGAACACGCTCAATCTCGGCCGGTCGGCGGCCGTCGCGTACCTCCTCCTCATCCTGGTCACGATCGTCGCCACCGTGTACGTCAGCTTCGTGCGGCGGCGCGTCACGGAGGTCGTGTGACGAATCCGTTCCGTCGCCGATCGGCCGCCGACCTGACGCCGCGCTCCAAGGCCGGCGTGTTCGCGTTGCTCCTTGCCTGGACGTTCATCGTCCTGTTCCCGATCTACTGGCTCGTCGTCACCTCGTTCAAGACGCCCTACCAGGTCGACAAGGGTCCGTTCTACCTCCCGTTCGTGGACTTCCAGCCGACCCTCGACGCCTGGCGATACATCCTGGTCGAGCTCGGCAACGACACGCTTCGCCCGTACATGAACACCGTGGTCGTGGGACTCACGAGCTCCGTGATCGCGCTGGTCATGGGCTCGTTCGCGGCGTACGCCCTCGTCCGCTTCACCTATCGGCCGCGGATCGGGTTCATCGCCCTCGGCATCGGCTGCATCGCGCTGTCGTTCGTCGGGATCGCCCTCGGGGCGCCACCGGCGATCGTCATCGCGGCGGCGGTGGCGGTGTTCGCGATCCTGGGCCAGACGATCGGCCGGCGCTTCAGGCGCTCGCTGGCGAACAGCGACATCGCCTTCTGGCTCATCTCGCAGCGGATCCTCCCGCCGATCGCGGTGGCGATCCCGCTGTATGTGCTGTTCCAGCAGGTCGGCCTGCTCGACAACATCGTCGCGCTGATCGTTACGTACGTGGCCACGAACCTGCCCATCGTCATCTGGCTCATGCGCGACTACTTCTCGGCGTTCCCGCTCGAGCTCGAGGAGTCGGCGGCCGTGGACGGCGCGTCGGTCTATCGGATCGTCCGCTCGATCGTGTTCCCGATCTCGGTCCCGGGGCTCGTCGCGACCTTCCTCATCGTCCTGATCTTCGCCTGGAACGAGTTCCTGATCGCGCTCGTGCTCACCAGTGCGAATGCCCAGACGATGCCGCTCCAGGTAGCGGCCCAGAACGCGACGCGGGGCCCGCAGTGGTGGGCGATGTCCGTCCTGATCCTGATCATGATCACCCCGGTCGTGGCCATGGCCGTGGTGCTGGAGCGCTACATCACGCGCGGCCTGCTGATCGGGGCGCTCAAGGGTTGAGCCGGTGACGACGATCACCGAGCTCGAGGTGCTCGACATCCGGTTTCCGACGTCCCGTGCGCTCGACGGCTCGGACGCGATGAACCCGGATCCTGACTATTCGGCGGCCTACGTGATCCTGCGGACCGACGCCGCCGACGGTCTGGAGGGCCACGGCCTCACGTTCACGATCGGCCGCGGCACGGAGGTCGTCGTGGCGGCCGTCGAGGCGCTCCGCCCGCTCGTCGTCGGGCTCGATGTCGAGGCCCTCGAGCTCGATCTCGGGGCCTTCTGGCGCGAGCTCGTGGGCGACAGCCAGCTGCGCTGGATCGGCCCCGAGAAGGGCGCCATCCATCTCGCCACGGCCGCAGTCGTGAACGCCGTCTGGGACCTCGTCGCCAAGCGGGCTGGCAAGCCGGTCTGGAAGCTGCTTGCCGACATGACGCCGGCCCAGATCGTCGCCCTCGTCGATTTCCGCTATCTGACCGACGCCCTGACCCCCGCGGAGGCCCTCGAGCTCCTCGATCGAGCGGTCCCCGGTCGAGCCGATCGCGAGGCGGAGCTGCAGCGCGACGGCTACCCCGCCTACACGACCTCGGTCGGCTGGCTGGGCTACGACGACGACAAGATCCGCCGGCTCGCCCACGATGCGCTCGCCGAGGGCTGGACCCGGTTCAAGATGAAGGTCGGGGCGGACGTCGAGGACGACATCCGCCGCGCCTCGATCCTGCGCGACGTGCTCGGCCCGGAGCGGATGCTCGCGGTCGACGCCAACCAGCGCTGGGACGTCGGGACGGCGATCGACTGGATGGCCCGGCTCGCGCGGTTCGACCCCTACTGGATCGAGGAGCCGACGAGCCCGGACGACATCCTCGGTCACGCGGCGATCGCCCGAGCCGTGGCCCCGATCCGGGTCGCGACCGGCGAACACGTCCACAACCGGATCATGTTCAAGCAGTTCCTCGCGGCCGGGGCGATGAGCGTCTGCCAGATCGATGCCTGCCGGCTCGGTGGCGTCAACGAGGTCGTGGCCGTCCTGCTCCTGGCGGCGAGGTTCGGCGTGCCCGTCTGTCCGCATGCCGGCGGCGTCGGCCTGTGCGAGCTCGTGCAGCACCTGTCGGCGTTCGACTACATCGCGGTCAGCGGCGGGCTCGAGGGGCGCATGATCGAGTACGTGGACCACCTCCACGAACACTTCGTCGATCCCGTGGTCGTGCGCGACGGCCGTTATCGCCTGCCGACGGCGCCGGGGTACAGCGCCGAGATGGTGCCCGCGTCGCTCGCGCGGTTCGCCTACCCGGACGGCCCCGAGTGGGCGTGAGGCGGTTCGGCCAGGTCATCCGGGTCCGGCCCGAGTCGATCGAGGCGTACGAGCGGGTCCACGCCGCCGCGTGGCCAGGGGTCCTCGAGCGGATCCACGCCTGCAACATCCGGAACTACTCGATCTATCGCCACGGCGAGCAGCTGTTCGCCTACTTCGAATACGTCGGCGACGACTACGTCGCGGACATGGCGCTGATGGCCGCGGATCCGACCACCCAGGCCTGGTGGGCGCTCACCGACGCGATGCAGGAGCCGTTCCCGGAGCGCGAGCCCGGATCGTGGTGGCTGACGGTCCCGGAGATCTTCCACACCGACTGACCGCCGGCGGGGCTTGGTCGTTCAGCCGCCGGCCATCGCGGCCATCAGCCGCCGGCCATCGCCGGCAGCAGGACGAGCGTGTCCCCCTCGGCCACGGGCGTCTCGAGCGCCTGCAGGTGGCGCACGTCGGTGTCGTTGAGGAAGGCGTTGACGAAGCGGTTCAGGTCGCCGTCCGCGGCGAGCAGCTGGGACTCGAGCGCCGGATGAGCGCTGACCAGGCTGCTGATGACCTCTCGCACCGTGCCGCCTGGCACCTCGACGAGCTTCTGGCCACCGGTCGAGGCGCGCAGGGTCGGTGGGATGCGGATCGTGCTCACGACGCACCTCCGCCCGCCAGCCAGGACTCGAACGCCGAGAGGCTCGGGCGGATCGCGGGGGCGAGACCAGGGCGGCCGGGGCCGGCCGGTCTGTCCGCGGCGCCAAGCGTCCGCGCCTCGGGCGTCTTGACGCCGTTGCCCGTCAGCAGCGCGACGACCTCGTCGCCGTCGCGGATCACGTCCCGTTGCCGCGCGGCCGCCGCGGCGGCCAGGGTCACGCCGCCGGCCGTCTCCGGATAGAGGCCCTCCAGCCTCGCGACGTCGCGGATCGCTGCGGCCGTCGTCTCGTCGTCGATGGCCTCGATGGACCCGTCCGACGCGCGGGCCAGGTCGAGCGCGTAGCGGCCGTCGGCCGGGCTCCCGATCGCGAGCGAGCGGACGATCGTGTCGGGCCGACGGACGGGTTCGATGACGTCGGTGCCGGCCTCGAACGCCGCCGCCACCGGGGCGCAGCCGGCGGCCTGGCCGCCGACGAAGCGGATCGGCCGGCGCTCGATGAGGCCGAGATCGGCGAGCTCCTCGAACCCCCGTGCGACCCGGGTGAACATCGCCCCCGACGCGATCGGTGCCACGATGACGTCCGGCGAGCGCCATCCCAGCGCCTCGGCGATCTCGAACGCGAGGGTCTTCGATCCCTCAGCGTAGAACGGCCGCAGGTTGATGTTGACGAAGCCCCAGCCGGTCTCGTCGGCGACCTCGAGGCAGAGGCGGTTCACGTCGTCGTAGCTGCCCTCGATCGGGATGACCGTGGCGCCGTACGCGAGCGCATGGTCGATCTTGGCCGGCTCGAGGTCGGCCGGGATGAACACGTAGGCCGGGAGCCCGATCGCGGCCGCGGCGGCCGCCGTCGCCCCGGCGAGATTGCCGGTCGAGGCGCAGGCCAGGGCCTCCACGCCGAGGTCGACCGCGACCGCGGCGGCGATCGCGACGGCCCGATCCTTGAAGGAGAGCGACGGGTTGCGGGTGTCGTCCTTGAGCCAGAGCCGCTCGATGCCGAGGGTCGGGCCAAGGCGGTCGGCCGCCAGGAGCGGCGTGGAGCCGACGGGCAGCGAGCGCGCCGGGACCGACTCGACCGGGAGTAGCTCCAGGTAGCGCCAGATGCCCGGGGCGCGGTGCTCGATCGCCGCTCGGGTGAGGGTCGCTCCGGCCAGGGCGAGGTCGTACGTGACTTCGAGCGGCCCGAAACAGGCGGCACACACGTATAGCAGGCCGAGCGGCTCGGAGCGGCCGCACTGGCGACAGGCCAGGCCGGTGATCCTTCCAGCGACGGCGGCGGACGCGGCCGTCCGGGGCACGGTCGTGATGGCGGTCGGCGATGGCGCGGTTTCGATCGTCACGTGGGGTCTCCAGGCGTCGAGGCATGGAGAGCGACCGGCACGGACGGAACGACCCGGTTCGGACGAAGGAGCTCCGAGGAGATCCCTTATCTCGCAGGCGGACCTGCCCGGAATTGGCACCTTGCCGGCGTCGCGCCGGTAGGTTGTCGTGGCTTCAACGGGCCGGTCCCTCTGCCACTCTTGATAAAGCATTCTTCGGTTGTGGGCCGATGCTACGGGTGCGGCGGGGCCAGCGTCAAGGCGTGGTCAGCGGTGCGCGCCCGCGACGCATCTCGCCGATCCGTTGCCGCAACCGAGCCGCTACCGAGCCGCAACGTGGTAGCATTTCCGCCAAGCGCGACTGTGGAAGCCGACTCCCGCCGACCCCCCCGGGGTTGGCGGCACGCGCGGCCGGTCGATCCGTTGTGATCGCCCGTGCACGGAGTCCGATCGATGTCCACCACCATCCCGAGTCGCCCCAGCCATCCCCCGACACCCGGCGCCGGTCGCGTTCGCCCGGCGATTGGCCGGCGGGTCCGCGCCAACGTCTCTACCGCCGAGCTGTATGAGGACGCGATCCGCGCCGGCGAGGGCCTGATCGCGGCCGAAGGCCCGCTCGTCGTCCGAACCGGCAAGCACACCGGTCGCTCGCCTGAGGACAAGTTCATCGTCGACGAGCCGTCGAGCCACGACAAGATCTGGTGGGGCTCGGTCAATCGGCCGATCAGCGAGGCGCACTACGATCGCCTGCGGGCGCGACTCGTCGCCTACTGCGCCGAGCGCGACCTGTACGCGCAGGACCTCCTCATCGGGGCGGACCCGGACCACCAGCGCCGCCTGCAGGTCATCACGGAGACCGCGTGGGCCAGCCTCTTCGCGCAGAACCTGTTCCGGCGCCCGACCTCCGACCAGCTCGCCGGATTCGAGCCGAACTTCCGGATCGTCTGCGTGCCCTCGTTCCAGGCCGACCCGTCGACCGAGGGCACGCGCACGGGCACGGCGATCCTCCTGCACCTGCAGCGGATGGAGATCCTCATCGTCGGCACCGAGTACGCGGGCGAGATCAAGAAGGCCGCCTTCACGGTCATGAACTTCCTCATGCCCGACGAGGGCGTGCTGCCGATGCACTCGTCGGTCAACGTCGGGCCGGCCGGGGACGCGGTCGTGTTCTTCGGCCTCTCGGGCACGGGCAAGACGACGTTGTCCGCCGATCCGGAGCGCAGCCTCATCGGTGACGACGAGCACGGCTGGAGCGACGCGGGATTGTTCAATTTCGAGGGCGGCTGCTACGCGAAGACGATCCGGCTCTCGCCCATGTACGAGCCCGACATCTTCCAGACGACGCGCCGATTCGGGACGGTCCTGGAGAACGTCGACCTCGATCCGCTGACGCGCGAGCTCGACCTCGACTCGGAACGGTTCACCGAGAACACCCGTGGCGCGTATCCGTTGCGATTCATCGGCAACGCCGACCCGACCGGGATGACCGGCGAGCCGCGGACCATCGTGCTGCTCACGGCCGATGCTTTCGGGGTGCTGCCGCCGGTCTCGCGCCTCACCCACGCCCAGGCGGCCTATCACTTCATCAGCGGCTACACCGCCAAGCTCGCCGGCACCGAGGTCGGGGTCAAGGAGCCGAAGGCGACCTTCAGCGCCTGCTTCGGAGCGCCATTCATGCCCCGCCACCCCGGCGAGTACGCGTCGATGCTGACGACGCGCCTGGCGAGGCAGGACGCCACGGTCTGGCTCGTGAACACGGGCTGGACCGGCGGACCGTACGGTACGGGCGAGCGGATGGACATCGGTCACACGCGGGCGATGGTGCGAGCGGCCTTGCATGGGTCTCTTGGCGAGGTGCCGATGCGGGTGGACCCGACGTTCGGCGTCGAGGTTCCCCTGAGCTGCCCGGACGTCCCCGCCTCCTTCCTCGACCCGCGCTCGACCTGGGCCGACCCGGATGCCTATGACCGACAGGCCGCGAAATTGGCGCACATGTTCGTCGACAACTTCGCGCCCTACGCGGACGGCGTCAGCGAGGAGATCCGTTCGGTCGGGCCGCGCGTCGGCGACTGATCTCGGGGCGACGTCCCCGATGCTCGGCCTCGACGTCGCCGTCTGGCGGGGCTGACATAGACTCGAGCACATCCCCGACGCCCTCGGAAGGAGAATCCAGAGCCCATGGCCCGTAACAAGGTCACCGTCATCGGCGCCGGCAACGTGGGCGCCACGACCGCGCAGCGCATCGCCGAGGCGGGCCTCGCGGACGTCGTCCTGATCGACATCGTCGAGGGCCTGCCGCAGGGAAAGGGGCTCGACCTTGCCGAAGCCGCCCCGATCGTCGGTCACGACGCCAGAGTGACCGGCACGAATGACTACGCCGACACCGCCGGCAGCGACGTCGTGATCGTGACCTCCGGACTCGCGCGCCAGCCTGGGATGAGTCGAGACGACCTGCTCGCCAAGAACGCTGGCATCGTGCGAGCCGTCGTCGCCGAAGCGGCCCGGCACTCGCCGGAGGCGATCCTCATCATCGTCACGAACCCGCTCGACGCGATGTGCCACGTGGCCCTGACCGCCTCGGGCTTCCCGCGCGAGCGGGTGCTGGGCATGGCCGGGGTCCTCGACAGCGCCCGGTTCCGGACGTTCATCGCCCAGGAGCTCGGCGTCAGCGTCGAGGACACGCATGCCTTCGTGCTCGGCGGGCACGGCGACACGATGGTCCCGCTCTCGCGCTACTCCACAGTCGCCGGCGTGCCGATCACCGAGCTCCTCCCGGCCGATCGGGTCGCGGCGCTCGAGGCACGCACGGCGAACGGCGGCGCCGAGGTCGTGGCGCTGCTCAAGACGGGTTCGGCATTCTACGCGCCGGCCGCGAGCACGCTCGAGATGGTCGAGGCGATCCTCCTCGATCGCAAGCGGGTGCTGCCGTGCGCCGTCCTGCTGCAGGGTGAGTTCAAGACCGAAGGCCTGTTCGTCGGCGTGCCGGTCGTCCTGGGCGCCGGCGGCATGGAACGGGTCTTCGAGATCAAGCTGACGTCTGCCGAGCAGGCCGCTTTCGATGCGTCGGCTGCGGCCGTCCGCGAGCTGGTCGGCAAGCTGCCGGCCTGATCGACCCTAGCGCGCGACCGCGAGGAGCACGGGAGCGGGCCGATCGATGATCGCCGCCCGCTCGTACGAACGAGCCAGCGTACGCGCCATCGCGACGCGGTAGGCGGCGTCCGTCTCGGGGAGAGGCAGCTCACCGAGCTCCCGCGCCAGCACGTCGCGCAGCCGCCGGTATTGGCGGGCGACCTGCGCGCGCGTGCCGGCGAGCCCGTGGACCCCGATCAGCACGGTGTGCGCCTCCTCGCGCAGCGGGTCGCGAGCAAGGAGCCGCTCCGCGGCGCGCCGGGCGCCATCGAGGTCGCCGGCCTCGAATCGCTGCACGGCGACGGCGGCGAGGGCGTCCTCGTAATGGTCGGCGAGCCGCTCGCGCTCTGCCGCGAAGCATTCGTGCCCGAGGCCTTCCGCGAGGTCGCCGCCGTACAGGAGGACCGCCTGCTCCGATCGGCAGTTTGGATCGTCCATGCACGCCTCGAACGCGAGGAGGTCGAGCGATGCGATCGCATCCGCGCGGATGCCCAGCGTGTCGTGGAAGGATTCCAGGACGGCGTCGGGATCGAGGCGCGCGTCGACCAGGGCGTGACGGACCTGGTACAGGGCCTGACGCAGCGGTCCGGTCGCGGGCGCGGCCGCATCGGGCCACAGGTCGGCCGCGATACCCTCGCGGGTGCGTGGTCGGCGGGTCATCGCCAGAAGCGTGAAGAGCGTCTGCGCGTGCCGTCCGGTCAGACGGATCTCGATGCCGTTTCCGGCCCAGGCACCGAAACGACCGAGCAGTCGCACGTCGACTCCGGGCCCATCCCCTCGGGCACCATGTGACACGACGGCACTCCAGCTATGGCTGCGAGCTGTCGCGGCGTTCGGCCCATCCCCCCGGGAGCCGAACGCCGGGACTGCGACCGACGAGCCCCCAGACCCGTCGGAATTCCGCCCCCCTGTTGCTGGTCGAGCACCCCCTGCGCAACCAGCCGGATGACCCACATGGTGTCGGGTGCGACACAATCTGGCGACGGAACGGGCGACACCCGAAGTGTCGGCAAGCCGACATCGCCCCCTTCGCTACACTGCCGGCACCGTGCCGATCGCCGCCGTCCTGGTCGCCCTGGATCCGCTCCTGCGCCTGGCCGACGGGCTCGTCGTCCGCTGGCAGACGATCGCCATCGCCGCGATCATCGTGGCCGCCCTCGGCCTCGCCGCTCGCATCGGACGATGGCTCGACCTGCGCGCCGACGATCTGCTGTACGTCGCCGTCGGGATCGTGCCGGGCGCGGTCCTCGGGGGGCGACTCGGCTACGCGCTCCTCCATCTCGACGTCTTCGGGGCGACGCCGGGCCTGTTGCTCGATCCATCCCGGCCCGGGCTCGAGCTGGGCGCCGGGGTGGTCGGCGGGGTCCTGACGGGAACCGCGGTGGCAGGCCTGCTCGGCGCTCCAGTCGGGCGCTGGGCGCACGCGGCCGCTTTTCCCCTGCTGTTCGCGCTCGGCGAGGGCAAGCTCGCGATGATGCTCGGCGGGAGCGGTCAGGGGTTGCCCAGCGATGCCCCGTGGGCGACCGGTTACCTCGGTCCCGGACCGTGGGGGTCGCTGGCTCCGGAGCTGCCGTCGCACCCGTCGCAGGCCTACGAGGGACTCGCGAGCCTGGTGCTCCTCATCGTGCTGGCGACGAGCGTGATCGCCGGGACATTCGGCCGGCGCGACGGCCGGTTGCTCCTCGTGGCCGTCGCCGGATGGGCGTTGATCAGGGCCGCGGTGTCCCTGACGTGGCGCGATCCACCCGTCGCCGTATCGGGGGTCGCCAGCCCATTCGGGGCTGGCGGGCTCCTCGCCCTCGCCATCGCCGCGGCCGCCGTCGTGGCGCTCGTGATCGCGACGGTGCGCGCCCGGAGGCCACTGCCGGCGCCCCCGGTCGCCGCCGCGGAACAACCCTTCTGGCCCGATCCTTCGACGCGCCCGAGGTTCTGACGCCCGCCCTCCGGGGTTGACCGGCGAACGGAGTATCGTGACGGGCACAGCCCAGCCCGCGGGGCCGCGCCGCGCCGCGCGGCCAGCCCGCCTGCCAACACGAGGATCCGATCGATGACCCAGGTCGCCGAACCAACTCCTAAAGCCGATGCCGCTGCCCCGCAGCCCGGCCGCGTCAGTCACTGGATCGGCGGCCGCCTCGTTGCCGGCACCTCCGGCCGGCAGGGGCCCGTCTACGACCCGGCCGCCGGAGCGGTGACCCGGAACGTGGACTTCGCCTCGACCGAGGAAGTGGACGCCGCCGTCGCCGCGGCCAAGGCCGCGTTCCCGGCCTGGCGGGCGACCTCGCTCTCGAAGCGCACCGACATCATGTTCAAGATCCGCAACCTCGTCGACCAGCGCCGGCACGAGCTGGCGGCCCACCTGACGGCCGAGCACGGCAAGGTGCCGTCAGACGCGCTCGGCGAGATCGCGCGCGGGCTCGAGAACCTCGAGTACGCGACGTCGATCCCGAACCTGCTCAAGGGCTCCTTCACCGAGCAGGCCTCGACCGGCGTCGACGTTTACCAGATCCGCCAGCCCCTTGGCGTCGTGGCCGGCATCACGCCGTTCAACTTCCCGGCCATGGTCCCGATGTGGATGTTCGCCACGGCGATCGCCGCCGGCAACACGTTCATCCTCAAGCCGTCGGAGAAGGATCCGTCGGCGTCGCTGTTCCTCGCCGAGCTGCTGGCCGAGGCCGGCGTCCCGGACGGCGTGTTCAACGTTGTCCAGGGCGACAAGGTCGCAGTCGATGCGATCCTCGCGCACCCCGACATTGCCGCGATCAGCTTCGTTGGCTCGACGCCGATCGCGCGCTACATCTACGAGACGGGGACCCGCAACGGGAAGCGCGTGCAGGCCCTCGGCGGGGCGAAGAACCACATGGTCGTGCTGCCCGACGCCGACGTCGACATGGCCGCCGATGCGGCCGTCTCCGCGGCGTACGGCTCGGCCGGCGAGCGGTGCATGGCGATCAGCGTGGTCGTGGCCGTCGGCGATGTGGCCGATCCGCTCGTCAACGCGCTCAAGGCGCGCCTGCCCAAGATCAAGGTCGGGCCCGGCAGCGACCCGGAGGCGGAGATGGGGCCGCTGGTCACGCGCGAGCACCGCGACAAGGTCGCGAGCTACCTCGATTCGGGGCCGGCCCAGGGCGCCGATCTCGTCGTCGACGGCCGCGAGCACGTCCTCTACCAGGAGGGCGAGGGCTTCTTCCTGGGCGTCTCGCTGCTCGATCGGGTGAGCCCCGAGATGGAGTGTTACCGCAACGAGATCTTCGGCCCGGTGCTCGAGGTCGTCCGGGTCAAGACCTACGGCGAGGCGGTCGGCCTCATCAACGACAATCCGTACGGCAACGGGACGGCCATCTTCACGCGCGATGGCGGCGCCGCGCGCCAGTTCCAGTTCGAGGTCGATACCGGGATGGTCGGTATCAACGTGCCGATCCCGGTGCCGGTCGCGTACTACAGCTTCGGCGGCTGGAAGTCGAGTCTCTTCGGGGACCTGCACATGTACGGTCCCGAGGGTATCCAGTTCTACACCCGCGCCAAGATCGTGACGTCGCGCTGGCCGGACCCCGGCACGTCCAGGGTCGACCTTGGTTTCCCGCGCACGAGGTAACCGCACCTCACCGCTCCGCGCGGCGCCGGATCGGGCCCTGGTTGGGCTCGCGACTGTCACATAGCTGCAAGCCTCGCCCCAAAGGCGCCGATACCCTGAGGCCTGCGGGCGGACCACCATGGCCCCGCCAACCTTCACGGAGGCGCAACCATGACCGATTACGAGAAGACCACCACACGGGAGACCACGGCGCCCGATCCGCGAACCGTGGATCCGGCCGTCGCACCCGCGAGTGCGTCAGTTCGGACAACGGAGCGTGCCTACGTTCCGGCCGGACCGGGCGCAGCGACGACCCTGGCCCGATTCGTCACCTTCATCTTCGGGGTCCTGCAGGCGCTGCTGATCCTGCGGATCGTGCTCCTGCTCCTGGTCGCCAACCATTCCAACGACATCGTCGCGCTGATCCTCAACGTGACCAATCCCTTCATCGAGCCGTTCCGGGGGATGTTCGCCCTCGACCGGATCCGCGCCGATCAGGGCTCCGTGTTCGACTTCGCGGCCGTCGTCGCGTTGATCGGCTGGACGCTCATCGAGGCGCTCATCCTCGCGGCATTGCGGATCTTCGACCGCCGCAACACGACCACCGTCTGAGCGGGATCACACAAGCCCCGACCCGGGTCGATCGCCCCGGTCGGGGCTTTTGTCCGTCTGGATGGTGCCGTTGGCGGCCGCGTCGGCCGGAGCCGATCAGCGGCTGGAAGTCGACGAACGCACCCGAGCGACGGTCACGCGGCAACCGCCCGCACGACGTTCGCGTGCTTATCCGAGGCGCGCGTGATCGGCCGGCGCCCGCTTGACGAAGCGCCCATGCCCCGCGCGGCCGGTGAACGCGCCGTCACGCACGATGACCGCGCCGCGCGACAGCACGACCTCCGAGGCGCCCTGCACCGAGCGCCCCTCGTAGCACGAGTAGTCGACGTCCATGTGGTGCGTCTTCGCTGAGATCGTCCTTTTTCGGTTCGGGTCGTAGACGACGATATCGGCATCGGCGCCCACGCTGATCGAGCCCTTCCCCGGGTACATCCCGAAGAGCTTCGCCGGCGCGGTCGCGATGATCTCGACCCAGCGCTCGCGCGAGATGCGGCCACCGACCACCCCGCCATCGTGAAGCAGGTCGACCCGGTCCTCGACGCCCGGGAGGCCGTTGGGGATCTTGCGGAAGTCGCCGCGCCCGAGCTCCTTCTGACCGTGGAAGTCGAACGGACAGTGGTCCGTGGCCACGAGCTGCAGGTCGTCCTTGACCAGGCCGGTCCAGAGGTCGTCCCAGGTTTCCCTGGGCCGAAGCGGTGGAGAGCACACAAACTTGGCTCCCTCGAAGCCGTTACCGAGGTCGTCGATCGACAGGAACAGGTACTGGGGACAGGTTTCGGCGAAGGCCTTCGTGCCGCGGTCGCGCGCCGCGCGGACCTCCGCCAAGGCCTCGCTGGCCGAGAGGTGGACGATGTAGACCGGAGCACCCGCGGCCTCGGCCAGGCGGATGACCCGATTGGTGGCCTCTCCCTCGAAGACCGCCTTGCGGGCCAGGCCGTGGCCGATCGGGTCGGTCGTTCCGGCCTCGAACGTCTGCGCCGCGACGATGTCGATGGCCAGCCCGTTCTCGGCATGCATCATGATCAGCCCGCCGTTTTTCGCGGTCTGCTGCATCGCCCGGAAGATCGCTCCGTCGTCGCTGTAGAACACGCCCGGGTAGGCGGTGAACAGCTTGAAGTCCGGAACGCCCTCGGCGACGAGCTGATCCATCTCGGCGAGCGTGCCGTCGTTGACGTCGCTCATGATCATGTGGAAGCCGTAGTCGGCGACGGCCTTGCCTTCGGCCTTGGCGTGCCAGGCATCGAGGCCCGCGCGCAGCGACTGGCCCTTCGACTGGACGGCGAAGTCGACGACCGTCGTCGTCCCCCCGAACGCGGCGGCCCGCGTGCCCGTCTCGAAGGTGTCCTTGGCGAAGGTCCCGCCGAACGGCAGCTCCATGTGGGTATGGACGTCGATGCCGCCCGGGATGATGTACTTGCCGGCGGCGTCGATCGTCTCGTCGGCCGTCATCCCGGCCGCTGCGAGATCCGCGCCGATCGCCGCGATCGACTCGCCGTCGATGAGCACGTCGGCCGCCTGGGAGCCCTCCGCAGTGACGATCGTCCCGTTGCTGATCAGCGTGCGCATCGGTCCCTCCTGGACGGACGACGTCGGTCGGTCAGGAGGGTGATGGTAGGCGATGGGGGCCCCGTCGGCCGGGCGGAGCCGGCCCTCGTGGACCCGGCTAGACGGGGCTGAGGCGCTCCGCCAGCGGCGCCAGTTCACGCAGCCATGCCGCCAGCGTCAGGCCGCACGCGCCGATCGCCAGGGCGAAGGCCAGCGCGGTGGTCGCGCGGTGCCGGCGGTGCGAGAGGCGAGCACCCTTGCCGTCGTCCCAGAACGGGTCCCGGCCTCGAAGGGGTACGACCATGACGACCTCCCATCGTGGTGCGGCGGGCCTTTCGTGGCCGCCAACGGCGCCGCAGCGTCTGGGCCCATCGTTGCGGACGCAGGTGTCGCTGACCAGCCTGACCTCCGGGCCAGGACGGTTGGTCCATGCGGTCGACCGGTCGTCGGCGTGGACTGGCGGTCGCGCGGTCAGTCGCGAAGGGCCGGGATCACATCGCGCCCATAGGCCGCCACCTGGGCCTCTTCGTCCCCGTTCATGAGATAGAGGTTGAATTGATCGACGCCGGCGTCGCGCAGCTCCTGGAGCTTGGCGACCTGCTCACTGGCCTCACCCAGCACGCAGAACCGGTCAGTCACTTCATCGCCGACGAATGCGGCGTTCGACGAGCCGACTTCCGCGTGATGGTGGTAGTCGTAGCCCTCGCGGTCGGTGATGTAGCCGGTGAGGGCATCGGGGAGCTGCTCACGCGGGTACTTGTTGACGAGATCGACGACATGGTTGGAGACCAGCGCCGGGAACCAGCGCGTCCGTTCGCGGCCCACGTCACGTGGGCCGACGTACCCGGCCGCCGCCGCCTGGACGCGGATCTCGGCCGGATCGCGGCCGGCGTGCGTCGCGGCGTCGCGCAGCTGCGCGACGAACCAGCGGATGAGGTCCGGATCGGCTAGCTGGAGGATGATCCCGTCCGCGACGCGGCCGCACATCGCGATCGCGAGTGGACCGTAGCCGGCCACCCAGACCGGGAGTGTCCAGCCCTTCGTCCACGGGAAGTGCAGTGCCGTGCCCTCGTAATCGATCGTCTCGCCGGCGACGAGCGCGCGGATGACGCGGATCGCCTCCTCCGTGTGGGCCATGGTGATCGGCGGCTTGCCGAGGACGCGTCGCGCGGAGTCGCCGCGTCCGATCCCGAGGTCCATCCGGCCGCCGCTGATCTCGTTGAGCGTCGCGAGGCTGGACGCCGTGACGCTCGGTTCGCGGGTCCCCGGGTTGGTCACGCAGGTGCCGAGGCGCAGCCGCTCGGTGGCCTCGGCCACGAGCGTCAGCAAGGGGTAGGGATCGCGCCAGATGACGTGGCTGTCGAACATCCATCCGTAGTCGAAGCCGGCCGCCTCCGCCTGCCGGGCCAGCTCGACGGTGCGCTGGTAGGCGTGGTCGGGCTTGAGCGTGAAACCGAACTGCATCCCGGCGACGCCTCCGTGGAACGAAGCGGCTCGGCTGTCCTCCTCCAGACAGCCGAGCCGGCGCGGATGATAGCGCTTATGGACGCGTCAAGTCAGCGTACGCGTCCGGTCGGCGGTCCCGATAGAACTGCCACGTGTTGCGGACCTCCATGATCTTGTCCAGGTCGAGGTCGCGGACGATGAGCTCCTCGTCGTGGGCCGAACCGACATCGCCGACGAACTGGCCGCGCGGATCGACGAAGTAGCTCTGGCCGTAGAAGTCGTCGTCGCCGATCTCCGCCTCGATCCCGATCCGGTTGATCGTCCCGACGTAGTAGCCGTTCGCGACCGCGTGCGAGGGCTGCTCGATGCGCCAGAGGTACTCGCTGAGGCCGCGCGAGGTGGCCGATGGGATGAGCACGATCTCCGCACCGTTGAGGCCGAGGGCCCGGGCGCCCTCCGGAAAGTGCCGGTCGTAGCAGATGTAGACGCCGACCTTGCCGACGGCCGTCTGGAACACGGGGTAGCCGAGATTGCCGGGCCGGAAGTAGAACTTCTCCCAGAAGCCCTTCACGTGCGGGATGTGGGTCTTGCGGTACTTGCCGAGGTACGTCCCGTCGGCATCGATGACCGCCGCGGTGTTGTAGTAGATCCCCGACGCCTTCTCGTCCTCCTCGTACATCGGGGCGATGACGACCAGGCCGGTCTCCTTGGCGAGATCCTGCATGCGCTTGGTCGTGGGCCCGTCGGGGATGAGCTCGGTATAGCTGTAGTACTGGGCGTCCTGGACCTGGCAGAAGTACGGCCCGTAGAACAGTTCCTGGAACAGGATGAACTGGGCACCCTGCTTGGCCGCCTCGTGCGCGCGCTGCTCGTGCTTCTGGATCATCGATTCCTTGTCGCCGGTCCAGCTCGCCTGGACGAGCGCGCCGCGGACGGTACGGGGCATCGCGGACCTCCACCTCGGTCGGGGTGCATCGCAGGAGAAGGGGAAGAGGGTACACCGCACGACTGGCGCCCGTGCCGGTTGCAACGGACCTGACAACCGGATCGGCGGGCCGTGCGTACGCGCGGTGGCCCCCGACGGCATGCTCCCGGCATGTCCTCGATCAGCGCGGCGGACCCAGCCTCATCCGTGGTCAGTCCGACTCCTGTCGTGACTCGGCGGGCGGGCGGGGCGGCCGTCGCCGCCTGGGCCTGCCTCGTGGGGTTCATGGCGATCTTCGGGCTCGTCCGCGCGAAGCAAAGCGAAGCGTTCGATCTCGCGATGACGCTGAAGTTGCAGCGCCGCGATCAGCCGGCCGTCTCGACGCTGTTGCGAGCCATCTCCTGGCCGGGATTCCCGCCCCAGAGCCGGGTCATCCCGGTGCTGATCGCCGGTACGCTCGCGGCGGCCCGCCTCCGGCTCGAGGCGGGCGCGTTCCTCCTGGCCTGGGGGACCGCGCCGCTCGCGGCAGCCGTGAAGGGTCTGATGCGTCGGCCGCGACCGGTGGCCGGGACGGACCTTCGGATCGTGGCCGCCCCGCTCGGTGGATCGAGCTTCCCGAGCGGACACACGATCACCTACATGGGGCTCTACGGATTCCTGGCGTATCTCGCGTATGCCCTTGTCCGGCCGGCGGCGCTTCGACGGGCCCTTGTCGGCGGCTTTGCCGGCCTTGTCGCCCTGGTTGGGCCGAGCCGGATCCAGCAAGGGCATCACTGGTTCACCGATGTCACGGCGTCGTATCTCCTTGGTTTCAGCTACCTGATCGGGGTCACGAGCCTGTACCGACGGCTCAAGGCAGCGCGGTCTCGTCGGGGATCGCGCGCATGACCGGCGACACGACGACGGCCGTGAAGTCCGGGGCGAGCCGGCCGCGGCGCTACCGAGTCATCCACCACACTGCCGCGGGCGCGAAGGCCGGGATCGTCACGAATGCGGCAACCGCGGACGACGTGCAGTCGGTCATGTCCAGGTACGGCCTGGGCGACGACCTCGCCGAGGCACAGAGCGACGAGGAGGTCCGGGCCTTGACGCGGACAGCCGTCGCCAGCGGAATCGATGTGATCGTCGCCGCCGGCGGCGATGGCACCTTCGGCGCGATCGCGGGCGAGTTGCTCGGGACCAGGACCGCGCTTGGCGTTCTGCCGCTCGGGAGTGTCATGAACGTCGCCCGGATGCTCGGGATCCCCCGCGATCTCGAGGCAGCGGCCGCGATCCTGGCGACCGGACCGCTCCGGAGGATCGACGTCAGCGACGTGGAGCACGCCGCGTCGGGCCGATTCATGTTCTACGAGAGCGCCTCGGTGGGCCTGCAGGCGGCGATCTTCCGGGAGGCGGCCCGTGTCGATCGCGGTGATTGGTCGTCCGTCCCGCGGACCGTGTGGGTTGCGCTGCGCTACCGGCCGGCCCGGATGAGGATCCGCCTCGACGATCGGGAGGTCCGCACGCGCGCGCTCATGGTGACCGTGTCGAACGGCCCCTACATCGGCGTCGGGATGACGGTCGCGCCCGGGGCGCGTCTCGACGACGACCGCTTCGACGTCCGCGTCTTTCGCGGCTTCTCGACGTGGGGGCTGCTTCGCTACCTGGCGACGATCGCGTTCGGTCGTCGGCGAGCCGCACCCCGCGTGTCGACCTATCGCTCCGCGGTGGTCCGGATCAGCAGCGTCCACCCCCTGCCCGCGCGGGCCGACGGCCACGATCTCGGCAGTACGCCGATCACGCTGCGAACCCTCCCGGCCGCCCTCCCGGTCGTGGCCCCGATCGGCGAGCCCTCGCCGAGCTGACCGACCTCGCCGGTCGCGCTGGCCGGATCGGCATTACCGGCACTAGCCGCCGTGGAAGCTGACGGGCATCGGCGGCACTACCCGGCGTCGGGCGGCTCGTCCGGTGCGGGTTCCGGTCGCCGGCGCATGTACCACTCGGTAAACTCGCGGCAGCGCCCCTCGTCGTCGAAGCGGCAGACGAAGATGTTCGCGAATTCCCGATCGACGGCGGTCCGGTCGTCGGTCAGATAGCGGGTCCGGCCGTGGGCCACGTGGACCTCGCCATCGATCGCGAGGACCTCATAGTCGGCTTCCCACGAGTCGGGCGCATCGGGTTCGCGCAGCCAGGCCGTGACCACGGCCGCGCGGCCGACGATCGCCTCGTCGAACGGGTCGTAGGCGTACCGGACGTCCTGACTGAAGAGGTCGCCGATCGCCATCGGATCGTTGAGCCCCCAGGCGTCGATGTAGCGCTGGAGCCAGGCGTGGAACGCCGCGCGATCCATGGGTCCTCCTGTCGGGCTGGTCTGTCCGGTACGACCGTTCGCAAACGGTAGCACCGGACGGGCGTCGGACACTCGATGGTCGCTCAGCGCAGGGCGTAGGTCCGTGTCGTGCGCTGGCGCTGCCCCTTCTCGTCGTCGCCGCGGACCTCGAACGTCACGTTGCCCGCGCTGTGGCCGGTCTGGACGGTGATCGTCGCTGCGTAGCGGTTCGTGGAGAGCTTCTTCATCGCCACGCTCGAGGCGGTCACGCCGGGCTGCCGGACGATCAGCCGTGGGGCCGCCGAAAGGGCTTCGGCGGAGGTCGCCATGAGCGTGACGCGCTGGCCGCGAGCCGGCGTCGAATCCGAGGTGGCGATCGCGAAGGCATCCATCTGGAAGGCCACCGATTGGCTCACCCTGGTCGTCGTATCGGTGGCCGTGACGTGCGCCGTGTAGCTCCCGGTCGGGAGGAGGGTCCCGTTGTCCCGGCGACCGTCGAACGCCGCTTTCCATGCGCCGGCGGCGCGGCTCTCATCCGCGATCAGGGTGCGAACCACGGCTCCGCTCGAGTCGCGCACCCTGAGGCTCACGGTCGCCGGCCGGGCCAGCTTGAACCCCAGGGATGTCGCCGTCGCGAGCGCGTCGCCGTCCTGTGGGTAGAACAGCGCCTTGGACGAGATGACCGATCCGAGGGTGGTGTCGACGCGGATCGAGCGCACTTCGGTCGGCGCGGCGTTGCCGGCGACGTCGCGCGGCGAAATGCGGACGTCGTAGATGCCATCGGGCACGACTGCGCCGGCGGTGTCGCGACCGTTCCAGGTGAAGGTGACGGATCCCCTCGTGGCCGGCAACGAGAGCCGCTGGACGACCATACCGTCCGCGTTGAGGATGCGGACCATCGCCGTTTCCGCTTCGGTCGTGCTGGCGGTCCACACGGCCGTGTCGCGATAGCCGTCCGCGTTGGGCGCGAACCAGCGCTCGATGTCGGTGTCCGGCGTCAGGGAGGCCAGGGCCTCGCCGACGGTGTCGACTGCGATCCGGCCCGTCTTCGTCGCCGAGGTGTTCTGCCAGGCATCGGTCGCGTCGATCGCGTAGGTGTACCAGCCGTCGGGGACCGCGCTGCCGTCCGCCTGCAGCCCGGACCAGGACGCATGGACGTCGCTGCCGTTGCCGCCGACCGTGGCGAGCACGTTGTCGCCATCGAGGATCCGGACGCGCCAAGTGGCCGGCTCGGAGAGCCGGGCGATGATCGCCTGGGCTCCTTGCGTCGGGGAGAACACGCCGAGGCCGGTATCGACGGTCCAGATCGCCGGTGGCCGGCTGTCACGCGGGCGGAGGTCGGCAAGGGTCATCCACCCCGTGATCGACGGGTCGTCGAGGCCATCGACGTGGACCGACGCCCTCCCGCCCGTGGTCGTGGTCGTGATCGGTGCCGACAGTCGCAGCCGGGTCCCGGTCGGAACGGGGTCGCTCGATGCGGGCGCGACGGCCGGGATGGTGAGATTCGCGTCGTCGTAGAGCGTGGCCCCGGCCGAACCGACGTCGGCCCGACCCGGGACGATGAACGACGATGGGTCGCCGCCCGTCCCGGCATAGCCCGTGACGTCGTCGGTGGTCAGGCCCGGCTTCGTGACGAGCGAGCGGTAATAGCCGCTCGTTGCGAGGTCGGTGTCGGTGTAGGCCGTCGCGCCCGGCGTCCTCGTGGAGGTGTACGACCTCTCGTGGCCGTGGTAGTTCGGGGCACTGCGCCAGGCCTCCTGGATCGTCGCGTGCGTCGTGAACAACGCCCGCAGGTACGGACCGGGCTCGCCGTGACCGTCGGCGATGACCGCCCGCGCCCTGCCCTTGAGGAACCCGGCCGCGTAGTTGTCGACGCGCTGGCGGGCGACGGTCTGCGTGGGCGTGGCGCCGCCCGGCTCGGAATTGCCCGATGCGTAGCACAGGCGGCTCAGGATGACGACCGCGTTGGGCGCGAGGTCGAGGGTGGCGACGGACGGCTCGCCGTAGTACTTGTTGTTGTAGTCGCCGGCGCCGGCCGTGGCGTTGAGCCCGAACCCGTCCTTGGTCGTGTACTTCGGGTCATAGGTGTACGGGCTTGGCCAACCGTTGCCGTGCCCGAAGTAGATGACGACCGAGGCCCCGACGGTCGCTGTCTTGACCCGCGACCAGGTCGCGTTGGGGCTATAGACCTTGACGACGTTGGCGGTGTACTTGATCGCCTCGGCGTAGGCCTTGTCCGCCGCCGTCCGATACCCGGCCGTCGCGCCATGAGTCGCCCCGACGATGATCACGACCCGCGGGCCGGCGACGGCGGCACTCGCGGACGTGGTCGCACCGAGGGCGGCCACGAGGGCCAGGACGAGGGCAGCTACGGCGTGGCGCAATGCGGACTCCGCTGGGGCGGGAGGGATGACTGGTTCCTAGCCTCCCGCGCGGGCCGTTCACGCTCAATCACAGGATGGTCCGGCTCCCCGTGGGCCCTTCGGCGACGGGCGTGTGGCAGTGGCGTTCCACGCGGTGCGGTCCGGTCGGGTCCGGCGCGGGCGAGCGCCCGGACGCGAGCGACGACCCGGACACGAAGGACGGCCCGGGCGAGACGCCCGGGCCGTCGTGTGCGAAAGGGATGGTGGCGCGTGCGGCGCCTGTCGCTTCAGCGGGTGAGCCACCTCGCGACGTACCCGATCCGGCCCCCGGCGCGGACCTTGAGCCAGGTCCGGCCATGGCTGTCGTGGGCACTGCCGAGCACGACGAGCCGTGTCCCCGACGAGAGCGTGCGGAGACGGCTGCGCTCGACGCCCGCCCCACGGCGGAGGTTCACGCTGACGCGCGTGTGGCGGATCGTCCCGGCCGAGGCGACGTGCTTGGTCGTCCGGGTGCCCGTGGCGGCCGACCGGGCGTTCGAGAACCGGGTCGACATGCCGGTGTGCAGGTAGGCGGTGAACCGCGCGGTCACCGCGTGGACGCCGTGGACCCGCACCCCGGTGGTGAGCGTGCTGATCGCCTTTCCGGCGCCGATGTAGATGCCACCGTGGGACCCACGGCCCCAGATGACCAGGTCACCGGGCCTGGGATGGGAGCTGCTGGCGAGGCCATGCGCCTTGAACCAGCGGTACATGGCGTACGCCGAGCGAAGTCGGCCTCCGCCGATGGCCTCGCCATCGCCCGCCTTCTTGAAGGCGTAGATGACGAGACCGGAGCAATCGAACGCCGAGGGACCGAGGGCGCCGTGGCGCCACGGGTCACCGAGCTGTTTCTTCGCGATCCGGATGATCTGCTGGGCTTCGGCGATCGGCTGGGCAGCCGAGGCCGAACTGGCGGGTGCCAGCGACAGGATGACGACGCCCGCGAGGGCGACCGGGATGAATGTTCGTGCGCCAAAGGACAGGGTGCGCAAGGTGCTCCTTCCTACCAACGCGTCGCCTGGGGGACGGCGATGTGGGGGTGAGGCGCGCACGCACGGCAAGGGTGACGGGATGGACGGGGGCCGGCTGGGGACCGGCTGGCTCCATGGACCGGCGCGATGTCGCGCGCAGGACGACTCGGGAAGCCGTGCGGACGAGGCTCTTCGAGTTGTCAGTTTCCCTTGTGTCGGCCTGGGGGTCGGTCGGCGGGCGCAGTCTAGCCCCTCACACGGAATACCGGCCGCAACCCACAAGTCCTGTCCCCGGTGACCCGTCCGGATGTGCTGTAATCCGATCCTGCGCCGGGGGCGCGGGCGCGCGAGCCGAAGCGAATCCGAGGAGCCGCGCGGACGAGGAGGATCCATGGGCATCCGCACCGCACCCGACGCGCTGACGACGGACGAGATCGTCGCGCTCAATCGGGAGCACACGTTCTTCTCGTGGTCCGTGCAGGGCGCCGTCGATCCGATCGCGATCGATCGTGCCGAAGGCGTCTGGCTGTACACGCCGGACGACCGGCGGATCCTCGACTTCAACAGCCAGCTGATGTCGGTCAACATCGGCCACGGCGACCGGCGGGTCATCGACGCCATCACCGAGCAGGCGGCCAAGTTGCAGTATGTGCAGCCCGCCTTCGCGACCGAGATCCGGGGCAGGCTTGGCCAGAAGCTCGCCGAGATCATGCCGGGCGACCTCGACAAGGTGTTCTTCACCCTCGGTGGCGCCGAGGCGATCGAGAACGCCATCAAGCTGGCGCGCCATTACACCGGCCGATACAAGGTCCTGGCCCGCTACCGCGCCTATCACGGCGCGACGATGGGCGCGATGACCCTCACCGGGGATCCACGCCGCTGGGCGAACGAGCCCGGGCTCGTCGGGGTCGTGCGCTACCCGGATACGCACCGGTGGGGCGAGAAGGAGCCCCGCCCGGTGGCCGAGAGCCTGCGGGGCCTCGAGGACGTCATTCGCTACGAGGGTCCCCAGACGATCGCCGCGGTCTTCCTGGAGACGATCGTCGGCACGAACGGGATCCTCATCCCGCCCGATGGCTATCTCGCCGGCGTGCGCGAGCTATGCGACCGGCACGGCATCCTCATGGTCTGCGACGAGGTGATGGCCGGGTTCGGACGCACCGGTCGATGGTTCGCCGTGGACCACTGGGACGTCGTGCCCGATCTCATGACGATGGCCAAGGGGCTCACGTCGTCCTACCTGCCGCTTGGAGCCGTGGCGATGCGCCGCCCGATCGCCGACTTCTTCGACGAGAAGATGTTCTATGGCGGGCTGACCTACTCATCGCATCCGGTCTCGCTTGCCGCCGCCCTCGCGACGATCCGGGTCTACGAGGAGGACGGCCTCGTCGAGCGAGCGGCTCGGATGGGCGGCGTCATGCGCGAGCACCACGAGCGGTTGGCCGCCAGCCACCCGAGCGTCGGGGCGACGCGCAACCTCGGGCTGTTCGGGATCCTCGACCTCGTTCGCAGGCGGGACCCGTGGACGCCGCTGACGCCGTTCAACGGCACCTCGGACGAGATGAAGGCGATCGGCAAGTACTTCCGTGATCACGGGCTGTACGCGCTGATCGCTAACAATTCGATCCATACGAACCCGCCACTGATCATCTCCGAGGACGAGCTCGCGAGCGGCTTCGAGATCATCGACGCCGCGCTCGACATCGCCGACCAGGCAGTCACCGGGTAGCCGTCGCGACACGACGCGGGAGGAGGGGAGTGACTCGAACCGCGACGGTCCAGCTGGCGGCAGGTCCCGTGCGCCGTTCCGTCGCGTCCGGTCCCAGCCGTCGAGCCAAGGCGATCGCGCTCGTCGGCCTGCTGGCGGCGCTGCTGCTCGTCTGGGAGGGCGCGAAATGGCTCGGCGGCGATCCCTGGCGACTGCATGGCAGTCTCCTCGGCATCCAGATCGACTACGAGCACGTCCCGCCGCTGCAGTGGCGCATCGCGACCGACCTCGCCTTGCCGCACGTGTGGAGCATCATCGGGACGTTCGCCGAGCCGGCCCAGCGCAACGGCCCGATCCTGGCCCAGGTCCTTTTCGGGAACGCCCTCTTCACATTCGGTGAGGCACTCGTCGGTTTCGCGATCGGCGCCACCCTGGGCCTCGGGCTCGGGATCTTCTTCTCCCAGTCGAGGACCGCCGAGCGCGCGTTCGTGCCCTATGTCGTCGCCTCGCAGACCGTCCCGATCGTGGCGATCGCCCCGCTCGTCGTCATCTTCCTGCCGGTCGGCTGGCTGGCCGTCGCGATCATCGCGGCCTACCTGACGTTCTTTCCCGTGACCATGGGCGCCCTGCGCGGGCTGCGCTCGGCCGATCCACGGGCCGTCGAGCTGATGCGGTCCTTCGCCTCGTCGCCGCGCCAGATCCTCTGGAAGTTGCGCCTGCCCGCCGCGACGCCGTACCTCTTCGCGTCGTTCCGGATCGCCGCCAGCGCCAGCGTCGTGGGCGCGATCATCGGTGAGTTGCCGTCGGGCATCCCGTACGGCCTGGGAAGCTCCATCCTCAACTTCAAGCAGTACTACATCTCGGGCCCCGAGAAGCTGTGGGCCACGATCATCGTGGCCGCGATGCTGGGACTGGTGTTCGTCGGGCTGGTGCGCGCCGCGGAGTCGTGGTGGAGTCGTGGCCGCTACCGGGGGAACGGGACGTGAACGCGGGACCCGCCGCGCCCGGACCGAGGTCGCGCCGCTCATCGGTCGTCCAGGTCGATCACGTCGGCAAGACGTTCGGTGACGGGCCGGACGGGCTCGTGGCCCTCAAGGACGTCGACCTGGCGATCGAGGCCGGCGAGTTCATCTCGCTGATCGGCCCGTCGGGCTGCGGGAAGTCGACGCTGCTCCGACTGATCGGCGATCTCACGACGCCGTCGAGTGGGACGGTGACGGTCAATGGCAAGTCCGCGCGCGAGGCCAGGCTCGGCCGCGAGTACGGCATGGTCTTCCAGGCCCCCGTCCTGATGGACTGGCGGACGGTCCAGAAGAACGTCGAGCTGCCGCTCGAGCTGATGGGCTTCGACAAGGCGGCGCGCGAGACGCGGGCCCGAGCCATGCTGGACCTCGTCGAGTTGGGCGACTTCGGGCAGACCCATCCCTGGCAGCTGTCGGGCGGCATGCAGCAGCGGGTCGCGATCGCCCGTGCGCTCGCGTTCGACCCGAAGCTGCTGCTCATGGACGAGCCGTTCGGCGCGCTCGACGAGATGACCCGCGAACGGATGAACCTGGAGCTCATGCGCATCTGGCGCAAGACCGGCACGACGATCATCTTCGTGACCCACTCCATCCCGGAGGCCGTCTTCCTCTCGACCCGGGTCGTGATCATGTCCGCTCGTCCGGGTCGGATCACCCGCATCGTGGACGTCGACCTGCCGCAGCCCCGGACCGTGGAGACGCGCGAGCTCGAGCGCTACTTCGAGCACGTGACGACGGTTCGCGAGGCACTCCGCCGCCACGAGGGCGGCGACGGCGGCGAGGGCGGGCCCGACCCGAGCGAGATCCTCCAGATCCGTGCCGAAGGGCTGGCATGACCCTCCGGCGACAGGCCCGCGCCCGGAGCCGCGACCTCATCCCGGTCGCGGTCGTGTTCGTCGTCGTCGTGACGCTCTG
Source organism: Candidatus Limnocylindrales bacterium (assembly GCA_038214255.1). Classification (GTDB taxonomy): domain Bacteria; phylum Chloroflexota; class Limnocylindria; order Limnocylindrales; family CSP1-4; genus SPCO01. Next base: position 108,507 of record JBBQRZ010000003.1, read on the forward strand.
GGAGGTCGTCCTCGGAGTGCTCGGGGTCAAGCAGTTCCTGCTGCCGCGCCCATCCGTGATCCTGGCGGCCCTCGTGACCGAGTGGGCGACCCTCGTCGAGGGACTTCGCTACACGGCCGTCGAGGCGATCGGGGGGCTGGCCATCGGCAGCGTCCTCGCGCTCGTCGTGGCCCTGGCGACGGCCAGATGGGTCTTCGCCCGCGAAACGCTCGTCCCCGTGGCGATCGCGGCCAACTCGATGCCGATCATCGCCTTCGCCCCGATCACGAACAACTGGTTCGGCTCGGAGAGCCCGGCCTCGCGGATGACGATCGTCGCGGTGATGGTGTTCTTCCCGATCATGGTCAACACCGTCCGAGGGTTGACAATGGTCGATGCGTCGGCGATCGAGCTGATGCGGTCGTACGCCGCGTCCGACTGGCAGGTCCTGCGCCGCCTGCGGATCCCGAACGCGCTGCCCTACGTCCTGACGGCCTTCCGGGTGGCGACGACGCTCGCGGTCATCGGCGCGGTCATCGGCGAGTACTTCGGCGGGCCGCGCCAGGCGCTCGGGATCTACATCACCGGGGAAGCGACGCTCTTCCGCTTCGCGAATGCCTGGGCGGCGATCATCATGGCCTGCCTGCTCGGCATGTCCCTGTACCTCGTAGTGCTGCTGGCCGAGCGCACCCTGATCCCGTGGCACGCCTCCGGCGCCCGAGCCGACGGGCGATGAGCGGCACGAGCGTTGGAGAGCCCCGACCGATTCGGGCGCGGGCCGTCGGGTGGCGTAGGATGCGACCGCAAACCCGAGCACATCGGGTGGAGGAGGGTACTGATCGAATGAGAACGTGGAAACACGCCCTGATCGTCGGCGTCGTCGCCGCGCTCGCGGTGGGAGCGTGTAGCGCCTCGACGCCGGGCGGCAGCGGTGCCGCCGGGACGAAGATCCGGCTGCAGCTCAAGTGGGTCGCGCAGGCACAGTTCGCCGGCTACTACGCGGCCGTCGACCAGGGCTATTACCGGGATGAAGGCCTGGACGTCCAGATCCTCCTCGGCGGCCCCGACATCGACCCGGTCCGGGTGGTCGCCTCGGACGGCGCCGAGTTCGGCACCACCTGGGTGCCGGCGATGCTCGCCGCGCGCGAGGGCGGCGCCGACGTCGTCGACATCTCGCAGGTCTTCCAGCGCTCGGGCACGCTCGAAGTCTCGTTCAAGGACAAGAACATCACCAAGCCCGAGGACTTCAAGGGCAAGAAGGTCGGAAGCTGGCTGGGTGGCAATGAGCCCGAGCTCTTCGCGGCCCTCAACAAGGTGGGGATCAACCCGGACGACAAGACCCAGGTCGAGATCATCAAGCAGGACTTCGACATGTCCGGGCTGCTCTCGAAGAGTCTCGATACCGCCCAGGCGATGACCTACAACGAGTACGCGCAGGTGCTCGAGGCCCCGAACCCTGCAACCGGGAACCTCTACACCGCGAACGATCTCAACGTCGTCTCGTTCAACGACGTCGGCACGGGCATGCTCCAGGACGCGATCTTCGCGCGCGATTCGTACCTGAAGAAGGCCGGCAACGTGGACGTCGCCGTCAAGTTCCTCAAGGCGTCGCTGAAGGGCTGGGCGTACTGCCGCGACAACGCGCAGAAGTGCGTCGACATCGTGCTCAAGGCCGGGTCGACGCTCGGCGCCAGCCACCAAGCTTGGCAGATGAACGAGATCAATGCGCTGATCTGGCCATCGCCCAACGGCGTCGGTACGCTCGACAAGGCTGCCTGGGACCAGACCTCGACGATCGCGACCACCTACAAGGTGCTCAAGGCAGCGCCGAGCGCGGACGCGGTCCGGACCGACCTCAACCAGAAGGCTCTCGACGCCCTCGGCACCTCGATCGACACGAAGGGCGCCAGCTGGAAGAAGGCAACGGTGGAGCTCAAGGCGAAAGGCAACTGAGCCGCTCCGTTCCTCGCAGATCCGAAGGGCCGGCCCGCGAGGGCCGGCCCTTCCCCGTTGTCCAGGGGATTCGGCCCGGCCAGACCGGTGCCAGGCCCACCGGCGAGTTGCTACGATGGCCCGGTGACCGAGAGCCCGACGCTGCACGTCTCGCAGCACCCGGCTGTCCTCCACAAGCTCGGCGTCCTGCGTGACGAGGACACCGAACCCAAGAAGTTCCGTGAGGTCGTCCGCGAGCTCAGCTGGCTGCTCGGTTACGAAGCCCTCGCCGATGCGCGCGTCCGTCCGCGCCAGATCACGACGCCGATGGAGCCGATGGAGGCGAGTGAGCTGGGCGAACGGATCGGTCTGATCCCGATCCTGCGGGCCGGTCTCGGCATGGTCGACGCGATGCTCGAGCTCATGCCCACGGCGCAGGTCTGGCACCTAGGCCTCTTCCGCGATGAGCGGACCCTCCGCCCGGTGGAGTACTACAACAAGCTACCTGACTCCGCCTCGGTCGACCTGTGCCTGATCCTCGACCCGATGCTCGCGACCGGGGGTTCGGCGACCGCCGCGATCGACGTCCTCAAGAAGTGGGGCGCGGTCCGGATCAAGCTCGTCAACCTCATCGCCGCGCCCGAAGGCGTGGCCGCCGTCCAGTCGGCCCACCCAGACGTCGAGATCCACTGCGCTGCGCTCGACCGCGGCCTCAACGAGAAGGGCTACATCATGCCCGGCCTCGGCGACGCCGGCGACCGCCAGTTCGGGACCGGCACCAGCGGCTGATCTCGCCCGGTTGATTCCGGATCGCGCGGCAGTTTCCGGTGCCCGCGCGCACCGAAAGGGTCGGATTGCCGTGGTCAGGTGGCATCATCGTGGAGCATGAACTTCCTCGACTATCTCGCTTCGATCGATTGGGGCGCGGCGCTGGTCGTCGGTGTTGCGAGCATCGCTGTCGGCCTGGTGCTGCTGCGATTCATGACGGCGTCCACGTCCGAGATCGGCTCGATGATCCCGGGCGCCACCGAGTCCGCCGCCCGGATGCTCGATGTGCGCGAGTTGCCGGTCGAGAGCTGGGTGTGCGCCGCGTGTCGCTCCGTCAATCGCCCCACCGCGACCCATTGCTATCGGGGCTGCGGCACCCGCGACGAGCTCGCTCGTGACTTGCCGATCGACCCCGAGCTGCTTGGCAGGGCCGTCAACGGCCGGCGCATCTAGACGCCTTACGGCGGGGCGATCGCGACCTTGACGCCGATCCGCGTGAACGTGAGATGGAGGTCATAAACGATCTCCTGGAGCTGTCCCGAGCGCCCGATCCGGGCCTTGCCGGTGAGACCCCAATCGCCCACGATCGGGCGGCCCTGGTCGTCGATAACGAGCTCGAGTTTCGTCTGTCCGACGCGCTCGCTCGCGACATTGCCAACGATCGTTCCCGGGTGGATGAGCACGGCATCCGGGATCGAGACGCGGTAGGCGATGCGGCCGGCGGACTTGGTCGGACCCAGGTACTTGACGTCGTCCGTCGTCGCGACGGCCGCGAACGGGACGTTGCTGTCCTCCTTGCCATAGCCCGAGAGGCTCTGCCAGCCCGCGTTGCCGATCCTGACGTAGCCCTTGCGGCTGACCTCGCGAACCTGGACCCGGACCTTGCCGACGCCGCGGTATGCATGGCTGTAGTCGTACGTGAAGGAGGAGGCGAAGTTCGGCCCCGACACGTCCAGGATTCCGTCGACCGGCAGTCGATCCACCGTCGCGGCTGCAAAGCCCTTGAACGCCATCCGGTACGTCAGGCGACCACCCGTCACGCTCTTCACGAAGGCAGCGATCGCGGCGGTCTCGCCGGGGCTCGCCGCTGTTGCGGACGGCGCGATGGCGAGTCCGGACGGGTTCGGAGGCGTCGATGGCCCGGCAGTCAGGACCGGCAGGTCGATCGCCGGGGAGCAGGCCGCGATCAGCACGGCGAGCAGGGGCGCGAGGGCGAGGGTCGTCGACACGCGGGCACGACGACTCCCCGGCGGTGTGGCCACGCGATTCACGCGGGCATGCTAGCAGCGGATCCCGATCACCCCTGGCCATGCCCCAGGGCTCGCCCTCGCGCGGTATGCTCGCGGGACGGCATCGCGCGTACCGCCGTCGAAAGCCCGAGGTCCCTCCGCTCGTGAGCGTCAGCGCCCCCCGTGCCCCCCGTGCGCCGGCGACGACGGCGCGCGCCAAGGCACGCAGTCGAGGCCGAGCCGACACGCCGATCCTCGTCCGGCAGCTGCGCAACGGGATCGAGGAGAGCGTCCACCGCGGCGATATCGTGGAGACCGACGCCGGCGGCCGGTTGATCCGCCAACTCGGCGATCCGGACCGAATCGTGACGTTGCGCTCGACGGTCAAGCCTTTCGGGGCCGTGGCGCTGATCGAGGCCGGCGGCATCGAGGCCTTCGACCTGGAGCCGCCCGAGATCGCGATCCTTGCGAGCTCGCACTCGGGCGAGGACATCCACGTCCGGACGATCCAGGCGGTCTTTCGCCGCGCAGGCGTCAGCCAGGCGCTGCTCGCCTGTGGGGCCGAGGGCATGCCGCTCGACGCGCTCACGGCCGTGCGGCTCGCGCGCGACGGGGAGAAGCCCAGTCCCATCCGCCACATGTGCTCGGGGCAGCACGCGGTCTCGCTGCTGCTCTCCCGGCTCAAGGACTGGTCGCTGGAGGATTACTGGCAGCCGGCCCACCCCTCGCAGGTCGCATATCGATCGGCCGTCGCGCGGGCATTCGGGACCACCCCGGAGCAGCTGACCACCGCGATCGACGGCTGTGGGCTCGAGACGTACGCCTTCCGCCTGCGCGAGGTCGCGCAGGCCTACGCGATGCTCTCGGACCCGGCCGCGCTGTCACCGAAGGACCGGCGCGGGGAGATCGCTCCGGCGTTGACGATCATCCGGGACGCGATGCTCGCCGAGCCGGAGATGGTCGGTGGACGCCACGACCGACTGGATACGTCGCTCATGAAGGCGGCTCCCGGACGGGTCATCAGCAAGTCCGGCATGGAGGCCCTGCGCGGGGTCGCGATCCTGCGTGGCGAGCGCGTCGGGACCCATGAGGTCGGGCCATCTGGGCTGGCGATCAAGATCGAGGACGGCGACGGCTACGACCGCGGGACGTGGGCCGCCTCGATCGAGGCCCTCCGCCAGGCCGGCGTGCTCGACGGCCAGGCGCTGCGGATGCTCGCCCGCTACCACCGGCCGGTGACGCTGGATCCGCACGGGCGGATCGGAGCCGAGGCGGTGCCCGAGTTCGAGCTCGCCCCGGTCGGCGAACTGATCGGTTGAGCCTGCGCCGGCCCCGGCCGGCACGACGACCTGGAGCATCTGTCCCCGATGGCCAACGACGCCGATCCGTATCGCACGCTCGGGCTGGCGCGCGGCGCGTCGCTCGACGAGGTGAAGCGCGCCTACCGGCGGCTGGCGAAGGCCAATCATCCCGACGCGGCGGGGGAGGCGGCCCTTCCGCGCTTCCTGGCGATCCAGGCCGCCTACGACCGGATCGCCGGGCCGGGATCCGCGCGGGATGGTGCCGCGGGTCGACGCGGCGCGACGGCGCGGCGCTCGTGGACGGCCGATCCACAGCGTGCGGACGCCACCAATCGTGCCTACGGAGGCCGCCCGCGCCGCGCGAGGACCTCGGGTCCGGCAGGTGGGCCTCGACGATCCGAGGATCGGCCGCCGCGGCCTGACGATCGACCGCCACGTCCGGGCGAGCCGCCGCAGCCCGACGAGCCGCCGACGAACGGTCGCCGGAAGCGGGCGACGCTCGGGTCCACATCCTATGACGAGGCGGACACCGATCCGTTCGAGCCCGAGTGGGGCGGGTCCTCCTGGTATGGCACGACCTCGGGCACGTACTGGACGATCAACCCCAAGGAGTACGCCGACCCGCGCAAGCACGGTCCCGAATACCAGGCCCGTGCCCGCCGCGGTCGCCGCGGTGGCGTCGATCCCGCGGGCGCCCCGACCGGCTCGCCGCCGGACACCGAATCGCCGATCTCCGGCGCGGACGCCGATCCAGGGACGGCCGGGGCCCAGGCACAGCCCTCGACGGGCTCGCCACCCCAGACGCCGCCGCCGACCCACACGACCGCCTCCTGGTGGGAGTCGACCGCGGGCGATGCGGCGGAGCCGCCGCCGCGACCACGGGCACGCGGCCCGCGCCCACGCCCGACGGCGCCCGGACTGACGACCTCGACCGGGCCGGCGCTGCCGACGATGGGCACGCTCGTCAGCTGGCTCGATGCCGATCATCCGGGCCTCGCCGTCCGCGTCGGGCGCGCCGTGGCCGGCTGGGCGCCGATCGCGCTCGGGATCGGCTGGGTCGCCGGCGAGTTGACCGGCTGTGCCCGGTTCGCCGCGACTTGCGACCGGAGCGCCGAGCCCATGACGTGGTTGATCCAGCTCGCGGTGCTGGCCATCTTCCTCGTTGTGCCGGCGCTGGCCCGCGTAACCGCGATCGCGACGACCGCGACGCTGGCGGCCGCCATCCCGGGGGCGCTCCTCGTGACGACCCTCGGGGGCTCCAACGACGAAGCCACGGCCCGGCCGCTGCTTGGCGGGCTCCTCGTGATCGCCTGGGTGGCGGGTCTGTCCTATGCGTTCGCGCGCACGATCCGCGAGCCGCGGCCACGCCGTCCCGTATCCTGAGGCGATGCCCCGTCGTCGCGATCCTCGTGACCTGTCCGCGGCCGCCCAGGAATATCTGCTCGCCCTCCGCGTGACGGCCGGCGCCGCCGACGGCGCGCGGATCAGCGCCGCCCAGATCGCCCGCCACCTGGGCGTGACCACGCAGGCCGCGAGCGAGATGTTCCGCCGGCTCATCGCGGACGGACTGGTCGACCACGCCGACGGGCCCGGCCGCGACCTTCGCCTCACCACGGCCGGGCGCGCCGCGGCGGACGCGATCTTCCGCCGGCACGCCCTGATCGAGTGGCTCCTGACGAGCGTCGTCGGCCTCGGCTGGGCCGAATCGGACGAGGAGGCGATGCGCCTGCAGGGGGCGATCTCGCCGCGCGTCGAGGCGCGCCTCGACGAGATGCTCGGCCACCCGGAGATCTGCCCGCACGGCAATCCGATCGACGCGGCGACGGACAAGCGGCGACCGACGGGCACCCGCCTGAGCGAGATGGAAGCCGGTTCCCGTGCGACCGTGTACCGGATCACCGAGGAGGCCGAGGAGGACGCCGGCCTGCTTTCGTACCTCGAGGCGAGGGCGCTGCGTCCGGGTGCCCCCATCACGATCCTGGCGCGCTCGGAATCGCTCGACTCGCTCACGCTGGAGGGACCGCTCGGCCGTGCCACGCTGGGACTCCGGCCGGCGGGTCTCATCCGCGTCCTGTCCGGCGTCGCCGATCCCGCGCTCTTCCACCACGTACCAGCGCGCGCCGCGACGGAGGTGACGACATGATCGAGTTCGTCCGCAGCCGAAGGATCCAGGCACCACCAGGGCGGATCTGGCCCCTCGTCGACGACGTGACGGCGTGGTCGCGCTGGTTCACCGAGGCCGAGGGCGCCCAGGTCGTCTCCGGGTTCGGACTCGGCCGGGTCCAGCGGATGGCGGGCCATGCCCGGGGCAGGGCGACCGAGATCGATTCGATCGTGACGGCCTACGAGCCCCCGCATCGACTGCGCTGGCACCACGAGGCCGAGCGCGTCGACGGCAAGCCCGGGTCCGTCGTGTTCGCCAAGGATGCCACCGCAGAGGTGACGATCGCGCCCGATGGAAATGGCTCCCTCGTGACCTACCGCCTCCTCGCGGAGCCGGGTTCGCTCGTCAACACGTTTCTACTCAAGGTGATGGCGCCCAGGCCGATCGGGAAGTCGTTCGAGACGTCGCTTCGGCGCCTGGCGCGCCTGGTCGAGACGCCGGTTGCGCCGGCGTGACCCCGGATCCTGCTGCGCCGGTCCGCGTCCGCATCGCCCCGAGCCCGACCGGGCCGCTCCACATCGGGACCGCGCGGACCGCCCTATCCAACTACCTCCACGCACGCCACGTCGGTGGCACGTTCATCCTCCGGCTCGAGGACACGGACGTGGCGCGCAGCACCCTCGAGTTCGAAAAGGGCATCCTCGATGGGCTCCACTGGCTGGGGCTCGACTGGGACGAGGGCCCGGAGGTGGCCGGCGAGCCGGCGCGCGGACCGCACGCCCCGTACCGCCAGATGGAGCGATTGCCCTCGTACGCGGCGGCCGCCCAGCGCCTGCTCGCGGACGATCTCGCCTACCCGTGCTACTGCACGCCCGTGGAGCTCGACGCCGACCGCAAGGCCCAGGAGGCGGCCAGGCAGCCGCCGCGCTACGTCGGGCGGTGCGCCCACCTGACCCCGGAGGAACGGCGCGAGCGCGAGGCCCAGGGCCGCCGAGGCGCCCTCCGCTTCCGGGTCACCGAGGGCGTCGTCGCGTTCGACGACATCGTGCGCGGGCACGTCGAGTTCGACGTCAGCAACCTCGGCGGTGACTTCGTCATCGTCCGGGCGGACGGCACGCCGCTGTACCACTTCACGGTCGTCGTCGATGACTCGGCGATGGAGATCACCGACGTCATCCGCGGCGAGGACCACCTCTCGAACACGCCCAAGCACATCCTCCTGTTCCGGGCGCTCGGCTTCGACGTGCCGCGCTTCGCGCACCTGCCGCTGATCCTCAACCCGGACCGCTCCAAGATGAGCAAGCGCAAGAGCCAGACGGCGATCGACGACTACATCGCCCAGGGCTTCATCCGCGAGGCGCTCGTTAACTACCTCGCCTTCCTGGGCTGGTCACCCGGCACGGAGGAAGACGTCCTCGCGCTCGACGAGATCGTCAAGCGTTTCGACCTCCATGCCGTCCACAAGGGCGGAGCGGTCTTCGATCGCGAGCGGCTCGAATGGCTCAACGGTCAGTGGATCCGGCGCCTGGACCCCGACGACCTGGTCGATCGCCTGCGGCCGTTCGTCGAGGCCGAGCTCGCCGCCGGGCGAATCGAATGGATGCCGACCGACGAGGATTTGCGCTCGCTGCTCCCGTTCGTCCAGGAACGGCTGCCGACCTTGGGGGCGATCGGCGACCTGGTCGGGTTCCTGTGGGTCGACGAGGTCGACGTCGACGCGACGACGCTCGTGCCGAAGCGCTGGGACGTGGCCACGACCCGCGAGGGACTCGCCGCGGCGCGAGAGGTGATCCCCAAGGCCGGCGAGGTCGCCTTCGAGGCGGACGAGCTCGAGCCGGCACTGCGCGCACTCGCCGAGGCGCGAGGCTGGAAGGCCGGCGACCTGTTCATGGCGATCCGCGTCGCGGTCACCGGACGCACGGCGACGCCGCCGCTGTTCGACACGCTCGTCGCGCTCGGGCGGGACCGAGTCCTGGCCCGCCTCGACCACGCGATCGAAGCCCTCGACGCGCCCGGATGACTCGCACGCCGTTGACCCGGCTCTAACGAGGCGTTAACAACGGGCGCTATCCTCAATCGTGGATGGCACGAACGATCCTCGTCGTCGAAGACGAGCCGACGCTACGCGAGACCCTCGTCGAGGCGCTCGAGGCGGAGGGATTCCGGGTCGTCGCCGCCGCCGATGGCCGAGACGGCCTGACCCAGTTCCGAGCCGAGCGCCCGGACCTCGTGCTCCTCGACCTCATGCTCCCCGAGCTCTCCGGCATCGAAGTCACCCGGATCATCCGCGCCGAGTCGCGCGTGCCGATCGTCATGCTGACCGCCAAGGACTCCGAGCTCGACAAGGTCGTTGGCCTCGAGCTCGGTGCCGACGACTACGTTACCAAGCCCTTCTCCCTGCGCGAGCTGACCGCCCGGATCCGGGCGCTCTTCCGGCGTTCCGACGCGGGGATCGCGGTCGGGGCCGCGCCGGCCGTCATCGACCTGGGACGGGTCCAGGCCGACCTTGCCGGCCATCGACTGCTGCGCGACGGCGAGACCTTGCCGCTCAAGCCCAAGGCCTTCGAGCTGCTCGCGTTCCTCATCCGCCACCCGGGCCAGGTCTTCACCCGCGACCAGCTGCTCGAGCACGTGTGGGGCTACGAGTACGGCGGCGAGTCGCGGACCGTCGACGTTCACGTCCACTGGCTGCGTAGCCAGATCGAGGACGACCCGGGCCAGCCGGCGTTCATCCATACCGTCCGCGGCGTCGGGTACGTGTTCCGCCGGCCGGCCTGACGAACATTGCGCGGCCGTGGCCGCGGCCTTGATCGCGGCCGCAACGTTGACGGCGCGATAGCCGCCCGTTGACATCGCGGCGCGAGGCTGTGCCCATGCTGATCGGCAGTCGCCAGCCCGAGGCTGATCCGGTCGAGGAGTTGCACCACCCCTCGACGCCACGCCTCGGCGGAGGCCCGCCGAACCGCATCGCCGCTCCGCCACCCGAGGTCCTCCTCCCTACGGGTGGGCTCCTTGCTCCCGCGCCTGCGCCAGTACCCGCCAGGGGTGTCACACCCCAACGGGTGCTGGCGCTGGACGCTCTTCGACTCATGCGTGACCTGCGTGACCCAGCGCGGCGGCCGGATCGTTGGGGCGATCCGGCCTTCGCGCGCCAGACCGATCTGATCCGCCGCCATCTGGAGCCGCTGCGGTCGCGCCGGACGCTCGCCGCATCGTTCGGGCGCGAGGCGTTCCAGGTCGCGATCGAGCCAGGCGACCCCGTCAGCCCGATCCGCGTCGCCTACGCGATCCGGTGGCTGGAGCTCGGTGTCGGAAGCGATCGCCCGGGCTGGTCGGAGATGCTGGAGTCGCCGACCCGGCGCTGAAGCCGTCCCGGCCCGCACCGAACGTTCCTGTCAGGAACGCTTTCCCGACGAACGTGCGCGGTCGTGCGCCTGAACGACATCGTTGCCGCAGGATCACGAGGGGTTCGTGCGCAACGCGTTCCTCAGAGGAACGCCGGCGAGCGGAACGCCCGCGCGCGACCACCAACCACCAGTTTGGATCTCCGGACGAGTCCCTCGTGGCCGAGCACCCAACCTGCAGCCTGGCCCCACATGCGTGCGCGTTCATCGCGGAAACCGAACCCACGGTTCGGCGGAGCGCCGGCTTGCTCAGGTTGCCTTGTGGTACATCCGCTCGATCGCCTCGGCCGCGTCCTCGGCGGCGTCGATCGAGTTTTCCAGCTCGCGATAGATGTCGCGCCACTTGATGACCTCGAGCGCCTCGGTTCCGTCGCGGAACAGGCGCCCGATCGCGGCTCGTGAGAGGGCATCGGCCTCGTGCTCGAGATCGTGGACCATGGCCAGGTGCGATTCGAGGTCCTTGAGGCCGTCGAGCTTGCGCAGCGCGGCGAGGAGTTCGACCGATTGCTCCGACAGGATCCGGGTCAGGCCGCGGGCCTCCTCTGTGGGCTGGCGGATGTCATAGATGACGAAGGTCTCGGCCGCCGCCTGGATTCCGTCGACGACGTCGTCGAGCTTGACGGTCAGCTCGAGGATGTCCTCGCGATCGAACGGCGTGATGAACGCATCCTCGAGCTTGCGGCTGATCTGGCGGTCGATGTCGTCGCCGTTCTTCTCGAGTCGTTGGATCTCGACCACGTGCTCGTCGATGTTTTCGTAGGTCGAGACCATCGCGTGGAGGCGGGCCGCGGCGGCCTGCAGGTTCTCGCCATCGGCCACGAACAGCTCGAAGAAGCGCGCGTCCTTGGGCAGCAACCTGAACGTCATCGAAGTCTCCTCGAGCTCAACCGAAGCCGATGGTATGGAGCAGGAACCAGGACAGCGCGGCCACGATCCCGGCGGCCGGGATCGTTACGACCCAGGCGAGCAGGATGCGCCGCGCGACGCCCCAGCGCACGCCCTTGGGCCCGCGCGCCGAGCCGACACCCATGATGGCGCTGGAGATCACGTGCGTCGTCGAGACCGGCATTCCCAGGTGGGCGGTGACGATGAGCACGGTCGCGGCCGTCGTCTCCGCGGCGAATCCATGGACGGGCTCCAGCTCCACGACCCGCTGGCCCATCGTCCGCATGATCCGCCAGCCACCGACGGCCGTGCCAAGCGATAGAGCGGTGCCCGCGACCACGATGACCCAGATCGGGACATCGACCGTCGGGATGACGCCCGCAGCGAACAAGGCGAGCGTGATGATCCCCATCGTCTTCTGGGCGTCGTTGGAGCCATGCGAGAAGGCCATGTAGCCGGCGGAGAGGACCTGCAGCCGGCGGAAGGCGCGAGCCATCGGCTTGCGCTTCGCGTCCCGGAAGATCCAGTACAGCGCGAGCATGAGCAGGAAGGCGCCGGTGAACCCGACGAGCGGCGAGCTGATCATCGGGACGACGACCTTGTTGGCGATCCCGTCGACCTTGAGCGACCCGAGACCCGAGGCCACGATCGTCGCGCCGAGCAGCCCGCCGATCAGCGCATGGGAGCTCGAGCTCGGGAGGCCCAGGTACCACGTCACGAGGTCCCAGGCGATCGCGCCGAGGAGCGCGGCAACGATGACGGTCTGCGTCGTTGTCGCCTCGGCCACGAGCCCGGCTCCGATCGTCTTCGCGACGGCGGTGCCGGCGAACGCCCCGATGAAGTTGAAGGTCGTCGCCATGAGGATGGCGTGGCTCGGCCGGAGTGCGCGCGTCGCGACCGAGGTGGCGATCGCGTTCGCCGTGTCGTGGAAGCCGTTGATGTAATCGAAGACGACGGCCAGAACGAGGACGACGACGAGCGCGAATGTGACGCCTTCCAAGGGGGTCCACGGCCTCCGGCGAGTCGAGCGGCGATCGATCGGGACTCTGCGCGATGGTAGCGTCCCCGAGCCCTCCCGCGCCCGGACCGGACGCGCCGCTATCCTTACCCGGCCATGCGCCTTTCCCATCTCTTCTTCACCACGCTCCGCGACGACCCGACCGACGCCGAGATGCCCTCCCATCGCCTCCTGCTGCGGGCGGGCTACCTCCGCCAGCTCGGTTCCGGGATCTACTCGCTCCTGCCCCTCGGCAAGCGCGTCAACGACCGGGTCACCCAGGTCATCCGCGAGGAGCAGGACCGGATCGGCGGGCAGGAGATGGAGATGCCGGTCGTCCATCCAGCCGACATCTGGCGAGCCAGCGGGCGGTACGACGCGATCGGTCCGGAGCTGACCAGATTCAAGGACCGCAACGGCCGGGACATGGTCCTGGCGATGACCCACGAGGAGGTCGTCGGGATCCTGCTGGCCGACATCGTGAAGTCGTACCGCCAGCTGCCGATGATGCTCTACCACTTCCAGACGAAGTGGCGCGACGAGCCGCGCGCCCGCGGTGGTCTGATCCGCGTCCGCGAGTTCGTCATGAAGGACGCCTACAGCTGCGATCGCGACGAGGCCGGGCTGGACGCGAGCTATCAGGCGCAGCATGCCGCGTACGTCCGAATCTTCGAGCGGCTGGGCCTCGAGACGGTCGCCGTCTCGTCCGACGTCGGCATCATGGGTGGCTCCCTGGCGCACGAGTTCATGTTCCTCAATCCGGCCGGCGAAGACGTCCTGGTCCTGTGCGAGGCGTGTGGCTACGCGGCGAATCGACAGGTCGTGGGCGTTCCCAAGCCGGATCCCGCGCCGGAGGAGGCGCAGCCCCTCGAGGAGGTCGCGACCCCCGGCACGACGACGATCGCGACACTCGCGGCGTTCCTCGGGATCGAGACGTCGCGCACGGCCAAGGCGGCCTTCTTTGTGACCGGCAACGGTCGGTTGGTGACGGCGATCGTGCGCGGAGACTACGAGGTCAACGAGACCAAGCTCGGGAACGCGGTCAAGGCCATCGGCGGCATCCGGCCGGCGAGCGTGGAGGAGATCCGCGCGGCCGGGATGGAGCCGGGCTACGGCTCGCCGGTCGGGGCGCACGACACGGTCGCGGTGATCGACGACCTCGTCGCTCGATCGCCGAACCTCGTCGCGGGCGCGAACCGCGAAGGGTTCCACTACCGGAACGTCAACGTGGAGCGGGACTTCACAGCCGGCGTCACCACCGATATCACGAATGCCAGGGAAGGCGACGCGTGCCCGGTCTGCGGCCAGCCCCTGATCCTGCGCAACGGGATCGAGGTCGGCAACATCTTCAAGCTCGGGACCAAGTTCGCCGACGCGGCCGGCGCGACCTATCTGGGCGAGGACGGCCAGGCCCACCCCATCGTCATGGGCTCCTACGGCATCGGTGTCGGGCGCAACGTCGCGTGCATCGTCGAAGCGCACCACGACGACAAGGGGATCGTCTGGCCGGCCGAGGTCGCGCCCTACGCCGCGCACCTCGTCTCGATCGGCGGCGCCAAGGAACCGCGCGTGAACGAGATCGCGGAGCGGCTGCACGACCTGGCGGCCGCGGGCGGACCGCGCCGCGAGATCCTGTGGGATGACCGCGACGAGTCGCCGGGCGTCAAGTTCACCGACTCGGAGCTGCTCGGCATGCCCTGGATCCTCACCGTCTCACCGCGGTCGCTGGCCGCCGGCGGTGTCGAGGTCACCGAGCGGGCAACCGGCGCGCGATCGACCCGTCCGATCGAGGAGGTCGAGGCGCTGCTGACGGGCGGATTCGCGCCCGGCGCGTGACGGGTCCGCGCCCGACGCCCTCGTCGCGCCGACTAGCATTCGGGCGTGCCGCCTCGCCCGCCGCTCCCCGCCGACGACCTCTACGTCCGCCTGGGCGTGCCGCGCGACGCGAGCTTCGAGGCGATCGAGCTCGCCTGGCGCGGCCTCCTGCGGCGGCACCACCCCGACATCGCGGGGCCGGACACCCTCGACCTCGCGAAGCGGATCAACGTCGCCCATGACTGGCTGAGCGATCCGGGCCTGCGCCGGCGCTACGACGAGGAGCGCGGGATCTGGAGCGAGGGGCACGGCCGCGCGGGCGCCGCGGGCCCGTGGGACGGTCCGGGTGGCCGGGATGGTCCGCCGATCGTGCGTCGCCGCCCAGCACGCCCGCCGACCCTGGCCGCACGGGTCGCCGCGGTCGTGGAGCGAGTAGGCCGCCTGACGCCGGACGAGATCGACCGACTCGCCCTGGCGGAGCCGGCCCCGATCGCATTCCTCGCGACCCTCCGCCGGTTCGCGACGCCCGAGCTGCAGGTCGTCCTGGACGCGGGCCGACGCGCAGCACTGGCCGCCCTGCCGGCACAGGCCCGCCGGGACGTGGCCGTCCGCGATGCCATCGTGGGTCGCCTGGCCGAGATCGTGCTCGGCGATGCCCTCGATGAGCTGCTCGGCGAATCGGGTGGCGCCCGGGCCCGCGAGCGTCTGACCCGCGGCTGGGACGCCGCGGTCGGCCAGCCGCGGTACGGCCCGGCGACGTCGACGGTCGAGGGCCTCGTCGCCACGCTCGAGGTGCTGCCGGGCGCCGAGATCCGTGCCCTGGCCGCGACCGGCACGAGGGAGCGACTCGGGCCGGTTCCGTGGCCGCCGTCGGTCTCGCCCGACGAGGACGAGGCTCTGCGGGTCTCGTGCGAGCTCGCCGGCGTCGACGCCGCGCAGGCGGTGACGATGGCCAACGGCGGGTCGGCGCCGGCGGCGGCCCGCCGGGCGGCGGCCCGGATCGCCCACCTGCTCGTCCTGCGTCACGCCTATCCCGTCCCGGAGTTCGACCGTCAAGCGGCGCCCTGGCTCGGCTCGCTTATCGCGCGCGACGTCCCGTGGCGAACCAGGGTCCGCCCGCGGATGTGAACCCGCCGGCGACGAGCCGGGCCACAACACGCTCGCCGAACGCGCCGGCCGGCGACGGGTCGACCGGCTGTGCCATGCTCGATCCGTGGATCCGTGGTTCGTGCTGTGCATGTTCATGGCCCTTTTGGCCGCCGGGCTGGCGATCCTGCTGAGCCGACGCGAGCGGGCCGCCGGCAGGCGTGACGCGCGTCACGCGGCCGAGGCGGATCGCGCGACCCAGGCCCTTCGCGACGAGCGCGCCGATCGAACGGCCCTGCGCGAACTGACCGGGCTCGGCGTCCTCGAGCTCGACGAACGGCTGCTGGTCCGCGACGCCAACCCGGCGGCGTACGGTCTGCTGGGTCGCGCGCCCGGCACGCTCGTGGGCCGGTCGATCATGGAGGCGTTCCTCGATCCCGGGATCGAGGCGATGGCGCGATCCGCGCTCGAGACCGGGCCGCGCATGGTCGAGGTCAGACGCGGCGACGCCGACGGGCCCTCGCTCGTCGTCCGCGCCCAGCGCGCGGTGGGTGGGGGACTGTGGCTCGTCCTCGAGGATGTCTCCGAGCTGCGTCGCCTGCAGCGCATCCGGGCCGAGTTCATCGACAATCTCAGCCACGAGCTGCGGACGCCGCTCACGACCGTCAGCCTGCTGAGCGAGACCCTTGCGCGCGACGCGGATGCGGCCGATCCGCCCGTCCCCGGCAAGATGCGTGAGCGGATCGCCAAGATCGAGGTCGAGACCGGCCACCTGGTCCAGATGGTCAACGAGCTGCTGGACCTCTCGCGGATCGAGAGCGGCGGAAGCCTCCTCCTCGCCGACGGTCTGGACATGGGCAAGCTTGCCGCCCAAGCCGCAGAACGCCTGCGCCTCTTTGCCGACCGCCAGGGCGTGGGCCTCCTCGTCGAGGTCGATCCGGGGCTCCCGGGGGTGCGCGGCGACGAGGCCCGACTCGGGCAGGTCGTCGTCAACCTGGTCCACAACGCCGTGAAGTTCAGCCCCGACGGCGGCGACGTCGTCGTCCGAGCGCAGGCCGTCGGCGGCGAGGTCGTGACGTCGGTCGAGGACCATGGGGTGGGCATCCCGCGGGCCGCCCGGGATCGGGTCTTCGAGCGCTTCTACAAGATCGATCGAGCGCGCCTGCGGCCGGAGGTGGGTGGCGGGACCGGCCTGGGGTTGGCGATCGCCCGCCACGTCATCGAGCAGCACGGGGGCCGGATCTGGGTGAAGTCGGAGGAGGGGCGTGGCTCGACCTTCTCGTTCGCCTTGCCCGTCCCCGACGGTTCCGAGTAGGCGCCCGGACGATGGATCGGCTGCACGTCGCGACGCTCAACATCCTCAACCTGGCCGATCGCTGGCCGGAGCGGCTGCCGCTGCTCCTGGCCGACATGGTGGCGCTGCAGCCCGACCTGCTCGGCCTCCAGGAGGTCGTCTACGTCATACAGCAGGATCGCCTGATCGGGGCCGCCGGCGAGTCGCACTACCGGGCGGTGCGCGGCTGGGCCGGGCGTCCCGAGTACGGCAACAGCCTGCTCGTGCGCGACCCGTTGGAGGCGACCGACGTTGAGCGCCTGGATCTCGGCCTCCAGCGCGCGGCCCACCGGGCGATGGTGGCGCTGCCGGGCGGGTCCCGTGTCCTCGCCGCGGTGACCCATCTCCACCACGTCGTGGCGGGCGAGGCCCAGCGCGACGACCAGGCCCGCCGGCTGATCGACTGGCTCGCCGACGCCCCGGCGGCGGACGCCTATGTCGTCGTCGGCGACTTCAACGCGGACCCTGCCGAGCCGACTTACGCGCGGATGGTCGCCGCGGGCTATCGATCGGCGTACGCCGAGGCGAACGGCGCCGAGCCGGCGGTGACCTGGCCGTCCGGCCTCCAGGCGCCGGCGATGGACACCGATGGCGTGCCCGAGTGCCTCGACTACATCTGGGTGCGCGGAGGCGTCCGGGTGCTCGACGCTCGACTCGTCTTCGATCGACCGCACCCCGACGACCCGACGCTCTATCCAAGCGATCACCTGGGGATCGCCGCCCACCTGGAGGTCGGCTAGACCGTGCCGACACTCCGGCTCGCCCACCGCGGGGACTGGCGACTGGCGCGCGAGAACACGATCCCGGCGCTGTTGGCCGCGCTGGACGTGCCGGGCTGCGACGGCGTCGAGTTCGATGTCCGAGCGTCGCTGGACGGAGTGCCGGTGCTTGCCCACGACGTGACCCTCGAGCGGGTGTGGGGCCGGCCGGAACGGGTGGATCAGCTGCGGGCGAATGCACTCGAAGCGATCGGCCTGCCCACGCTGGCCGAGGTCCTCGAGCGATTGCCGCGGAGCGCGTTCCTCGACGTCGAGCTCAAGGACGACCCGGGTAGGGGTGCAGTCGAGGCCCTCGCGGCCGGCCGAGGCGCAACCATGCGGAATGCGGTCGTCTCGTCGTTCGCACCGGGCACGCTCGAGCGCGTCGGTGGCCTGGCCCCGGCCTGGCCGCGCTGGTTGAACAGCCGGGACCTGGAGCCGGCGACCGTGGCGACCGCAGCGGATCTCGGCTGCCGCGGCATCTCGGTGCTCTGGTCCGCGATCGACCCGGCCGGCCTGCGACGCGTGCGCGCCGCCGACCTCGACGTCGCCGCTTGGACCGTCCGTCGACGCCCCACCTACCGCCGGCTGGCTCGGCTCGGGACCGTGGCCATCTGCGTCGAAGCCGCCGCGCTGGACGGCTGAAGCATCCGGAGGATGCAGACGAGGGCGGGAGACGAGGGCGGCACCCCGGCCGTATCCTCGGGAGCGGAGGTCGACCAGCCATGGAGGATCAGGCGGATCTCGTCGTCGTCGGCGCCGGCACGATCGGCGGTTGGGCGTCGGTCTTCGCCGCGTCGGCGGGGATCGGGCGGGTCGTCGTGCTCGAGCGCGACCTCGCCGGCATCGGCGCCTCGTCCCGCGCCGCCGGCGTCGTCCGCGCCCAGGGCGGCACGCCGGCGACCGTGGCCCTCGGGCGCTGGTCGATCGAGTTCTACCAAGGGCAGGCTGCGGCGTACGGCACCGACTCCGGCTTTCGCGCGCTCGGCTACCTCATCCTCGCCGTGTCGAAGGAGGACGAGCGGGCCGGCCGCGAGCGGGTCGCGATGCAGCAGGCCCTGGGCCTCGACGTGCGCTGGCTCGACGCCGCCGAAGCGGTCGGAGCGGTGCCGGCCCTCGCGCCGACCGGTCATCGCGGCGGCAGCTTCGCCGAGACGGACGGGTACATCGACCCACCGCGCAACGTCCGGGCCTATTCGCTCGCCATGCAGGCGGCCGGCGTCGAGCTACGGGAGCGGACGGCATTCATGGCCCTGCGCACGGCGCCGGTCGACGGCGGGGCCGGCCGGCGGGTGACCGGCGTCGAGACGAGCGCCGGCGTGATCGCCACCGAGCGGGTTCTCCTGACCGGCGGCCCGTCGTTGCGGGCCGTGGGGGCCGTCGTGGGCCTGCGGATCCCGTCGGGCGCGGCTCGCCACACGGTCGCGGTGACCGAGCCCGATGCGGCGTTCGAGGTGGAGCGGATGGCGATGGTCTTCGACATCGGGGAGGGCCTCTACTGGCGGCTCGAGGAGGGCGGCCTCCTGTTCGGCTGGAGCGACCCGCATGACCCGCCCGGCCCCGCCCGGAGCATCGATTGGGCCTACTACGAGGCGATGCGCCTCCGGCTCGCCGCGCTGGTTCCGGCGACGCGCGACCTGGGGCTGCGCCGGATCTGGGCGGCCACGATCGAGTTCACCCCCGACCACCTGCCGATCGTCGGCCCGGGCGTGAGCCCGGATGGCATCACGATCGAGGGGCTGTTCGTCGCGTCGGCCGGCGGCCACGGGATGATGTGGGGGCCGGGCGTGGCGCGGGTGGCCGCCGACCTGGCCGCCCACGGCACGACGTCCCTCATCGACATCACGCAGTTGGGCCTCGACCGGTTCGATGCCAACGGGCGGAGTCGCCTCGCGAGCGACCCGATCGCCCTCCCGTTTCCTGTCGCCACGGACTGAGCCGCCGGGTGGGCGGCTCAGCAGCCGCAGGTGCCGCCGCAGCAGCCGTCGCCGGCGAAGACGGGGAGCTCGGCCGGCGGGATGGGCAGGTCGACCTCGTGGATCGCCGCCGGGGTCCAGTGGTGTGGCTTCGTGGCCCGCACGATCGCGCCGTGGAGTCCGTCGGCGACGGCGTGCGTCGCGCGGACCTCGATGTCCGTGAGGCCGACCGCCACGAGTCCGGCGCGGTACTCGCTGAACGAGAGGGCGCCGGCGATGCAGCCGACGAAGCTGCCGCGCTCGGCTCGTTGCGCGGGGCTCAGGTCGTCGTCGGCGACGACGTCGCTGACGCCGACGCGTCCCCCCGGTCGCAGGACGCGGGCGATCTCCCGGAACACCTGGGCCTTGTCGCTTGACAGGTTGATCACGCAGTTGCTGATGACGACGTCGACGGTGGCCGCGTCGAGCGGCATCGACTCGATCCGGCCCTGGCGGAACTCGACGTTCGTGGCATCGGGCTCGGCGGCGTTCCGGCGGGCGAGCTCGAGCATGTCATCGGTCATGTCCAGCCCGTAGGCGAACCCGGTCGGTCCCACGCGGGCGGCCGAGAGCAGGACGTCGATCCCGCCGCCGGACCCGAGGTCGAGCACGACCTCGCCGGGACGCATGTCGGCCACGGCCGTCGGGTTGCCGCAGCCGAGGCTCGCGAGCACAGCGGCCTCGGGCAACTGTGCCCGGTCCGCCGCGCGATAGAGAACCTCGCCGGAGGCGAGATCCTCCGACAGATCGCCCGACGGGGTGCAGCAGCCGGCGTCCGCCTCGGACGGGCTGGCGTGGCGGTCGAGGACGGCCCGCGCGGCGGCCGCGTAGCGATCCCGTACCATCTCGGTCAGCAGGTCGTTCATGCGACGCCGCAGCAGTCGAGCGGGGAGCTGGTCGTGGCCAGGACCGGGCGGCCCCTCAGCCGCGCCGCGATCTGGCGCCAGATCGTCGCCGGTCCGACAGTCCTTGCCCCGGCCCGGCTGGTCGTCTCGGACTCGCGCAGGGCACGGAGGTGTTCCCAGCGACGCGGTTCCGGTGGGTCATGGCGGGTGCCGCCGGCCAGCATCCAGGCGATCGATCGGTCGTCCATCATCTCGGTCCTCCGCGGGTCGCTGCTCAGCGTCCATATCGATGTTTCTCAATATGCGGCTCGATATCGGTCCTTGTCAATATCGAAATCGAACGATATGCTCCGCCGAGATGCCAAGCAAGATCAGACCTACGACCACGCCCGACCCGGAGATCCGCCTGCTGTCGGCTCTGGCCGACCCGACTCGAATCGCGATCGTCCGCCAGCTCGCCCGCGCGGCCGAGACATGCGCCTGTGACTTCACGTCCTGCTGCGATGTCGGCCAGCCGACCGTCTCGCATCATCTGCGCGTGCTGCGCGAGGCTGGGGTCGTCGTGTCCGAACGGCGTGGCCAGTGGATCTACTACCGGCTCTCGCCGGATGTCGCCGACCGCCTTGGTGCGCTGGCCCGCGACCTCGTCCCGGGCGGCCTGATCCCGGTCGCGGACGTCGTGGCGCGCCGCCCTCGATCCGGAGCGGGGCCGGTCAGCCCTCGGGCTTGAGCAGGTCCGGCGGCACGAGCCAGCGCAGCGTCCCGGAGCCCGGCCTGAGGGCGCTGCCGATCTCGACCCGCGCGAGGGCTCCCTTGCGCATCGG
Organism: Candidatus Limnocylindrales bacterium; assembly: GCA_038214255.1. Taxonomy (GTDB): domain Bacteria; phylum Chloroflexota; class Limnocylindria; order Limnocylindrales; family CSP1-4; genus SPCO01. Next base: position 129,722 of record JBBQRZ010000003.1, read on the forward strand.
GAACTCCGGCGCTCCGCACAGGCTCGCGAGGAGCTCGCTGAAATCGGGGTCGTGACCGACGAGCATCGGCCGCTCCGGGTGATCGTGCGCCTCGAGCAGGGCCTCCAGCACCGCGTGGTCGAGCCCTTCGCCGAGCCGATCGTCGACGGTCACGGACGTTCCCAGGTGCCCGGCCACGATCTCGGCCGTCTCGAGGGCGCGCCGTTTCGGTGAGGAGAGGATCGCGTCCGCCTGAAAGCCCACGCGGGCGAGGAACTTGCCGAGGCGCTCGGCCTGGGACCGGCCCTTGTCGCTGAGCGGCCGCTCCTCGTCCGGGCCCTCATAGGCTGCCGGGTCGCCGGCGTGCGCGTGGCGGAGCAGGTGCAGCAGCATCAGGCCGGCTGGCGCGCCGCGAGCGTGACAAAGTTGCCGATCCGCTCGCCGAGCGCGACGAACACGCGCCGAAAGACCGCCAGGCGCTCCTCCTCGCTTCCCTCTGCCTCGGCCGGGTCCTCGTACCCCCAGTGGAGCGTCTGGTGGTCCCCGGGGAAGACCGGGCAGCTCTGGCGCGCCTGGTCGCACACCGTGATGACGTAGTCGAACGGCTGGCCGAGGTATTCCGAGACCGATTTCGAGCGAGCCCACGACGCGTCGATGCCGGCGTCGGCGAGGACCCGCAGCGTCAACGGGTTCACGCCCCTGGGTTCCGTGCCGGCGCTGAAGACCTCGAAGGCGTCGCCGCCCCGGCGTCGGAGCAGGGCCTCGGCCATGATGCTCCGGGCCGAGTTGCCGGTGCAGACGAAGAGGACGCGGAGGCGTGCCCGGTCGGTCACGGGTTGAGATCCTCCACGTCGCCGGTCACGAGGTACACGATGTCCTCGGCGATGTTCGTGGAGCGGTCGCCGATCCGCTCGAGATAGTGCGACGCGATGATGATCCGGGTCCCGCGCTCCACGTTGCCGGGGTCCTGGCGCATGAGCTCGACGACCTCGTCGAACGTCGCGTGGTAGAGCCGGTCGATCTCGTCGTCGAGCACGGCGATCTCGCGCGCCGCCACAGGATCGATGTCCACGAGGGCGCGGAGCACGCCGTGGACGAGCACTGCGGCCCGTTCCGCCATCTCCGGTAGGTGGAGGTATTTCTGGAGAGGCGGCTCCGGCGCGAGCTTGATGACCTGCTTGGCGACCGACGAAGCATGATCGCCGATCCGCTCGAGCTCGTAGGTCACGTGGTCGAGGGTGAGCAGGTAGCGGAGATCGCGGGCGACCGGGTTCTGGGTCGCGATCGTCACCGAGATGAGCCGCGAGACGGCCCGCTGCGCGTCGTTGATCGCCGCGTCGCCGCGGATGACCTCGAGGGCCGCCACCGCGTCATGCCCGACCAGCGAGTCACTGGCCGCCCGGATGGCGTCCTCGACGAGGGCGCCCATGCGCAGCACCGCGTCCTTGATGAGCTGCTCCTCGCGATCGAGGATCTCCCGCCGGGCGGGGACGCCGGTCCCCGCGGGCTGGACCCGCGTGGCGGTCAGGAGCTCGTCGGCGAGCTGGTCGACATCGACAGGATCGGGAGTCCGTCGCTCGGTCACTGCGGCCTCCCGATCAGCCGAACCGACCGGACACGTAGTCCTCGGTCAACTGGTTGCGCGGGTTGGTGAAGATCTGGATCGTGTCGTCCATCTCGACGAGGTAGCCCGCACGATCGTCGCCCATCGTGAAGAACGCCGTCTGATCGCTGATGCGCGACGCCTGCTGCATGTTGTGGGTGACGATGACGATCGTGTAGTTCTTGCGCAACTCCGCCATCAGCTCCTCGATCCGCAGGGTCGCTACCGGGTCGAGCGCCGATGCGGGCTCATCCATGAGGATGACCTCCGGGTTGACGGCAAGCGCCCGAGCGATGCAGAGGCGCTGCTGCTGGCCGCCGGACAGGGACGTCCCGTTTGACCGCAGCTTATCCTTGACCTCGTCCCACAACGCGGCCCGGACGAGGGAGCGCTCCACGACCTCGTCGAGCTCGGCCGCGCGGTGCCGTCCGGTGAGGCGCAGGCCGGCAACCACGTTGTCGTAGATCGACATCGTCGGGAAGGGATTGGGCCGTTGGAACACCATGCCCACGACCCGCCGCAGCTGGACCGGGTCGACCGCCGGGTCGTACACGTCGATCCCATCGAGCTTGATGCTGCCTTCGACGCGAGCGTCGGGGATGACCTCGTGCATGCGGTTGAGCGAGCGCAGGAACGTGCTCTTGCCGCAGCCCGATGGCCCGATGATCGCCGTGATCGCGTGGGGTCGGATGGTCAGCGTGATGTCGATGATCGCGCGAAACGTCCCGTAGTAGACGTTGAGGTTCGCGATATCCAGTCGCCCCGATGATGGTTCCGTGGCCGCGCCGTGCTCGCTGCCAGGCGATGGCGCCGACTCGGATGGGGCCATCGCCGGGTCTGCGGCGCCGGAGCTCGTGGAGGCCGCCGCCTCGTCGGCCGGCGCGCTCGGGGTTTCGACCAGCATGGGATCGGGGCGTCTCATGGGGTCCGCCGTCGCGTCGAGCGGAGGCGGACCAGGATGTTGACGGTCAGGACGACGACGAGCAGCAGGAAGGCCGCGCCCCAGGCCTGGTCGTTCTGGAGCTCATAGGGCTGTCGGGCATTGACGTAGATGAACATCGGCAGGGCGTCCATTGGCTTGCCGAAATCGCCAAAATTGACGAGCCGACTGCCAAGCGCCGTGAACAGCAGCGGCGCCGTCTCGCCGGCGGCACGGGCGACCGCGAGCATGATTCCCGTGAGGATGCCCGGCAGGGCCGTCCGGACCACGATCGCCAGGGTCGTGCGCCAGCGCGGGACGCCCAGGGCGAGCGACGCCTCGCGCAATGTCCCAGGCACGAGCTTGAGGACCTCCTCGGTCGTGCGCATGATCACCGGCGCCATGATGACCGCCAGGGCGACCGATCCGGCGAAGGCGTTGTACTGCCGGAAGGGCAGGACCAGGAACGTGAATACGAAGATCCCGATGAGGATCGACGGTACCCCCACGAGGACGTCCGCGGCGAAGCGGATTGCTCGAGCCGAGCGAGCCGAGCCGTACTCGTGGATGTAGACCCCGGCGAGTACGCCGAGCGGGACGGCGAGCAGCGCCGCCAACGGGACCATCTGGAGCGTGCCGAGGATGGCCGACAGCGCGCCGCCGCCGACGCCAAGAGCCCGCGCCGGCTTCGTCAGCAGGTCGAGATTGACCGCCGCAATGCCGCGCACGGTCACGAAGAAGAGGACCGCCCCGAGCGGGATGACGCAGGCGATCGCGGCCAATAGCGCGAGGCTTCGCATGACCCGGTCAAACCAGGTTCGGCGCCCGCCCGAGGTCGCCCGGAGGATCGCTACGGAGCGGGGTTGGGTCGTGATCGTCGCGCTCATGACTCGCCCCCGACGGGGCCGGCCACCCGCCACACGAGGAGACGCGCGACGATGTTGAGCCCGATCGTGATGACGAGCAGGATCAGGCCGAGGGCGATGAGGCTGGAGGTCTGGATGCCGACCGTCGCCTCGTTGAACGTAGTGGCGATCTTCGAGGCGATGGTCTGCGCCTGGTCGAACAGGTGGGTCGGGATCGCCTGGCCGTTGCCGATCACCATCGTCACGGCCATCGTCTCACCGAGCGCTCGACCGAGGCCCAGGATGATCGCGCCGACGATGCCCGATCTGGCGAATGGCAGGACCGCCTTGGAGACGACCTCCCAGCGCGTGGCCCCGAGTGCGATCATCGCTTCCCGCTGCGTGTTGGGTACGCTGCGAATCACCTCGCGCGAGATCGAGACGATCGTCGGCAGGATCATGATCGCGAGGATGACCCCGGCCGTGAACAGTCCGATGCCGAACGTTGGGCCGCCGAAGAACGGGATGAAACCGAGCGTCGACGAGATCCACGCCTCGACCGTCACCCGCAGGAACGGCGCCAGGACGAAGACGCCCCACAGGCCGAAGACGACGCTCGGAATCGCGGCGAGCAGCTCGATCATGAAGGTCAGCGGCGTGGCCAGCCGCGGCGATGCGATCTCGGAGAGGTAGATCGCGGTCAGGATGCCGACCGGAGTGGCCAGCACGAGCGCGATGAGCGACGACAGCAGCGTGCCGACGATGTACGGCAAGGCCCCGTAGACGGCGGCGACCGGATCCCACGTCGTCGCGGTGATGAACCCCAGCCCGAACGTCTGCCAGGTCAGCCACGAGCTGTCGAGGAGCTGGACGCCGAGCAGCAGGAGGATCGCCACGACGCCGAGGGCTGCCAGGCGGGTCGCCCAGCGGAATGTGCGGTCGGAGGAGCCCCCGGTCGTTCCTCGGGCCAGCCATGGCGCGGAGGGGAGCGTGGTCATCGATGCCTCATGAGGGATGAGCGTAGCGGTTCAGGGAGCGAAGATGGAAGCGCGGAGCGCCCCGACTCCGAGCATCGGGGCGCTCCGGCAGGAGGAGGGTGGCTTCGGGATCAGGGCCAGATGGCGGCGCCACCTGTGGTGATCTGGTGGAGCTCGGCGAGGGCCTTTTCCTGGACCGGCGCCGGCAGCGCGGCGTAGCCGAGGCCGCCCTCGCTTGCCTGGCCTTCGGTCAGCGCCCAGGCCATGAAGGAGATGAGGGTCTTGCCCTTGTCCGCGTCCTTCTGGTCCTGGTAGACGAGGAGGTAGGTGTAGGACGCGATCGGGTAGGTCGTCGGGCCCGTGCCATTGATGATCGGCCCCTGGCGGAAGTCCGCCGGGAACTTGCTCACCGCGGCCTCGGCAGCGGCCGTCACGCCGTCGGTGGAACCGGCCACGAACTGGCCGTCTGCATTCTTGAGCTTCGCCGACGAGAGCTTCGCCTGGGTGGCGTAGTTGAGCTCGACATAGCCGACGGCGCCTTCGGTCTGCTTGACGGCACCTGCGACGCCGTCGTTGCCCTGGGCGCCGGTGCCGGTCGGCCAGTTGACTTCCTTGCCCGCCCCGACCTTGGTGTGCCAGTCGGGAGAGACGGTGTCGAGATATGTCGTGAAGGCGTTGGTCGTGCCCGAGCCGTCCGAGCGATGGGCGACGAGGATGGCCGTGGAGGGCAGCGTCACGCCGGTGTTATTTGCTGCGATGGCCGGGTCGTTCCACGTCTTGATCGTGCCGAGGAAGATCCCGGCCACGTTCGCGGCGTCGAGCTGGAGATCGGTCACGCCCGGAAGGTTGTAGATGACCACGACGGCGCCAAGCGCGGTCGGGACGTGGAGCATCTTGGAGCCGGCCGGCAGGGCCGCAAGCTCAGCGTCCTTCATCGGCGCGTCCGAGGCGCCGAAGTCGACCGTGCCCTCGGTGATGGCCTTGATCCCGCCACCCGAGCCGATCGACTGGTAGTCGATCTGGACGTTGGAAAACTTGCCGTTGTAGGTCTGGAACCAGACCTGGTAGAGCGGATCCGGGAACGTGGCCCCGGCGCCCTGGAGCTTGATCGCCCCGGTGGCCGGCTCGGGCAGCGCCATCGCCGCGGATGCCGACGGGGCACCACTGGCGGGCCCGGCACTCGTGGCTGTGCTTGGTGCTGCGACCGATGGGGCGGTCGAACCACCGGCGGGCGATGAGCACGCGCCGATGGCGACGGCCGCCACCAGGGCGAGCGCGCCAAGGCGCTTCGGACTCGTGATGATCACGCGATATTCCTCCTTCAGATGCACGCCGCTGTCGTCAGCGTTCGTGGCAGTCGTCTCTTTCTGACCGAGTCGATCGTTCGGTCCGGGCGTCAACGCCGGCTTTTCGATGCGTTAAGGCTTCGTTAATCCCAGGTCGCCGCGTGCACCAGGGTGGTGGCGACGGCCGGAGCCCGGCGCGGCCACGCCGTGGCCACCCCGAGCAGCACGCCGGAACGGATCCGCGGGAACACCCGAACCTCGCCACGGCCCTGGATGCGGACCCGGGCGGCCGTCTGCGTGTCGAAGACCCGGCCCATCGCCTGGAGCACGGCGCGCAAGGCCGGCTCGACGAGCACTTCATGCGCCGGACAGCCGCGGAAGTCACCGCCGACGTCCTTGACGAGGGCCGGGCTCTGGTAGCGGATCACGTGCCACGGCCCGTCGTACAGGCCGACGGCCTCGTCCACGGCGAGACTGATCCTGATCGACGTCCGATTGGCAGGATGCCCGCTCATCGCGGGTCCGGGTCCAGCCGGTAGCCCACGCCCCGTATGGTCAGGAGGTGGGCGGGTCGTTCGGGTCGGGCCTCGATCTTCGAGCGGAGCCAGCGGATATGGACGTCGACCGTGCGTGGGTCGCCGACATGATCGGGACCCCATACGCGGTCGAGCAGCTGGCGCCGCGTGTAGGCGCGCCCGGGATGTGCCGCGAGCATCGCGAGCAGCTGGAATTCCTTGGGCCGCAAGTGGACAAGCGCTCCGTCTCGGCGCACCGCGTGCGCGATCATGTCGACGGTGACGCCATGCGCGACCACCATGACCGAGTCCGGTCGAGTCCGGGCGCGATCGTCGAGCAGACGGATCCGACCGAGCAACTCGACCGGGTCGACGGTCTCCGGGACCGCGTGGTCGAAGCCCAGGCGAAGCGCATCGACCCGCGCATCGATGTCCGCGGGCCGGCTCAGGTGGAGCAGACGCAGGCCCGTCCGCCGTCGGCGTTCACGGATCGCCGCGTCCAGATCCTCCGGGCAGGCTGGCGGCATCGCCACGATCGCGACGCGCGGCCGGCTCCGGACGAGCAGATCACCGAACGCGTCACGGTCGGTCGTGATGCGCAGGCGGCCGTTGGCCAAGCGGCCGATTCGTTCGATCGGCCCGCCGTCGGCCAGGGCTACCCATGTGGGGTGATCGTCCGGCGTCGGAGCCGTGTGCATGGCGCCAACACTTCGCCCCGTGCACTAACCGGATGTCGGCTGGGCGTTAACGTGTTGTTTGCGTTCCCGATTTCTGGGGTTTCCCTGGTACGTCGGCATTAATCTCCCCGTGGTACCGTCCGACGCTCGGATCGTGCATACGCGCGCGCAGGAAGCGCGCAGGAATCAGGAGGCACTCCATGGCAAAGACCGCGAAAGGGGCTCGCAGGAGGCCCGGCTCGAAGGCACCTGCCGATGTCCTGCGAGGTGTCGTTGGCGGCGCCGTGGCCGGAGCCAGCGGCGCCGTGGGTCCCGTGACCAAAGCCGCCAGCCGCGAACTCAAGCGTCTCGAGCGCCAGCTCGCGTCGGCGCGCAAGATCGAAGCGAAGCGTCAACGCCAGGCGGTCGACGCGGCGGCTGAAGTTGCTGCGCTTGTCGTCCGGATCGGCGGAATCGCGCGCGGGGCCGCAGGGACGGCCGCTGGAGCGGTCGGTGTCGCTGTTCGCGACTTCGGATCGGCCGCGGCACAGGCAGCTCAAACCGTCTCGCCGGTCAAGGGCGCTCCGCTCCGCGGGCGACCGAGGGCCGCTCGTTCCACGACTGCGAAACCGGCCTCGACGCGACGGCGGGCGGCGACGACCGCGAAGCCCACCGCGACCCGGAAAACAGCGGCTGCCACCACCCGCAAGGCAGCGGGCTCGAAACCGAAGGCGTCCACGACGAGGAGCCGCAAGGCGGCGACCGTGTCCACGGGCCGTGCGGCGACGAGCGCCAATCCCACGACGACGCGACGAGGCCGCCCCGCGGGCGCCAGGAGCACGACCGCGAAGCCGGCGGCCAAGACCTCGACGAGAAAGCCGGCGGCCAAGACGTCGACGAGGAAGCCGGCGGCCAAGGCCTCGACGAGGAAGCCCGCGGCCACGCCGGCGGCGAACGGATCGCCGGCCGCAGCAGCAGCGACCGCAAAGCCGACGAGGACCGCGAAGGCGAAGACGACCACCACCCGAAAGCGCCCGGCGACGCGCAAGCGCCCAGCCGGGGCGACCAAGGCACCGGCGACCCGGCGGCGCGCAACGTCCAGCGCGACCGACTCCAGCCAGGCGACGGCGCCGGAGGCGTGACGGTCCGCCCACGCGTCGGTGCCGCCGTCGACCTGGGCTCGAATTCCGTCCATCTGCTGGTTGCGGCGATCGAAGGCCACCGGCTCGAGTCGATCGTCGACGAATCGTCGTTCCTTGGGCTGGGGGCCGCCGTCGACGAACGTGGCTTCCTGGGCGGTGCCGCACGCGACGAGCTCGCGGCGACGTTGCGAGGGTATGCGGCGGCCGCC
>JBBQRZ010000004.1:0-131106 GCA_038214255.1 Candidatus Limnocylindrales bacterium
GCGGCCCGGGCACCCAGCTCCCCAATCGACTTCGACCTCGAGCTCGCCCGCAAGCAGTCCGCGGACAACCCCGTCTACTACGTCCAGTACGCGCACGCGCGCATCTGCTCCATCCTGCGCAAGGCGGCCGAGGCCGGCCTCGCGCCGGCGACCTCGGTCGAAGGAGCCCTGGGCGGCGCACCCGAAGCCGCGCTCGCGCGAGCCATTGCGCGGCTGCCCGAAGTCGTCGAGGACGCGGTCGCCGCCGAGGAGACGCAGGGGATCACGGCGTACGCCACCGAAGTCGCGACGACCTTCCATGCGTTCTATCGGGATGCGCGGGTCGTGGATCCCGACCAGCCGGAGCGTTCGGCGGCTCGACTCGCTCTTGCGCGAGCGACACAGATCACGCTGGCCGCGACGCTCGGGTTGCTCGGGATCGCCGCGCCCGAGTCGATGTAGTGACGGTCGCCGGCGTCAGCCCGCGAGGCCGAGGACGTTGGCCACCCGCTCGAAGACCTTCGCGTCGCTCCCGATCACGACCCAGCGGGTCGTGCCGCCTGCGCCGATGAAGGCGCCACCAGTGCCGCCAGCCTTGAGCACGGCGGTGCCGGCGGCCGTCTCGAACGCCTGGGCGTCCGCGGGGGTGTCCCACGACGTCTTCATGACCACGGCCGAGACGCCACCGGGGCCGTCGAGCACGGCCAAGCGGTCGCCGCCCCATCCGGCCGCTGCGGCGGCTGCGGCGGTCGGCTCGACGCCGGCTTCGCGCAACCAGACCGCCAGCTGGAATTCCCCGAACGTGTCCTGGAGGGAGATCTTCCAGCCCTTGCCCAGGTCACCGGCCAGGCTCGCCGGGATCGTCACGGCCTCCGGTGCCTCGCCGGCGTCGTACTTCTCGGGATGGAGGATCTGTTCGGTGGAGAGTGGCAGGCTCGCGTAGACCTTGTCGACGGCGGGCCATCCACCGGCCGCATATCTCCCCTGGACGAACATGAGCCCCGACTGGTACGGGAACGTGAGGTCGTCGACGATGGCCTTTGGCGTCTCGGCCATGACCGCCGCCAGGTCCGGGTTGCTGGCGGCGGCGATGATGTCCTGCACACCCGCCGGATCCAGGTTCGCGATGGCCCATTGGGTCATCAGCAGGGATGCGTCCCCTTCGTACAGGCCGGCTCGGGCCATCGCGCGGTCCGACTGGTCGACCAGCGCCGCCGGGTTCTGGAAGATCGTGAAGTTCGCGTCCTGGAGCGCGTGGTCGTACTCGTGCGAGAACGTGAACTGGTCGTTCCCGCTCAGCGCGCCCGAGCGGGACACGATGAACAGGGTCTTGACCTTGGGGCGATAGAAGCCCTGGGCGCTCGTGCCGATGAGATCGAGATAGAGCGCCCGGATGTCGGCACCGGCCGGCAGGAGTCCGAGCGCCATGAAGAGCCGCCCGTTCGCCGCGACGTAGTGGGCTGGATTGTCCGTGTCAAATGCCTCGACGCTCAGCTTCCGGAGCGTCGCCTCATCGATCGTCTGACGTTTGACGTCGACGGCCTTGAGCCCCCGGATCGTCACGACCTGCCCCTCGATGGCGCGGTAGATCTCGTCGGCCGACGGTCCCGGCGTCGCCGCCGCCGACGGGGCGGCAGCGGACGGAGCCGCGCTGGTCGGCGTAGCTCTCGGGCTGGGGGTCGAGCTCGGCGTCGTAGATCCGCACGCCGTGACGATCAGCGCGGCGACGGCAGCCAGGACCTGGGCGCGCGCGCGAAAGGGCACAAGGTGGCGTGGGGTCATGCGGCGGATTGTCGCATGGGCCCCTGGGGCCGCTACGCGACCCCTCGATGTCGCTTTCTTAATCGCTTGGCGGCTCGCGGTTGAACCAGCGGACCGTAGCGTATTCCTCGGACGAACCCACAAGGTTCCATCCTCCCTCCCTCCGACCGGAGGCGCCGATTGGGCAGGCGCCTCCGGTCTTCCGATTCCTGGCGGGTCCTCGGGGCACGGGCCAGCCGCGATGCAGACCGCTGTGTCAGAATCGAACGCGATGGAACTCACGTGGTACGGGCGGACGTGCGTCCGCATGCGTGGCAAGGACGCGGTCGTCGTCAACGACCCCTACCAGTCGATCGTCGGGCCGACCGGGCGCGGCGTCACCGGCGATATCGTGACCTTCAGCCACCCCGACGACACCCCACTCCCCCGAGCCAAGGGCAAGCCGTCGCGGGACGGTGGGACGCTGCTCCCCGCGAGCCTCGATGGGGCCTTCGTGCTCGATGGACCGGGCGAGTACGAGGTCAAGGAGGTACTCATCACCGGCGTGCGCACGTATCGGGACGATGCGCGCGGTGCGGAGGGTGGCAAGGGCGTCACGTTCGCAGTCGAGATCGACGGCGTGCACGTGATCCACCTCGGTGACATCGGGCACCTGATATCCGAGGAGAAGCTCGGCGACATCGGGACGGTGGATATCGCTTGCGTGCCGCTGGGTGGCGCCCTCACGCCCCCCAAGGCGGCGGCCCTCATCGCGCAGCTGGACCCGCGGATCGTCGTGCCGATGCCGATCTGCGACGAGGAGGCCGACTGCGACGAGGTCCTCGCGAAATTCTTCCATGAGATGGGCGCCGAGCCGGTGACCCAACCCAAGCTCTCGGTCACCCCGTCGAGCCTCCCGCTCGAGACGACGACGGTCCTGCTCGAGTCCCGCGGCAAGCAGGCCTGACGGTCCGGCGGGCCTCCGCGAGAAAGGCCGCCCAGCCGCCCGTCCGCGCGGCCGTCCGATCCTTAAGCCCGCTCGAAGACGACCCGGCCGCGCTTGATGACGGTTCGAACCAGGTCCGCCCCGGGCCAGTAGGGGATCTGGGTCGAGCTCGGGACGCGCCAGATGACGACGTCCGCCAGCTTGCCAGGCTCGAGCGAGCCGATCTCCTCGTCGAGCAATAGCGACCGCGCGGCGTTGATCGTCACGGCCGCGAGCGCCTCGTCCGGGGTGAGGCGCAGGTTGATGCACGCCATCGACATCGCCAGCGGCAGATTGGGCGTCGGCGATGTCCCGGGGTTGAAATCGGTCCCGATCGCAACGGGGACGCCGCGCTCGATGAAGGTGCGGGCCGGCGCGTGGTGGTCCTTCATGAGGAACCAGGTCGTAACCGGCAGCAACGTGGCGACGACCGGACTGTCGGTCTCGGCTGCGGCCGCGAGGGCGGCGATCCCGGCGTCGGACGGCGTCCCGAGATGGTCAGCGGACGCGGCGCCCAGCTCGGCGGCGAGCTCCGCGCCGCCGGACGGTGCGAGCTCATCGGCATGGAGCCGCGAACCCAGGCCATAGGCGGCCGCCGCCTCCAGGACCCGGCGCGACTGCTCGGCAGTGAACACGCCCGTCTCGCAGAAGACGTCGGCGAATCGCGCTCGACCGTGGGCGGCGATCCCGGGGAGCTGCTCGTCCACGACCGAGCGGACGTAGGCCTCGGTGCCATCAGGACGCGTTCGGTACTCGGCCGGGGCCGCGTGCGCCCCGAGCCACGTCGGCACGACATCGATCGGGCCCTCCTGGCCCAGCCGAAACGCGACCTCGACGAGCCGGAGCTCGCTCTCGAGATCGAGGCCGTAGCCCGACTTTGCCTCGACGGTCGTGACACCGTGACCGAGCATCTCCTCAAGCCACCGACGGCCGTGCGCCAGCAGCTCGCCCTCGGACGCCGCACGTGTGGCCGCCACGGTCGAGAGGATCCCGCCGCCGGCCTCGAGGATCTCGAGGTACGACGCCCCACGCTGGCGCGCGACCAGCTCGTCCTCCCGCGTCCCCGCGAACAGCAGATGCGTGTGCGGATCCACGAGCCCCGGCGTGACCGCCCCGCCGCTCGCATGGACGCGGGCGAAGCGTCCGAGCGCATAGCCGTCGGCCTCGAGTGCCGCCTCCACGTCACGCCTGGCTCCAACCCCGACGATCCGGCCCTCCCAGATGGCCACGACCGGAGCGCCCGGCCCACTCGGATCGCGGGCGGCGAGCCGGCCAACCTCGCCCTGCTCCGGACCGCGCCGGATGCCGCCGGCCATCGTCACGACCTCGCTGGCCCCGACGATCAGCAGGCCCGGAGTCGGCTCCCCGGTCCGCCCTCCCTCGATGACGCGCAGCGGGCCGCTCATGCGGTCAGGACGCCGACCCGGCCCGGCGCGCGGCCTCGAGCCGGAGTTCCAACGCCATCGAGGGCGTGAAGTCTCGCAGGCGCAGATAGTCGGCGGCGACCCGCAGGCGATCCCCCACCGGGCTGCCCGGCGGGGCTCCAGCGTGGTCGGCCACCGCCTGGAGCGACGCGAGTGGGGCGAGGCCGATCAGCTCGGATTCAGCGAGCCGGACGCCGTCCTGGGCCGCGAGATCCCGGACCGTGTCCCAGGCCATCCACAGTGGCGTGACCGCGAAGTCGAGCAGGTTCATCGAGACCTGCGCTCGCGGCCCGGGATGCCCGCGCTCCGGTTCCCGCACCTCGAACCCATTCGCCTGGAGTCTTGGCAGCCCGCCACCGGACTCGCGCACGCGCCGGGCGATCCGGCGGGCGAGCTCGACGTCGTCGGACTCGAGGTTGATGTTGTAGGCGATCAGGAACGGTCGCGCGCCCACGGCGACCGCACCGGCCGACGGGTGGAGTCGTGCCGGACCAAAGTCGGGCTCACGGCCGCGCTGCGAGATCTCGGCCTTCAGGCCCTCGTACTGGCCCCGGCGGACGTCGGCAAGCTTCTCGCGGTCTGCTCGGAGCGCGGCCTTGGCGTAGAGGAAGACGGGCAGCTCGAACCGGGCGGCGAGACGCGCGCCGAAGGACCTGGCCAGCGCGACGGCGTCATCGATCGTCGTTGAGCCGAGCGGGATGAACGGGATGACATCGACGGCGCCGATGCGCGGGTGCTCGCCGTCGTGCCGGTCCATGTCGATGTCGTGTACGGCGACACCGACCAGCCGCTCGAGCGCGTCGCTGACCGCGTCGTGCTCGCCCGCGAGCGTGAAGACGGAGCGGTTGTGGCTGGCATCGCTCGTCCGGTCAAGGAGGAACACGCCGGGCACCGACGTGATCGCCGCCGCAAGGCGGTCGATGACCTCGGGGCGACGGCCTTCGGAGACGTTGGGAACGGATTCCAGGAGCACACCCGGATGCTAGGCCGTGCAAGGTGCCTTCGCGCGGCCTCCGGGTAGCGCGGCCTGCCGCGTAACGCCGGCCTGCCGGGTAGGGCGGGGCCTCCGGGTAGCGCGGCCTCCGGGTAGAGTGCTGGCGTGACCCCGCCCACCGCGAGCGTCGTTCGCAACCCCGACTTCGTCCGCCTCTGGACCGCCGAAACCATCAGCCAATTCGGGACGCAGGTCAGCCTGCTGGCCCTGCCGCTCGTGGCGATCTCGCTCCTCCAGGCGTCGGCGCTCGAGGTCGCGCTGCTCGGCACCGTCGAGTTCCTCCCGTTCATCCTCTTCAGCCTTCCTGCCGGCGCCTGGGTGGACCGCCTTCGTCGGCGCCCCATCCTCATCCTTGGGGACCTCGGGCGGGCGATCGCCCTGGGCTCGATCCCGATCGCCTTCGGACTCGGCATCCTGACGATCTGGCAGCTGTTCATCGTGGCCTTCGTCGTGGGGACCCTGACGGTGTTCTTCGACGTCGCCTACCAGTCCTACCTGCCGGCCATCGTCGAGCGCGACCAACTGGTCGACGGCAATGGCAAGCTCGAGGTCTCACGGACCATCGCGCAGACCGCGGGACCGACCCTCGGCGGCGGGTTGATCGGCCTCATCACCGCCCCGTTGGCCATCCTCGTCGACTCGGCCAGCTACGTGTTCTCGGCGTTGTTCGTCTTCCTCATCCGCAAGCCCGAGCCCAAGCCGGATCCGCACGTCGACGAGCACGGCCAGGCTCGCGGGAGCCTCCGCCAGGAGGTCGTGCAGGGCCTGCGCTACGTGCTGGGTAATCGCTACCTGCGCGGCATCGCGGCCTGCACCGGGACCTCGAACCTCTTCTCGAGCATCGTTTTCGCTACCTACCTCGTGTACGCCGTCCGCGAGCTCGGGCTGACCCCCGCTCAGATCGGGCTCGTGTTCGGCCTCGGGAACGTTGGGGCGATCATCGGCGCGCTGACCGCCGACCGTCTCCGGCGTCGACTGGGACTCGGGCCGACGCTCGTCTGGTCGATCGCCCTCGGTGCGCCCGGACTGCTGCTCATCGTCCTCGCTCCGCGCGCGTTCCCGTTCCCGTTCCTGATCGCGTCCGGCCTCCTGGTCGGGATGTCCGCCGTCGTCTACAACATCAACCAGGTGAGCTTCCGCCAGGCCATCACGCCGGCCACGATGCAGGGCCGGATGAACGCGACGATGCGATTCATCGTCTGGGGCACGATGCCGGTCGGCTCGATCCTGGGCGGTGTCATCGCGACGGCGTCGAACGACGTGGGGCTGGCGATCCGGATCGGGGCGATCGGGTCATTCCTCGCCGTGATCCCGTTGATCGTCACGCCGGTTCGCACCCTCCGCGACATGCCGACCGCGGTGGGCGACGAGGCCGTTGCGGCGACCGACGTGCCCGGGGCTGCGACCTCGTAACGCCACGACATCGCGCGTGCTGGCGGTGCGTCGGCGCCTCGGGACCGACTCAGCCGTCCAGCATCGGGATGCGGACGCCGCGTTCGCGCGCGACCGCGATCGCGCGGTCGTATCCCGCGTCGACGTGGCGCAGGACGCCCATCGCCGGATCGGTCGTCAGCACCCGTTCGAGCTTCTGCGCGGCCAACGGTGTGCCATCCGCGACGACGACCATGCCGGCGTGCTGGCTGTAGCCGATGCCGACGCCGCCACCGTGATGGATCGAGACCCAGGTCGCGCCCGCCGCGGTATTGACGAGCCCATTCAGCAGCGGCCAGTCGGCGACGGCGTCCGAGCCATCGGCCATCGATTCCGTCTCGCGGTTCGGCGAGGCGACCGAGCCGGCGTCGAGGTGATCGCGTCCGATGACGATGGGCGCCGAGACCTCGCCGCGTGCGACCAGGTCATTGAACGCCAGACCGGCCCGAGCCCGCTCCCCGTAGCCGAGCCAGCAGATCCGCGCCGGTAGTCCCTGGAACGGGACGCGTGCCTGGGCCATCCCGATCCAGCGGCGCAGGCCGGTGTCGTCCGGGAACAGCTCGAGGATCGCCTCGTCCGTGCGCAGGATGTCGGCCGGGTCGCCCGACAGCGCCACCCAGCGGAACGGTCCGCGGCCCTCGCAGAACTGCGGTCGGATAAACGCCGGCACGAATCCTGGGTAGTCGAACGCGTTCGCCACGCCCGCGGCCTGGGCTTGGGCGCGCAGGTTGTTGCCGTAGTCGAAGACGATCGCGCCGGCCGACTGGAACGCGAGCATCGCCCGGACGTGGTCGGCCATCGAGCGCATCGAACGCTCGAGGTAAAGATCGGGCTGGGTGCGCCGCAGATCGAGCGCGTCGCCCAGGGCGATCTCGGCCGGCACGTAGCCGGCAAGCGCATCGTGGGCCGATGTCTGATCGGTGACGACGTCGAAGCGCTCCCCGGCGGCGGCCCACATCGGCTCGACCTCGGCGGCATTCCCGACCAGGGCGATCGAGATCGCCCGGCCGTCCGCGGCGGCGGCCCGCGCCTGGCGCAGGGCATCGTCGGGATCGCGGGTGAGTCGATCCACGTAGCCGATCTCCTGGCGGCGGGCCGCGCGAGCCTCATCGACCTCGATGGCCAGGCAGACGCCCTCGTTCATCGTCACGGCCAGCGGCTGGGCCCCGCCCATCCCGCCGAGACCGGCGGTCAGCGTGACCCGCCCGCGCAGGGTCCCGCCGAAGTGCCGCCGGGCCAGCTCGGCGAAGGTCTCATAGGTGCCCTGGAGGATGCCCTGGGTCCCGATGTAGATCCAGGAACCCGCGGTCATCTGGCCGTACATCATCAGCCCGGCCCGTTCCAGCTCGCGGAAGACGTCCCACGTCGCCCATTTGCCGACCAGGTTCGAGTTGGCGATGAGGACCCGAGGCGCCCACTCGTGGGTTCGCAGCACGCCGACCGGCTTGCCCGACTGGACGAGCAGGGTCTCGTCGTCGGCGAGGGTCCGGAGCTCCCGCACGATCGCGTCGAAGGCGTCCCAGCTGCGGGCCGCCCGTCCGGTGCCGCCATAGACGACGAGGTGATCGGGGTCCTCGGCGACCTCGGGATCCAGGTTGTTCATGAGCATGCGCAGCGCAGCTTCCTGGCCCCAGCCTCGGCAGCTCAACTCGGAGCCGCGCGGGGCACGGACGGGTCGGGGACCGGCGCCTGGCATGGGCGACAGGCTACTCCGTCAGCCCGGCCGCCACGACCTCGCCGAAGCGGCGCCCGCCGGCCGCCGTGATCGAGACGAGGAGGTCGCGCCGAGCCAGATGGAGGTGGTACGTGTGGACGCCGCCCGCGCAGGTCCCGATGCGTGTGTCACGCCCCGCGATGACCGCCTCCGCGTGGCCGTCGACCCCGCCGGCGGCCGCGCACGCCGCCTCGTCGTACGTGTCACGCCAATTCCGGAAGAACGCCTTGCCGAACACCCCGGGGCGGAGCTGGATGACCCACACGACCGCGAGATCCTGGGTGGACGACGCGCCCGGCGCGACGACGATCGCGACTGCAAGGGCCGACGCCGACCGAGCGAGGCCGGGGTCGCCCGTCACGTCGGCCGCGGTGGCGGCGTCCGGCTCGAGCGGAACCCCATCGACCTGGGCGGGCAGGACCTGGAGCAGGCTCGGGTCGATCGCGATCGCACCGCTCCCGGCCGGTGTCGCGGCAGCACCGCTCGACGCGGGAAGGCTTGACGACGGCGAGGTGGCCGGAGTCGTGGGCGCTGTGGACGCGCTCGCCATCGCTGGAGTCGGATTAGCGGCCTGCGGCGCCCCGCACGCCGCGACGCAGATCGCGAGGGTCGCCCAGAAGGCGACGGCGTAAACCCCGGATCGACCGATCACGCCAGCTCGCGACGCATGACCGGGAAGCGTTCGTCCTGTGCCGCCATGACGAATCCCACCGACTCCCAGAAGGCCGGGGCCGCGGCGCTCGTCGCGTTCGGCCGAGGCCCGACCTCCGGATAGGTCTCCACCGCCGCGAATCCGCGCTCCGAGAGGTCGACGCAGGTGGCCTCCACGAGTCGGCGTGCGAGTCCACCGCCCCGAGCCTCGGACGTCGAGGCGATGCAGGTGATGACCGCGGGCAGGGGTGCCTCCGGTAACGCCGGGTAGAGGTCGCGGGTCCGCTGCGCGCGCGGGTAGGCCGTCAGCGGCCCGAACTGGCAGTACGCAGCCGGCACATCATCGACGAGCAGCACCTTGGCAAAGCTGCCGGTCAACCCGAGGCCGCGAGCCAGCAGCTTGAACTTGCGCGGCGCGGTGTCGGGAACGACCGGCCGGGCCACCGGCCGTGGGGCGAATGGGTTGTCGTCGATCGATGCGTCACCAGTGAGGAATGGGTTGGCCGCCCTGGCCGCGGCACCCCGAGCGAACGGGTTGGTCGAGCGCGCTTCAAGGTCCGCCAGGAAGGGGTTGTCGGCGGCGCGGCGGGGGGGAGGCGCTGGCGCCTCACGGGGCGATGCCTCCAGCCAGTCGAGGCGGATCGCCTTCGATCCACGGTCCGCGTCCTCCCAGTAATCGCACGACCGATGATCGAAGCCCGGATCCGCGCACGGAGGCATGCGCCCGAACGTCTCCTCGTCGGTGATATCGATGATCGTGATCGTCGTCGCGGCCGGCATGTCGGCCCGAGTCTACGGCCGACGCCGGACGGACGATCACTCGGCTGGGGTACAGTGCGACGGGGCGGCAAAGGTAACGGGGCGGATGATCCGACACGCAAACGGCGACCCGTACACGATCCTCGGCGTCGATCGGAACGCCGACGATGCGGCCATCGCGGCCGCCTACCGGCGCCAGGCGCGCCGCTTCCATCCGGATATCGCCGGAGAGGTCGCGACCTCGCGGATGATGCGGATCAACGCCGCATTCGAGTCGATCCGCGACGCGTCGGCGCGATCCGAGTACGACGAACTGATCGATCCCGACGCGGCCGGCGACCGCGCCGACCCGGAACACGGATCTGTCGGCCCCTTGGGACGCTCGGCCGCTCGAGAGCGGACGGCCCGTCACCAGCCCACGCCGAGCCGCGACCGGCCACGACGACGCCGCGAACGTGACGGCGCAGGCGCGGCGGGTCCGGCCCCTGGGCGCCCGTCAGGTAGCGTCCTCGACTTCGGCCGCCACCTAGGTTGGTCCATCGGCGAGATCGCGCGGGTGGACCCGGGCTATCTCGTATGGCTCGAGGACCGCCGCGAGGGGCGCGCGTACCGCATCGAGATCGATACCGTTCTGCGCCGCCTCGGAGTCCGCAGCGACGACATAGCGCCACCGTCGGCGCCATCGGGCGCAACCCTTGGCGCGTTCCGCCGGGGCTGATCGGCGCGCCGAGACCCGCGGCTCAGTCCGCGCCGACAAGCTCGGCCAGTCCACCCTCGTGGACGAGCAGGGTCGCGGCAGCGAGGTCCGGGCCCGGCTCCCGGTCGCGGTCGAGATGGGCGATCCGTCGCCGGATGCGCGCATGCGCCTCTGCAACGCCGGCGCCTGGCGGCGGGGCCGGCACGCCGCCAGGCTCCCGGGCCATCGCCGCGAGGCGCAGATCCAGCGCCTGGGCCGCAACGACGAGCTCGATCGCGAGGATCCGCTCGACCCCGGTGAGCACGGTCCGTGCGTGCCGTGCGGCGATCGAGCCCATCGAGACGTGGTCCTCCTGGTTGGCGCTGGTCGGGATGGTGTCGACCGAGGCGGGATGGGCGAGGACCTTGTGCTCCGAAGCGAGGGCGGCCGCGGTGTACTGGTAGATCATCATCCCGGACTCCACGCCGGAGCCGGGGGCGAGGAACGGCGGCAAGCCTCCGTTCAGCCGCGCATCGACGAGCAGGGCGGTACGTCGCTCACTGATCGAGCCCAGCTCGGCGATGGCGATCTTGGCCAGATCGAGGGCCAGGGCAACGGGCTCGCCATGAAAGTTCCCGCCGCTGATGACCCGGCCGCCGCCGGTCGCGATCGTGTCGGCATCGGCGACGCCGCCGCCGGGGAACACGAGCGGGTTGTCGGTCGCGGAGTTGAGCTCGATGTCGAGGACGCGGCGAAGGTATTCGAGCGCATCGCGGACGGCGCCGTGGACCTGGGGCACGCAGCGCAGTGAGTACGGATCCTGGACCTTGTGGGCGTGGCCGTGATGACTGCGCTGGAGACCGCTGTCGCGCAGGAGGTGGCGCAGTTCGGCAGCGACCGCGATCTGCCCGGGGTGCGGGCGAGCCAGCTGGTACTCCGCCGCAAAGGCGACGTCGGTGCCGAGCAGGGCCTCGACGCTGAGCGCGGCCGCCACGCTCGCCGTGCGGACGAGGCGGTCGGCATCGGCGAGGAGCAGCGCTCCGATCGCGCTCATCATCTGGGTCCCGTTGAGCAGTGCCAGGCCCTCCTTGGCCTCGAGGGTCAGGGGCTCCAGTCCGGCTTCCCGCAGGGCGATGAGGGCCGGCACGACCTGGCCGCGGAACTCGACCTGGCCGCGGCCGATGATCGGCAGAGCCAGGTGGGCAAGCGGGGCGAGATCGCCGGACGCCCCGACGCTCCCCTGCTCCGGCACGACCGGGTGGATGCCGGTCCGGAGGAATTCGAGCAGGCGGTCCACGAGCAGCGGCCGGCAGCCGCTGTGGCCGAGCGCCAGCGTATTGGCCCGGAGCAGGAGCATGGCGCGGACGACCTCGCGCGGGAACGGGTCGCCGACCCCGGCCGCGTGACTCATCAAGAGGTTCTCCTGGAGGCGCCCGGCCTGCGCCGGCTCGATGAAGGTCGAGGCGAGATCTCCGAACCCGGTCGTGACGCCATAGACGACAGCACCTTCGGCGACGAGGGCATCGATGACGGCGCGCGCCTCCTCCATCCGCACGCGAGCATCCAGGTCGAGCTCCGCCCCCGCGCCCCGGCGCGCGACGGCCTCGACGTCGCCGACGGTCAGGTCGGCGCCCGTGAGGATCACGCTCGTCGCGCCATCGCCTCGGCCCGACGTGAGGTCGGCCTGGCGTCGTGGGGTTCGGGGCTCGGTCACGAGCGCGAGGATAGTCGGCTATGCTGCGCCGCGCCCATCCATTCCCCGCGCCGAGGTCCGCGTGCTCGCCTTCATCGACGCGATCGTCATCCCGTTCCTGAACGGCCTGTACGGGGCCGTCGGCTATCTCGGGGTCCTCGTCGCGATGGCGATCGAATCGGCGATGGTGCCGCTGCCCTCCGAGCTCATCCTTCCGTATGCCGGGTTCCTCGTCTCGGACCCGTCTCAGCTGGAGCCGTTGACCCGCGCATCCTGGGAGTTCTGGCTCGTAGTGATCGCGGCGACGATCGGGAATACGGTCGGCTCCCTTGTCGGGTATGCGATCGGCGCGTACGGCGGGCGACCTTTCCTCGAGCGCTACGGTCGGTACCTCCTGATCCGGCACCACGAGATCGAGCTGGCCGAGCGCTTCTTCGATCGGTACGGCGCCGCGACGGCCTTCTTCAGCCGCCTCCTGCCGATCGTGCGGACGTTCATCAGCTTCCCCGCGGGGGTGGCACGGATGCCGTTGCGCACGTTCGTCGTCTATTCGACCGCGGGCGCGTTCATCTGGTCGACGTTGCTCGTGTACGCGGGCACCATCCTGGGAGCGCACTGGGTCGACATCCGCCACGCCCTCCAGCCGTTCGACCTGGCGATCGCCGTCGGCGTCGTGCTCCTCGTCGTCGGCTTCGTCTGGTGGCGGCTGGGCAGGCCGGGCCGACCGCGGCGCACGGCGTCGTGAGAATCCGGTAGCCTCCGCGCATGTCGGACCAGCCGCACGCGACGGATGCCCCTGGCCATGTCGGGGCCGTCCCAGGCGACCACCATGCGACGACCGACCGCGGCACCGACGGTGGCCACGACGATCACGGCCACGCGGCTGAGTGGGTGCTTGGCCCGATCGATGTCGCCGCCTGGGGCGCCGGAGCGTTGGGCGTCGTGCTCGGCCTGGTGGTCGCCGCCTGTTTCGCGATCGCGACCGCGGCGGTACAGGCCGTCTAGCCTCGGGGCCACAGGCTGACCGGAGGTTCGGCGAGAGCGATCGCGGCGTTACGGCCGGCGGCTAGAACAGGCCGACGACGTTCCCGTCCGCATCGATGTCGATGTTGACGCCGCCGGGCTTGCTGGGCAGGCCGGGCATCGTCCGCATCTCCCCGCACAGCGCGGTCACGAACCCCGCCCCCGCCGCCAGGCGGACCTCGCGGATGGGCACGGTGAAGCCCGTGGGCCGATTCTTGAGCGCGGCGTCGTGGCTCAGCGAATACTGCGTCTTCGCCATGCAGATCGGCAGCCCGCCGTAGCCGAGGTCCTCGAACTGCTTGAGCGACTTGCGCGCCGCGGGCAGGTATTCCACGCCGGCGCCGCCGTAGACCCTGGTCACGATCGTCTCGATCTTGTCGGCGAGGGGCATCTCGTCGGGGTACAGCAGCTGGAATGAGCGGGACGGATCATCAGTGGCCGCCCACACGGCCTCCGCGAGAGTTGCCGCTCCCTTTCCACCATCGACGAAATGCGTCGCGACGACCGCGTCGCGGGCTCCGGCGGCCAGGGCGGCCTCGCGGATCGCCTCGACCTCGGCCGGGGTATCGGTCGGGAAGGCATTGATCGCCACCACGGCCGGGATGCCGAACCGACGCACGATCTCGATCTGTGCCGCGAGATTGGCCGAGCCAATCCGGACCGCCTCGACGTTCTCCTCGAGGAGGGCCGGGTCGAGTGGTTTGCCGGCCACGATCCTGCCGACCCCGCCGTGCATCTTGAGCGCCCGGACCGTGGCGACCACGACGGCCGCATCGGGGGCGAGCCCCGACGCCCGGCACTTGATGTCGAAGAACTTCTCCGCGCCCATGTCGGCCCCGAAGCCCGCCTCGGTGCAGACGATGTCGCTCGTCACGAGCGCGAGGCGGTCGGCGATGATCGAGTTGTTGCCGTGGGCGATGTTTCCGAACGGCCCGCAGTGGACGAATGCCGGGCCACCCTCGAGCGTCTGGAGCAGGTTCGGCTTGATCGCGTCACGCAGGAGCACGGTCATCGCGCCCGCCACGCCCAGGTCCTCGGCCGTGACGGGAGCGCCGTCCATCGTGGTCGCCAGGACCATCCGGGCCAGTCGGGCGCGCAGCTCCTTGAGATCCGTGGCCAGGGCCAGGACCGCCATCACCTCCGAGGCGACGGTGATGACGAATTCCGTCTCACGCGGGATCCCGTCCTCGCGGCCGCCCAGGCCGATGACGACGTGGCGGAGCGCCCGGTCGCTGATGTCGAGGACGCGCGGCCAAAGGATCCCATGGGGGTCGATGCCGAGCGGATTCTTGTGGTGGAGACTGTTGTCCAGGAACGCGCCCGCGAGGTTGTGGGCCGAGCCGATCGCGTGGACGTCGCCGGTCAGATGGAGGTTGAAGTCCTCCATCGGGATGACCTGGCTGTAGCCGCCTCCGGCCGCCCCGCCCTTGATCCCGAACACCGGGCCCAGCGACGGCTGGCGGATGTTGACCGAGGCCTTGTGGCCGGTCCGATTGAGTCCTTGCGCCAGACCGACCGTCGTCGTCGACTTGCCTTCACCGAGGGGCGTCGGGGTGATCGCGGTCACGACGACGTACTTGCCGCGCGGCCGCTCCGCCTCGAGCCGGCGGATCGCCTCGAGCGTCACCTTCGCCTTCGTCGGCCCGTACAGCTCCAACTCGTCGTCCGCGATGCCGAGGTCGTGGGCGATCTCGACGATCGGCCGCGGGGTCACGGACCGCGCGATCTCGAGGTCGGACGGGAAGGTCATGCCGGATCTCCTGTGGCGAGCGGGAGCGAAGGCACCTGGCGTTCCGCGGCTCGGATGAGGTGGGTCAGCAGCAGGGCATTCGTGAGCGGACCCACCCCACCCGGGACGGGGGTGATCGCGGCGGCGACCGTACGCGCCGACGTGAAGTCGACGTCGCCGACGACGTGACCATCGACGACATTGATGCCGACGTCCACGACGATGGCGCCGGGCTTCAACATCGCACCCGTGACCAGGCCCGGTCGCCCGGCCGCGACGACCACGATGTCGGCTCGCCGCACGTGGGCGGCCAGATCCTGCGTTCGCCGATGACAGACGGTGACCGTCGCATCCTCGCGGAGCAGCAGGAATGCGGCCGGCATCCCGACGACCGCGGATCGTCCGATGACGACGGCCTCCCGGCCCGCGATCTCGATGGCCGAACGGCGCAGGATCTCGACGGCGGCATGCGCGGTCGCCGGCAGGAAGCCGTCATAGCCGAGGCGCAGCAAGCCCGCGTTGAGGGGATGGATCCCGTCGATGTCCTTGGCCGGGTCGATCGCATCGACGACCGAGCGCAGGCGGATCGTCGGTGGCAACGGCATCTGGACGATGACGCCGTCGATCGTCGGATCGTCGTTGAGGCCACGGATGGTGCCCGCGACCGACGACTCGGTCGCCTCGCCCTCAAGTTCGACGAACCGCCCGGCGATGCCGACCTTCTCGCATCCTCGCAGGATCTGCCCCAGGTACACGGAGGACGGCGCATCTCGACCGATGATGACGACCGCGAGGCCCGGCGGTCGGCCTCGGGATCGCGTAAAGGAATCAACGTCCTCGGCGACGGCGGCGCGGATCTCCGCGGCGATCGGTCCGCCCTGCAGAAGTCGCGCTTCGCCGTGACTCGCGTCGGTCACGCCGGCACGGGTGGCTCGATCGGATCGCGCGCCTCGCCGCTACCTACGATCTCCTGCGTCGACGTCGCGATGCGCTCGATCTCGTCGATGAGGCGCTTCACCCGCCCGACCATCTCTCGTTCGAAGATCGGATCGCCGACCGACGGCAGATTGATCATGACGTTCGCGGCCGCCCCGCGCGCGGCCGACTCCGCGAGGAGCGCCGCAACGTTGAGGTCGCTCGAGGCGTTCACGTTGCTCCGTCCGGCCAGCGCCTCGGCCGTGCCGAGGAGCTCGTGGCAGGCCTCGACGCAGGTCAACGGGATCTCACTTGCCAGCCGGGCCGACGAACGAAGCGCCGCGACCCGGCCTTCCGCCTCGTCTTCCGTGGCCCGGGCCATCTTCAGGGCCGCTGCGAACTGGGCGAAAGCCGCGGCGTCCTGATCGGCGAGCGTCAGAAATCGGTCCTTGAGGTCCAGCCCTGCGGCGTGCGCCCAGGCGAGCAGCGCCTCGTGTTCGGCATACTTCGGGCGACCGCGCGACAACGAGGCGACCATCGCGACCAATGCTGCCGCGATGGCCGCGGCCACGGCCGAAGCACTCCCCCCACCCGGGACAGGGTCGGACGACGCGAGGCGATCGACGAACTCGTCGAGGCTTAGGTCGCGAAAGCTCGACGATCCTGCGGACTGCACGAACCGATCGTACATGCCGGGCTCGATCGCCACGACCCGAGCGGGCGTGTCACGAGCCGTGGACATCGGGCCGGGGCGAGCGCGGTACCGGCGCGCCCGCCCCGCGACCGACGCAGAAGCCGACGAACGAGGGAGAAGATCCGCCGTCGGCCAGGGATCAGCGAGCGATCAGGCCGCCCGACGCGCCTCGTCCAAGCCGGTCACGATCCAGCGTCGCGAGCGGTGCTGGTACGTCAGCGAGAGTCGGGCGCGGGGCGTCTCGACCTCGAAGAGGGTCCGAGGTCCGGTGATCACCGGGTAGGCAGCTGCTTCCTCGCGGACGGATGCCAGATGGGTGATGGGCAGTCGCTCGGCACCCCACGTGATCTCACGCGGGCGGCCGCTCAGCCAGTCGGTCCGGACTCGGACCTGCACCGGCTCGACGCGGATGAACGCCATCGGGATGGCTCCTTTCCGGGGGCGGTTCGCTTGGGTCGTCGTCGGCCTGGGCACCTGGTCGACAGAACGGATGTTCGAATACGACGCCACCGTAGACCGAACAGGCGTTCGATGTCAAGCGTCGTCGGGCGGAATATCGTCGACCTCGTTGACACCTTGGCTGTCACGACCGGACGCACCATCCTCGGCGGTTTCCGCGGCGTCGGGATCGGCGGCGGCCCCGCGCGCTCGCCGGTCGAGCGGGTTGCGCGGATCGCGCTCGAACGGCGCCGGGAGGCGTGCCCCCACGAGGCGGCCGCGCGTCACCGCGTGCTCGCCGTAGCGGCGGCGGAGCGCATCGGCGGCCTCGATCGCCGCCCGACGGCGTGGGTCCTCCAGGGCGAAGAGCCCGAGCTGGTCGGGTTCGCCGAGGTTCGAGGCGCTCACGCCAAGCAACCGGACCCGGATCCCCCGGATCTCCGGGCGTGCCAGCGCGAGTGCGGTCCGGAAGATCGGCTCCGTCAGGTCGGTCGGTTCGGGCAGGGTTCGCTGCCGAGTGATCGTCCGGAACGAGGAGTCGCGGATCTTGACCGCGATCGTCGACGCACGGACGCCGGCCGATCGAAGCCGGCCAGAAACGCCCTCGGCCATCCCGAGCAGCGTCCGTTCGATCACCTCGGCGTCGGTCGTGTCCACGTCGAACGTGTGCTCGTGGCCGACCGACTTCGCGGGGTCGCCCTCGTGCACCGGGTCGTCGTCGAGGCCGCGCGCGCGACCGACGAGTGAACCGCCGTGCTTGCCGAACCGCCGCACGACGAGGTCCGCCGGCAGCGCGGCGAGATCCCCGATCGTCCGGACGCCGTATTCGGTCAGCGCTTCGCGGGTCTTCTCGCCGACGCCCCACAGACGCGCGATGGGCAAGGGTGCGAGGAACGCCGCTTCGGTCCCGGGCGGAACGACGACCAGGCCGTCCGGCTTGCGGAGATCGGACGCGATCTTCGCGACCAGCTTCGTCGTCGCCACGCCGACCGACACGGTCAGCCCCACATCGTCCCGGACGGCGGTCTTGATCGCGGCCGCGATCGAGGCACCATCGCCGAACAGGGCTCGAGATCCGGTGACGTCGAGGAATGCCTCGTCGATGGAGATCGGCTCGACCATCGGTGTCATCCGACGGAGCACGGCCATGACGTCGCGGCTGGCCTGCTGGTACCGGCGGCCGTCGACCGGGAGGAACACGCCGTTCGGGCAACGCCGGCCGGCCTCGCGTAACGACATCGCGGAGTGGACGCCGAATCGGCGCGCTTCGTAGCTGGCCGCGGAGACGACCCCCCGGCCAGCCGGGTCGCCGCCGACGATGACCGGCCGCCCGCGAAGCTCGGGCCGGTTGCGCTGTTCGACCGCGGCGAAGAACGCGTCGAGGTCGACGTGAAGGATCGTGCGCTCCATGGCCCGGGTATCATCGCGCCGCCACCGGCGACCGTGCCGGATGCCAGCCGGGAGGACATCACGAGCGACGCACCGCAGGCGACGTCCGACTCGACGCCGGCTCGCTGGGCCTGGCTCGACCGCTTTGGCATCCCCGTCGGGCTGTTCCTCCTGTCCTGGCTCGTCTATGCCTGGTTGGACCACGCCCGGACGGCCGACCTGAACTACTTCGTGCCGCTGGCCGACGCATTCCTCCACGGCCGCTGGGGCCTGATCGAGGCCCCGTCCTGGCTGAACGAGCTGGTGCCCTGGAACGGGTCGTACTACGTCGTCTATCCGCCGATGCCCGCGCTCGTTGTGCTCCCGGCGGTGTGGCTGTTCGGCGCGGGCTTCGAGCAGTCCTGGGCGTCGATCCTCCTGGGGGCGGCGAACATCGCGATCATGTCCACGATCCTGCGGGCGATGGGCGTTGAGCGCGGGCCACGGCTGGTCCTGTCGCTCGTGTTCGCCTTCGGGACGATCGTGTGGTACTCGGCCCAGGCCGGTTCGTCGTGGCACTTCGCCCACGTCGTCGCGATGTGTTTCACGCTCCTCGCGATCCGCGCCTGCCAGCTCGACGCGCGGGCCGCCTTGATCGGGCTGCTATTCGGGGCCGCGGTCCTGGCCCGACTGCCATTGCTGCTGGCCTTTCCGTTCTTTGCGGCGTACCTCATCGACCGGGCCGAGCGCGAGGCGACCGATGACTGGACCGTGTTCGGGTCCCTGGGCGCCGTGCGCCCGCCGGCCTGGCGGACGCGAGTCGATCTCGACCGCCTCGTCGAGGTGGGCGGACCGCTCGTCGCCGGCCTCGCGATCCCGATCGTCGGCTACCTCGCCTACAACTACCTGCGCTTCGGCTCGCCCTTCGAGAACGGGTATGCCCTGATCCCCGGTCTGCTGCAGGAGGACCAGTACCGGAACGGCTTCTTCAGTATCGTCAACATCCCGCGCAAGTTGTACGCCCTGTTCCTGACGTCACCGGTCGAGGTCGGCGGATTCCCATGGATCCAGCCCCGCCAGCTGGGCGGCCTGTCGATCCTGCTGACGACCCCGCTCTTCCTGTGGGCGATCAAGGCCCGTCGTCCTGACTGGTTCGGTCTCGGGGCGTGGGCGGCGGTCATCCTCACGCTCATCCCGATCCTCATGCATGCGGACCCAGGTGGCGCTCAATTCGGGTTCCGCTATGCCCAGGACTTCTACCCCTTCCTCTTCCTGCTGACGGTCCGCGGGCTCGGCGGTCGGATCTCCTTCGAGGCGTGGGTCGCGATCGCGATCGGCGCCCTCGTCAACCTCTGGGGGATGGGCGCGACCTACTTCGATTGGTGGCAGTGACGGCCTCCCGGTCGGTGGCGTCGGGGGTGCTCCGGTTCATCCCGATGCTCGTCGTCATCGCGGCCATCGAGGCGACGATCGCCGCGAGGCTCCCGACGCCGCCCGGCATGGCCCTGTGGAACCTCGACGTCCCCAAGATCGATGCGCCGCTCGCCGTGTTCTTCTCCGAGGCTCTCCGCGACGGCCATCTGCCGCTGTGGAACGACCGACTCGGCCTCGGCTTCCCGCTATACGCGGAAGGCCAGATCGGGGCCTTCTATCCCCCGAATTGGCTCATCTTCCAGCTCGAGCCACTGGTGGCGCTCGACGTGAGCCGGGTCCTCCATCTGACGGCCGCCGGCCTCGGGACGGGACTGCTGGCAATCAGGCTGGCTGGCTCGCGGAGCGGGGCGATCGTCGCAACGTCGGTGGCGATGCTCGGCGGGGCGATCGTCACGAAGCTCGAGTGGACGAACCTGGTCGCCGCCTATGCCTGGATGCCGTGGATCCTGCTCCCCCTCGCTCGCCGGCCGGGGCCCACGCGCCTCGGGCTGGTCGGCGCGGGCATCGCCTGGGGAATCCAGGCCCTCGCCGGCCACCCCAACATGTGGCTCCTCACGGGTGTGAGCGCCGCCGTCCTGTTGATCGCCACGGGCCGCGATCTCGGTTCGTTCGGGCGGGTCGTCGCGTTCGGCCTGCTGGGCGGCGCGATCGGCGCGATCCAGATCCTGCCAACCCTGATCCTGACGACGCTGTCGGTGCGCAGCCTCGGGCTGTCGGCCGACGACGTGTTCAATTCCGCGGCCACCCCATTCGACCCGTTGGCGTTCGCCTTCGCACAGCCGTTCCTCCGGACCGGCCCCGACGGCTGGGATCTCTTCACGCAGTGGTATCCCGACGGCGTCTTTGCCCTCCTTGAAGTCAGCGCGTTCGTCGGGCTCGCGGTGCTCGCGCTTGGCGCGGTCGGGGCGACCTCACGCCGGGCACGGCCATGGTTGGCCGTCGCGGCCGTGATGCTGGCCATCCCGATCGTGGCGGCGTTCCGACCCGACGCCTGGCTCGACATCCCGATCCTTAACGGCCTGCGCTCGCCCGTCCGTTCGTATCTCGTCGTGGCGGTCGTCCTGGGCCTCCTTGCGGCGATCGGCCTGTCGCGCGTCGGTCGCCGGCCGACCGGCCCGGCCATGCGCCGGGCTGCGTTCGCGGTGGCCCTTCTTGTGGCCATGTATGTCGTGGCGCTCGGAGGCGCCGTCCTCGTTCCCGACGCGTTCGACACGGTCCTCATCGCAGCATCCCGCCCGGGCTCGGTCTCACCGGCGGATGCCGCGCGCGCACACGAGCTCGCGGTTGCCGCCCTTGCGGCCCCGATGCCCGTCATCGCCGAGGTGGCTGCAGGGATCGGCGCGGTCGTGCTCATCGCCGTCCGCCGCCGCGCCGTCGCCTCCCTCGGTCTCGTCGCGCTCGTCGTGGTCCCGCTGGCGGTCCTTTCGCCGCTCGCGAACGTGATCCGGCCGGCGGACGATGTCCGGCCCTATGCCGGCGAGCTCGCGACCGCCCTGCGGGCGATCCGCCCCCATCGCGTCCTCACGCTCGATGCGCCCGGGTACTATCCCGGCGCCCCGGACCGTCTCGCGGCGGCCGGCATCCCCGACCTCGAGATGTTCAGCTCATTGAATCTGCTCGCCTCGGACCGCCTGCTCGAGCAGGCGCGGTCCGGCCCTGATGCCGAGCTCGTGCGGTGGCTCGTCGGCGTCGACGTGCTGGTGACGTTCGGCCGGCCCTGCCCGGGAACCGATGCTCGCGCGCTCCAGGCGGATGAAGCGATCATTTGCCGCGTCCCCGCGGACGTCGGTCCGTACTGGCTGCCCGCGACGGCGGCCCAGCCAGGCCCCGAGATCGGGTCGCTCATCCGCCCCCCGGACGCGACGATCGATCTTGGCCAGGCGGCCGCCAAGGGTCGATCGATCGACGTGATCGCGGCGACGGACGGCGAGCTGGACGCGCGCGTCGACATGCCCGATGCGGGTTACGTCTGGATCGATCGCGCCTGGTGGCCGGGCTGGCGAATCGAACTGGACGGTGCAGCGACGCAGACGATGCGCGCGCTGGCGGGTCAGCTCGTGGCGGTCCCTGCGGGCCTGCACGAGATCCGGCTGCGCCTCGTCCCCTGGGACGCCCTCGTCGGCCTCGCGGCGGCGGCCGTTGCGCTCCTCGCGGCGGCAGCCTGGCTCTTCGCGGGCCGCCGAACCGGGATCAGCCCTTCGGCTCGACGACGACCGTGACCTCCGGGGTCATGCCGCTGAAGACCTTGATCGCGACCTTGTAGGTACCGAGTGACTTGAGCGGCTCTTCGAGGTCGATCTTGTGGCGGTCGACCTCGATCCCGCGGCGGGCGAGCGCGTCGGCGATGTCCTTCGAAGTGATCGAGCCGTAGAGCTTGCCGCCCTCGCCGACCTTGACGCCCATCGTGAGCGTGGTCGAGGCGATCCGCGTGGCGGCGATGTCGGCGTCTTCGCGCTCCCGCTTGCGCTTGTCCTCGCGGCTCGCGATGTCGTGCTGCCACGCCCGGTACGCCCCGCCCGCGGCGGGAACTGCCAGCTGTCGGGGGATGAGGAAGTTCGTCGCGTAGCCGTCGGCCACGGTCTTCATCTCCCCGCTCTTGCCAAGCGTAGTGACGTCCTTGGTCAGGATCACCTTCACGTAGCGGGGTCCTCTCTCGTGATCCAGGCCCGCACCCGCGGGCCGAGACCGAAGCGCTTGATGGTGCCCCCTGCCTCCTCGAGCAGGCCGGGGATCCGCCGGATGGTCCGACGGACAGGGCCCGGCGTCAAGCGCCGGATCTGGGCGATGTCGCGATCGAAAGCGGCGCGTTCGAGGCCGAGCTCGACGAGCTTCTCGTCGAGGAGGTCATCCGGGATCCCTTCGAGGAACAGGTCCACGGCGAGGACGACGACGACGAGGTCGTCGAGGCCCCCGAAAACCGGGATGCTGTCGGGCACGAGATCGCGCCCGAACGCGAGATAGCCGGCCGCGGCACCGAGAAGCGCCTTGCGTCCGACCGGCGTGCGCTCATCGAGCACGAGCGCACCGACGAGACGAGCGTAGTCGGGGATCCGGCTCGCGACCGGCAGGAACGCGAGCAAGGAGACCATCCGACCGAGTGACAGTCGCCCAATCGAGCCGCTGGAGGAGTTCTTCCGGTTCGTTCGCGCCATCGGCGTCGGTCGCCTCACGTGACCCGATCGCGCACTCGGCGTCGGGAACGGGGAGTCTACCAGCGATGCCGCACCGGCCCTATCCGTGACCGAGCCACCCGCAGCGCTCCCGTCTGTGCGTCGCTGTCGGGCGCCTTGACATCGAACGTCCGTTCGGTATCATGCACGCCAAGGAGGCGCGAGTGACGAAACACGACGCCGAGCGCAAGGTCCGAATCCTCGACTACATCGCCGCCACGCTACGGGCCCGCGGCTTTCCGCCGTCGGTCCGCGAGATCGCCCGCGCGGTCGGCCTCGCCTCCACCTCCGCGGTCCACCATCACCTGCAGATCCTCGAGCGCGAAGGGTATCTGGAGCGCGGTGCCGCCCAGAGCCGGGCCATCCGACTGACCCCGACGGCCGCGATCCGGCTCGGACTCTCGAGCGAGCTCGTCCCGCAGGCCACGTCGGCCGATTCACGCGTCGTCCCGATCATCGGCGAGATCGCAGCCGGCGGTCCCATCGAGGCGTACCAGGATGCGTCCGAGTCCATGGCGGTGCCGGACCTCCTCGCCCCGAGTGGCGACGCCTACGTCCTGAAGGTCCGCGGCGACTCGATGATCGACGCGCATATTGCCGACGGGGACTTCGTCCTCATCCGTCCGCAGACGACCGCCCGCAACGGCGACATCGTCGTCGCTCAGGTCGACGAGAACGCCGTCACCCTCAAGCGCTTCTTCAACGAGAAGGACAAGATCCGCCTGCAACCGGCCAATCCCGCCTACCCCGCGCAGTTTTACGAGGATGTGCGCATCCAGGGAAAACTCATCGGTGTGATTCGGAAGCTGGATTGAGGGCGGGCGCCGGGTCGGCCCATGCCGGCGTTGCCGCGCTCCGCCGCTCGCTCACGCACCTTTAGGTGCGCTCGCTCACGTGCTTGCCCGGCGCCTTGGCCTGACGCGGCCGGGCGCCTGATTCTCGAGAAGGGTGACCGGTGGATATCCACCGCGTCGTCCACATGTTGCGCACACCGATAGTGATTCCGTGGAGTGGGCTCGGTCGGAAGGTCGTCTTCGTGCATCGCGCGTGACCCTCGCCCCCGGACAATGAGGCCCCCAGCCCGCCATCGGAGTCCGCCCTCGCCGTGATCGACCGTCTTCCGCCCCAGAGCCTCGAAGCCGAGCAATCTGTCCTCGGCGCCATCCTCATCGACCGCGACGCCGTGGTCGAGGTCGCCGAGTTCCTCCGGGCCGAGGACTTCTACCGCCAGGCGAACGCACGCATCTACGCCGCCATCCTCGACCTGTTCGAGCGACGCGAACCCATCGACATCGTCACGGTCGCGGAGTCGCTGGAGCGGCGCGACGAGCTCGAGGCGGTCGGCGGCCGGGCCTACCTCTCCAGCCTCAGTAACGAGACACCCACCGCGGTCCACGCGGCGCAATACGCACGGATCGTCGAGCGTAAGGCCGTCCTGCGCAATCTGATCGGCGCGGCGGGCCGGATCGCCGGGATCGGATACGAGGACCCGGCCGAGATCCAGGAAGCGATCGATCGCGCCGAGTCCGAGCTCTTCGCTGTCAGCCAGAAGCGGATCGACGTCGGCTTCTCGGCACTCAAGTCGCTCCTGCACGACGCCTATGACCGGCTCGACTACCTGCATGCGCACCGTGGCGAGATCAGCGGGGTCAGGACCGGCTTTGCCGACCTCGACGCCCTCACGACAGGACTCCAGAAGAGCGATCTCGTGGTCGTCGCTGCCCGCCCATCGGTCGGCAAGACGAGCTTCGCGCTGAACATCGCGGAGCACGCCGCGGTGAAGGAAGGCAAGAGTGTGGGGGTGTTCAGCCTCGAGATGAGCAAGGAGCAGCTGGTGCTTCGAATGCTCTCGAGCGTCGCGAACATCGATTCCCAACGGTTGCGGACCGGGTTCCTCGAAGAGCTCGACTTCGCGCGCATCGCGCCGGCCATGAATTCCCTGTCGGAGGCGCCGATGTACATCGATGACACGCCGAACATCTCGGCGATGGAGCTGCGAACCAAGGCACGTCGACTCCAGGCGGAGGCCGGCCTCGACCTCGTCGTCGTCGACTACCTGCAGCTGATGCAGGCGACGACGACAAACCGCGACGCGAACCGGGTCCAGGAGGTCTCCGAGATCTCGCGCGGGCTCAAGGCCCTCGCCCGCGAGCTGAGCGTGCCCGTGATCGCCCTCTCGCAGCTGTCACGCCAACCGGAAATGCGTGAGTCGAAGGAACCGCGCCTGTCGGACCTTCGCGAGTCGGGTGCGATCGAGCAGGACGCCGACCTCGTGATGTTCCTGTG
The DNA here is from genome assembly GCA_038214255.1 of Candidatus Limnocylindrales bacterium. Classification (GTDB taxonomy): domain Bacteria; phylum Chloroflexota; class Limnocylindria; order Limnocylindrales; family CSP1-4; genus SPCO01. The sequence continues at coordinate 25,104 of JBBQRZ010000004.1, forward strand.
GCGTGACAAGGAGCGCGGCTCGGACGACCAGGCAACCGATGGGGAGGTCATCAACCTCAAGCTCGCCAAGCATCGAAACGGGCCCACCGGTGAGGTGCAACTCTGGTTCAAGAAGCGCCAGACCCGGTTCATCTCGTACGCCGGTGAGCGGTACGCCGAAACCGGGTAGCTCCTCGCCTTCCGTTCGCCATGCCGCGGGTCGGGGCCGCTGTCGCGGCTACGCCTTCTCGTCGGGGAGCAGAGGACGGACGTAGAGCGTGAAGATCTTTCCCTGGCCGGGGCCCACCAGGACGACGTTCTGGAGCCCGCCTTCATAGGCTTTGACGCCGAGGAGATCCAGCTCAGCGGTCGTCAGGACGTGGTGTGGGAACTGGATCCCATTCGGGTCGGCATCCACCTTGAAGTCCGCCGGCATGAGGTCCTTCCACGGCCATGGTTTCTGGCCCGGGGCGGCCATGCCGTTCTCGAGCAGCACACCGCGGAATGCCCGCGGGACAAACGGATCGGTCGGGATCGTCCCGCCATTGTCGAAGTCGCTGAGCCGCTGGGCGAGCTTCGCGAACTGGGCTCGCGCGACGCCGTCCGGCCGGCCCTGCACGTCCATCCCGAGGGCGTAGACATGCACCTGCTTTCGGAGCCCGCCGGCAACGATCGTGAAGGTCGCGGTCGAGGCGTCGGCGACCATGTTGTTCTCGTACTTGAGGCGGGCCGCCCCCAGGCCGCCCTCGCCGAGCGCCGACTTGAGCAGCGCCTGGATCTGTTCCTCACTCAGCTTGGCGGTCCTCGCGGGATTCATCCTGGCGACGGACCCTTCGGCCGGGGGTGGCTCCAGGGCCGGGTTGCGAAACACGATCGTCCCGTCGCCGTACAACGTGAACGTCGGGATCTGGGCGAGCATGAACGCCGGGTTGATGAAGCCGCCGCCCTCCTCGTATCGCAAGATCACGTCGGTCGCGCCCGTCGGGTGGTCGATGGCGTCGGCGCCCGGCTTCGCGGAAGGGCCTCCGCTGGTAGCCGGACTTGGCGGAGTCGAGGGCCCACCGGTCGCGGCAGGGCCTGCGGCTGAGCCGCACCCGGCGACGAGGGCAAGGGCGGAAATAACCAGAAGCGATCGGGTGAGGCGGTGAAGGTTGGACATGGCTGCCGGACGCCGCTGCGGGTCGATCGGTTCCGCTTGATTCCGTTCGATCGCGGGCGGTTCGTTCGAGTCTCGCACCTCTGGTCGTCTCATAGCACAGAAATCACACGAATCTCCCCTTGACGGCACGCGTATCTTCTCCGCTATGAGTCCCGGGCTGCGGTCCGGACCCAGCCGAGCGCGCATCCCCATCCGCGCCTCCCATCGGCAGGTCCGGGTTCCAGCCGGCAGCGGGCCTCCCTGCGCCAACGCGCCCGAGCCGAGGAGGGTCTGGAGACGGTGTACACGGACCGGACGCTGACCTGTCGAGACTGCGCCGAGGAGTTCGTCTTCTCCGCCGGTGAACAGGCCTTCTATGCCAGCAAGAGCCTGCAGAACGATCCGCAGCGATGCCCTTCATGCCGGGCCGCCGCGAAGCGAGCCCGCGCATCGGACGGCCCGCGCGAATTCCACGCCGCGATCTGCGGGGCGTGCGGAGGCCAGGCAGTCGTGCCATTCGCGCCACGGAACGACCGGCCCGTGTACTGCAGCTCGTGCTTCGACAAGGTGCGCGCGGGGACCATCGAGGCTTCGACCGTCCACGCCTAGCGCATGGCCAGCGGACCGGCGGTCGCGGGTGGCATCATGGCCGTCCGACCCCCGACCGCTGGAGGAGCACACGATGGGCGTCATCATCATCCGCGAGATGGTCGGGACCAGTCCCCGGTCATGGAGCGACGCGGCCCGACAGGCCGTCGCGACCGCGTCCAAGACGGTCCGCAACATCCAGACCGTCGAGGTCGTGAAGTCGAGCGCCGTCGTCGCCGACGGCCAGATCGTCGAATATCGCGTCGAGGTCAAGATCGGCTTCGAATACGAGGGCTGACCGCCGACCGCGAGGTTGTGTCAAGGGCGAAGGGTCGCAGCTAACCGGCGGATGAGGGCTTCCGGGCACCATGTCGCATATGCCGAATCGCCCAACCGCGGAACCGCGCGCCGACACTCCGCGCGAGCGATCCGGATCGTTCACGTCGCCCGGGCCACATCCTCCACTTCATCCCGCCACGGCTCGGCCGCCCGTCCCCCTGGGTCCGGGCCGGCCATCGCTGACGATCCCGCCAAGGAGCGGAGCGCAACGCACCGAGGTTGGGCGCTACCCCATCGAGCTGGCCAAGATCCAGCGTCCAGCCTTGCGCGACGAGACGCTGGAGCGGCCTCGGCTGCTGGATTGGCTCCGGGCCAAGGTGCACGGCCGCGTTGTGCTGGTCCTGGCCGACGCCGGGTATGGCAAGACCACGCTGCTCGCGGACTTCTCGCGTCGCACCCGGATGCGCACCTTGTGGTATCGGCTCGACGACGGCGACCGCGATTGGATTTCGCTCCTCCACCACCTGGTGGCGGCGGGACGAGAACATGATCCGACGTTCGCCCCGGCGACCTCGGACCTTCTGGCGGATGTCTCCGCGGCAGGTCCCACCCGCGACGTCGTGCTCGACACCTTCCTCGGCGAGCTGCCGTCGATCGCCGCGGGCGGCGCGGTCCTCATCCTCGATGACTTCCATCTGGTCGACGATGCCCCGGACGCTCGCCATATCGCCCGGGAGCTCGTGGCGCGGGCGCCGGAGCGCGTGTCGATCGTGTTCGCCAGCCGACGGGCGCCCGCCGTGCCGCTCGCGAAACTCCGCGCGGTCGGGGACGTCGCCGAACTCGGTACCGACGATCTTCGGTTCGACGTCGCTGAAACGGAACAACTCTTCACCGAGACGTATGGCCGTGCGCTCGATCCGGATGTCCTCGCCGACCTGGCGGTCCGGACCGAGGGCTGGATCTTGTCCCTCCAGCTCGTTCAGGCGGCACTTCGCGATCGGACCCCCACCGAGGTCCGTCGCTTCGTCCGCGGGCTGACCGGCGCCGATCGCGAGCTGTACGACTATCTCGCGGAGGAGGTGGTCGGCGAGCTGCCCGACGAGATGCAGCGGTTCCTCATGGAAACGTCGATCCTGCAGATCGTGACCTCCGACCTCGCCGAGTTGGTCACCGGCGGATCCTCGAGCGATGTCGTCCGGCTGATGACGGGCGCAGAGCGGCTGACGCTGCTCAGTCGCGTGTCGGGCGGCCCACGAACCCATCAGCGATACCACCCTCTCGTCCGGGAATTCCTCGAGGCGCGCCTACGCGCCATCGATGGCGATGCGGCCGTGGCAGAGCTTCACCGGCGCACGGCCGACGGCCTGGCGGCCACCGACTGGAAGACGGCCGCGCACCACTATCGAGAGGCAGGCGACACCGACGCCCTTCTTGGAGTCATCGGCCAAGCCATCCCAACGATCATGGGCAACGGCCAATACGCCCTTGCGGACGCCTTCATCCGACCCATACCGCAAGCCCTCCGACCACCCGGCTTCGACCTGATCCTCAGCCGCGTCAACCTGCAATTTGGTGATTACGCCGCCGGAATTGCCGCATCGGAGGCGGTTCTTCAGTCATCGCAAGACGACCCGGTCCAGCGGGACCACGCTCTACTAAATCTACTTGCGATGTACTTCAACTTCGGCGATGCCGAGCGCGCGCGGAGCTTTGCGGAGACATTGCGACTCGAAACCACCGATCCAAATCTGCGCGCCATCGCCGAGGCATCCATCGATGTCCTCCTGGCAGGCGACGACGGAGACATCGAGGCAATTGCCCGTCGGCTCAATGCCTTAGCGCGCGAACAGAAGGGAAGTCGGCCTCACCATTACGGCGTTTCAATGTTCAACCTTGCCGGCTGCTCGCTTGCGCAAGATCGGCTCGACGACGCGCTGCGCGACGTCGACGAAGCCCTTCAAGCTCTGGAGACGACCTCATCGTCCATTGAACGAGCGGCAGCGCTAGTGCTTCGTGCGGCGATCCTGGCTCGCCAAGGCCGGGCCTCGGAGGCCGATGCGCAGATTGCAGCGGTGCTCTCGGACCAAACTGAACATCTCGAGGACGAAACCTTGATCGAGGCTGCCGAAACCCACAACTCCTTCGGAAGCGCCGACGCGGCGCTGGTCATCCTCGATCGATTAAGTGGCCGTGCGGCCGCCACGCTGATCGCTCGCCGGCAACTCTCGAACACACGGTCCACGATGTTGGTTCGACACGGTCAATTCGAGGCCGCCAGGCAGGCTTTTGCTGAGTATCCGAACGGCATGGCGACGGTCGTGGGGGGGAAGTCCCAGCGACTGGTAATCGACGCTTACCTGGCTCTTGCGAGCGGCCATTCCCGAGCAAAGCAAGCCGCCGCTCTAGCTCACGATCACGCCGCGCGACAAGGTGCCCACGCATGGCGGCGTTTGGCTGAGCTCCTGGCCGCGCTCAGCGATACCGATCGACGGCTCGACGAAGTTCTTGTCGTGATCGGCCGGCCATGCCCGTGGCACCTCACCTACCTTGCTGACCAAATCGTGCCGGAACTGGGACACCTATCGCCGGACGCAATCGATGTGGTGTACAACGCTGCAACCCTCCACCCAGCGAGGTGGCGGTTCAGCTTACGCAGCTTCATGTCCCAGGCAGCGTCGTCGGATGTGCTGACATCGGCGCGCCTCCTCGAGGCCATCGGTGAGGCGAGTGACATTCCCACCCTCCGCGCGATCGGGCGCGGGATTAAGCGTGGTGGCACTGGGGCGGACATAGGCAGAACTCTTGTTCGACGTCTCGCGCACCGTGTTTTCGTCGAAGATCAGGGGCGAGTGAGGCTTCGTATTGGCGGCAGGAACGTCGGCGGCTCCGAGATTCGGCGCAAGGTCCTCGCTCTAGTCTGCTTCCTCCTCACCAAGCAAGACTTATCAGGTACGCGGGATCAGGTCCTGATGCGCTATGGCCGGACCTGGACCCGGAGTTAGCGCAGAACTCGCTGAATCAGACGCTCTACTTCCTAAGGCGGGTGTTTGAGGAGAAGTATTCCGATGACCTCTCACCGGGCTACGTGCGACACGACTCTGACGTGATCTGGCTGGACCCGGAATTGGTCACCTCAAGAAGCATCGAATGCCGAGATCTGATCCGGTCCATCTCGCCTCGTCCGAGCCCGGATGATGTGGAACGGCTCGTTCAGACGTACCGGGGCCGATTTGCGCTTGACTTCGAGTACGAGGAATGGGCCAGTGCATATCGCGATGGGCTCCATGCCGCGTTCCTCGAAATCGTCGAACGATCCGTCCTCGACGACTTCATGACAGGTCACTTTGATCGAGGGATCAGCGTCGCCAGACGGGCTCTCGAGATCGACCCGACCGCGGAGCAGATCGAGATTTCCCTGTTGAGGATGTACCGCGTCACAGGGGCCCACGCCGCAGCCGCGGAACAATACGCCCACTACTCTGCAGTCGTGCGCGCCGAGCTCGGGATGGAGCCGCCCCCTCTCGAGGCCCTGTAGGGATAGGTAAGGTGCCGTATTGACCAGCCTAGTGCGGCATCCGTAAAGTCCGGGTAGCTTGTAGTACGCAAGTACTAGGAAGCAATGTCAAGAACGCTCGGACGCGCGGATGCCTCACCTGAAATGGGCACTTAGGGTGAGGTGGAGCGATTAGTGCAACCGACCGACCCACAAAGTCTGGTCGGTTTTCGTGTTTCCCCCTTGGACGCGAGAGCCGCGAAGGAGGAACGAGCGTGCACGCCGAATCTATCAAGGGCTGGTAGTCGAGGTCTTCTGATGAAGGCTCGATTCGTTCGCATCCTCGTAACGCTGTCGAGCGTTGCGATGATTGCTCTCGCCGGGGGGGCTTCGCTGCGCGGCTTCTAGTACGGATGGGCTACGACTCCGCCGACTTTGAGGGATTAGAGTCAGCGGGGTGGGTTCTCCGCATGGGGCAGTAATGCCGAAGTCCCTCAAGCTATATGTTGCAGCTGTCGTGGTCATGGGTGCTGTTGCACTCGTGGCTGCGACACTTGCGTTTCCGGCCAAGTCCGACATAGCCCTTCGCGTCTCGGGCGTCGCGGGCCAGTCACCAACGGACGTTGAGATCCTGCTCGGCGTGGCCTTCTGGACACTCCTCACACTGCTGGGGTCTGCCTTTCCGGTTCAGCTGCCGAGAGGGTCCCACCACGCGGTCGCCATCGCTCCCATCATGGCGTCTCTGTTTTTGGGCGGCCCTGCCGTCGCTGGCTGGGTGGCAGCAATCGGTACGACCGAAGTACGGGAAGTGCGAGGACGCATTCCCTGGTACGGAACGCTCGCTAATCACGCTGGCCTCGCGATCCCTGCAATCGTTGCCGGGATCGTATACAGCTTTGCGCAGAAGCTTTTCGTTGGACCTGTTACCGACTTTGCCGCTGCGATGATCGCGGCAGCGGTATTCTTGGCCGGCAATCTCTTGCTGGCCTCCGTCCTACTTGGGCTAAGGACTGGGCAGCACATCTCAGAGGTTGCTGTCGGCGACTTGCGCGGGATTGCCGGCAGCTGGATCGCTCTGGCGCCTCTGGCCTGGCTGATGTCGATCATCTACGGGGTCCAGTGGTGGGCCACCGGCCTGTTCGCGGTGCCGCTGTACTCGACGCGGATGGCCTATCGGCGCTTCGTCGAGATGCGCGACATGTTCACCCAGACGATCGGCGCCCTGGCCGAGGCCGTCGACAAACGCGATCCGTTCACCGCGAAGCACAGCCATCGGGTCAAGGAGATCGCGGTCGATATCGGGCGCGTGATGCGCGTGACGGACGGGGAGCTCGAGGCGCTTGAGTGGGGTGGGCTGCTGCACGACGTCGGCAAGATCGGCGTCCCCGACAACGTCCTGCTCAAGCAGGAGCGCCTCAATCGCGAGGAGCGGATGATCATGAACGCCCATCCGGTCCTGGGCGCGCAGATCATCGCGCCGGTGACCAAGCTCGCGCCCGAGCTGCCGATCATCCGACACCACCACGAGTGGTACAACGGCTCGGGCTACCCCGATCGGCTCATCGGCGACGAGATCCCCAAGCTCGCTCGAATCCTGCACGTCGCGGACGCGTTCGAGGCGATGACCGCCGCTCGTCCGTATCGAATGACGCCGCTCACCGCGGAGCAGGCCCTCGGCGAGCTGCGCAAGTTCGCAGGGATCCAGTTCGACCCGGTCATCGTCGACGCGTTCGTCAAGACGCGACACGTCGATGGCGTGCCGGACCCCGGACGTACGGTTCAGCCTCGACCGATCCCGCTCATCGGGCAGGCAGCCGGGCGCATCGCGGCCGTCGCGACGAGTCCGACGCAGACTGCTCCGAGTGTCGGCGTCACCACCGAGCGGACCTGAGCCCGCCCCCTCGTCTTCGCGCCACCGGCGCCCAGATCGAACGACACCCGGGCGCCGACATCGTGGCCCGCGGGATGGTTCAGTCCCGCATCATTGCGCCCGTGACGCCCTGGACCTCGCCGGTGAGCGCACCTGTGAGCCCCACCTGAGCTACCCGTGCTGATCCTCGGCGTCGTGCTGGGTCTGCTGCTGGGCCTGTGGGCCGGCGGCAGCATCGGCAACCTGGCCACCATCCGGCTGCGCTGGGTTCCCCTCCTGTTTGCCGCGGTCGTGGTGCGGGTCGGAACGGAGGCGCTGCTCAACGCCGGGATCGGGGCGGTCGACGCGATCCGCGTCCCGCTCATGCTGATCGGCTTCGGTCTCCTGATCACCGGGCTCTGGTTCAATCGAAGCTACCCGGGCCTGAGCCTCGCCTTCGTCGGGATCCTGCTCAACGCCGTCGTGATCCTCGTCAACGGGGGCTTCATGCCGATCTGGGCACCCAGCCTCCAGCTCGCGGGCTTCGTGCCATCCGACGTCAACTCGGCCCTCCATGTGATCGTCGGCGGCGCCCTGGACGCGGAGTTCCTCGTCCGAGCGGTCTTCCTCGGCGACATCATCCCGGTCCCGATCCCGATCATCCGCAATGTCGCGTCGCTCGGCGACCTGTTCCTCACCCTGGGACTTGCATTCTTCCTGTTCGCGAGCATCGTCCGCTTCCCCCAGGCGGTCGATGAGGAAGAACCGTCGGAGATCGCCCGTCGGCTCGGAGGCTTGGCCGGCGCGACCCGCCTCCGTCGGTCCAGCGGGGTAGAGTCCCTGCTCCCGCGTCCGGAGTGGCTTTCGAGGACGGCGGCGGCGCTTCCGGCAGAGCCACCGGTCGGGCCTGCGGCGCCGGCCTTCCCGGCGATCCCGATCCCGCGGCCCTCCCCGGAGGCCGTGGCACGGGTCCGCGGACATCCGTATGCGCGGCTCGCGATCAACGGCTCGTTCTCAGCGCTGTGGGCCGGCCAGCTCGTCTCGTTGTTCGGGGATCGCATCCACCAGCTGGCGCTAGCCGCGGTCGTGCTGGTCAGCACCGGTTCGGCGCTTGCCACGGCCCTGGTCTTCGTGGCCGCCACGGTCCCGAACCTCCTGTTCAGCCCGGTCGCCGGCGCGCTCGTCGATCGATGGAACCACAAGGAAGTCCTCGTGGTGAGCGACCTCCTGCGCGCAGCGGCCGTCCTGCTCGTCCCGATCGCGGCGGCGACGAACGTCGTGTTCATCTATCCGCTCGTGTTCCTCATCACGACGATCTCCGTGTTCTTCCGACCGGCCCGAGTCGCGATCCTCCCCCGCATCGTCCGGCGTGATGAGCTCCTCACCGCGAACTCGTCGCTCTGGGTCGGCGAGACGATGGCCGACATCGTTGGCTACCCGCTGGCGGGGCTCTTCATCGTGGCCCTGGGAAATGCCCTGCCGCTCGCCTTCTGGCTGGACGCCGCGACGTACATCGGCTCGGCGGCGTTGTTGAGCACGATCGTCGTCCAGGGTTTCGGCGATTCCGCCGATTCGGACGAGGCCGCGGCCAACGCCGACGGCAACGCGACCGCGGAAGAGGAGTTGCCTCAGGGCATCCTCGGTGAGCTGAAGGCCGGGTGGCGGTTCCTGCGCGGGGAACCGGTGCTGCTCGCCAATACGCTCCAGGCCTCCGTCGCCCAGCTCATGATCGGGATCCTCATCGCGCTGACGCCGGTCTACGCGCTGCACGTCTTTGGCCGGGAACCCATCGGCTGGCAGGCGGTCTACTCGTTCATCGAGACCGGCCAGAGTCTCGGAAGCCTCATCGGTGGCTTCGTCATCGGCCTGATCGGAGCCCGCTTCGCCAAGGGCCGGATGATCATCGCCGGCTACACCGTCTTTGGCCTGCTGCTCGTGCTGTTTGCACTGTCGAACAACCTGAACCTCGTCCTCGGACTCAGCGTCGGGGTCGGTGTCACGAACATGATCTTCCTCATCCCGAGTCAGACCCTGTTCCAGGAGCGCACGCCCCCGCAACTCATGGGGCGCGTCGTCGGCTTCCGCTTCTCGCTCGTCTTCGGGTCGATGACGCTCGCGATGGCGGTGGGTGGATTGCTGGCCGAGGTGGTCGGAGTGAGCACGGTCATCGCGATGTTCGGCGTGGTCACGATGGCCGCCGGACTCGCCGGCCTGCTCGTCCCCGCCGTCCGCGACGCCTGAGGGGTGTCGACCGGCTCGACTTGGGTACACTGGCGCCCGCGTGAGCCCGGATCGACGGGCCGCACCCGAGGAGCGACGACCGACGCATGACCGACCGATTCGATCGCGACCAGGATCCCGATGCGTTGGTGCCACCCGAGCCCGAGGCGGCGCTCGACGCCGATCTCCAGCAGGAACGGCTCGATGGCGAGGTCGAGTCCGAGGTCGAGTCCGAGGCCGCGGACGAGGACGTCGAGATCGAGCCCGATGCAGCGAACGGGGATGTCGAGACCGACGACCTCGATGAGCAAGCCGTCGAGGCGGAGGAGGAAGCCGCTGCGGCCGCCGCCGGGGCCACGACCGCTGGAGCAGGAGCGGCTGATGCCGGGAGGGCCCGCCGTCGCGGCGTTCCGCCACCGGCCCCGCAGCGCGCGCCAACCGCCTCGGAGCTCGCCGTCCGCATCCGCGACGACGTGTCGAAGGTGTTCGTGGTCGGCACGGCCGTCATCTTCGCCGCGATCCTCTTCAACGGTCTCGTCCTGGGCCACGGTGGACTCCTGACCGCGACCGCGTCGCCCTCGCCGGCGCCCAGCGCCAGCGCCGGGGGCTCGGCATCGCCCGGGGCATCTGGCTCGCCGGCCGCGAGCGGATCGAGTGCCGCCTCGACGGCGCCGAGCGTCGCGCCGAGCGCAGCTCCCAGCGTCAGTCCAAGCGCTGTTCCCTCCGCGATCCCGTCCGCCTCAGCGTCCTGAGGCCTCGGCTCGGGGCTATGCTCCGGGTCATGGGCGGGGAGGATCGACCAACCCGGGACCGCCAGCGGATGGTCGCCGCGCAGCTTCGCGGCCGCGGCATCGCCGACGATCGCGTGCTCGAGGCGATGCAGGCGATCCCGCGTGACCGGTTCATCGATACCTGGCTGCGCCACCGAGCCTACGCTGACGAGGCGGTCCCGATCGATGCTGGGCAGACGATCAGCCAGCCCTACGTGGTCGCTCGCATGACCGAACTGCTCGACCCACAGCCGGGCGACCGAATCCTCGAGCTCGGGACCGGCTCCGGCTACCAGGCGGCGGTCCTCGCCTGGTTGGGCGCGGATGTCAGGACGATCGAGCGTCACGCGGAACTGGCGCGCTCCGCCCGCGAGCGCCTGGACGCGCTCGGCCTGGGCGATCGGGTCGACATCCGGGTTGCCGACGGCAGCCTGGGTGACCCCGCCGGCGCCCCGTATGACGGCATCGTCGTGACCGCGGCCGCGCCGGCCATCCCTGCAGCGCTTCGCGAGCAGCTGGCCGATGGCGGCCGCCTCGTGATCCCGGTCGGGCCACGCGATCAGCAGGTGCTCATCGTCGCCGTCCGCCACGGCGACGACTGGATCGAGACGCCGCATGGCGCCGTTGTGTTCGTGCCGCTCATCGGCCCGGGCGGCTTTCCCGACGACGGCGACTGATCCGGGGCGAGAGGCGCTCGGTATACTCGGCCGGCCATGACCCACGTGTTCGTCGCGCCCCATCCGGACGACGTCGCCCTCTCCTGTGGCGGGCTCATCGCCAGCCTCCGAGAGCTCGGCCAGAACGTGACGATCATCACGGTCTTCTCCGGCAACGGGGCGGCCGACCAGCTGACCCCGTACCAGCGCGAGGCGCTCGGCTTCGGCTCCAAGACGCACTGGCCGGTGAGCGAGGCCTTCAACCGCAGCGACATCCTGGCCGACTACCCGGACGCGGCGCTGGTTCCCGCCTGGGCCGCGACTGACGATCGCCTGGAGGCCACCCAGGCCGACGCCGACGCCGCGGCCAAGCGGTTCTGGCAGCGGTCGTCGTGGTATCGCCGCGCGAGCATCCACAACGAGTCGCTCGCTGGGCAGCCGGTCATCGACGAGGTCCCGACCCAGGGCGCGATCCTCACCGACGAGGTGATGGAGGCGGCGGCGACCGGCGACCTGATGGCTAAACGCCGGATCGAGGACGAGCGATTCGCGTACTTCGCCGAGGCTTCGATCGTCTTCCTCGACCTGCCCGACGCAGTTTTCCGCGACTATCGGGGCGACGACCAGCTCCTGGGCCCCCCACGGCCCGACGACGCGGCGCCGTACGAGACCCTCCGGCGCGAGATCGTCCGCCTCGAGCCACAGCACGTGTATCTGCCGTTGGGCGTCGGCGGGCACGTGGACCACCAGCTGTGTCGCGAGGTGGGCATCGGGCTCCTCGACGAGGCGCGGCGCTGGGTGATGCCGGGTCCCGACTACTCGGGCGTCGTGAGCTTCTACGAGGACTTCCCGTACGCCTGGTGGAACGGGTTCCGCGGGCTCGACGACCTGGGGGCCGACGCATTGGCACGGTTGCCCCACGACGTCAGCGTGATCCCGCAGTACGCCGACATCACCGACCAGCTCGAGCGCAAGATCAGCGGTGTCCGGATCTACGAGAGCCAGATCGACCGCTTGTTCGACAGCACCAAGGAGATGGCCAGCGCGACGCGAGCCTACGGCAGGACGATCGCCGGCCTCGGCGACGTCGACGGCGCGGCGGAGCGCTACTGGGTGACTCGCCGCGTCTGAGCGGTCGAACCCGACGGCATCGCGCTGGTCGCGCATCGATCGAGCGATCCTCGGGGCCGGGCTCGTCCTTGGCGTCCTCATCCGCCTGGTCCTGCTGCCCACCGACGGGCTGCGCGACGACACCGATCAATTCGCCGGCTGGGTCCACACGATCGCGACGGGTGGCATGGGCACTCTGTACGGTCCCAACCCGTTCGGCCAGGTCTCGTTCGGACCGGTCATGGCGGCGATCTGGGCGATCCTGGCGGCGATCGCGCCGGGGTTCGCGACCGCGACGGACGCCGCCGATACCGGACTCCGGATGCTGCTCAAGACGCCAGCATCGATCGCCGACATCGGGGTCGCGCTCCTCGTCGCCTACGCGTTGCGCGATCGACCTCGCTGGGCGGCCCTCGCCGCGGTCGCGACCCTCGTGCACCCGGCCAGCTGGTACGTTAGCGCGTGGTGGGGGCAATACGAATCGATCTACGTGCTGTCCGCCCTGGCCGCCGCGATCGCGGCCGGGAAGGGTCGCAACGGGCTGGCGGCGGCCCTCGTCGTGGTCTCGCTCCTGACGAAGCCGCAGGCGTTGGCCTTCGTCCTGCCGTTCGCCGCCTGGTTCTGGGCGAGCGGATGGCAGCGCGGGCGCTGGCGCGGGGCGGTCGTCGAGCTGGCGCGAACGGGGCTCGTGGCCGTCGTCGTCGGAGTGGTCTTGTGGCTTCCGTTCATCGCAGCCGGCGGGCCGCTGGCGTATCTCGCCAACCTCAGCCACTACCAGAACGACATATTCAACGTGCTCTCCCTGCGCGCCTGGAACCTGTGGTGGCTGGTCCAGGAGGCGGCAGCGGGCGGAAGCTTCATCGCCGACAACGTCCCGTTCGTGGGCCCGTTCGCCCTGCGACACGTCGGCTACGCGGTCACCGGGCTGCTCGAGATCGTGATCGCGGTCGCGATCGCACGCGACCCTCGGCCGCGCACGCTGATCCTCGGCCTGGCGGCCTCGACACTCGTGTTCTTCGCGTTCATGACCCAGATGCACGAGCGGTATGCCTATGCGGCCGTGATCTTCCTCATCGCGACGATCCCGGATCGACGGGGCGTGTCGCTCGCCGCCGCGGCCGGCATCGTGTTCACGCTGAACCTCCTCGCGGCCGTCCCGCCCACGCCCGACATCCGGCGGTTGTTGCCGGTCGCCGGACCGACCGGTGTCGTGGGATCCGTGGTCATGATCGCGGTCACGATCATCGCCATTCGATGGATGACCGCCGCCCGATCGAGGGAGGAGCCGCCCTCGCCGATCCTTACGGGCTGACCGCGGGTTCGGGGGCGGGCGGCCGGCTCGTCGCGCGGCCGGCCCGGTTCTCGTACAGCGTCCAGGTTGCGAAGGCGATCACCACGATCGGCGTCATGAGGATCATCGGCAGGGCGAGCGCCGCGGCGATAAGCGGCCGCCCGACCAGGGCCGGGAGCGCCATCGCCACGTAGTAAAACTGGGTCGCCGGGAACACCGCCGGCACGAGGAACCACTCGGCGCCACGGCGGCGCAGGATCCAGAGGCCGAGCAGGGTCGGCGGGATGAGGAGCGGCACCCGCCAGGCGCTCCCGTTCCACGCGGTCGCCAGGTGCGACCCGACGCCGAGGCCCTGATCGAGGTAGAGCTGCCACGGCAGCAGTGGAAGCGTGACTACCAGCACCAGCCCGGCGACAAGGAGGTCGCGCCACCGCCCGATCAGCGGCAGGGCGGCGTATAGCTTCAGCCCGACCGCCAGCGCGGCCGCGAGCGGCCCGCCGGCCACGAGCAGGGCCAGCGCGAGGTTCTGCGGGTTGCCGTTCCACATCGCGTGCGCGAGCGGGGGAAACAGCGTGTACCACCACGGGAGTCGCAGTCGACGCACGAGCCAGACCGAGGCAGCGATCCCGATGACCATCCAGACGGCCACCGAGAGCGTCAGCGGCAGGGGGCTCGTGGGCGCATAGAACAGCAGCGTGTGCGGCCCGGCCGCGTACGGAACGCCGCTTTCCGTAACGCTCCACGGATTGCCGCCCGCAAGCCAGACGGAGGCCGCTCGCTGGTAGTGGCGGGCGTCGATCGCGAACGCGTCGGGCTTCGCGATCCAGAGCAGGTCGATCACGACGAACCAGGCGGGCAGCCCGACCCGCGCGAAGGCCAGCCGCAGCCGTTCGATCATCCCGGTGCCGATCGACTCCGCGGCAGCCAGCGGCCGATGAATGCGACCCGATACCAGTGTAGGTAATGGGGCAGCCAGTTCCGCAACTTGAAGTTGCTGTGACCGGCGGTCCTGTCACGCCACGTCGTTGCGACCTCGGCGACGCGGCGGCGGGCGAGGGTCGCCTTGACCGTCAATTCCAGCCCGAGCTCAAATCCCGCCGTGCTCTCGATCGTCACGGCGTCCAGGAACGATCGAGAGTACAGCTTGAAGTTGTTGGTCGGGTCGTGGGTCGGCACTCCGGCGAACCAATGCAGGGTCAGGCCTGCGCTGCGACTCATCAGGCCCTTCAGTCGCGGGCCACCGAGCTGGTGGCCCCCGCGCATATAGCGCGAGGCAGCCACGACGTCGGCGCCCTCTCGCGCCAGAGCCACCATCGAATCGACGATCCGCGGCTCGTCCGAACCATCGGCCATCGTGATCAGGACGTAGGCGCCCGACGAGGCAGCGATGCCCGCCTTCATCGCGTTCAGGACACCCCGGCCGAGATCGTTGCGATGACCGCGAACGACGGGAAGCTCGTTGGCGATCCGGTCGATCACCGGGACGGTCGGGTCCTCGTCGAAGTCGTACACGACCAGGATCTCGTGCGTGGTCACGACGTCGGTCACCAATGCCCGAATCACCGGATCGACGGCCTCACCCTCCTTGAACACGGGCATGACGATCGACAGCTCCGGCTCGCTCACTCGCGCGCCCCGACATACAGCGTCTGGCGGCCCAGAAGCCACCACGCGGGTCGGATCGCGAGATACGCTCGAACGAGGCGCGGGTCGGTTGGCAGTCGCCCCTTCGTCGAATACGGGATGAACCGAGTGGTGAGGTCCACCGTCCGAAGACCGGCCAGCTCCGCGGCCTCGAGCAGGCTGCGCTCCGTGAGTGCGACCCGATGGTCGATGAAGTCCCAGTACCGTTGGCCGACGAGTCGGATGTTGGGCTGGAGGACGATCACTCGGCCGCCTTGGCGCAGCAACTGAGAAACCACGCGCAATTGATCGATCACCGCGTCACTGGATTCGAGGTGTTCGAGGTAGTTGCTGATGAAGACCGTGCCGAAATAGCCATTCGGGAGCGCGTCGGCGAGGTCGAGGCCCGACGCCTGGATGAAGCGCACGTCGGCGGGCAGCACGGATCTGACATCCCGGATATCGGTCGCCCAGCGCTCGCTGGCCGTCGCCCAGCGGACGAAGTGGCCGCGATCGCACGCGAGATCGAGGAGCGGAAGGCTAGGGTCGATGTAGCGCGCCAGATACCGCACGATCTCGCGCCACACGCCGTCCTTGGCGCTGACCTCGCGTTCGTCGAAGCGGGCCTCGTACAGTTCCGGGAGCAGGCGCGTCACAGGCGGCCCGCCTCCAGCTCGGTCTGGATCCAGGGAATCACTTCGTCGAGCATCGTGCCGAGGGAGGTCGTGGCCCCGTAGCCGAGGATCTCTCGTGCCTTGCCCACGTCGGGGACGCGAAGCTGGACGTCATGCTCGAAGGGCGGATCGCTCACGTATCGCAGCTCCCGGTCCGGGCCGTGGATCTTGTGCCAGATCATGGTTGCCAGTTCCAGGACCGTCGTGGATGCCCCGGTCGACAGGTTGAAGTCCTCATTGACCGCGGCGTCAGACTCCATCGCGAGGCGGATCCCGTGCGCGAGATCGCCGCCGTAGGTGTAGTGGCGCACCTGGGACCCATCGCCGAGGATGTGGAGCGGGTCCTGACCCTTGAGGACTTTGAGCACGAGATCGGGCACGACGTGGGAGAGCGCCAGCTTCACGTTCCCGCTCATGATGTCGCTGTCACGCAGCGCCCGCCGCTCCCCGATCCCGACGCAGTTGAACGGTCGCACGATCGTGTATGGCAGCTCGTACTGCTCCCACGCCCCCGTGGCGAAGTACTCGGAGGCGAGCTTCTGGAAGCCGTAGGTCGAGATCGGCGGTGGCGACGTGCGCTGCGCGCCCTCGGGCGTCGGGAAGACCGTCGCCGACTCGTAGACCATCGATGACGAGACGACCACGATCCGGGAGAGGTGGCCAGCCCGGTAGGCGGCGATCGCCGCATCGAACGTCGAGGCGAGGATGCGCTCGTTCTCGGCCAGCAGGTCGTACGCGAACTCGTGGAAGTAGCTGATTCCGCCGATCATCGCGGCAGCCGCCACGACCTGATCGCAGTCGGCCGCGAGCGATCGCAAGAGGTCGGCGTCCTTGGCATCACCCTCGACGAATCGATAGCGGGGGTGATCGTCGTAGGACTTCGTGAGGTGACCGTACTTGCTGAAGTCATCGAGGCCGACGACGTCGTGACCCGCCTCCAGCAACTCCGGGACCAAGTACCCGTTGATGAATCCGGCGGCGCCGGTGACAAGGATCCGCACTAGAGGCGGATCCCCTCGCCGAGGGCCCCCCAGATGTCCACCACGTCCTTGCCGCCGATGTGCAGGCCGCGGTAAGGGACATGGGGCGCTCCGAGGACGAGCACGTCGCTCTCGTCGAGCACGCACTCGAGGGAGACCAGCCGATCGTCGCGAACGTACGGGTCTGTCGCGAGGACGCGGGCGCCAGCCCAGGCGAGGAGCTTGCGCAACTTGTAGCTCAATGATGCGCGCGCATCGTCGGACTCGGCCTTGAAGGCCATGCCGAGGATGCCCACGGTCTTTCCCTGGAGGCCGCCGTAGCGGCGTTCCAGCGCGGCGACGATGTAGGCCGGCAGGCCTTCGTTGACCTGCATCGCGGCCTGGCCGAGCGGGAAGTGATCGCTCGTGAATGCGGCCAGCTGCATCGTGTCCTTGAACAGGCAGGGCCCGGCCGCGAAGCCGGGGCCCGGAAGGTCGGCCGCCCTCGGGTAGTCCTCGCGGATGGCGCGCAGGATGTTCGAATAGTCCACGCCCGCCTGGTCCGCGATCATGAAAAACTGGTTGGCGACCGCGAACTTCATGTAGCGCCACGTATTCGTGAACAGCTTGGCGAGCTCGGCCTCCTTGGTCGTCGTGCGGATGACGTGACCGACCAGCGTTCGGAAGAGGGCCTCGGCGCGATCCCCGGCGGCGTTTTCGTCCGCCCCGACGATCTGGGGCAGCGAGTGGAGCTCCTCCAGCGCGTGCCCCTCGGCGATGCGCTCGGGGCAGAACGCGACGTCAACCCGGCATCCGCGCTCGGCGAGGTGCTGGGCGACGTAGCCGGTCGTCCCTGGGTACACCGTGCTGCGCAGCACCACGAGGGCGCCGTCACGCAGGTGCGGCGCGATCTGGTCGACGGCCTTCTCGAAGATCGTCATCGACGGACCGAGAAACTCGTCGACGGGGGTGCCGATGACGACGACGAGTCGATCAGTCCGTCGAATCATCTCGGCGTCCGTCCCGAGCTCGAGCCGGCCGGTCGGCAGGATCTCGCGCAGCAGCGCGTCCGCGCCGGTTTCGAGGAACGGCATCTCGCCCGCGCCGATCCGCTCGATCGTCGCCGGGTCCGTGTCGTACACGCCGACCCGCAACCCCGACTGGGCGAAGGCCAGGCTCAACGGCAGGCCGACATGGCCGCCGCCGCCGAGCACGACGACGTCAAGGTCGCCCCCGAGATCTGTCATGCGCCCGACTCTAGCAGTCCGGTGCATGCCGTCACCGTGCACCGATGGTCGCGTCCGGGGCAGTACTCACAGGCCGCCGATGGCGGGCTGGCGATCCGGGCGCAGCAGGATCCAGCCGTCGCCGTCGAGGTAGACCTCGACCCAACCGGCGGCGCGGAGCCGGGTCGCGAAGGCTCCCCCGTCGCCCCGGACGACGACGATCGAGACCCGCCAATCGCTGAGCTGTGCCTGCCATCCATCGACCCCGGCGACCACCGCGTCGTACTGCGCCCACACGGATGGCGGGAAGAACTCGATCCGGGAGTCGATCGCGACGGGCAATGCCGGCAGGGCATATTCGAACCACGATCCCCACGGCTGCGGGGCGAACAACCGGTCATCGGGTAGGGCCAGACCGCGCAGGGCCGCTGTGATCCCGGCCGGTGCCTGCGACACGGTGCCGAGTGGGGTCCCCGACCCGGCCACGATCGGGCGCCACAGGGGGAGCAGCGCGACCATGGCGATCACGAGCACCGCCGCGACGACGCGATTGAGCCGACGGATCAGCGGCCGATCGAGGCGCTCGACCGACGTGCCCGAGCGCGCGAGCAGGCCCGCCATCGGGACCAAGGCCCCCAGGGGCCACCATGCCACGCCCCGCTGGGCGTACGCCCCGATCACGAAGAAGAAGCCGAGCCACGCGAGGGTCGGCCACGAAACCGCCCTCGTCCCTCGAGCCAGCAGGACGACCACGGCCAGGACTGAGGCGGAGAACAGGAACCCCGGGACGTCCCGGAGCGAGGTCGGCTGCCACTCGGTGATCCGGGCGGTGACCTCGGGATTGACCGAGAGCCCGATGGCATACGCCCAGACCGCCGGGCCGAACGGCGTCAGGCAGGCGGCGGCGGCCGAGACCAAGGCCACCAACAGCGGGCGATTCGGGACCGCGGCCCGGTCATGACGATCCTCCAGCCAGGCGAGGCCCAGCACCGCCAGCCCGAGAAAGAAGCTCCCGTGGAGGTTGGCCCACCCGAGCACGATCACCGGCACGAGCCAGAGCGCTCGCGGATGACGATGTCGTCCGTCAACGAGCCACAGCACGACGGCGAAGCAGGCCATGCCGAGCAATTGGGGCCGTAGGGCCATCGCCGGCGCCGCCACGAAGAACGCGGCGAGGGTCAGCACCGCGGCCGTGCGCGGCGCAAGTCCGCGTCGCAGCCCGATCGCGACCAGGCTTGCGAAGATGATTCCCGTCAATGCCGCCCGCAGGAGCGCCAATCCGGTCCAGCCGCCCAGGCGCTCCGCGAGTGCCAGCACGACCTGCGAACCCCATTGCTGGTCGACCCACGGTTGGCCGGCCGCGGTGAATGTCCACGTATCGACCGTCGGGATCGACCTTGTCGCCAGGATCTCGGAGCCGGCGCGCAGGTGATAGGTCAGGTCGACGCTCGACATCGGCGCGAGCAACGCGGCGAGCACGGGCAGCGTTACGGCGAGGAACAGCCAGAGACGAGCGAGTGACACGACCCGGATGCTACCGGTGCCGGTGCGCCGCGGCACCGGTCCGATGGTCCTGCCCGCGCTCAGACCGCGGTGGCGACCTCGGCCAGCCGGGTGGCTCGCGCGCCCTCGTCGTAGATCGTCTGGATCGCCTCGACCATGAGCTCGATGCAGAAGCGATCGTGGACCAGGTCGTGGCCGGCTCGCCCGAGCGTATCGGCATACGGGTGATCGCGGAGCAGTCGCGTGATGGCCCCGGCGAGCGCGTCGGCATCGTGCGGCGGCACGAGCAGCCCGGTCACCCCGTCCTCGATCATCTCCGGGATCCCCCCGACGTTCGAGGCGACGACCGGGCGAGAGAGCGCCATCGCCTCGAGGATCGAGAGGCCCTGTGCCTCGCGATAGGACGGCAGCACCGCGACATCGAGCGCTGCGGTCACGGCCGGTACGTCGTCGCGCCGCCCGGTGAAGACGACGCGATGGGCGATCCGGAGTTCACGCGCCTGCGCCTCGAGCGCCTCGCGCCGGCTCCCCTCCCCGACGATGAGGAGGTAGGCATCGGGCACTTCCTGCAGGACCTGCGGCCAGGCCTCGAGCAGTGTCGGATGGCCCTTCTCGGGCTCCAGACGCGCGACGACCCCGACGAGCTTCGAGCCCGGCTCCATGCCGTATTCCTCGGGCAGCGTGCAGCACGCCTCCTGGTTGTCGTAGCGCGACAGATCGACCCCGTTGTAGATCCGCGTGACCGGGGCGGTCGTTCGGCCCTCCTCCACGAGCTTTCGCTCCACCATCTGCGACACGGCGATCAGCTGGTTCACCTGTGGCGTCAGATCGCGCAGGATCCGCCGATCATCTTCCGATCGGACCCGACTTGAGTGGACCGTGGAGACGACGTAGGGCCGCCGATGCCCGATCTCCGCGAGCGCCATGGCCGCGCGCGTGCCGACCGTCTCCGCGCGGAACATGTGGTTGTGGATGACGTCCGCGCGGACCTCCACCAGGTACGCGGCGAGCGCTCCGACGGCGATGGCATCGTCGGGCTCATCGATCACCAGGACCTGGATGCCGGCCCGCTGGAGATTGCGGACCGCACTCCCCGGCGAGAGCGCGACGACCGAGACGTCGTAGCGCTCCCGATCGAGCCGGGTCACGAGGGAGTAGAGGTGTTCCTGGGCGCCGCCGTTGGTGCCGGTCGCGAGGATCTCGACGACCCGGATCCGGTGGCCGCCGGCCAGGGCAGCCCGCGGCACGACCTCCAGGCAGGGATCGGCGCGGTCCGGTGGCGTCACGGTACGGCCCGCCGGCGGACGAGCAGACGTTGGATCACTTCGTCGCGCGCGCCCCAGTCGTACTTGTACGGCTCATCGCCGCGGAGGAAGTCGAGCCGCGACTTCCCGCTGGCAAGTGCACGCGCGACATACGCGTAGATCATCAGGACGCCGGGCGAGAGTTGTCGAGCGTCTGGATCCACCCCGGCGTTGTAATACAGGTAGCCGTCCGCCGTCTCGAAGTGGACACCCGACGCTATACGGCGCCCGCCGACGCTGAGGAACGTCAGGCGCAGCGGGCCATCGGCCCCGAACAGCTCGAAGAGCCGGCGGAAGAGGACAAGGCTCTGGGCGCCGCCGGGGGTCGGCGGGAACAGGCCATCATCACCCCACTTTTTCTGGTGGAAGTCCGCGAAGAGCTCGAGATCCGCGAGCGGGTCGGAGGAGTCGTCGAGCCGGATCTCGCCGACGGCCTGGGCGCGACGGACCTTGCGGCGGATCTCGTGGCGCTCTTTCTTGCCGAGCGTCGCGAGATATCCGTCCATGTCGACGCCAGCTGGAAGGGTGACGACCGGGCAGACGTCCTCACGCTCGACGTTGAGCGTCCAGCCCTCGGTCATCTCGAGCGCGCCCATCGCCACGGCCAGGTCCTCGCCGGCTGGATCGCCGCACCGGAGACGGCGCAGGTCGACGACGTCCCACGGCGCCCCATGTGGGCTGGCCAGGTACGCGGCCACCGCCGCACTCACGTCGGGCATGTCGGCCGGACTCGCGAGGATCGTCGCGTAGTCGGCGTGGTAGGAAGCCCCGAAGAAGACGGCCTTGGCCGTCGGAGGGACGGGTGTCAGCTCCACGTCCGCGCCGTGGCGCATCTTCGTGTGGGTCAGCGCGTCGGACTCCTCGACCTCATGACGGTGCATCAGCGGCACGATTGCGACCGGATCCGCGCCGGCTGCAGCATCGGCTGCGACGACGACCAGGGTTTCCTCGTGCGCATTCGCGCTGTACGCGTCCCACCAGGCGCGCTGGAACGCCCAGGCCGAGAATGGCGTGGCCCATGGGTTGCGACTCGCGAGGGCGTCCCAGGTCTCGCGAGGGATGTCCGCCACGCGCCGGCGTTCCGCGTGCAGGCGAGGCCCGCTGGACGATTCGGTGATGCGGGAGGAAGGGGTGGGGTCGGAGGTCCCGGTGGACCCTGGACACGCAGGCACCACCAACGTGGGGGCGGTCATCGGTTCGAGGATAGCATCGGATCTGGTTCGATGGTTGCGACGGCAACCGCTACCGGATCACCGGCTCTGGGGGTTGCCGAGGCGACGCAGCAGGAAGTATTCGGGACGCGGGTGATCGTCGGTGATGAGCGGGCCGTCGCCGGCATACGCGCGCACGAAGCCGTTGTTGAGCCAGCGCTGCCGCTTGACGACGGCGACCCAGTCCTCGACGGTCGAGGCCGGGGAGTCGTAGGCAGAGGAGATATCGGCGAGGACCCCCGGCCGTTGCACGGCGACCCGGACGGCCTCGTCTCCGAACGCCATCGGCTGGTCCGAGCCCAGCATGTAAGCGCCGTATCCGCCGGCGCCGCGGATGACCTCGACGTTGGGGAAGACCGCCGCGAACGTTCGGATGTGCTCCTTGAACTCGGCCTCGGGTGCGCCATATGGGACCCACTGCATCATCACCCCGCCGGGGGTCAGGTGATCGCGCCCGGCCTGGTAGTACTCGAACGACGAGATCACCGAGGCGCCCGAGCTCTCGATCGGTGGCGGCGGGTCGGTGACGATGATGTCGAAGCGCTCGTTCGTGAGCTCGAGGTGGTTACGCCCGTCGGTGACGATGACCCGACCGGCCGGGTTCGCCAGGACCGCATCGGCATCCGCGTAGTAGTAGCGGAACATCTTCGGCACCGACGGCACGAGCTCGACGGCGTCGGCTCGCAGACCCGCGATGAGGGCGGCACGGAATGCCGTGCCCATGCCGAAGGCGACGACGAGCGCGCGCTTCGAGTCCGGCCGAGCGACGAGCGGCAGGATGGGCATGAGCTTCGCGTCGACGGTCAGGAGCGTCATCGACGTCCCCGCGACCCAGAGCTCCGGCGTCGCCTTCACCTGGCCGGCCTGGACCGATGCGATCTCGTCCTCGGTCGAAGCGAATAGCTGGCCGTTCTTCGACGCGATGAACGCCTCGTTCGGCTGCCGGACCCAGCCCGGCTGCATGGCGGCAGCGACGATCAGGGCGAGCACGACGGCGCCGGCGACCGCCGTCGACAACGGCCGGGGTCGGCCCATGACGGCGAGGACGATCCCGACGACCGCGTTCGTCATGGCGAGGAGCACGACGATGGCCGGGGATCCGATCGCCGGCATGAGGAAGAACGGCACGACGAGGCTGCCAAGGATCGCCCCGGTCGTGTTCACGGCGAGCAGCGACCCCGACTCCGAGCCGGCTTCAGATGCGTTGTCGCGAAGCAGGGCGGACGCCGTCGGGAAGGCGATGCCGAGGACGATCGTGACCGGCAGCACGACCAGGAGCGCGGAGCCGATGAGCGTGCCGAGCGTGGCCAGCGGCCGTCCCGGGTCCAGGCTCTCGGCCTGGCTGAGTACCCCGACGAGACCGAGAAGGACGAGCCCGGCGACGACCATCTGCGACACCGCAAGCACGCGAACGGGGTCTCCCCACCGGCGGCCGACGACGTTGTAGATGAGCGCGCCGATCGCGATGCCGGCGAGGAAGATCGCGAGGATCACCGTGAACACATACGTCGTGTTGCCGGTGCCCGAGGCGAGCAATCGCGTCCAGGTCACCTGGTACGCGAGGGATGTCAATCCCGAGATGAAGGCGATCGCGAGGGCAAGCCGGACACGAGCGGCCGGACCAGATCGCCCCGGCGAGACCGATCGTGAGACCCCGGGCGCGTCGGCGGTGGCCGCTGGCGGCGCGGTCGGCGGCGCCTGAGCTGGCGGGTCGGCTTCCCGCCGGCTGAGCCAGATCGCCGAGATGCCGGCGCCGAACGAGCACGCCGCGCCGACGGCGAGCGCGCCGGAAAGGCCCAGCCATTCGATGAGGACGAGTCCCGCCGCGAGTGTCCCGACGATCGCGCCGATCGTGTTGGCCGCGTACAGGCGTCCGAACGCCCGGCTCAGGGCCGACGACCGGGAGAGATAGCGGGTCAGGCTCGGGAAGGTCGCGCCCATGAGCACCGTTGCCGGTGCCAGCGCGACGACCGCCAGCACGAGCCGGACGATCGCGAGCAGCTGCGGCGCGGACTCGAGCACCGGGTAGATCCCGCGGTACACCTCGTGGATCAGCCGGAACGTGATCGGGGTGACCAGCACGACCACGACGAGGATGAGCTCAAGGAGGCCGTACATCCGGAGCGGGGATCGCACGCGGTCCGCGATGCGGCCGCCGACCGCGGCACCGATCGCCATCCCCCCGAAGAAGCCGGTCAGGATCGCCGAAACGGCCTGCGTGGTATTGCCGAACACGAGGACGAGCTGGCGCGACCAGACGATCTCGTAGACCAGCCCCGCCGCCCCGGACAGCACGAAGATCCCGAGGATGGACCAGTGACGCCTCACGGAGCAGCGGCTGTTCTGGCTGCGTCGGCTCCGCGTGCGCCGCCAAGCAAACCGGCGGCCCAACAGATCGGAGGCGTACGGCCCCGCCGCGAGGACAGCATCCAGGCAACGATCGGCAGCGCGAAGAACGGCAGGTTCCCAAATGAGTACCACCATTGGGCGCTGCTATTGCGGCTGACCGTGATGAAATCCAGCCACAGGCTGGTCCACGGCAGGCTCACGATCGCCAGCACCGCCGCTGCGACCCACCACGATCGTGACCGGACCCCGACGATCGCAAAGAACCCGAGCGAGGGCTTGATCGTCACGAGGACCGCCGGCCAAGACCATCGGACTCCACCAGCGACAAACGCTGCGATCCACATGTCGGTGTTACCGAACAGGATCTGCGCGGGGGTCTTCGGGAACGCAAGGATCAGGACGATGATCGGCCAGGCCCAGGGCACGGGTCTGCACCACCAGATGACCCACGCGATGACGGCGAGCGGGATCGCCCACCACAGGATCGCCGGCAAATAGACGAATGGGATGAACAGCCAAAGGGCGTGCGGCGGGTAGAGATTCGTGACCTGGGTCTGGACGATGAACGGACCCGCCAGCTGATCCGGGGTATACCAGATCCCGAAACGCAACCAACGCTCTGCCACGGACTGGTAGTAATGCAAGTCCGTCCCGATCGCGCCCTGTGCATCGATGATGCGGTAGATGGCCACCGTCTCGAGGACCAGCACGACCAGGATCAACATCGTCAGTCCGATCCACACAGGTCGAAGGTCGCGAGCTCGGGCAACGGCGATCAGGGGGACGATCTCCAGCTACGGACCGGGCCGAGAATAGCGTGCGACGTGATCCAGCGATGGCGTCGATCGCGGGCCAGGCTCGTCACACGTGGTACGCCCAGTACACGCCGACCGCCATAACGACGGTTCCGAACACGATCAATGCCCGCCAACCCCAGCCGACGCCGCCCCGCGCCACGGTGGCCAACCCGCACAGCGCCAGGACGAACGGGACCGAATCGAGGAAGTAGCGGTACCCGTACTGGAGCCAGCCCCCGCCGTAGTAGAGCAAGGTCGGGATCAGGACCGCCACCGCCGCGCCCGCGAGCCACCAGGCCCGCGGCCGGCGCCAGTCCGCGCGAAGCGCGAACAGCAGGCCCGGGCTGGTCAGGAAGACCGACATCCCGAGGGTGTCCGGCTTGAAGAAGGGCGGATCCGGGATGAGTCGGGGCAGGTGGATGAACAGATAGTCGAGGTTCATCGGAACGTGCACGATCGAGAAGAGGCCCCGCTCGCGCTGGACCTCCAGGAACGGCGGCAGCGTCGCGAGGGCGTAGCCGGACTCGACGGGCGTCCCGAACCGGACCTGGTTGTAGAAGAAGAAGAACGCGATCGATGGCAGCACGCCGAGCCCGAGCCAGACCCACGACCGCCACGGCCAGGTCCGGACTCGAGCCACGTACCCGCCGGCCACATCGGCCGCCACGGTGCGAGCGCGCGTCTCGAGCATCAGGGCATAGAAGGGCACGGCGAAGGCGAGCGGCGCCCTGGTCAGGAAGGCAGCGCCGGCCAGGAGGCCGATCAACCAGGCTCGCTGCCGGCCCCAGATCTCGATCAGGCACAGGAACGTGAGGATCGTGGCGACGAGATGGCCGGTGTGCCACACGCCGCCGCGCGTCGTGACCCACAGGATCTGCGTCGAGAAGCCGAACAGGACCACGAGCCACAACCGATCCACCAGCCGGCGCACTCCGATCCGACCGAGGAGCCACCAGCACAGCCCGACGCCGGCGGCGGCCAACGTCGCGTTGATCCCGGATTCGACCTGATCGGCGGTGACCGGTCCCAGGAGTGCCACCAACGGCATCAGGGCGATCGCCGGGAACGGCGCGAACGGCACGTAGTAGTGACCATCGACGACGATCACGTCGTTGGGTCCCAGCGCCCCGGGCAACCAGGCCCGACCGTGGAGGAAGGCGTCGGCGAGGTAGAAGAAATCGCCACGGCCCGCGTCGTACTGGCGGTTGCACAGCCAGTAGATGGCCGCGGATACGACGACGATCCCGAGCCCGACCAGGGTGGCGCGATCGAGTCGACGCGTCATGCCGGCAGCATCGTCGCTCGTGACCGAGCTCGCGTGCCCACAGCCACGACCGCGAGGATGGTCGCCCAGAAGACCATCGGATAGACGACGGGCGGGATGACGCCGACCAGTGGCAGAGAAGTCGCCAGCGGGATGACGATCGCCCACCATCGCCCGGCCGCGAGCAAGTAGGAGATCGGGATGAGCAGCAGCATCGCGTAATGGTCCCAGAGCACGGGCGAAACCAGCTGCGACGCCACGATCGCGGCGAGGTACGACGCCTCACCGGTCGCCCGGAAGGCGGCGACGACCACGATCGAGCCCACGGCGACGGTGCTGGCGATCTGGATGAGGCCGGCGACACCGGGACCTACCCCAAGCTGAAACGCCACGGCGCCCGGCGTGAAGTTGTGGGGCGTCGTGATCGGATCGCTCACCGTTCTCACGAGCGTCAGGAAATCGGCCCACGAGCCGATCCCGGCGAGTGCGGTCGCCACGACGGCGATCGCGGCCAGGATGACCAGGCCGAGGATCACCGTGGCCCATCGACGAGTCAGGAGCGCCCAGCCAAACAGGAGGGCGGGCTGGAGTTTGATCGCGGCGCCCACAGCGATACTGGCGCCGACGGCGGCCGGCCTGTCCAGCCAGCGCCATCCGATCGCGAACGCGAGGAACAGGACCGGCCCAACCTGCCCGAGCTTGACCGCATAGACGAATGGCCACGACAAGCCCGCCAGCAGCAGGATCCACCACCGGATCGGACGTGTGACCGGGAGCAGCGCGACTCCGAGGAGGAAGCCAACGATCGACAGACCGATCCATACCCACGTCGCGATCGCCGGCGGAAGAAGGCCGAGTGCCAGGATGAAGGGCGCGAAGGTGGGCGGGTAGTAGAAGAGTCCGAAGCCGCCGGTTCCCGTGTAGGCCATGTCGTACAGGGGCTGCCCGGCAAGCAAACGGGCGGCAGCCTGGTGATATGCCAGGAAATCGAAGCCGAGCGTGCGGCCGGCGACCGACAAGGTCGCTACCAGCGTGAGCGTGAACACCGCAACCGCGATGATCGGCAGGGCCGCACGTCCCAGCCTCGGTATCGACGCGCCGTTCCTCACGCGCGCTCCACTGAACCCCGACGAGACCCTCGGTGGATCAGTGGAATGCGGATCAGGTCCCACGCCACACGGAGCGCCAGCCCCATCCCGGCGCGCATCCGCGATCCGCGTCGGTCATACCACTGGATCGGCACTACCGCGAAGCGATAGCCGCGGCGGCGAGCGAGATAGACGATCTCCACGTCGAAGACGATGCTCGTCACCTGCTGCCGGGCGAATAGATCGTGGGCGGCCGCCAGGGTGAACCCCTTGAAGCCGCACTGGGTGTCCTGCACCGGGCCGACGACCCATGCCGAGGCCAGGGCGTGGAAGGCCTTGCCCAGCAGGCGTCGGTACATCGGCTGGGTCGCCCGCATGTCCGAGCCGTCGGGCTGGATCCGCGATCCGAGCGCGACGTCATGGTCCGCCAGCGCGGCAACGATCAGGGGCAGCTGGTCCGGTGGCGTGGCCATGTCCGAATCCGAAAAGACGACGAGGTCCCCGACCGCCGCCAGCATGCCGGCGCGGACCGCGGCGCCCTTGCCGCCGTGGGGAACGGAGATCACCGATAAAGTGATCCCGGGGATCGAGCCGCCGATCTCCGGCCTCGCCTGCACCAGGGCCGCGGTGCCATCTGTGCTCCCGTCGTCGACGACGAGCACATCGATGCGCTCCGGCAGCAGGCCGGCGCCCGGTGACCCATAGCGGGCGCGCTCGCCGCGCCGGCCCAGGTAGCCGAACAGCTCGTTGAGCGCGGGCTCGATCCGCGCGGCCTCGTTGTAGGCCGGCAGGACCAGGGTAAGGGTCACGGGACCCAATATCCGCCGAACGACAGCACTGCGATGAGCGTGAACAAGCCGCCCGAGATCACCGGCCACGCTCGCCGAACGAACGATGACCGGCGGCTCGCCAGGATCCACACGAGCGGGAACGCGAGCATCGTGATCCGACCGACTGCCTCGAGCGACCCGCTCGAGATCTCCGCCGCGATGAACAGCACGGGAACCAGCCAGTACTCCGGCCGGACTCGATCGACGCGGACGTAGACGAGGAGGAAGACCGACCAGAGCAGGGTCAGCAGCAAGGCGCCCTGGTAGGGCGAGAACTGTGCGCCGATGGTCTTGCCCGGGGCACCCCCGACGCCCTGGCGACCCCACGCCTTTTGCGCGTCGAGGAAGGCAGTCGGGCTTCCGGTGATCGTCGCGACGTAGGCGAGGAATCCGAGCCCGGCCAGGGGCCCGAGGAGGAGCCATGCCTGGGAAGCCCGCGGTCGCCAGCCGTCCTGGCGCAGCAGCAGGATCCAGAGCGGGAGGATCAGCGCCACGCCCTGCAGTCGACAGAGGACGGTGAGCGCGAGGAAGATCCCGGCCCAGGCGCGGTGGCCACGATCTGCGGCAAGGAAGGCGGCCACCATCAGCAGGAGGAACAGGCTCTCCGTGTAGGCCATCGCAAAGGTGGATGCGAACGGGTAGATGACCAACAGCCCCGCCGCGAGCGTCGCTCGGCGACGCCCGAGATAGGGCGTCCCGAATCGTACGAGCAGGCCGAGCGCCACCAGGAAGGCGACGTTCGAGACGAGCACGGCGACGACGCCCTCCCAGCCCGGGAACGGCAGCGAAAGGACGCGGACGACGGCCGGAAACAGCGGCGGGAACGCCACGTTCGTGTACGCGCCCACGACCGGCGCGGCATGGTACCCGTCGCGGGCGATGCCGAGGTAGTACCAGCCGTCCCAGCTCGTCAGGCTGCGCAGCAGCGGTCCGTCGGCGCCGGGGATGAGGCCGGGGTTGCGCGGAATGAGGGTCTCGGCCACGGCGGCGGCGACCACGATGAGCAGCCGTGACGCGATGAAGATGGCCACGAGGCCGCGGTCGAGCCTGATGTCGGCAACGAAGGCGGTCAGGCGCTCGCGCCAGCGTGGCGCAAACCCAGGCAACGTGAGCGAGGAACTGGACATCGCGGGCAGTCTACGCGGCCCGTCCATGGTGCTTCGATGCACCGAAGGTCATGCTCGACGGCGAGGCCGCGTACTACCCATCCGGTCGCGCGACAGAGGACCCGGGGACGACGCCGGCGATCAGGATGCCCGCGAGAACGGCGGCCCACGGCGGCCTTCCAGCCGCGGGCGAAGGTCCGGAGATATCATCGGCTCCTCACGCGCAAACGCGACCAGCGTCCGGGTGCGGAGCCTGATCGGATCGGAGTCGATCACCCTCACCGCCCGCCACTGCTGTCCTGAACTCCCCCTCGCATGCCCTGCGCCGCCGCTGCGATCGTCCCCTCGAACCACAACCCGGCGAGGTAGGCCGCTGCCGCGATGACCCGCACCCCGACCGGTGACTCGATGATGGATCCGACAACGACGGCAACGACGGTCACGCTGATGATCGCCGCGACCCGCGTCCAGTCGACAGGGAGTGGAGTGTGGCGGCGACCGACTCGTCCCACGATGCCGGTCGGGACGAGCTGGCCGGTCGCGATCGCGGCAGCCGTCCCCGCCGCTCCGAGCGATGGTGCCAGGCCGAGATTGAGGGCGACCGCCGCTGCCACGCCGACCAGCACGGCCAGACCGATGTCCCGCGTCGCCTGGGCCATCGCGCTCCGTAGCGAGGTGACTGCGAACAGGCCCGTGCCCAGTACGCCGATGAGCGCCAACCCGACGGCCGGGCGGGCATCGGCATATCGGCCGGCGCCGATGAGCCCAACGACCTCCGGTGCCAGCAGTCCGAGAAGTCCAACACACAGCGACAGCACGGCGAGGATCTGCCGAGCTTCCGTACCGAGGCGTGCGAGGGAATCCGGCGCGTCGCCTAGTCGGTAGGCATGGGGCTGCCAGGCGAGCTGCGTCGCCACGACGATCAGTCCCGCGACCGAGGCGATCCGGATCGCGATCGAGAGATACCCGGCGTCCGTGGGCCCTGCGGTCCCTAAGAGGTAGGCGCGGTTGAAGAAGTCCGCACCGAGGGTGGCGGCGATAGCCGGCGCCAGTGGCAGGCCAAGCCGCAGCAAATCGGCGGCTGCCGCCGGGGACGGCGGGCTCGCGATGCTCGCCCGAACCGCCCACAAGCCGAGTAACCCCGCGACCGACCAACTGATCGCGAGTGCGAGCATGACCGCGGTGGCATCCGCCCGCCAGATGAGGAGGAGCAGGATTCCGAGCGCGGCGTTGACGACGAGGGCACCACCCTCGAGCACCGCGTACGCGAGGGGGCGGCCGGTGGCCCGAAGGACGCCGAGGGTGATCGTGTAGACCATTCCAGCCAGCGCCACGACACCGACGATGGCCACCGCGAGGGAAAGATCGGATGTTCCGAATAGCGCCCGGCTGATCGGCCCTGCCCACACGAGCAGCGCGACGGCCAGCGGCGAGATCACCGCGAGACCGAGCGCGTACCACGAGCTGAGGAGCTGGCGGCGGGCGTCCTGGGTGGCGCGGTCGAAGTACAGCCGGGTCGCCGCAACGTCAGTCCCGAGGATCAGCGCGACGATCGAGGCGCTGATCAGGGCGTTCAGGACGTCGAGCCGGCCGAACTCCTCGGGCGTGAGCAACCGTGCGAAGATCGGCAGCGCGAGCAGCGCGGCGGCCTTCCCCGCCAGCCCGCCAAGGCCGAATAAGAAGGTCGCCCGACTCAGACCTTGCCCATGGCCTGCCTTACGCGACGCTCCGGCGGGATCGGCTCGCTCGTTCAACGCTGGATCAATCATGAGATGGGAGCCGGAGTGTCCACCGGCACATCATCGCCGCGACGACCCCGATACGTATCAGCTCGCGGGCGTGAAGTCGGAGATCGAAGGGGAGTGATTAGGCGGACGACGAAACGCGAGCAGTTCTAGCCCTGGGATCGACCAGTGATCCTGCTCCTCATGAACCAACACAAGATTCCGCGATTGCAGGAGCTTGCGGACGGCGAACCCAAGGTCCCCTTCGGTTGTCTCTATGACGACTCGGTCGATATCAAGCAAGGTGTCTCCAGCACCGCGAAGCACCATCTCCTCAGCGCCTTCCACATCGATCTTCAAAACATCGACGTGCCCGATCCCGTGCTCGCGGAGGATGTGCTCGAGTCGACGCATCTGTACGGGGACCGACTCCGTCGCCGCGGCGAATTCGTTGATGCTCGATGACACGGTGTAGCCACGCTCGAAGTGCAGGATCACCTCACCTTCGGCCTCTCCGCATGCCGACTGCACGGCTGTCGCATCAAGGATGAGGTGTCCGATCGAGCGCTCTAGCTGTTTGTAGCTGACGGGATTCGGCTCGATCGCCACGAGCTTGCCACTGCCGCCGAGTTGCGCCGCCGCCCAAACGGAGTAGGCCCCGATATTTGCCCCAACGTCGACGATGACCCAGCCCGGCTGAGGCTCAAAGTCCGTGGTCGGCGCGTAAACCTTTCGAATGGACGTTTCGTACCAAGGACTCAATCCGCCGGACTCGACGGAAACGGACAGCGGGGTCGGGGCCGAGTGCCACCACAAGTCGCGAGGTCGCGGAGTCAGCCAGCCAAGGACTCGTGTGCCAAGAACGGGTTGCCGCGACAGGAAATAGAAGAGGATCCAGATCTTGTCGCGCACGCCCCGCGCGTCTGCCACCAATGCCGGGACCACTCGCAGTGGCGACCAAGGTCCACCTATCGCCCCGCGAATCGCTGCCACCTTAGCGAGCAATGGTCACAACCCTTCTCTGGCGTGAGTGCCGAATTCCGACATGCCGATATGCCGATTGGATTAGCTGCTCGCGTGGCCTGAACGGCCGCGCCGGGTCGCCTCAGACCACAGTCCGGCCAGCGTTCCGAGCCCATAACCGATGTGAAGCGCGATGAGGCTGAAAACGATCAGGTCGATTCGCCGATATCGGTGCTTAATGGCCAGGCTAGTCGCTCCAGCGAGTAGGGCCAGCAGATAGGCCCCCCACGGGGCTAGCCCCAGGACTCGCAATTCGGGCGCCAAGATGAACCAAAGTAGCGAGCCGCTCAGCATCAAGACGAGGACTGCTGGTATCACATGTTTTGGCCGGGCGAAGTGTGGGTGCTTGCGAATGACGGCGATGCGCGCTTTGCCGTACCGAAAATACTGGCGGAACAGCGACGCGATCGTCGGCCGGACCCGATAGCTGAACTCCATTCCTGGATGGAACATGATCCGCCAGCCCGCTTCTCGCACGCGGTAGTTGAGTTCCTCGTCTTCGCCGTACATGAGAACTGGATCAAAGCCGCCTAGGTCCAGAAGCACTGACCGCCGATACACGCCGCACTGCACGGTCTCGGCGTCGTGGGCCACCGGCCCGGCGGTATAAATCCCACCTCCGACGCCGAGCCGCGAGAATCTCGCGTACGAGTTGGCCTGCTCCACTGCGGTTTCGGCAACGGGAACGATTCGACCGCCGATGCACCCAACGCTCGGGTCAGCCATCAGGGCGTTAGCAGCGGTAACGACGAAATCGGGGCTCATCCAGCCGTGTCCGTCGACCTTGGCGATCAAATCTCCTGATGAAGCGCGTAATCCCATGTTCATGGCCAGAGGGGTATTGACCCCCGGCTCGCCCAGCAGTTGGATGCGAGGATCGCGCGTCATCCTGTGCTGCACAAGCTCGAGTGTGCCGTCCGTCGAACCCCCGTCGACGACGATGATCTCCATCCTGTCGGAGGAGTAGGACTGTGCGTCGATCGCGTCGAGGGCGCGAGGAAGATGCGCCGCCTCGTTCTTGATCGGCAGGATCAGAGACACCAACGGAAGGTCCAGACGCGGTCGCGGATCGGAGGATGAGGCGGTCACGGGGCTCGATAGTGTACGGTCCAGAAGCCGTGCCATCCCCCTCGAATTTCGACCGCGAGCGCGAACTCGAGCAAATCAAAGCGCGCTACGCGGACTACGAGCGAAGCGGTCGGTACGACCTCTGGACCCTGGACAACGCAGGCTTCGACCGGCTCGTCCGCGATCGGGACCGACGCCTTATGGACCTGATCCGACGCAGCCTTCCGGCTTTCGGCGGACAGGTCGTTGACCTCGGCGCAGGCTCGAGCCGACTAGCTGGCGTCGCCCGTACTGTGTCAATGCCCGGCACGTGGCTTGGCATCGACATCGACCCGGCGGCCGTGGCTGACGCTCGGAACGCATACCCATGGGCTGAGTTTGTCGTTGCTTCCGCTGATCAGTTGCCGCTGGCGGACGGATCCGTCGACGTGGTTGTCGCCTCGGCGTTGTTCAGCTCCCTTCCATCGCCCGCTTTCGACCGCGCGGTGGCTCGAGAGATCGGGCGCGTACTTCATTCGGATGGTTGGCTCGTTTGGTACGACCTTCGGTATGACAACCCGCGCAACGCCGGGGTCCACGGCATCGGCCGGCGTGCACTCAGTGAACTGTTTCCGGGGTGGGCGTCGGAGCTGCGCAGTTTGAGCCTGCTCCCGCCAGTCGCTCGGCGGCTAGGCCCCCTGACACCAATCGCATACCCAGTCCTCCATGCGATCCCACCGTTGCGCTCCCATCTCATCGGACGCTTGCGATGCCCGTCCTGATCCAGCGCGCCCTGGCGTTCGTGGGACTCGTGATCCTGAGCCCGTTGATCCTGGCACTCGCGGTCGCGGTTCGCCTCAGTTCGCGAGGCCCGGCATTCCATCGCGCGACTCGCGTCCGACCCGGCGGGACGTTCACCCTGTTCAAACTGCGGACGATGCGCGTGAACGACGCCGGGGGCGGTTCGGGCATCACCGCGGCCGGTGACCCGCGCGTCACTCGGCTCGGGCGTGCCCTTCGGCGCACGAAGCTCGACGAGCTGCCGCAGCTCTGGAACGTCGTACGGGGCGACATGGCGCTCGTGGGTCCCCGGCCGGAGGACCCGCGCTACGTCGACCTCACCGATCCGCTGCACGCGACCGTCTTTGGGGCACGCCCCGGCATCACCGGACCGACTGCTCTCGCATACCGCGACGAGGAGGCGATCCTGGCGGCGGCGGCTCTCGAGATGGCGCGCTCGCACGGGCGCGACGTGGCCACACCTGACGACCTGGACCGTGCCTATCGGGAAGTCGTGCTCCCCGCTAAGCTCGCGCTCGACTCGGGCTACCTCGCGACCCGCTCGATGGTCGGCGACATCAGGATCCTCGGCAGGACCTTCGGACAGGTGCTCGGGCGCACCACGCGACCGTAGACTGCCGCCATGCCCGCTCTGGGCGGCCTTCGCGGCCGCCAGCTGTTCGTTGTCGATCTGCTCATCATCGGCCTCTCGATCGTGGGCGCCATGCTGTTGCGCTTCGATTCCCTGCGCTTCGTCGACGAGGCGCTGATCTATTTCCCGGCGGCGCTCTTCCCGCTCGTCGTCCGACCGCCGCTCAACGTCCTCGGCGGGCTCTATTCGCGTGCGTGGGCCTACGCGAGCGTCGGCGAGCTCGCCCGGATCTTCATCGTCGTCGCCGCCGGCTCGATCGCCGGGATCGCCGTCTTCTACCTCGCCCTCGTGCCGCTTGGTGTTCCGGGAACGACGACCGCCGTCGGGCGATTCCCGCGATCCTTCTTCGTCCTCGAAGGGATGCTCACCCTCGCCGGCATGGGCGGGGCGCGCTTCCTCATCCGAGCCTCGGCCGAGTGGAAGGGTTGGCGACCGGGCGACCCGGACCGCCGACGTCAGGGCCAGCGCGGAGAAGGAGCCGGGCCGGTTCCTACCCTCGTCTACGGCGCGGGCGAGATCGGCGCCACGGTTCTGCGCACGATCGGGAGCGCACGCGACGGCCTCGGCATGCGGATCGTCGGCCTCATCGACGATGACCGCGCGAAACGCAACCAGGTGCTGCGCGGACAGCGGGTCCTCGGAACGATCGACGAGCTCGCCGAGATCGCCCGGGTCACCGACGCCCGCCGCCTGCTGATCGCCATTCCCAGCGCCTCGGGCGACGTCGTCCGGCGGGCGGTGCATGACGCGACGCGACTCGGGTTGGAGACGAGGACCGTGCCGGCACTCGACGAGCTCGTGTCGGGGCGGCTGGGTGCGGCCGCGATCCGCGAGGTCGAGGTCACCGACCTCCTCCGCCGCGAGCCCGTCGTCATCGACGAATCCGGGCTGCGCGAGATGCTCGAGGGCCGGACGCTCATGGTCACGGGTGCCGGCGGGTCGATCGGCTCGGAGCTTGCGCGCCAGGTCTTCAACCTCGATCCCGCGCGACTTGTGCTGCTGGACCGCGCCGAAGGGCCGCTCTACGACATCGAGCGGGAACTGTCCCTCCTCGGCGACCGCGACTCGGGGACCGCGGCGCGCGTGGGCCGCCCGCGGGCCGCCCTGATCACGCGCCTCGCGAACGTCGCCTCGCTCGACTCCCTGCGAACGATCATGGCCGAGGACCGGCCCGTCATGGTCCTCCACGCCGCCGCGTACAAGCACGTCCCGATGATGGAGCACCACCCGGCCGATGCGGTCTACACCAACCTCGGCGGAACGTTGTCGGCCTTGCGGGCGTCGCTGGATGCGGGCGTGGAACGGTTCGTGCTGGTGTCGACCGACAAGGCCGTCGAGCCATCGTCGGTCATGGGTGCGACGAAGCGGCTGGCCGAGCTGGCCGTATCGGAGGTCGCTCGCGCGTCCGGGCGGCGATACGTGTCGGTTCGGTTCGGCAACGTGCTGGGTTCCTCGGGCAGCGTCGTCCCGCTGTTCCAACGGCAGCTCCGGGAGGGCGTCCCGCTCACGATCACGGACGCCGAGATGACCCGGTTCTTCATGACGATCCCGGAGGCGGCGCGGCTCATCCTGGAGGCCTCGCTATTCGGCGAGTCGGGCGACCTCTTCGTCCTCGACATGGGCGATCCGGTCAAGATCGTCGACCTCGCCCGCGACCTGGCACGGCTGGCCGGACGCGACCCCGACTCCGTTCCGATCCGGTACATCGGCCTCCGCCCGGGCGAGAAGCTGCACGAGTCGCTCTTCTACGACGCCGAGGCGATCGAATCGACGCGGCATCCGAAGGTCCTGCGCGCACGCGAGGCCGGACGTCCGAAGGCGGCAAGCGACGTGCTGGCCGTCCTCGACGAGCTCGTCGCCGTCGGTGCCCGGGGCGACCACGGGCGGTCCCGCCAGCTGCTGGCGTCGACCCTTGCGCGGCTCGATCCGGCTCCCACGGCCGAGGCCAAGGCCGTCGGTTCGTGACGGAGCCCGAGCGGGTCCCATTCCACCGACCCTCGCTCGGAACGGCGGAGCGCGCGGCCGTCATCGAGGTCCTCGACTCCGGCTGGCTGACGTCAGGGGCGCGTGCGGCGGACTTCGAGCGTGCCTTCGCGTCCTATGTCGGCTCCGCGCATGCGGTCGCCGTGAACAGCGCCACCGCGGCCCTGCACCTGGCCCTCGAAGGGCTCGGGATCGGCGATGACGACGAGGTGATCGTCCCGACGTACACGTTCGCGGCCTCGGCCGAGGTCGTGCTGTACCAGCGCGCCCGTCCCGTTCTCGTCGACGTCGATCCGGTGACGGTCAACCTCGACCCGGCCGCGGTCGCCGCCGCGATCACGCCTCGGACGCGAGCGATCGAGGTGGTCCACGTGGCCGGCCTGCCCGCCTATCTCGCGGAGCTCCTCCTCGTCGCTGGATCGATCCCGATCGTCGAGGACGTCGCCCACGCCTTCCCCTCGCCGGTCGCGGGGCTGGGCGGCCGCTTCGCGGGGACGTTGGGTCGGGCCGGCGCCTTCAGCTTCTATGCGACCAAGACGATCACGACCGGCGAAGGCGGCATGCTCGTCACGGACGACGCTGCGCTCGCTGACCGCGCGAGGACCATGCGACTGCACGGGATCGGTCGCGACGCCTGGAAGCGCTACACCGCTGCCGGGTCGTGGTACTACGAGATCGAGGCCGCCGGCTTCAAGGACAACCTCACCGACCTCGCCGCGGCGATCGGCCTGGTCCAGCTCGGACGGGCACAGGAGCTGCGGGCGGCTCGGGCGGCCATCGCGGCCCGCTATGTCGCAGGCCTCGCCGAAGCAGCGAATGACGGTCGTCTCGTGCTTCCGCCCAGCGCCGATGACCAGGCCCACGCCTGGCATCTCTTCATGATCCGCCTGGGTCCCGAAGCGCGACCCGACGACGTCACCGATCCGGCGCTGCCCGGCGTCGCCGGACTGCCGGACGGGTTGCACGCGCTCGCGTCGCGGCGGGCCCGCGCGATCGACGCGCTCGGGGACGCCGGGATCGGCGCCAGCGTCCACTTCATCCCGCTGCACCTTCACCCGCTGTACCGCCGCATGGGGTATCGGGTCGGGCAATTTCCGGTGGCCGAGGCCGCCTACGCTGGGGAGATCAGCCTCCCGATCTGGCCGGGCATGACGCCCGGCCAGGTCGACCGGGTCATCGACGCGGTCGACGCGGCGTCGCAGGGCGAGCGCCGCTAGCCCTTCGGTCGGAAGACCGGCTCGATCGTGACCATGCCGGGCAGGTACGGGCGCTTGGGACCCTGGCGCCCGCTGGATGCCTGCGGATAGCGCGGCAGCCGCACCGACCAGTCGGCATTGGCACGACCGTCGGTCACGAGCTCCATCGGCGGGATCGGCACATCGAAGTATCCGGTGAACGCCACGGTCCTGACCTCGTCGATGAGGATCTGCGACTTCGCTTGGAAGCCCAGCATCAAGAGAACGCTCTGCACACCGGCCGAACCGGGGTTCTGGCGCAGCAGCGCCCGGGCGGCGTCGATGTCGGCGTTCCCCGTGGCGGCCGCAGCCAACAGGTCGAGCGCTCGCGACTCCGGTCCCGCCGCGACCTTGCCACGTTGCGTCGCCACGGCGTCTGGCAGGCCCGACAGGATCGCCACGCCGCTCGCCTTGACCGGGTCTATCGAACCGATCCGTTCAACGGCCTGTTCCTGGGCGGCCCGCCACGTCGGGTCGTCGAACAGCGCGGCCGGTCGGGTCGAGTAGACGAGCGTCGGGACGGCGACCATGGCCCCCGCGAGGTCGTCGGCGGCGGCCCGTGAATCGCCCGGAAAGCGTAGGAGCGCGGCGGCCAGGGTTGCCGTCGCGTCGTACGGACCGTCGGCCTCGATGCGGCCCAGCAGTCCCCCTTGCTCATTCGTGGGCGCGAGCGTCGCGCGCTCGGCGGCGACGAACGTGAATGGTTCCGCGCCGTCCATCGGGACGAGCGCCTCCGCGGCACCGGCCCTGTCGCCTAGGCCGGCGCGCGCCAGGGCCTGCCCGAGCCGGTAGACCGGCAAGTCGTGCAGGGCGACCGCGGCATCGAAGTCGAGGGCGGCCCCAGCCGTGTCCCCGCGGTCCAGGGCCCCGTTACCTGACTGCGCACGGATCATCGCAACGTCGATCGGGACCAGCATCGCCGCCCCCGCGAGCACGGCCAGGGTGGTCGCCGCGAGCGCAGCTCGTTCGCGTGGCCTCACCACTCGGATCGCCGACGGCGCCGGCGCGGGATCCA
The DNA here is from genome assembly GCA_038214255.1 of Candidatus Limnocylindrales bacterium. Taxonomy (GTDB): domain Bacteria; phylum Chloroflexota; class Limnocylindria; order Limnocylindrales; family CSP1-4; genus SPCO01. The sequence continues at coordinate 63,870 of JBBQRZ010000004.1, forward strand.
GCCGCGCCACCAAGTGCATCGTCAGCAGCACGATCGCGGGCAGGTGGAACTGTGTGTCCACGAGGGAATGCGCCGCCGCCGCGAGCAGGCCGGCGAGGCAGATCTCCCGCAGGCGTCGCTCTGCCGGCGTTTGCGCGGTCCGGATGGCCCGCCAGCCGACCCGGGCGATGGCCGAGACGAGCCAGACGGCCGCCGCGGCACCGATCAGGCCCGTCTCGGCCAGCACCTGGAGCACCGAATTGTGGCTGGTGGCCAGCACGGCGAAGATCGCGTCCGAGATGTGGGTCAACGGCCGCAGTTCCGGCCAGCCACCCGGCCCGACGCCGCTGATCGGATGACCGCTGAACATCGACCAGGCCGCGTTCCACAGCTCGAAGCGCCCGGCGTCCCCACTCAGCAGTCGCGTCAGCAGGAGCGGCCCGACAAGCACTGTGATCGCGACCGCGACCATCGCGGCCACCCCCAGCACGATCGGCGACTGCTGGATCCGTGCCGGCCGTTGACGTCCCGCGTCACGCCAGATGAGGATGGCCAGCAGCGCGCCACCGACGAGCGAGCCGAGCCAGGCGCCCCGGGACCCGGTCACGACCATGGTGAGGACGGCCAGGACCCCGAAGGGGATCGTGATTCGACGGGACCGCCAACGCGTCCAGGAGAGCCACACCGCCACCGGCGCCAGGAGCTCCAGGTACAGCGCCACGGCATTGACGGTGCCCACGGTCAGGCCGACGTCCCCGGGGCGCAGCGGCGGGACCGACGGCCCGGCCACGGACCACCAGGCGATCCACTGGGTCAGTGCCTGCAGCAGGTACGCGACGACGAACACGGCCGTCGCAAGGATCACGAGCCAGTCGAGCCGTTCCCGGAGCCACGGTTGCGCCAGCGCGGCCCGGACAAGGAGGTAGGCTGGCGCCGCGAGAAGGAGGAGGGCCACGGCCTCCAGACTCGAGGCTGGGCGCTGACTGAGCAGCCCGGTCAGGGTCGTGGCGACGATCCAGGCGAGACCCGGCAGCACGAGCGGTGACCGCAGGTCGACATTCCCGCGCCTTGCCGCAGCACCGAATACGGCCATCGCGCCGAAGACGAGGACCTGGTTGAGGATCCGCGACTGGGGCGCCGCGAGGAAGTTCGACGCGCCGCTGAAGAACACGAGGTCGACGGCCACAAGGGCCGTCGCGGCCCACAACAGGACACGTCGGTTCTGCACCGGCCCATCCTAGAGTGCGGACCGGGGGCGTCTGAGGTAGCCCGTTCGTACCGACGGCGCGCGTTGTTGCCGCTGCTAGGCTGCGCCCATGCATCAGCACGAACACGCCGCCCACGGTGCGGATATCGAGCCAGGTTCGCCCGCCTGGTCGGAGTGGGTCAAGGACTACTACCGGGACGTCGAGACCTACGACTGGGTCGACGTCGCGGACAACCTGCGCGGACTCGAGGCGTTCTTCCATCGGAACCGCGCCCGGGTGGTCCGTCGGCTGATCTCCAAGTATGCGGTCCAGGGAGCGCCGATCCTCGATGCCGGTTGCGGCACCGGACTGAACCTGCGCCATCTGCCCGCGGGTTCCACGGGAATCGACATCAACCCACGGAACGTGGAGCTCGTCCAGAAGCGCCTGCCCAAGCACCGCGTGCTGCTGGGGGACGTCGAGGCCCTGCCGTTCGAGGCGAACGCCTTCGGGACCGTGTTGTGCACCGAGGTGATCGAGCACATCCCCGACCCATCGGCGGCGCTCGGCGAATTCCGTCGGGTGCTGAAGCCCGGAGGGGTCCTCGTCGGCTCCGTCCCGGCCCGGTCGATGATCTGGAAGCTTCGCTTCCTCTCAAGCACCTGCCCGCACAGTGAGCCGTTCCACAACGAGTACCTCCCCCACGAGGTCCGGGAGATGCTGGCCGGCTGGTCGATCGAGCACCTCAGCTACTCGCTGCTGCATTTCAACGTCCTGTTCGTCGCCCGAAGGGCGAGCTGAATCGGGCCTGGCGATCCCGTTCGGGCTAGCCCGTTCGCACCGGTCGGCGGGCCCGGGACCCGGTGCTACGCTGCACCGGCCGTGCGTATCCCCCTACTCCTGTATGCGCTCGCCCTCGCCGTCCGGGTAGTCCTCCTCTGGCACGTTCCGGACCCCGCCTACCCGGACTCGTTCTATTACGTCGACGTCGCCCGGGCCCTCCACGGCGGCCAAGGATTCAGCATCGACTTCATCTGGATCTTCCCCGAGGTCGGCGGTGGCATCCCGGCCCATCCGGTGTTGCCGATCGCTTCGAACGCCCACTGGATGCCGCTGGCGTCGATCATCCAGCTGCCGTTCCTGGCCGTATTCGGCGACGTTGCGTGGGCGTCCGCGCTCCCGTTCGCGATCATCGGCGCGATCGCGGCGCCACTCACCTGGGCGTTCGCCCGGGACGCGGGAGCGCGGGCCTCCGTGGCGCTGGGCGCCGGGTTCCTGGTCGCCGTTCCGATGCTCTCGCTCGTCTACATGGTCCAGCCGGACAACTTCTCGCTCTACCAGCCGCTCGTCGCTGCCTCGCTCTGGATGGGGGCCCGGGGCCTGCGCGGGTCGGGTCGCTCGTTCGCCGTCGCCGGCCTCCTGGCGGGCCTCGCAACACTGTCACGCAACGACGGCCTGCTGGTCCTGGCCGCGCTCGGCCTCGCGTTCCTGTGGGACCGCTTGCGGGCCTGGCGATCTGGCGGCGGGCGACGCCCAGCGATCGGGTTCGGAGCCGCGCTCGCGTGCGTCGCGCTCTTCGTCCTCGTCATGGCCCCCTGGTGGCTTCGCCAGCTGGCGGTCTTCGGGTCGCTGTCGCCATCGACGGCGTCCGGCAAGGTCGTATTCATCCGCGACATCGGCGAGTGGAACAGCATCACGGCGCCGGCGAACCTCCAACACCTGCTCGGCATGGGCCTCGGGCCCTTGCTGGCGACCCGCATCGGCGGCCTCGTTGCGGCGCTGATGATCTACACGACGCTCGTTGGTGGGTTCGTCCTTGCACCGTTCATGGTCATCGGAGGCTGGGCCCGACGCCGTTCGCGGGACTTCGGCCCGTTCTTCCTCTACGCGGCCCTGCTATTCGGATTCTCGGCCCTCGTCTCCGCGGTCCACGTCCCTGGCGGGACGTTCATCCACTCGGCGGTGGCGCTCGCCCCCCACAGCTACGTCCTGGCGCTCGAGGGAATCGCCGTCGCCGTCGGCTGGGTCGCGCTCCGTCGACCCGCCTGGCAGCCCGACGTGGCCGTGCGCGTGTTCACCGTGGCGATCCTCGGCTTCGCGGCCCTCGCCGCGCTGGCCGGATCGCTGTTCGTCCACGCGTCGTGGGCGGCGCGACGCGATCGCTTTGTGGCGGTCGGCCGCGCCCTCGAGGGGGTTGCATCGCCGGTCACCGACCGCGTGATGTCGATCGATGCCGGCGGCATCCGGTACTGGACGGGGCACGGCGGCGTCGTCCTGGTCAACGATCCGCTCGAGACGATCGAGCAGGTCGCCCGTGCCTACGACGTCCGTTGGCTCGTCCTGGACCGTTCGGACAGCGTCAGATCGGTCGCCGGCATCCTCGATGGAACGGCGCGTCCGAGCTGGCTCGGGCCGCCGATCCTCACGATGGGCAATCCGACGAATCTCGCGGTCTACCCCGTGGAGTCTCCGCCATGACGCGGCGGGAGGCCGTCCTTTCCGCGCTGCTCGTGTTCGCGGTCGCCCTTGTCGTGCGGATCGCCTTCGCCGGTCAGATCGTGTTCCCCAAGCCCGAGGACACGGCCTATTACGTCGGCGTCGCGCGCAACCTCACCGAGGGGCGCGGGCTCGTCACGGACGCCCTGTGGAGCTACCAGACGCCGCCGCTCGTGTTCCCGCATCCGGCGTTCGAGGTCTGGCTGCCGCTGCCTACGTTCCTCGCCGCGATCCCGATGGCGATCCTCGGCACGACCTTCCAGGCCGCCCAGATCTCATCGGTGATCGTCGGTGCCGTCGTTCCGGTCCTGGCGTGGCGGCTGACCGCGGACGTCGCCGCCGAGCGCCAACTGACCCCCGATCGCGCGCGAACCCTGGCCCTGGGCGCGGGGTTCACGAGCGCGGTCTATCTACCGCTGTTGCTCAACTCCGCGCTGCCCGATTCGACGATGCCCTTCGCGATCGTCGTCCTGGGGGGGTGCCTCCTGATGACGCGCATCGTCCGCGACCCGCGCGGCGCTCGACTGGCGGATGGCCGCCTGCTGGCCCTCGGCGTGCTCCTCGGACTGGGCGCCCTGACCCGGAACGAGACAGCCTGGCTCGCCCTGCTGTGGGCCGCGACGGCGTGGTTCGGGACGTCCGCCCCCCGGGCGGTGCGCCTCCGGCTCGTGGGCGTCGTCGCCATCGTGGCGCTGGTGGTCTTCTCGCCGTGGGCCTACCGGAACATCGCCGAGTTCGGCAGTCCTCTCCCGGGCCAGGCCATCAACAACGCCTTCTACCTCTCGGGCTTCGACATCTTCGCCTGGCACGACCCGCCGACCCTGTCGCGCTACCTCGCCCTCGGGCCCGCGCGACTTGTCGAGATGCGGTTCGAGGGTCTCGGCCACAACCTGTTCAACGTGCTCTTCTTCCTCGGTCTGCCGCTCTCGCTGATCGGTCTGGTCGGCCTTCCGTGGCAGGGCCGCTCCAGGGCGCTTCGACCGCTGGTCCTGTTCAGCGTGATCGTTTTCCTGTTCATCTCTCTGGTCTTCCCCGCGGCCACGCAGTGGGGCACGTTCCTCCACGCGGCCGCGCCGGTGCACGCCCTGCTCGTCATCAGCGGGCTGCTTGCCCTGGACGCGGGCATCGCGGCGCTCGGTCGACGGCTGGGCTGGACGAAGCCCATCGCGTGGCTGGGACCGGCGTTCGGCATCTTCACGTCCGCCCTGTTCTCGATCGTGCTGCTGGGTTCGTTCGGCGACGGTTCTCGGACGACCGCGACGCTCTATCGGGAGCTCGCAGCGCGGATGGCGGCCGTGGGCCACCCGCTGGACGCGAGCGCCGGCCCGGTCATCACGAACTTCCCGATCTGGATGGCCGAGACGCAACGGATCCCATCGCTCGCCTTGCCCGACGAACCGCCGGCGGACGTGCTCGATCTCGCGGGCCATTTTTCCGGCACCCGCCTGCTGGTCCTCATCGAGCCGGAAGGCAAACACTGGCCGGCCGATCTCGGCGCCCGCGCACCGAGGTCCGAGTGCTTCCGGCCGCTCGACCTCGGCCGCTGGCCCGGCCCGGGCCGTGACCCGCTCGGCGACACGACCGCGTACGAGATCGTGTGCCGATGAACGGCCCGTATACTCGGAAGTCGATGGAGGCACCACGCGCCGAGGCCGAGGGACGTGACAGCCGCTTCGAAGGCCTCCATGGGGAGGCCAGCGCGGCGGTCGGGCACGGGGCGAACACGCTCCGCGCGGTGCGCGAGCGCTATCGCGAGGCCTATGCGGAGGCGCTGGCCCGCTGGACCGAGCGGCGCGACGAGCTCGAAGTCCTGGACAGCGCGCCGCGTGATCGGCGGCCGCGCCTCGTGGCCGTGACCGATAGCGCCGGGTCCACCGACGCCGCCGAGGCCTCCGCCCAGGACGCTCGCGTGCTGGCGCTTCGTACCGAGGTCGAGCTGCTTCGCGGGGATCTGGCAGCCCAACAGAACACCCTGGCGAAACTCGACCTCGTGGAGCAGACCCTCTCGCGTACCTGGCTCTTCCTCGAGCACGGCGACGAATCGCTGATCGCCGGCCCGAATGCCGGCGTGACGGACCAGGACATCGCGATGCGGATCATCGAGGCCCAGGAAGCGGAACGCACCCGACTCGCTCGCGAGATCCACGACGGCCCCGCCCAGGCGCTGACCAACGCGATCTTCCAGGCCGACTACATCGAGCGGGTCACCGAGACTGACCCGGCGGCCGCCGCGATCGAGGTCCGTCGCCTCCGCGAGGACCTCCGCCGCGAACTGGCGGGCATCCGCGACTTCATCTACCAACTGCATCCTGCGCTGCTCGACGATGAGAGCCTCGATCAGGCGATCGAGGACACCGTCGACCGCCTGCGCGGCCTCACGGACCTGACGATCATGAGCGACCTGCAGGCGCCGGGGCAGATGCTCGACGAGCGCATGCGGACGGTCGTGCTGCGCGTGACCCAGGAAGCCCTGCAGAATGTCCGCAAGCACGCCCGAGCGACCACCGTGGCCGTACGGACGTTGCTGGAGGGCGATGACTGGACCCTGGAGATCCGCGACGATGGCCGTGGGTTCGATGTCGGGGCGACGACGGCGCGTGGTCGCCGGAACTTTGGATTGCCATTCATGCAGGGGCGGGCCGAGTTGGTCGGCGCGCACTTTGACATCGGATCAAGCGCGGACGGCACCGTCGTCCGGGTCACGATCCCGTTGAGCACCCGGACGGGTGCAGAGGAGAGCAGATGAGCGCGATGGATTACGGCGGCCCGGAGCGTCGACGGGGCGGTCCCGATCGGCGCAACGTCGGGGAAACGACGCGCATCCTCATCGTGGATCACCACGCCCTATTCCGCGTCGGGATCGCGAACATCCTGTCGCGCGAACCGGACCTCGAGGTCGTCGGTGAGGCCGATGACGCGCGCAGCGCCGTCGATCGAGCCCTCGAGACGTCGCCCGACATCGTCCTGATGGACCTCTCGCTGCCCTCGCCGGGCGGCATCGAGACGACCCAGCGGATCAAGCGCGAGCTCGCCGGTGCCGGGATCATCGTCCTCGCTCAGACCGAGGACGAGGACGCGCTGTTCGACGCGATCAAGGCCGGCGCCGCCGCCTTCATCCTCAAGGATGTCGGTCCCGACGACCTCGTCACGATCATCCGACGCGTGGCGACCGGCGAGTTCCTCATCAACGACAAGGTCTTCGCCAAGCCGGCGGTCGCTTCGCGGGTCCTCAAGGAATTCCGGGAGCTTGCCGTGTACGGGCAGGAGGCGGCCCCGATCTTCGCACCGCTCTCTCCCCGCGAGGTCGAGATCCTCGACAACATCGCCCAGGGCATGACGAACAAGCAGGTCGCGTACGCCCTCTCGATCAGCGAGCAGACCGTCAAGAACCACATGAGCTCGATCCTGCGCAAGCTCTCGGTCAACGACCGGACCCAGGCGGTCGTGTACGCGATGCGCCAGGGCTGGATCCGGATGCCCGAGGACTGATGCCGGGAAAGACGGCGACCGCAGCCGCTACGATCGGGGAGCTCGCCGACCGTCTGTCCGCGGACCTCGCGAAGCTCGACAGCGAGCTGAGCGAGGTAGATGTGCTCATCACCCAGGCCAAGTCCGAGGCAGGGCGCCACGAGGCACGCCGGTCGGCGGCCGAGGACAAGCTGGTCGCGCTCACCTCCGCGGCGGACGCGAAGGACCGGCTCGATCTCTCCACCGGGCTCGTCACCCTGACGAAGCGGGCCGCCCTCATGGAAACGCAGGTCGAAGTCCTCGAGGGCAAGCGTCGAGCGCTCGCTCGCTATCGCGACGCGGTGGCGGCCTACGGCGATACCGTGAAGGGCGTCGACCCCGAAACGGAGCTCGGCACGGCCGGCAGCAGCATGGCGGGCGACGATGTCGATGCCCCGATGCCCGGGGCACTTTCCCGCGTCGTCCTGGGTGCCCAGGAGGATCTGCGCCGGGAGATCGCCCGGGCGATGCACGACGGACCGGCCCAGAGCCTGACGAACATCGTCCTGCAGGCCCAGATCGTCGAGCACCTCGTGACCCGCGACCCCTCCTCGGCCGCCGGCGAGGTGCGTGATCTCATCGCGATGGTCCAGCAGACCCTGGACGCGACCAAGTCCTTCATCTTCGACGTGCGGCCAATGGTCCTCGACGATCTGGGGCTTGTCCCCACGCTTCGTCGCGCCGCCCGCGAGCGGGGTCGCCGCGCCGGGACACCGGTCGACTTCGACTCGATGGGTCAGGATCGTCGCCTGCCGGTCGACATCGAGAGCGGGCTCTTCCGGATCCTCGACGAGGCCCTCGCCGCGTATCTCCAGGCGAAGCCCGATCGCGTCAAGCTGCGCCTCGACTGGGGCGATCGCCTGGATATCCGTGCGAGCGCCGAGCGCGCCGTCGCGGAACGGCCACCGCCGGCAACGGGGGAAGTCCCCGCGGTGGCCGGCAACGACCTGCCGCCGGCGCTCGCCGCGATGATGGAGCAGCGTCGGGCCGATGAACGGGAGGCCGGCGCCGCTGCCGTGCGGGAATCGATCGTCGACCTGCCGGACTCCACCTGGCGCGAGATCCGCGATCGGGCGGCCTCGATCGGCGTCAACGCCGAACTCCTCGCCGACGGCGGTGAGCTGCGGCTCCTCGTCGACATGCCGCTGATCGAGCCCGCGTAGGCCAGACCGGCGTTTGCCATGGCCAGGTCCCTCGATGCGATCACCGGCCAGGGCCTCGTCGAGTACGGCCTCATCCTGGCGATGACCGCCGTCCTGACGATCATCTGGCTCGTGGTCTTCGGAGGCGCGATCTCCGACGCGCTGGCGGCGATCGGGGCCGCGATCGACGCCGCGACCCGCGGATGATGCCGAGCGGCGTCGAGTGGGGCCCAGTGATGTCAGGTGACGGCGGGCGCCGCCGACGGTCATGCGCGAACCGGTACCATCGCGCCAGTGCGTCGATCGATCGCTTGCTCATATAGTGGCGCCGCCCTCATCCGAGGGTGAGTACTCATCCAGGAGGCAGCCACATGGCGCTGTTCAACTCGTTCCTCGCCTCGATCCGTCGTGACGAGGAAGGCCAGGGTCTCGCGGAGTACGCGCTGATCCTCGCCCTCATCGCGATCATCGCGATCATCGCCCTGATCTTCCTGGGCAGCCAGGTCAGCGCGATCCTGAGCACGGTCGGCAACTCCGTCTAGCTCTCAATCGCAAAACAAGCCGCCGGCCCGTTGGGTCGGCGGTTTGTTGATTCTCCAGAACGGACGCACGGCCCGAGTGGGACCTTTGGGGCATTCGTCCCCGGTATCGATGCTGGGAACATCGCCTCTCCGGGGACCAGGCCAATACAGGGAGCTTCAGACCATGGCGTTCGCCCGTTCGTTCCTCGCCACGATGGATCGTGACGAGAAGGGCCAGGGACTCGCGGAGTACGCGTTGATCCTCGCCCTCATCGCGATCATCGCGATCATTGCCCTCATCTTCCTGGGCAGCCAGGTCAGCGCGATCCTGAGCGACGTGGGGAACTCGGTCTAGCTCGAGTCTCTCACCCAACGATCACATGACCGCCGGGCATCCGCCCGGCGGTCACTCCATGTTCCCCCGGCGCACCACCGACCAACGCACCGAGGCTTGACACCCCTTCGACCCGCACGTACCTTGGGCCAGCCCCGGGCCGAACCGGGAGTCTTCATGGAAAGGAGGGAATCCCCATCATCATGTCGAAGGTCATTGCTCTCATCTCATCGCTCCGCAGGGACGAAGGCCAGGGTCTCGCGGAGTACGCGCTGATCCTCGCCCTCATCGCGATCATCGCGATCATCGCCCTCATCTTCCTGGGCAACCAGGTCAGCGGGGTCCTTAGCACCGTCGGCAACTCCATCTGACCGTCAGCTCAACCAGCTCATCGAGACCGCCGAGGCCCGAAGGGTTTCGGCGGTCTCCCCTCGTCACGGTGCGCGGGGGCGCCGACCCCACCTTCCGTCCTATTGACGGCCGTACCTATTCGCCTACGGTTGACGAGCCGACCGGGGGCCTGGTTCGCAAGGAACACCGTTCGGGACGCGACGAGAAAGGAGGTGAGATAGATGGATGTCACCACAAAGTCGACCCGGACATCCGGGCGGGGACGCCGCCTTGGAGAGCTGGGACAGGGACTCGCTGAATATGCACTCATCCTCGCACTGATCGCGGTCATTGCGATCATCGCGCTCATGTTCCTCGGCAGTCAGGTCAGCGACAAGTTGAGCGTCGTCGGGAACGCGATCTAGGGCCTCAGGCCCAACGGAGTCTTCAGCTTCCAGGATCCGCTAACCAGGCCCGTCGGACCGCGTCCGACGGGCCTGCGCATGTGGTGCGCCCGCGATGCACATGCCGGCCCGCGCAGCCCCGCCGAACCTTGCACACAACCTTGCGATGAGCGTGATTTCCTGCCGTTTCCTACCAGACAGTCCTAGCCCATTCGTACAGTCGCGCGGTCTTTGAGCGGTGCTACAGTGGTGCCACCTGTCACACCACGACTCGGGGAGATTGTCTCTTGAAGCGCTCAAATCGACTGGTCCTGCTCGTCGGGGTTTTCCTCGCGATCGTCGCCTTTGTCGGCGTCCTTCTGCTCTCGAATCAAGGGCCGAGCCAGCCCCAGGTCGCGACGGAGCTGCCCACCGTGGTCGCCGCCACCGATATCCCGCTCGGGACGCGAATCACGGCCGACCAGGTCAAGCTCGAGACCAAGGCCGTGGCCGGTCGCGACGCGGACGCCTTCGGCGATACGTCGCAGGTCATCGGCAAGATCGTCCGCGAGCCAGTGACGGCTGAGGCGGCGATCACCGCGAAGACCCTGAGCGGTGGGGCCCAGGGCCAGGTGCTCGACATCAGCTGCCCGGCTACCTTCCGGTGCATGTCGGTCCAGGTGGACCAGGTCACGGGCGTCGGCACGGTCATCAAGACCGGTGACCGCGTGGACATGGTCGTCGGGTTCACCGCCGACAAGTTCCCCGTCATCACCCTCAACCCGAACGATTCCTCGTTCACCGTCGTGAGCGGCATCAACGGCACGAGCGTCAAGCTCCTGCTGCAGGGCATGCAGGTCCTCGGCACCCTCCTGCCGCCCCCGCCGGCCACGGCCCAGGATCAGAACACGGCGCCGCAGCCCTCCGCGGGCGCCGGCGGCGGGACGGCCACCGCCCTCAACGGCCAGCAGCAGATCGTCATTCTGGCGGTCACGGCCCAGCAGTCCGAGATCATCAAGTTCGCCCAGCTCGATGGGTCGATGTCGCTGCTCCTTCGATCCCCGGACGACTTCATCGATCCGGTGACCAAGCTCCCGCTCACATCGGTCGTCCCCGACGAGACGACGGGCATCATCCTCAAGACCCTCGTCGACACGTACGGTGTCCTCCCGCCTGAGCTGGTGGAAACCGTCCTGCCGGCGCAGGGGAGACCATAACGATCGCCACGGCCGCTCCCCGGCCAGGCCACCTCGACCCAGGCGCGACGGGCGCGATGGACCGCCAGGTCCCGCGCCCGTCGTCGTCGGGGCCAACCGATCCGCATCCAACTCTGTCCAACCAGCACGAGAGCCAGACCGCCTGATGGTCGACCAGATCCGCGTCCTCATCGTCGATGACATCCCGGAGACCCGCGATCACCTCACGAAGCTGCTCGGCTTCGAGAGCGACATCGACGTGGTCGGCTCCGCGGCGTCCGGCGCGGAGGCGATCGATCTGGCGGGCTCGCTCAGTCCGGATGTCATCCTGATGGACATCAACATGCCGGACATGGACGGGATCACGACCACGGAGCGGCTCGCCCGCACGGCGCCGACGGCCTCGGTCGTGATGATGTCCGTGCAGGGCGAGTCGGACTACCTTCGGCGCTCGATGCTCGCCGGCGCGCGCGAATTCCTCGTGAAGCCGTTCAGCAGCGACGAGCTCACCGCCTCGGTCCGCCAGGTCTACAGCCGCGAACGCGAGAAGCAGAGCCTGATCGCGGTTGCGCCCACCGCCCACGCCTCGGGCGGCAGCTCGAACGGCACCGGCGGCTCCACCGAGCCTGGCGTCGTCGTCGCGGTGTTCAGTCCGAAGGGCGGCGTCGGTCGCACGACCGTCGCGGTCAACCTCGCCGTAGCGGCGGCCACCGAGCTCGGCAAGAAGACCGTCCTCGTCGATGGCTCGTTCCAGTTCGGGGACGTCGGCGTCCTGCTCAACCTCAACCCGAAGAACAAGTCGATCGCCGACCTCGTGCCCGAGCTCGAGCAGGCCGGCACCGGCGTGGAGTCGATCGACACGTTCGTGATCAACCACTCGGCAGGCATCCGGGTGCTGCTCGCACCGCCGACTCCCGAGATGGCGGAGCTCATCACGCCGTCCGGCGTCAAGCGCGTCGTCGAGGCCCTGCGCCTGACCCATGACCTCGTCGTCGTGGACTGCACCGCCTTCTTCAACGACACGACGATCGCGATCCTCGACTCGGCCGACGTCATCCTGACGATGCTCAGCCTCGAGATCACCAGCATCAAGAACATGCGCCTCTTCCTGGAGGTCGCCGAACAGCTCGGCTACGAGAACGGCAAGGTCCGGCTCGTCCTCAACCGCGCCGACTCGGCGCTTGGCATCCGCGTCGCGGACGTCGAGCATTCGATCGGTCGCAAGGTGGATGAGACGATCGTCAGCGATGGGCGTACGGTGGTCTACGCGCTCAACCGTGGCGTGCCGTTCTTCCTGAGCAACCGGGAGGCGCAGGTCTCCCAGGACATCCTCCGATTGGCCAAGTCGGTCGTCGGGGAACGGTCGCAGGTCGCGGCCGTGGACGATGCCCGCAAGGCGTCGCAGAAGAAGTCGCTGTTCGCATGGCGGTGACCAAGGCCGCGTCCGCGGCGGGCCCCTCGGGGCGAGAAGGGGTGTAGACGATGTCCCTGTTGAAGCGGATCGAGAGTGCTCGACCTGGTGGCGCCGGAACGCCGGAAGCGCCTGCGTCGGGAGGCCCGGGGAGCAACCTGCCGGCGCCCGCCGGCGGCCCGCCGTCGACGCCGTCGACCGGGCGGCTCGCGACCCAGGGTCCCGTCCGGGAGTCGTTCCGGGACGTCAAGTTCCGGATCCAGAGCCGGGTCATCCAGGACCTGGACCCGAAGCTCGACCTGTCCAACCAGGTCGAGGTCCGGCGCCAGATCGAGGAGATCTTCGGCAAGGTCATCGACGAGGAAGGCCTCGCGCTGACCCGCGCCGAGCGGGTCCGGATGCTGGAGCAGATCACCGACGAGATCATCGGCCTCGGTCCGCTCGAGCCGCTCCTTCGCGACGAGTCGATCACCGAGGTCATGGTCAACGGCCCGCGCCAGGTCTACATCGAGCGCTCCGGCAAGCTGGAGCTGACCAACGTCGTGTTCCAGAACGACGACCACGTCATGCGCATCATCGACCGGATCATCGCCCCGATCGGTCGCCGCGTCGACGAGTCGTCGCCGATGGTCGATGCCCGTCTGACGGACGGCTCCCGCGTGAACGCCATCATCCCGCCGCTTTCATTGGTCGGCCCGGTCATCACGATCCGGAAGTTCTCCGCCTCGCCCTTCACGGTCGACGACCTCATCCGGTTCGGGACCGCCACCGCAGACATGTTCGACTTCCTCCAGGCCTGCGTCGAGGCGCGGTTGAACATCTTCGTGTCCGGCGGCACCGGCTCCGGCAAGACCACCACCCTCAACGTGCTCTCGTCGTTCATCCCGAACGACGAGCGGATCGTCACGATCGAGGACGCCGCCGAGCTCCAGCTCCGCCAGGAGCACGTCGTGACGCTCGAATCGCGCCCGCCGAACATCGAAGGCAAGGGCGCCATCCCGATCCGCGAGCTCGTCCGTAATGCCCTGCGCATGCGGCCAGATCGCATCATCGTCGGGGAGTGCCGATCCGGTGAAGCCCTCGATATGCTCCAGGCCATGAACACGGGCCATGACGGCTCGATGAGCACCGGCCACGCCAACAGCCCGCGCGACATGCTGGCCCGGCTCGAGACGATGGTCCTCATGGCCGGCGTCGACCTGCCGCTGCGGGCCATCCGCGAGCAGGTCGCCTCCGCGGTCGACCTCATCGTGCAGCAGAGTCGTCTCAAGGACGGCACGCGCAAGATCGTCAACATCACCGAGGTCCAGGGCATGGAGGGTGACGTCATCGTCATGCAGGACGTCTTCGTCTTCGAACAGACGGGCGTCGTCGAGGGCAGGATCCAGGGTCGGCTCAAGGCCACCGGGATCCGGCCGAAGTTCGTCGAGAAGTTCGAGATCATGGGCATCAACTTGCCCCCTGGCCTCTTCGGCTTCTCGTACTAAGGACGGAAAGAGAGCCACTGATGAATCCGATGACCCTCGCGGTGGCCGGCGTCGCCGCGCTGGCCATCCTGGTGATCGCGGTCGGCGTCGCGAGCTCCGGGAGCTCCGGCATCTCCGACCGCCTTGAGCGCTATGCCTCCGCCGGCGGCGGCAAGAAGAAGGCCGCCGGTGCCGGCCAGGGCCCGATCAGCGACCTGATCGCCCAGAGCCAGGCGCTCGCCAATCTCAACAAGGTCGTCGAAGGGCGTGACTTCGGTGCGAACCTCTCGCGCGAGCTCGCCCGCGCGGACCTCAAGCTCAAGCCCTCCGAATTCCTGTTCATCTGGGCCGGCTCGATCATCGGCGTCCCCGTCCTGATGATCATCTTCGGGTTCTTCTTCAAGGCCCTGCAGAGCCCGATCGCCCTCCTGATCGGCGCCATGGTCGGCTTCCTGCTACCTCGGTTCTGGCTGAACCGCCGCAAGGGCGGCCGGCTCAACTCGTTCAACAAGCAGCTGCCGGACACGATCACCCTGATCGCCAACGCGCTACGGGCCGGGTCGTCCTTCCTCCAGGCGATCGAGCTCGTCGTGCGCGAGTCGCGACCGCCGGTCTCGGTCGAGTTCGGCCGGGTCATCCGCGAGGTCAACCTCGGTCTGCCATTCGACCAGGCGCTCGAGAACATGGTCCGCCGCGTGCGGTCCGACGACCTCGAGCTGATGGCCACCGCGATCTCGGTCCAGCACCAGGTCGGTGGCAACCTCGCGGAGATCCTCGACTCGATCGCCTACACGATCCGCGAGCGCGTCCGGATCAAGGGCGAGATCCGCACCTTGACCGCGCAGCAGCGATTGTCGGGCTACGTCGTCGGCATGCTGCCGATCGGCCTGGCGGGCTTCCTGTTCGTCGCGGCCCCCGGGTTCATGGATCCGATGTTCGCTAATCCGCCCGGCATCGCCGGACTCCCGGCCGGCGTGATCATCCTCGTCTTTGGCGGGATCATGATGTTCATCGGCTTCATGTTCATTCGTCGCATCGTCGACATCGAGGTCTAGCCCGATGCCCATCATCCCTCTCCTCGTCGCCGCTCTGGCCGCCGGCGCCATCCTGCTTATCGTCCTCGGGTTGACGGGCAGCAGCCCGGTCGATCCGGTCCAGGCCCGGCTCACCCAGCTTGGCACGATGCAGGCCAAGAACCTCGAGGAGCTCGAGCTCCAGCAACCGTTCCTCGAGCGGACCCTGCGCCCGCTCGCGGCCGGGATCTCGGCTCGCATGTCGCGGATCGCCACCACGTCCTTCACGGAGCGGACCGAGAAGCGCCTCGCGCTGGCCGGGAATCCGGGCGACCTCCGGGTCGCCGACTGGCTCGGCATCAAGTCCGTCGGCGCCGTTATCGGCGCCATCCTGTTCTTCCTGATCTTCGCGGTCGTCGGCGTCCTCGGGTTCCCGTTCATCGTCGGGGCCCTCATGGCGGTCCCTGGTGCCCTGTTCGGCTACACGATCCCTGAGTTCTGGCTCGGCGGCCGCGTCAAGAAGCGCCAGAAGGCCATCCTTCTGATGATCCCGGACACCCTGGACCTGCTGACGATCTCCGTCCGCGCCGGGCTTGGCTTCGACGCTGCGCTCGGGAAGGTCGTCGAGAAGCTCAAGGGCCCGCTATCGGAGGAGTTTCGACGGGCGCTGGCCGAGGTTCGCGTCGGCAAGGCACGCCGCGACGCGCTGCGCGACATCGTGCCCCGGACCGAGGTCGGGCCGCTGACGAACTTCATCGGCGCGATCATCCAGGCCGAACAGCTGGGTGTCTCGATCAGCAAGGTGCTCCAGGTGCAGTCCGAGCAACTCCGGATCGAGCGGCGCCAGCGCGCCGAGGAGCAGGCGGCCAAGGCGCCGATCAAGATGCTGTTCCCGCTCGTCGGGTGCATCTTTCCCTCGCTGTTCATCGTCATCCTCGGCCCGGCCATCATCCTGATCGTCCAGAACCTGGCGACCTGAGCCAGACCCTGGTCGCCCGCAACGTCACCCGCGAGAGCGAGCTCGCTTCCGAGCTCGAGGTCGCCGGCTCGCTCTGGGGTAAGTTCATGGGCCTGATGGGCCGGCGGTCACTGGCCGTCGGCTCCGGCATGTGGCTGCCCGACAGCAACGGGATCCACATGATGTTCATGCGCTTCCCGCTCGATGTGATCTTTGTGGGGCGAGCTGGGTCGTCCGGCGATCGACCGGTCGTGGCGGTCCACACCGATCTGCATGCCTGGACCGGACTCGTGCCGCTGGTTCGGGGCGCACATGGCGTCCTCGAGCTGCCGGTCGGCACGATCGAACGGTCGGGGACGCAGGTGGGAGATCTGATTCACATCGGTTGAGCTCACGGCCCAGGTGAGTCGCGGGTGAACCGCTGGTGAGCCCCCGATGCGGGCCGCGCGCCACCATCGGATCCGTGACCAGCGTTGGCGAGCGGGTGCGGACGGCCGCGGGGCGTGCTCTTGACCTGGCGTTTCCGGCCGAGTGCGTGGGCTGCGGCCGGGAGGGACCACCCATCTGCGCACGCTGCGTCGGCGCGCTCGATGCCCGACTGCAGACACCGGCCGGGATCCCGATCGGCCTGCCGGGCGACATCCCGGCACCGTTGCTCCAGCTCGAGTGGTGCGCGCCGTTCCACGGCATCGTCCGGCCTGCGCTGCATGCGATCAAGTACGGCGGCGAACGGCGGCTGGCCGAGCCACTCGGGGCATCCGTGGCGAGGCGCTGGGCCAGCGCCGGGGTCGGCGGGGAGCTCGTCACGCACGTGCCCGTCCACGCGGAGCGGGCACGGCAGCGGGGATACGACCAGGCGGAGCTGATCGCCCGCGTCGCTGCCCGCCACCTCGGACGACCATTCGCGTCGCTCCTGGAGCGTCGCCGGGCCACGATCGCCCAATTCGACCTCGACCGTCGTCACCGGGCGGCCAACGTTCGCGATGCATTCGTCGTGCCGGCACGGGCACGGTCATCGGTCGACGGTCGGTGGGTGCTGCTCGTCGACGATGTCGTGACGACCGGCTCGACACTGGCCGCGTGCGCGGCTGCGCTCGAGGCGTCCGGCGCGCTCGCCGTTTCGGCGATCACCGTGGCCCGAGAACGCTGATGCGCCGGTCCCGAGGAGGAAGGTCGTTCACCGCCCCGGGCTATACTCGACGTCCGACGCCCGGCCCCGGAGGTGACGCATGCGGACCATCGTCAAGGGCAAGAACGTCGAGGTCCCGGATCGGGTCCGCGACTATGCCGAGCGCAAGCTTCGCCGGCTCGAGCGCGTGCTCGACGACCGGACGGACGCGGTCGTCGAGTTCTCCAACGAGATGCATCGCAGCGCCTCGGACGCCCACATCGCCGAGGTGACGCTCGTCGTGGATGGACATACGCTACGTAGCCATGCCGTCGGCATCAGCTACCAGGCGGCGCTCGACGCGGTCGTCGACAAGGCCGAGCGCCAGGCCGTCGACTACAAGTCGAAGCCGCGCCTGCGGGCGCGCCCGGAGCAGGAGAAGCGGGTCCTGCGCCGCCTGGCCGACGGCACCGCGGAGCCGGCGCAAGAGCGGCGGATCGTCAAGACGAAGCGGTTCGACATCGAGCCGATGTTCGAGGATGACGCGCTCGTCGCGATGGAGGAGCTCGGGCATCAGTTCTTCGTTTTCGTCAACGCGGAGACCGAGCACATCGCGATCCTGTACGCCCGTCGCGACGGCCACTACGGACTGATCGAACCGATCGTGGGGGGCGAGTACACGCTGGGACGCAGCCGCGGAAACGGCCGGCGGGCGAGCTAACCGGGGCGGCGGTACGCGCCGGCCTCCCGCGTGACCAGCCCGGTGTCCACCATCCCGCGCCGGATCGTCGCTACGTCCGGGTGGAACAAGGCCAGGCGCTGGTTGACTTCCCGTTCCGGGTACGGCCGATCTTCGGTGAAGACCTGGTCGCGAAGGTAGCGGTAGACGACCTGCCGCCGTTTCTCCTTGGCCGGGATCGAGACCAGGCGGCCCTCACGGATGAAGGCCCGCAGGACCCGAGCCTCGAAGTCGACGCCGGCGTCCAGGGGTCGATCCTCGTCCATCCTCGCATCGTACGATGCGGTCGATGCTTCCCGACGGTCGCCGGCTCGGCGCGCACCTGCCGCTCGCCGCGGGGATGGTCAAGGCGGCCGACCGGGCCAACGAGATCGGCGCGAAGGCGCTCCAGATCTTCAGCGACAACCCGACGTCCTGGCGCCGTCGGGCCGAGCCGCCGAAGGAGCTGCCCCAGTTCCGCGAGCGGCTCCTGCGGCACGACATCGCGCCGGTCGCGATCCACGCGGCCTATCTCGTCAACCTTGCCGGACCTGAGCCCGAGTTCTTCGATGGCTCGGTCGCGATGCTTGCCCACGAGCTGCGCGGCGCGCCGTCGTTCGGGGCGCGCTATGTCAACGTCCATATCGGCTCGCATCGGGGGGCCGGCGTGGAGGCCGGGGTGCGCCGGCTGGCGGAGGGAGTGGCACGGACGCTCGATGCCGTTCACGCAACGCCCGACGCGCCGATGCTCATCCTGGAGAACGCCTCGGGCAGCGGGGCCGCGCTCGGGGCCGACATCGACGAGCTCGCCGCGATCGCCGAAGCAATCGGGGCCGCCGGCGTCCCGCGCGGGCGCGTCGGTTTCTGCCTCGACACCGCGCACGCGTGGGGCGCCGGGGTCGACCTGCGCGTGCCGGCGGTGATCGACGCGTTCCTCGCCGAGTTCGACCTCCGGATCGGCCTCGATCGGCTCGTGATGGTTCACCTCAACGATTCGCGCTCGGAACGTGGGTCCCGGCTCGATCGGCACGAGCACCTCGGGGCGGGCGAGATCGGACCGGCGGCGCTCGCCTACCTGCTCGTGCACCCGGCACTGCGCCACACGACGTACATCCTCGAGACCCCGGGCATGGACGAGGGCTACGACGCGATCAACCTCGCTCGCGCGGTCGCGCTGGCGGAGGGCCGGCCGCTCGACTCGCTGCCCGAGGGCGCGCTCGATGTCCGCAGCTCGCGAGCCCGGACCGCGCCGCCATGACGCGCGGGACCCGGGTGTCCTGGGCGCGTTGGGCCCGTCGACCCAGTTGGGTGCGCGACGATCGCTGGACGCTCGTCGGGTTGCTGGTCCTGGCAGCTCTTTTGCGGTTGCCCGACCTCGCGACGCGTGGGACCTGGGACTCCGACCAAGGCCACGACATGCTGGTGCTGCGCTCGTTCGTCCGCGATGGGATCGTGCCTCTCCTGGGTCCGCCTACCTCGCTCGGCGACGTCCACCACGGCGCGCTGTACTACTACCTGCTGAGCCCGGCTGCGGCGCTGACCGGCGGCGATTCGCCGCTCGCTGTCGTCCTCGAGATCGCCCTCGCTGGAATCGCCGCCGTCGGCGTGACGTGGTTGCTGGCGAGGTCGATCAGGGGACCGCTGGCTGGCGCGATCGCCGGACTCGCGATGGCGATCTCGATCGCGGCGATCGACGAATCGACCTTCATCTGGAACCCGAACCTCGTCGCGCTCTCGAGCTCGATCGCGCTCGCCGGCGCCTGGCGAGCCTGGTCGACCCGGCGTCCCGGCTGGTGGCTGCTCGCCGCGGTCGGGGCGGCCGTGACGATGCAGTGCCACGTGCTCGGTATTGCGATCCTGCCGGTCGTTGGCGCATTGCTGTTCGCCGACATCCGTCGCCGCCCGGACGCGGCCGACCGACAAACGCTCGTGCGCGCCGGGGTCGCCGGCCTCGCGATCATCCTGCTCGCCTTCGTCCCGCTCGTGATCAACGAGCTCACGCACGACTTCTCCGAGAGCTCGGCGGCGCTCGCCTACCTCGGCAGCGACCGCGAAGCCGGCGCCGCCGCAGCTCCGATCCGGTTCGCCCTGGTCGGGCTGCGGGTGGTGAGCTGGCCGCTCATCGGCCTCATCACGGATGGGTTCCCGATCGCCGTGCTCGCTACCGCGCTCGTGGCCGCCCTGGTCGTGTGGCGTTCGCGCGGCAACGCCGCCGCCCGGGTGACCGGGGATCGCACCGACGAGCGGACGGCGGTGCGCTGGCTCGGCCTGGCCCTGCTCTGGACTACGCTGTTCCTGACGCTCGCGGCGCCGAGCCTCGCCGCGGTCGTCCGCGGCCTCCCGAACGACCACTATCACGCCTTCGCCGATCCGATGGTGTTCGTGCTGGTCGGGGCGGGCCTCGCGGGCGCGGCCTCCAGCCGGGCCTGGGGGGGGCGCGGGGGGACGATCGGCGCGGCCATAGCGCTCATCGGGCTCGTCGGCTGGAACCTGTCCCATCTCCCGCCGTCGGTCCACGCCGACGGCGGATTCCCGGCCGCTGCGATGGCCGCGGATCGCGTGGAGGGCGTCCTGCGCGGCGTGGGCGTCCGCCCGGACGAGGTCGTCGCGCTCGACTCGATCCCCGCGTTCAAGTCGACCGAAGCCTATGCGTATCCGCTCGTCCGCCTCGGGCAGGCGGTGTCGGCGGAAACGCCCCAGGGCCTCGCCCCGAGCAGCTCCGTGGCACCCGCCTCCGGCCCGCGGGCGGTCGTGCTCATCTGCGACCGGCTTTTCGAAACGGCCGGCGCGGGGGCGTGCGGAGGCCCGGCCGAGGAGGGCGCGGCGTCATCGCAGTCGGGTGGGGTCGGCCAGCTGCTGGACCGATTCGAGGCCGCGCCGGGGCGAATCGTGTCGGTGTACGGGCCGGCGTCCTGACCGAGGGCCTGTTCGGCAGCGGCGATCCGGATATGCGAACGCCGGCGTCCTGGACGCCGGCGTTCGCTGTCCCCGAGACCCGGACGGTGGAGGGCGATCCGGGCCGTGCCCTGGTGAATTGTTTAGTAGCGCCCCGGCTCGTGCCGACCCGACGTCCGCGAAACGGACCGGACCGTGCTGACGGCCGCACCGCTGCCACTTACCCGGCCGACCGTGAGCGATCGGCCCGAGCCGCTCTGGCCGTTGAGCGAGCGCTCGGAGCCGCGCTCGGACGAGGTCCCGGTCCCGCCTTCGGGCTGAAACGCGCGCCCATACCGGCGCATCCGCACGGCGAGGTAGTACTCCATGATCTGGCGGACCTGCGCCTCCGACAACAACTCATCGGCCCGCAGCGCGTATTCGACGCGCGCTGTCGGGTTGCTGGCACCGGCGGCGACGAGGCCGAGGTACTGGGGGGTGTCGGCGTCGTCGCGCAGCTCGCGCAGCCCGCGGGCGAGCTTCGTGGCGGTACCGAGGGACGGCATCCGGTCGCCGCGGATCAGCCGGGAGATCGTCGAGTGATCGACGCCCGACTGCTGCGCCAACTGGCGCTGCGACATCTTCTTGGCCTTGAGCTGCGCTCGAAGCCATTCGTTGAAGGCTCGCCCGTTCTGGGTGGTCATGCTGGCTGGGCGCTCCGATGGGTCGCGGTAGGGGACGACACAAGGTCGGCCTCGATACGACGATGATGGGAGCGGCGCGCGCGGCCCTGTATCACCCGTTGGTACCGGCAGAGGAACCCGAGCCGCGGGGCGACAACGTCGACTTGAGTGGGGTCAGCACCGGTGCGGACGGGGCGTCGCACGGCGTTCCCCCATGACGAAAGTACGCCCCTGCCGATGGCGCGGATGCCGCATCTCCGTGCGAGTACGGCTTTGCGAGGCAGTGTCGAGTGGGCCGGCCCGGCACGGATCCGTCGAGAACGCCAGTGCCAGTCCGCTCGAGCCGGCGTCGTCGCGCGACGGCCGTCAGGCGGCGGCCGTCAGGCGAACGTCAGGCGGCCGTCGGCGCCTGGGTCGTCTCGTTCGGCTGAGGGATCGGTCCCATCCCGCGCGGCTTGGGCGAGATCAGATAGCCGATCGAACCGAGCACGATGATCGAGAACACGCTGATCACCCGGTCGAGCAACGCGATAGCGGTCGCCTCAGGAAGCGCCACGCCATAGGCCACGGTCAGCACGCCGACCACGCCCGCCTCGACGATGCCAAGGCCGGCCGGACTGAGCGGCACGGCCGTCAGCAGCGAGCCTATCAGGGCGACGAACACGGCGCCCGACAAGCCGAGCTCGACACCGGGAAACCCGAGGGCCTGGACGACGAAGAACAGCCGAAGTGCCTCCGTCAGCCACACGAGACCAGTGAGCAAGCCCAGGACGGGCAACTGGCGCACGGCCAAGGCGCCGAAGACGCCTTCCTCGAAGCGGTCGTAGAGCTCGAGGACGGTGTGGGGCAGCGGCAGGGCGACGATGATCCGTCGCCCGAAGTTGCGCATCGTGAACAGACCGACCGCCAGCACACCGACGACGACCAGCCCGATGCCGAACACGAGCTGGATCGCCGCCGGGAGGCCGTCGCGGAAGCTCCAGAAGCCCGCGGCGATCCCGAGCAGGGCGATGGCGAAGAGATCGAGCACGCGCTCGATGAAGACCGTCCCGAAAGTGCGGCTCAGCGACGCCGTGCTATTGATCTTCAGCAGGTAAGCGCGGTAGACGTCGCCGAGCTTGGCCGGCACGACGCAGTTGACGAGCCACGAGAGGAAGATGATCTCGGTTGAATCCTTCGTGCCGATCCGGAAGCCGGTCCCGCGCAGGAGCAGCGACCAGCGCAGACCGCGGAGCGGGAAGCCCGCGTAGAAGACGACGAAGGCGACAAGGACGAGGAGCGGGTTGGCCGCGAGGATCAGCGATGGGACCCTGCCGAGCTGCTGACCGTTGAGCGCGACGAACACGGCGATGATCGCGAACGGTATGGCGATCGACAGGATCGTGCGGGGCTGGCGGAGCCGGCGCGCCAACGACATCTGCTCGGCGTCGGGTTCCCGGTCGGCGTTGGAGCCACGATCGACCGGCGAAGCCGGACCAGGCCTGCCCGGGATGGCGCGCGGATCGATGGCAGGGGTGGCCTCCATGGGTGCCGACGGTACGGGCGGCTCGTCCGGCTCCGCCATCCGTCGATGGTCCTGCCCGTCCGATCGGCCGGTCATCCGAGCGTCGCCGACTCGACCCGGCCGTTGCCCCGGGCACGCTGGATGAGCTTCGCGACGGGAGTCCACAGGCGGATCGTGAAGCTCGCGCGGCCGGGAACGAGCTCGGCCCCCGGCAGCGCCGCGAGCAGTCCGGCCGGCGTCGATGGATCACCGTCGAGGGCGGTGTAGGCGACCCCGACTTCGAGGATCGAATGGGCATCCGACACGGCGACGCCCGGCCGGCCAAGTTCGTGGGCGAGCTCCGCCGCTCGCTGGTTGCCACCTCCGACGACGCGGGCGTTGTGGGTCTCGACCCAGTCCACCAACGGCAGCAGCGAGGCCATCTGCGCGTCTCGGAGCAGCGACCCGCGCCAGCGATCGAACGGGTGCGGGATGCCCACGAGCCCGCCCTGTTCGCGCGCCGCCGTCACCGTCTCGGCCGCGCTGAGGCCCGGCCGGATGGCGCGTTCGAGGAAGGCACAGATGAGATCGCCGTCGCTCGTGCGCACCTCCTCGCCGACGATCACCGTCAGTCCGCTCGGCGCCGCTTCGCGCGCGGCGATCGCCCCGTCGATCCGGTCGTGATCGGTCACGACCAGGTGGGTCAACCCTCGCGCTGCCGCCGCCGTGACCACGTCACCCGGCCGCGACAGGCAGTCAAACGAAGCCGACGTATGACAGTGCAGATCGATGAATGCGCGCGTCACTCCGTCGCGGGTCGCCGGCACATCAGATCTGCTGGACGAGCGACTTCTTGAAGAAATCGAAGTGCTCGAGGGCCAGTCCGGTGCCCAGGGCCACGCAATCCAGGGCGTTCTCCGCAACGTGGCAGGGGACACCCGTGACCTGGGTGAGGAGCTTGTCGATGTTGCGCAGCAGCGCGCCGCCGCCGGACATGACCATCCCCTTGTCGATGATGTCGGAAGACAGCTCGGGCGGGGTCTGCTCCAGCACCGAGCGGACCGCGGCGACCAGCTGCTGGAGGGGCGTCTCGATCGCCTCCATGACCTCGGACGAGGTGATCGGGATCGTGCGCGGCAGCCCGGCGATGAGATCCCGGCCGCGAACCTCCATCGTGAGCTCGCGCTCGAGCGGCAACGCCGTCCCGATCTGCATCTTCACCTCTTCGGCGGTCCGCTCGCCGATCATGAGGTTGTACTTCTTGCGGATGTAGGTCGCGATCGCCTCGTCGAACTTGTTGCCACCGACGCGGAGCGAACGCGAGACGACGATGCCGCCGAGGCAGATGACCGCGATCTCGCTCGTGCCGCCGCCGATGTCGATGATCATGTTCCCTGAGGGACCGCTGATCGGCACATTCGCCCCGATCGCCGCCGCGAGCGGCTCTTCGATCAGGAACGCCTCCTTGGCGCCCGCCTTGAGGGCGGCGTCGCGGACCGCCCGCTTCTCGACCGACGTCACGCCGGCCGGCACGCTGATCATCACCTCCGGCCGGTTGAAACCGATCCGCCCCTTCGTCGCCTTGGCAATGAAGAACCGCAACATCGCCTCGGTGATGACGTAGTCGGCGATGACGCCATCCTTCATCGGCCGGATGGCCTGGATGTTGCCGGGGGTGCGGCCGATCATCTCGCGCGCTTCCTCGCCGACCGCGACGATCCGGTTGTCGTCGGACACCGCCACGACCGAAGGCTCGGTGATGACGATGCCCTTGCCCTTCACGTAAACGAGGACATTGGCGGTGCCGAGGTCGATGCCGATCTTCATGAGCTGGTTGTGTCGTTCCCTTCTGCCAGGCGCTCGATCCTGGCGCCGAGCTCCAGGAACTTGCCCTCGATGTTCTCATAGCCTCGGTGGACGTGGTGCGCACCGTGGATCGTCGTGGTGCCGTCCGCGGCCAGCGCCGCGAGGATGAGCGACGCGCCCGCGCGCAGGTCGCCGATCTCGACCTCGGCCCCATGGAGCTCGGTCCGCCCCGTGATGGTCGCGTGATGGCCGTCCTGGACCTCGACGTCGGCGCCCATCCGGCTCACCTCGGAGAGCCACTCCAGGCGGTCCTCGAAGATCGCCTCGTGCACCCGCGACGTGCCGTTCGCCTGGGTTAGCAGGACGCCAGTGGGCGGTTGGAGGTCGGTGGCGAGTCCGGGATACGGCGCGGTCTCGATATCGATGGCCCGGTAGCCCGCCCCATGGAGGCCCGTGCCGTCCACGTCGATCGTGTCCGTGCCGCAGCTCACGCCGACGCCCGCGCGGCCCATCGTCTCGATGAAGGCCCCGAGGTGATCGCACGGCGCCCCATCGAGGGTCACGCGGCCGCCGGTCACCGCCGCCGCGACCACGAAGGTGCCCGCCTCGATCCGGTCGGGGACGACCCGGTGGTCGGCGCCGCGGAGCCGCTTTCGCCCCTCGACCTCGATCGTGTCGGGAGCCGTGCGGCGTACCGCGGCTCCCATCGCGCACAGGAAATCGATGAGGTCGTCGATCTCCGGCTCCTGCGCGGCCGGCCTGATCGTCGTTCGACCCTCGGCGAGCGTCGCGGCGAGGATGGCGTTCTCGGTGCCCATGACCGACACGATCGGGAACGTGATGCTCCCGCCGCGCAGGCGACCCGGAGCCTTCGCGAAGTAGTAGCCGTGGCGGTACTCGATCTCGGCGCCGAGCGCGCGCATCGCCTCGACGTGGAGGTTGACCGGCCGGCGACCGATCCGGTCGCCGCCCGGGTTGCTGATGATGACCTCACCGAAGCGACTCAAAAGCGGTCCCAGGAGGATGAAGCTGGCGCGCATCCGGGCGGCCGCCTCGAGGGGCACGAAGAGCCAGTCGACGTCGCCGGCGGCGATCTCGTAGACGTTGGGCTCGGGATGGTCGACCACGACGCCGAGCTCTGTCAGCGTCTGGGCCATCACCCGCACGTCCTCGATCTCGGGGACGTTCGCGAACCGGCATCGCTCGCCGGTCAGGGTGGCCGCCGCGAGGAGCTTCAGGGCGGCGTTCTTGGAGCCGCTGATCGCGACGCGCCCGGACAGGGGCCGGCCGCCCTCGACCCGGAACCATTCCCTGGCGACCGGCTCGGGGCGATATTCCCAATGGAACGGGGACGCGTCCGCCATCCGAGCTACCCGCGCCGCCGCGGACCCTCCCGGTGACGCCGCTCGGCGACCCGGATCCGCAGGAGCGCCTGCTGGAGCGCCGCTCGGGCCGCGGCCAGGTCGGCGCCTTCGTGGTAGCCGCTCTCGAGCGCCCGCTCGGCTTCGCGCCGGGCCTCCTGCGCCTTCTCGAGGTCGATCTCACTCGCCATGTCCGCGGTCTCAGCCATCACGACGACCTTGTCGGGTCGGACCTGGAGGAAGCCGCCGACGATCGCGAACGACTCCTCGGAGCCGTCCTTGCGGATCCGCAGCTCACCCACGCCCAGCATCGACACGAGCGGCGCATGGTGCGGCAGCACCCCGAGCTCGCCCTCCGAGCCCGGCAGCACGACCGCGTCGACCGTGTCCGAGTACGCCAGACGCTCCGGCGTGACGATCTCGAGCAGCAACGGCATCAGGCCACCACCATCACGCGCCGAGCTTCTCGGCGTTGGCTCGAACGTCGTCCGTAGTACCGGCCAGGAAGAAGGCCTGCTCGGGCAGCGTGTCGGTCTTACCCTCGAGGATCTCCTTGAACGAGGCGACCGTGTTTTTGATCGAGACGTAGGCGCCTGCTCGGCCGGTGAACACCTCGGCGACGAAGAACGGCTGGCTCGCAAACCGCTGGAGGCGGCGGGCCCGGGCAACCGTCGACTTGTCGTCCTCGGACAGCTCGTCGATGCCGAGGATCGCGATGATGTCCTGGAGGTCGCGGTAGCGCTGGAGAACGCGCTGGGTCTCCCGGGCGACCTCGTAGTGCTCCTGGCCGACGATGTTCGGATCGAGCACGCGCGAGGTCGAGGTCAGCGGGTCGACGGCCGGGTAGATCCCGAGCTCGGCGATGCTGCGCTCGAGGCGGATCGTCGAGTCGAGGTGGGCGAAGGTCGTCGCCGGCGCGGGGTCCGTGTAGTCGTCCGCGGGCACGAAGACCGCTTGGAGGCTGGTGATCGAGCCCTTCTTCGTCGAGGTGATCCGCTCCTGCAGGGCGGCCATCTCGGTCGCGAGGTTCGGCTGGTAGCCGACGGCCGACGGCATCCGACCGAGCAGGGCCGATACCTCCGAGCCCGCCTGGGTGAACCGGAAGATGTTGTCGATGAACAGCAGGACGTCGCGGCCTTCCTCGTCGCGGAAGTACTCGGCCATGGTCAGCCCAGTCAGACCCACCCGCTGGCGCGCGCCCGGCGGCTCGTTCATCTGGCCGAACACGAACGCCGTCTTGGCGATGACCCCCGACTCGGTCATCTCGTGGATGAGGTCGTTGCCCTCGCGGCTTCGCTCGCCGACGCCGGCGAACACCGAGAAGCCCGCGTGCTCCTGGGCCACGTTGCGGATGAGCTCCTGGATGATGACGGTCTTGCCGACGCCCGCTCCACCGAAGATCCCGATCTTGCCGCCCTTCTTGAACGGGCAGATGAGGTCGATGATCTTGAGGCCGGTCTCGAACACCTCGACCTCGGTCGACTGCTCGTCGAACGCCGGCGGGGCTCGATGGATCGGGAGGCTGGTCTTCGCCTTGACCTCGCCCTTCCCGTCGATCGGGTGCCCGAGGACGTCGAAGACACGACCCAGCGTCGCCTCGCCGACCGGCACCGTGATCGGCGCGCCGGTGTCGCGGACCTCGACGCCGCGGGCGAGGCCGTCGGTGGTGGTCATCGCGACCGAGCGCACCCAGTTGTTGCCCAGGTGCTGCTGGACCTCGCAGACGAGCGGATCCTGGCCCTTGCGTAGGATCTCGACGGCGTTGTAGATCGACGGCAGCTCGCCGGCGGGGAACTCGATATCGACGACGGGTCCGCTGATCTGGATGACCCGACCCGTCGCGGTCGGTGCGGCGGTCGTCATGGTGTGGGTAGCCTCCTGCGTCCGGTGCGTGAGCGTCAGCGGGCGTTGGCGCCGGACGCGATCTCGATCATCTCGCGGGTGATGTTCGACTGGCGAACCTTGTTGTAGGACAGGGTGAGGTCTTCGATCAGGTCCTCGGCATTCTCGGTCGCATTCTTCATCGCGACCATC
The DNA here is from genome assembly GCA_038214255.1 of Candidatus Limnocylindrales bacterium. GTDB lineage: Bacteria > Chloroflexota > Limnocylindria > Limnocylindrales > CSP1-4 > SPCO01. Next base: position 91,860 of record JBBQRZ010000004.1, read on the forward strand.
CGGCTCGATTCCTCGCTCGCCTTCGCCTCCAGGACGGCCTGGAACAGCCGGGTGGCGACGTAGCGCGGGATCAGCCGCTCGAGCACGGCGCTCGCGTTGGGTTCGAAGATGAACTGGTTGCCCGGGATGCCCTCCGTGTCCTCCGCCGGGCGGATCGGCAGCAGCTGGATCGCCTCTGGCCGCTGGGTGAGGGTCGTCACGAAGCGGCTGTAGATGACGTCGACCCGCACATACGTGCCGGCCAGGAAGTCGTCCGTCACGAGGCGCGCGAGGGGCAGCACGTCGGCGAACGTCGGCCGGTCGCCGAAACCGGCGAAATGGGCCTCGATCGGCACGCCGGCGCGCCGCATCGCGTCACGGCCCTTGCGGCCGACCGTGACGAGCGTCAGATCGCCTGGGTGATCGGTGATCTCGCGCGATGCAAAGCGGATCGTGTTCGTGTTGAGGGGCCCGGCGAGACCACGATCCATCGTGATCAGCACGATCAAGCGCTTGCCACCCTCGCGCTCGGCCAGCAGCGGATGATCCTCACCGCTGAGGACGGCCGCCACATCGGCCAGCACCTCGTCGAGCTTCTCGCTGTACGGACGCGCCGAGAGCGTCGCATCCTGGGCGCGCTTCAGCTTGGATGCGGCCACGAACTGCATCGCCCGCGTGATCTGCTTGATGTTCTTGACGGCGCCGATGCGCCGCCGAATATCACGCTGACTAGCCATACGGGTTGTCTCGGTCACATTGGCGGCCACCCTGATCGACCCAGGGCGGCCTTGTCGCGTGCGCGCGCTCGCTCACGCACCTTGGGGTGCGCTCGCTCACGTGCTCAACTCCGCCTTGCCCTGGACCGCCAGTGCGGCCGCACGCCGTTGTCATGCCTCGGGCTTATCGGCGGCTGGCTTGGCGGTGTCGGCGGCCGGCTCGGCCTTGTCGGCTGCTGGCTCGGGGCGAGGCTTCGCGTTGTCGGCGGCTGGCTTGGCGGTGTCGGCGTCTGGCTCGGGCTTATCGGCGGCTGGCTCGGCGGTGTCTGTGGTCGGCTCGGCATTGTTTGCGGTCGGCTCTGCGGGTGCCGCAGGCGGGGCGGGCGGGGCCGGTGAGGCGGAGATCGAGGCCTCCGGAGCGGTCTTTGCCGGCTTGGCCGCGGGCTTCGCAGCCTCGATCCCGAAGGCCTCCCGGAATTCGTCGATCGCCTTGTCGAGTGCGGCCGAGATCTCGTCGGTCAGTGCCTTCGACTCGCCGAGCTCCTTGAGGATCTCCGGCTGCTCGGTCTCAAGGAAGCGGTAGAACTGGATCTCGAACTCCTTGACGCGGGGGGTCGGGACGTCGTCCAGCTTGCCGGTCGTGGCGACGTACAGGATGGCGACCTGCTTCTCGACGGGGAGCGGCTGGTACTGCGGCTGCTTCGTGATCTCCGAGAGCTTCTCGCCCCGGGTCAGCTGGTCGCGCGTGGCCTTGTCGAGGTCGGACGCGAACTGGGCGAATGCCGCCAGGGCGCGGTACTGCGCGAGGTCGAGCTTGAGCGGGGCGGCAACACTCTTCATCGCCTTGGTCTGCGCCGCCGACCCGACGCGGGAGACCGAGATGCCGATGTTGAGCGCCGGTCGCTGGCCGGCATTGAACAAGTCGGTCTCGAGGAAGATCTGGCCGTCCGTGATCGAGATGACGTTCGTCGGGATATAGGCCGACACGTCGCCGGCCTGGGTCTCGATGATCGGCAGAGCGGTCAGCGAACCGCCGCCGTTCTCCTCGTTGAGGCGCGCGGCACGCTCGAGCAGGCGGCTGTGCAGGTAGAAGACGTCGCCCGGGTACGCCTCGCGGCCGGGCGGGCGACGGAGCAGCAGCGCCATTTCGCGGTAGGCCCAGGCGTGCTTGGAGAGGTCGTCGTAGACGCACAGGGCATCCTTGACGAGGCCCTGGCCGGCGACTTCGACGCCGTTCTCCATGACCTCCTCGCCCATCGCCACGCCGGTGTACGGGGCGAGGTACTGGAGCGGGGCGGGGTCCTCCGCGCCGGCGACGACGACGATCGTGTGCTCCATCGCCCCGTACTGCTCGAGGATGGCGACGGTGTTCGCGACCGTGGACAGCTTCTGCCCGATGGCCACGTAGATGCAGACGAGGCCTTTGCCCTTCTGATTGATGATCGTGTCGATCGCGATGGCCGTCTTGCCGGTCTGGCGGTCACCGATGATGAGCTCGCGCTGCCCGCGGCCGATCGGGATGAGCGCGTCGATCGCCTTGATGCCGGTCTGGACCGGCGTGTCGACCGACGTGCGCACGATCACCCCCGGCGCGATCCGCTCGGTGGGACGGTTCGTCTTCGAGGCGATCGGGCCCTTGTCGTCGATCGGCCGGCCGAGCGCGTCGACGACCCGCCCGAGCAGCGCGGCACCCACCGGCACCTCGACGACGCGACCGGTGGTCTTGACGGTGTCGCCTTCCTTGATCGCCGCGGCGTTGCCGAGGATAACCGCGCCGACCGTCTCCTCCTCCAAGTTGAGGGCCAACCCCATCACCCCGCCTGGGAACTCGAGCATCTCGGACGCGAGCGCGCCCTCGAGGCCGTAGATCTGCGCGATCCCGTCGCCGACCTCGACCACGGTGCCAACGTTGCGCGTCTCCACGCCCGAGTCGAAGGCGTCGATGGCGGACTTGATGATGCTGGTGATCTCGTCGGAACGGATGGCCATGCTGTGGATCTCCTAGAGGGCGCCCGAGATGAGCTGATTCCGCAGCCGCTCGAGGCGGCCTCGGACGCTCCCGTCGATCATCCGGTCGCCGATGCGCACGATGAGGCCGCCCAGCAGGCTGGGATCAACCTCGACATCGAGCGCTACGCGGCGACCCGTTGACCGTTCGAGCCGTTCGGTCAGGGCCCCGACCTCGTCCGGGGTGAGCGTTGCGGCCGTCCAGGCCGTGGCGTGGGTGATGCCCTGGCGCTCGTCGTCGAGGCGGCGAAACTCCGCGGCGACGCGCGGCAGGGCCTCGATCCGACCGCGTCGGAGCAGGAGCTGGATGAGGTTCTGCACCGGAGGGGAGGCCCGGTCGCCGAGCAGCTCCCCGAGGACGGCCGCACGGCGTTCGACCGGGATCGCCGGATTCGCGAGGACCTTGATCACTCGCACGTCGCTGGCCATCGTCGCGGCGGCGTCGAGCTCGGACCGCCATTCGTCGAGCGTTCCGTCCCGCGATGCGACCTGGAAGGCCGCCTCCGCATACCGGCGCGCGGCCGAATCCCTCCGTGCCATCAGTTGCGCGACCCGTCGTTCGGCTGGGCGGTCGCGAGGAACTCCTTGACCAGGCGCCGCTGCCGCTCGTCGGACATCGTCTCGCCGACGACACGACTCGCCGCGGCGAGCGCCAGGTCGGCGACCTCGGCGCGGAGCTCGGTGATCGCGCGCGTCTTCTCCGCCTCGATCTCGGCGGTCGCGCGGACGCGCATCCGCTCGAGCTCTTCCCGTGTCGCCGAGATGTCGGCGTCACGGGTCTCCTGGGCCACCTTCAGCGTGCGCGTCAGGATCTCGTTCGCTTCGCGGCGTGCCTCGGACAGAACGGCGACGCGCTCCTCCTCGGCGCTCTCCCGATCGCGACGCGCCTGCTCGGCGTCCTTGAGGCCCTGCTCGATGCGGGCCTTGCGGTCGGCCAGCATCCGCGAGACCGGCTTGAACGCGAACGTCCAGATGATCGCCAGGAACAGCAGGAAGTTGGCCGCGGCGATGATGACCTGGAAGAGGTTGACCTGGAACAGCGCCTCGGCCTCAGCCGTGGCGGTCGCGCGGGCGACCTCGTGCCCGAGTCCGGTTGCGACGGCCAGCAGATCCACGATGCCTTCTCCGTATCGGGTCGGCTACTTGATGAAGATGGCGAGCAGGCCGACGACGATCGCCAGGACGCCGAGGCCTTCGGCGAACGCCGCGAGGATGATCGCGATGCCGCGAATCTGTCCGGCCGCGTCGGGATTTCGACCGATCGCTGTGGCCGACAGGCCGGCCAGGATACCGATGCCGATGCCGGGCCCGAAGACCCCGAGCGCGGCGAGTCCGGCGCCGATGTGCTCCATGTCGTGAGTTCCTCCTACTCCCCGGGCGGGCGGCCCGGGATCACTGGGACCTTGACTTGACCGCGCCTCGGTCGGCGCGTCAATGGGCGGGTTGCAGCCCCGACAGCTCGGGGCCCGAGCGCTGGTCGAGCGCTTCCTCGGCGACGTGACCTTCCTCCTCGTGATGGCTCTCGATAGCGAGGACGATGAACATGAGGGTCAGCACGCTGAAGATGAGGGCCTGGATCGCGTTGAGCATGAGCTCGAGGCCGATCAGGGCCACCGGTATCACGGCGATCGTGAGGGAGGTGATGACGCCGAGAGCGACCTCGCCCCCGTAGATATTGCCGAACAACCGCATCGACAGCGTGACCGGCTTGACGAATTCGAGCATCAACTCGATCAGGCCCACGAACATGGCGATGATGCCGGCGCCGATCCCGTTACGGAACTCGTAGATCGGGAAGAACTTGCCGAGATAGCCGCGCACGCCCAGGTGCCGGATGCCCTCGACGTGGAAGATCGTGAAGCTGATCAGGGCCATCCCGATCGTGATGTTGACATCGCTCGACGGTGCCCGGAGCAGATCGATCTTGCCGACCGGCGGGATCAGCCCGACCCAGTTGTCGAACAGGATGAGGATGAAGAAGGCGGCGAAGATCGGGATGTATGGGCGCGCCTTCGGTCCCGCGAGGCCGATCCCGAAGTCGCTCAGGAACTCGTAGGCGAACTCGAAGATGTTCTGGGCTCGCCCCGGGATCAGCTTGCCGCCGCGCGTCATCAGGATCGCTGCCGTGAGCACGACCGCCATGACGATCCACATCGTCAGGATCGTCGAGCTGATGCTCGGGTGGAAGGTGATCAGGTCGGTGGCGGCCGGCGCGGAACCCGGCGCGAGATCGAGCACGGTGTGGGGCGCGGGAAACTCTAGGCTGCTTTCGATGAAGCAGGTGGGGAAGGCGCAGGCGTCGCCGGGCGCGCCGCTCTTGGGGAACGGCGGGAAGAGCAGGAAGGCGGCGATGTCGAGGAGGATCACGCCGCCGATCAGCCAGAGCCAACGCGACGGGCGCCCGCGCCCCGAGGGCGCTTGGGGCGGCGGCGCTCCGGGGGGCTGAGCGACCGGTTCGGTCGCGACCTGCTCGCTCGTCACGCTTGCTCCACACACAGGAGCGCGGCTCGTGCCGCGCTCGGGGTCCTCCACCGGCCGGTTCCGGGCGGTGCTATTCGATCGTCTCGAGAAACCCGCTGACCAGCTTGTAGATCGCCACGGTGCCGATCCCGGCCCCGGCGAAGAAGCCGATGACCGTCAGGATCGGGACGGTCCCGAGCTGCTGATCGGCCCAGTACCCGGCGAGCACACCGAGCAGTGTCGTGACCAGGAGCGAGACGCCGATCTCCGAGAAGAGGGCAAGGTAGGCCAAGCCGCGGCCGGGCTCGATCATGGGCAACCCTACAAGGCCCGCGAAGTGTAGCAGCTGCGCGTCGCCAATCGCGACCGACCCCGTGCCGCGACGTGCGGCAGCCGCTGCTCGCCCGACACCTGCGCGGCGGGCCCTGTCCCTCAGCCGTCGGGGTCGTACGACCGAGCTTCCAGCTCCTCGGGGCGATGAAAGGCCCCGCGCGTGGGGCCGAACAGGACGAGGCCCGATACGACGAACACGCCGAGGAACGCGTAGAGCTGGGTCACGTCGGAGAGCAGCAGCGAGAGGGCCGCGAGGACGATGCAGATCGCGTAGATCGCGAGCACGGTCCGCGCATGGGACAGGCCGAGATCTAGCAGTCGGTGGTGGATGTGGGTGCGGTCCGGCGTGAATGGGGAGCCCCCGTCCGCCAGGCGCCGCACGATGATCCAGAACGTGTCGAGGATCGGGACCCCGAGCACGAGCAACGCGACGGCGACCTTCGCCGATCCGAGGATCGAGAGCACGGCGAGCGTGTAGCCGACGAACTGCACGCCGCTCGTGCCCAGAAAGATCGTCGCCGGGTAGAAGTTCCAGCGCAGGAATCCGGCCAGGGCCCCGGCCAGCGCGAAGCACAGAACAGCGATGAGGGGCGCCGGCTGGGTCGTGAGGCTGATCAGCCCCAGCGTGACGGCCGCGATGAGCGAGATGCCGGACGAGAGGCCGTCGAGGCCGTCGATCCAGTTGATGCTGTTGATCATCCCGACGATCCAGAAGACCGTGAAGCCGACCAGGAAGATTCCTTCGAAGCGGATGACGCCCCGCCCGAACGGGTTCGCCACCGTCTCGATCCCGATCCCGAGCGCGACAGCGAGAACGGCGAGGCCTGCCTGGCCGGCGAGCTGCCAGCGGGCGCGCAGGTTGAACATGTCGTCGATCGCGCCGAGGGCGGCGGCCAGCGCTCCCCCGAAGAACAGCGCCAGGAGATCGGTCGATTGGATGTTGAGCGGCTCGGGGACGAGCTCAGATCCGCTGTTGATCGCGACGAACCCGGCGGCCGATACGAGGAACGCCGCCGCGACCGCAAGCCCGCCGGCCCGTGGCATCGGCGCCGTATTGATCCGACGGGCCTCGGGCAGGTCGACGATGTCGTGGCGGAGGACGATCCGTCGGACCAGCGGCGTGAGGACCAGCGAGATGAGCGCCGCGACGACGAACACCGCGATGCTGGGGCCGATACTCCGACCGACCCCCTCGATGAAGGTCACGCGGCGGGCAGGCCCGGGACCGGGAAGCGCTCGACGATCTCGGCGACCTCACCTGCCAGCCGCCGTTGCGCGGCCTCGTCCTCACGTTCCCGGATCGCCTCGATGATGATCCGCCCGATCGAACGCATCTCCTCCTCGCCGAAGCCACGGGACGTGGTGGCCGGGGTGCCCAGGCGAATGCCGGAGGCCGTGTTTGGCGGCAGCGAATCGAACGGGATCGCGTTCTTGTTGACGGTGATGCCGATCTCGTCGAGCAGGTGCTCCGCCTCCCTGCCCGTCACCCCGAGGGGGGTCACGTCGACGAGCATCAGGTGGTTGTCCGTGCCGCCGGACACGATCCGGGCGCCTTCCCCCGCGAGCGTCTCGGCGAGCACCTGGGCGTTCGTGACCGTCCGCCGCTGATCCTCGCGGAACGGCTCCTCGGCGGCCAGCTTGAATGCGACCGCCTTGCCGGCGATGACATGCATCAGCGGCCCGCCCTGCACCCCGGGGAAGACGGTCTTGTCGATCCCCGCGCCGAGTGAGCCCTTGAGGGCGGGGAAGTCGGCCGGATCGACCTCGCTCGGCAGCTCGGCGCGCGCGAAGATCATCCCGCCGCGCGGCCCGCGGAGGGTCTTGTGGGTCGTGGTCGTGACGATGTCGGCGTGCGGGAACGGGCTCGGGTGGACCCCCGCCGCGACGAGGCCCGCGACATGGGCCATGTCGACGAACAGCAGGGCCCCGACGCTGTGCGCGATCGCCGCCATTCGCTCGAAGTCCCACAGCCGTGGGTAGGCGGAGGCACCGCCGACGATGAGCTTGGGGCGGACCTCGCGGGCCTGCGCCTCTATTGCGTCGTAGTCGACCCGCTCGGTGTCCTGGCGGACGCCGTAGGCGTGGACCTCGTAGAGCTTGCCGCTGAAGTTCAGCGCCATGCCGTGGGTCAGGTGACCGCCGTGGGCGAGGTTCATCCCGAGGATCCGGTCGCCCGGCTTGAGGACAGAGAAGTACGCGACCATGTTGGCCTGCGCGCCGGAATGGGGCTGGACATTGACGTGCTCCGCTCCAGGGTACAGCGCGAGGGCGCGGTCCTGGGCCAGGCGCTCCGCGATGTCGACGAACTCACAGCCGCCGTAATAGCGCTTGCCGGGAAGGCCCTCGGCGTACTTGTTCGTCAGCCACGATCCCTGCGCCTCCATGACCGCCGCGGAGACGTAGTTCTCGCTGGCGATCAGCTCGATCTTGTCGTGCTGCCGGCGACGCTCCCCTTGCATCGCCTCCCACAGGGCGGGATCCACCTCGGCGATGGGCTCGAGGGCGATGCCGCGGGCGGGGACGATGGTCATGGCTCGCCGACTCCTTCCTGCCGGTCGCGCGGTCCCTCGCCGCGGTCGGCACGCTCGCGCGGTATCTTCCCACGAACGGCCGTGCTGCCGACGAGGTGGATCCACCGAATGACGTTGACCGGCATCGCCCCGAGCGCGCCCTTCCTCGATCCCGAGACTCTCAAGTCGATCGACACGCCGGCGCTCGTCGTGGACCTCGGGCGCATGGAGGCAGCGATCGATGCGATGGCGGCCGGGATGGCCGAACGCGGCGTTGCCGTGCGGCCGCATGCAAAGACCCACAAGAGCCTGGAGGTCGCCCGCCGCCAGGTCCGGGCCGGCGCGATCGGGCTGACGATCGCCACGATCGGGGAAGGCGAGGTCTTCGCGGACGGCGGCTTCGACGATCTGTTCATCGCCTATCCGCTGGTCCCGTCGCCCGCCAAGGGAGCCCGGCTGCGCGCGCTCGCCGAGCGCACGGCCCTGGCGGTCGGCATCGACTCACCCGACGGCGCTCGGGCGGTCGCCGACGCATTGGGTCCGGCCCGGGATGCCGTTCGAGTCCTGGTCGAGATCGACTCCGGAGGGCGTCGCAGCGGAGCCCCGCCCGATGACGCCGGCACGGTCGCTGCGACGGCCCGGCAGCTGGGGCTGCGGGTTGTGGGCCTCTTCACCCACGGTGGACACGCCTATGGCGGTCCCGAGCTGCGTGAGGCCGCCGCGGACGACGAGGTCCGATCGCTTACCGACGCGGTTTCCAGCCTCGCGGCCGTCGGCATCGAGGCGCGGGTGGTCAGCGCCGGCTCGACGCCGACGGCGCTCGCGTCCGCTCGCGGGGCCGTGAACGAGGAACGTCCCGGTACGTACGTGTTCGGCGATCGACAGCAGTCGGCGCTCGGCTCGATCGGCCCGGAAGGGATCGCGGCGGTCATCGTGGCGACGGTGGTCAGCGTCAACCGCGGCGCCCGTCGCTTCGTCGTCGACGCCGGCGCCAAGACCCTGAGTAAGGACGTGGCGCCATATCTCGACGGCCATGGCGAGATCCCCGCGCTGGGCGGCCTGGCCGTGGCCCGGCTGTCCGATCACCACGGCGCCGTGGACGTGCCGGACGGCGCGACGCTCCCCGATGTCGGGCAGGTCGTCGCCGTCCTGCCCAACCACATCTGCCCGGTCGTCAACCTCGTGGACGCGTTCCTCGTCGTGCGCGACGGACGGCTCGTCGACACCTGGACGGTCGACGCGAGAGGGAGGAACGGCTAGCGCAGGTCGTGCGCGACGCCGGCCCGGTCGAGGACGGCGACGAGGTCCGCGAGCGCGAGCGCACCCTGGCGCAGGACCGTGGGCCGGGCGCCGGTGCAGTCCACCAACGTCGAAGGCGGGCTGCCGCCGGCCGGTCCGCCGTCGAGCACGAGGTCGATCTCCTCGCCGAGCTGGGCGACGATCGCGGGGGCGTCCTGGGCCTCGGGCCGGCCGGACACGTTCGCCGACGTCGTGGGCAGCGGACCGACCGCCCGGGCGAGGGTCCGCGGGGCCTCGTGGTCGGGGACCCGCAGGCCGATGGTCCGTGCCCCTCCCGTAAGGACCTCGGGGAGCGGGCGGTCCGGGCGCTGCGGGACAACGACCGTCAGCCCGCCCGGCCAAGCCGCCGCGGCGAGCGCCGCGGCGGCCGGCGTCATGACCGCGATCCGGGCCGCCTGGGCCGCGTCGTCGAGGAGAAGCATGATCCCGCGATCGGGCGGGCGGCGTTTCACGTGGAACAGTCGCTCGATACCGCCTGGGGTATCCAGCGCGACGGCGATCCCGTAGACCGTGTCCGTCGGCAGGGCGATGACTCCACCCGAACGCAGCACCTCGATCGCCGCCGACCGGCCGGCCTCGTCGTCAGGCACGACCCGGGCCGTCACGCCGGCACCGCCCGGCCGTTCACACCGGCACCGCGCGGCCGTTCACGCCGGTACCGCGCGCAGCTCGTGAGCCTCGCCTTCCAGTCGCCGTGCGGCGGCAATCGCCTCCGCCGGCTCCGCGAGGACGAGCGCCTCGATGAGCTGGGCCGGACCCTCCTCGAGCACCGGTCGTGCCACATAGCGGGCAACGGCCAGGACCTCGGCCGGCGCCGTCGGCATCGCCGCCCCGTGGCCCACCTCGGCGAGCATCTCGAGGTCGTTCCATTGGTCGCCGATCGCTAGGGTCGCGCCGAGGCTCACGCCCAGCCGCCGAGCGAGCCAGCGGATAGCCCGGCCCTTCGACACTCCCGGGGCGACGAACTCCAGGAATCGCGGGTGCGAGATCGTAACGTCGGCCCTCCCCAGGAACGCCTCGCGCGCGAGGGCCGCGAGCTCCGTCGGCGCTGGAGGCTCCCCGACGGCCAGCACCTTCGTGATCGGGTGGCGGATCGACGCCTCGAGGTCGTCGACGAGCTCGGCGCGCGCCCCCATGAAGGCCGAGTAGTCGTCCGCCCTCGGGTCGTCGGCGCGCAGGATGAACCGCTCGAGGTGGTTGAGGTGCGGATCGAGACCGTGCTCGCGCGTCCAGCGGACGACGTCGCGGGCCGCCGCGGCCGCGATCGGCGTGTGCAGGAGCAGGCGCCCGAGCCGTCGGGAGTCGGGCTCCGGCATGGCCCGCACCAGGCCGCCCTGATAGCCGACGACCGGGCCGGTCAGGCCAAGCTCCACGGCGAACCGCAGCGCGCTCGAAACCATGCGCCCGGTCACCAGTGACACGGCGATGTCGCGGTCCGTCGCCGCTCGCACGGCGGCGAGCGTCCGCGGTCCGATGACGAGGTCGTCGCCGACCAGCGTCCCATCGATATCGAGGGCGATGAGCCGGATCGGGAGCTCGGGCGCGATCACGCGGGACCGGTGCCCGTTCCACGCTCGATCCGAGCGACGCGCGGCAACCCGGCCAGATCGGGCACGACGGTGCAGGACCAGCCGGCGAGGCGTCCGGCCACGAGCGTCCCGATCGCTTCGCCATGGTCGGCGCCGATCTCGAGGAGGGCCACGCCGTCGGGCTCCAACGTTCCCGGCAATCGATCGAGCAGGCGACCGATGACCTCGAGGCCGTCGGACCCGCCATCGAGCGCGAGAGGCGGCTCGAAGGTCGTCGGGGCGGGCAGCGCGTCTAGCGCCACGGTGCGGACGTACGGGAGGTTCGCGAGGACGAGGTCCCACGGGTTCGAGTCGGTCGGTGGCGTGAGGTCAGCGGCAGCGAACGTCAGCCGGTCGCCGACCGCCTGGCCGACCGCATTCTCACGCGCGAGATCCAGCGCATCCGGGGAGATGTCGAGCGCGGTGATGACGGCCTCCTCGGCCGGGACCCGGCGCTGCCGCAGCCCGACGCCCAGGGCGACGGCGATCGCCCCGCTACCGGTCCCGACGTCGAGGATCCGCAGCGGTGGGACGGCGCCACCGGCACGGGCGGGGCTCGTCAGTCGGGTCATCGCCTCGGCCAGCGCCAGGTCCACGAGCAGCTCCGTCTCCGGCCGCGGAATGAGCGCCCGGGGATCGACCGTCAACGCGATGCCGTGGAACTCCTTGATCCCCCGGATGTACGCCACGGGCTCACCCGCGGCGCGCCGCTCCACATTCGCCCGGTACGTCGCCGCGGCGCCGTCGCCCACGAGCGCCTCCGGGTGGGCCAGGATCGTGGTCCGGTCCACGCCCAGCACGTGCCCGAGAAGCAGCTCCGCGTCCAGGCGGGGCGTTTCCAGACCAGCGCCGCGCAGGCGGCCGATCCCCTCGTCGAGGAGCTCCCGGCTCGTGCTCATCGGGTGCGCTCGGGGCGGGTCAGAGCCGGATCGTGACGGCGATGTCACCGACCTTGCGCAGGACCTCGGCGCTCGTGGTCCCCCGCCAGCGATGGAACAGCAGGTCGACGGAGCCTTCGCCGATCCGCAGGTCATTGACCGTCACCTTGGTGAGCCAGTCGGGCAGGTGCGGATGCCACAGCTCCAGCTCGTTGCGGTCGGCGTGGGCCCGCAGCCCCAGCATCGTCTCGACGAAGATGAACGACGCGCCCGCGGCCCAGGCTTGGGGCGAGCAGGCCACCGGGTACGGCACCGGCGAACGGACCTCGACCCGGTCGAAGCCGCAGAACAGCTCCGGCAGCCGGGATTCGGGGAAGTGCTGGGCCGCCTCGAGGACCTGGCCGACGAGGCGGTTCGAGGCATCGTCGAAGCCGTACCGCTTCAGGCCGGCGGCGATGAGCGACGTGTCGTGCGGCCAGACCGTCCCGGTGTGGTAGCCGATCGGGTTGTAACCGGGCTGGTCGGCGGCATACGTGCGGATCCCCCAGCCCGAGAACATCGCCGGTCGCAGGAGGTGATCGATGACGTCGCGCGCCCTGTCGGGCGACACGATGCCCGACCACAGGCACTGGCCCGCGTTCGAGGCGATCGCGTCCGCCTGGCGTTTCTCGCCATCGAGAGCCATCGCGTAGTAGCGCTGGTCCTCGACCCAGAACGCCGCCTCGAACCGTTTCTGGAGCTCCGTGGCTTCGGCATCGAGGCGGGTCGCCATAGCCTCATCGCCGCGGACGCGTGCGAGCTTCGCCATCCGCCGCTTGGCGTCGAAGACGTAGCCCTGGACCTCGGCCAGCGCGATCGGCGCCACGGCCTGCTTGCCGGTGCGGTCGCGGATCGCGTCGCTCGAGTCCTTCCAGCCCTGGTTGACGAGGCCGCGTTCCGAGCGCCGTTCGTATTCGACGAACCCGTCGCCGTCGCGGTCGCCGTACCGATCGATCCATTCGAGGGCCGCCACGGCGTTTGGCCACAGCTGCTCCACGAGGGCCCGGTCGCCGGTCCAGTCAAACGTCGCTCCGAAGAGGACGAGCCACAGAGGCGTCGAATCGATCGAGCCGAAATACGGCGTGTGGGGCAGCTCCCCGCTCCGGGCCATCTCGCCCGCCCGCAACTCGTGCAGGATCTTGCCCGGCTCGGCATCGCGCCAATCGTCTCGCTCCGTGGCCTGGTGGGCGGCGAGCACCTGGAGGATCTCGACGGCAAGTTGCGGCCGGAAGGCGAGCGACTGGAACGCAGTGATCAGCGCGTCTCGCCCGAACAGCGTGCTGAACCACGGGACGCCCGCCGCCACGTAGCGCTCCCCGGGGTCCGGTCCGTCGTTGACGAGGAGCCGCAGGTCGGACACCGATCGCTTGACCACGAGGTTGAAGAGGTCGTGATCGCTCGACACGGTCGTCGTCCCGCGCTCCCACGCGTGGTAGGCCGCGGCGCCCTCGTCGGCGCTGATCACGGGCGGCTCCGGGAACAGGCAGGCCAGCTCCGCGTGCGTCGTCGCGGTGTCGTGGGGCGGATCAGGGGCGGGCCGTTCGGTCGACCAGATCGTCCAACCCAGCTCGCGCACCCCGCCGGGTCCGAGGTCGAGGTCCCAGCGCAGGCGGATGGCCGCCCCGAGATCGGAGCCATCGGGCGCGGCCTCGCTGACCGCCTCGGCGAGCTCCGGCGACTCCGTGAACACGAGGTGGGTCAGCCGCTGGATGCCGTCGAGGCCGTCATAGCGGAAGGTGGCGCGCCGGTCCGCGATGGCCACCGGCAGGAGCCGGCCGCGGCGCTGCCGTGGATAGCCCCGCACCTCGAAGATGTCGGCGGCGTCCGCCCCGAGCTCGAGCTCCACGGGGATCGAGGCCTGGCGGTCCGAGAAGCTCTCGACGCGCAGGTGCTCGGTCATCCCGTCCGTGCCGATGATCCGGAGCCGGCCGATCCCGACGGTCCGGCCGACGAGCTCGTCGAGCGGGTGCACCTTGGCGTCCGGATTCCGGTCGGCCGAGGGATTCGTCATCTGGATGCCGCCGCGGTAGTTGGCTCCGACCGAGGCCTGCAGGAGGACCGGGCGATTGCCGCCGACCCGCAGGACCGAGCACGACAGCAGTCGCGTGTCGCCGCGGTAGAGCCCGAGGCCGCGCGAATCGGGATGGATGTCGCCGAACGCGTCGGTCAGCAGGAAGTGCTCGAGGTGCTTGAGCGTCTGAACCGAGCCGAGGTCGGTCGCCCGCATGATCGGCACCGGGCGCGGGTCGAAGAACCGGACGGTCGCCGGATCAAGCCGCGTCATCGGTGTCCGTGAGGGTCGAGAGACGCTCGGCCTGGTCGGCCATGACGAGCGCGTCGATGAGGTCGTCGAGATCGCCGTCCATGACGCCCGGCAGGTTGTGCACGGTCTTGCCGATACGATGGTCGGTGACGCGGTCCTGGGGGAAGTTGTACGTCCGGACCTTGTCGCTCCGATCGCCGGAGCCGACCATCGAGCGGCGCGCGGCGGAGTCGGCGGCTCGTTGCTTCTGGATCTCGAGATCGTACAGGCGCGACCGCAGAACGGCCATCGCCTTCGCCTTGTTCTTGTGCTGGCTCTTTTCGTCCTGGATCTCGACGACGAGCCCGGACGGCAGGTGGGTGATCCGGACGGCCGAATCGGTCGTATTGACCGATTGGCCACCCGGGCCGGAGGAGCGCTTCACCTCGATCCGCAGGTCCCGATCCTCGTCGATCGCTACTTCGACCTCGTCGACCTCGGGCAGGACGACGACCGTGGCGGTCGAGGTGTGGATCCGCCCGCTCGACTCCGTCGCCGGGATCCGTTGGACGCGATGGACGCCGCCCTCGAACTTGAGCCGGCTGTAGGCGCCGTCGCCGCGGACCTGGACGATCGCCTCCTTGAGGCCATCGATCCCGGTCTCGCTGCGGCTGAGCACGTCCGGCGTGTACCGATGACGTGCCGCGTAGCGCAGGTACATCCGCAGGAGCTCCGCGGCAAACAGGGCGGCCTCGTCGCCGCCGGCACCGGCGCGCACCTCGAGGATGACATCGCGGTCGTCGTTGGGATCGCGCGGCAGCAGCAGCACCTTGAGCTCCTCGAGGAGCCGGGTCTCGTCGTCTTCGAGCCGGTTGACCTCGTCCCGGGCCATCGTATGCAGTTCCGGGTCTCCGTCGCCGCCGTCGCGCACCTCGCGGGCGCCGGCGAGTTCTTCGCGGGTCGCGGTCAACCGGCGATAGGCCTCGACCACGGGCTCGAGGCGCGCCAGCTCGCGTCCGAGCCGTCGAAGCTCGCCGGGATCGGACGACACCTCGGGCTGCGACAGTCGCACCTGCAGATCGTCGTACTGCGCGGCGACCTCGGCCAGCTTGGCGTCGAGATCGCTCATGCCCCGCTTGGCGGCTCGCCCGATCCAGCGGCCGCGGCGGCTTCGACCGGCTCGACGGTGCCAGCCGTCGGCGCAGGCCCGAGCCGCATGGGCGCCCGCTCAAGCAGGGTCGAGCCCGCGGGGACCTCGTTCCCGTCGGCCAGGAGCGCCTCCTCCATCGAGGCGATCGCCACCTCGATCATGTCGTCCTCGGGACGCTTGGTCGTGATCAGCTGGACGAGGATGCCCGGATACATCAGGACCTTGACGAGCGGGTTGGCGCGGTGGCGCGCGCCGAACTTGAGGATCTCGTAGCCGACCGCGGCGATCACCGGGATGAGCACCAGCCGACTGCCGACCATGATCAGCGGATCCTGGCGCCCGACGAGCGAGAACGCGACGATCGACAGCAGGATCACGACGACGAGGAACTCGGTGCCGCACCGCTGATGGGCGGTCGGGAACTTGCGGACGGCTTCTACGGTCAGCGGATCGCCCGCCTCGAGGGCATGGATCGTCATGTGCTCGGCACCGTGGTACTGGAAGACCCGGCGGATGTCAGGCGCACGCGAGATCAGCGCGAGGTAGCCGAGGAAGATCGCGACCCGGACGAGCCCCTCCACGAGGTGCTGGGCCAGCCCGTTCTCGACGTTCGCGGTCGTGACGCTCGCGATGAACAGCGGCAGCAGGAAGAACACCCCGACGCCGGCCAGGAGGGTAAGGCCGAGCATAAGCGCGACCGCGCTCCGCCCCAGCTCCACGCCCTGCTCTTGGGCCTGCACGTTCGCGCTGCGGACGAGCCAGCGCGTGCCGACGACGAGGGTCTCGTACAGGACCACGAGACCGCGCACGAAGGGCCAGCGCGAGACGGCGGTGCCATGGACACCCGAATCGAGCCGCTCCGTCGCCACGACGATCCGACCGTCGGGGTGGCGCAGGGCGACGGCGATGGCGTCCCGACCGCGCATGAGGACGCCCTCGATGAGGGCCTGGCCCCCGTACGCATAACTGGGCATGGTGCGAAGTCTACCGGCGATGGCCGCTGACGACCGAAGTCGGCCGGGAATCAGGACGGCCGGCGCGAGGGCCGGCCATCCAGTTCATCCGCGGCGGAGGCGCCGTAGCGGCGCCGCTGTGTCAGGTGCGCGCCTGGCGCTCGAGGCGCTTCTGGAAGCGCTCGACCTGGCCGGCGGTGTCGATGATGTTCTGTGTGCCCGTGAAGAACGGGTGGCAGTTGCTGCACACGTCCACGCGCAGCTCGGGTCGGGTGGATCCCACCGTCCACTCGGTGCCGCACGAGCCGCAATGGACCTTGGCCTGGTAATACTTGGGATGGATATCGGCCTTCACGGCGTTGTTCTCCTCCGACGCCGTCCGCGCGGGGCCACGCCCCGCCGGTGGTCGTCGGCTACGTTCGGTTGTCTCAGGCGCTCGTCGCGGCGGTCGTGACCGCCTCGACCCGGATGCGCTTCTTGTTCTTGGTGGCGTGCTCGAACTTGACCGTCCCGGTGACCGTCGCGAACACGGTGTAATCGTGGCCCAACCCGGTGCCGGGCCCGGAGATGAACGTCATCCCGCGCTGGCGGACGATGATCGAGCCGGCCGTGACAAGCTGGCCGTCGCCGGCCTTCACGCCTAGCCGCTGGCCAACGCTGTCGCGGCCGTTCTTGACGCTGCCGCCCGCCTTTTTGTGTGCCATGGGTGCTTATTCGTCCTTCTTGGTGGCGCGGGGCTTCTTCGCTGCCGCGGCGCGGGTCGGCTTGGCGTCGGCCTTGGCCGGCTTCGGGTCGGCGGCCTTGGCGGCAGGTCCCTTGGTCGCACGCTTGGCGGCCGGCTTCGCTGTGGCCTTCGTCTCGACCTTGGGGGTCGTGGCCTTCGCCGCCGGCTTGGCGGCCGCCTTGCTCGTGGCGGCCTTGGCTGCCCCGGCGCTGGCCTTGGTTGCGGTCGTGGCCCTCGTCTTGGCGTCCGTGGCCTTGGCCGGCGTCTTCGCCGCGAGCTTCCTGGCGAGCTCGGCGTCCTTGGCAGCCTGGGCGGTCGCCGCCTCCTCGAGACGCTGGCGTTCGGTCTTGGCGTCGGATTCCGCCTTGGCGGCGGCCTTCGCCGCGCTCTTGCCATCGAGCACGACGTCACTGATGCGGAGCACCGTCAGCTCCTGGCGGTGGCCCTTCTTGACCCGCCGACGGGCCTTGGGCCGGTACTTGAACGCGATGACCTTGTCACCGCGATCTCGACGCAGCACCTCGGCGCTGACCGCCGCACCGTCGACGAGCGGACGACCGATGCTGGCGTCGCCGCCGTCGGCGACGAGCAGGACCCGATCGAGCGTGATCGTTTTGCCGGGTTCGACGTCGAGGAGCTCGACTTCGAGCTCGGTGCCGACCTCGACTCGGTACTGCTTCCCGCCGGTCTCGATGACTGCGTACATGGATCCTCAGAGATTTGGCTGGCTCGACGGCGGGCAACGCGCATCGGCGATCGGGCTATCGGACAGGGAAAGACGCCCGGCTCAGCCGGGGCGCAAGGTGACGAGTGTAGCGGTCGAACGCGGCCTTGGTCAATCGGGCGCCGGCGCGCGCCGGTAGCGCCTTGCTTCTTGAGGAGATCACTGGTCTGCTCGATGAGCCACCGAGCGGGGTACTCTCCCGGCGTGGAGCATTCGCACTCCGCCGCCGGTCGCCACTCCCGACGCCTATTGGCGGCGATGGCCGTCAGCGCGGTCATCCTCGTCGTTGAGGTCATCGCCGGGATCGCGAGCAACTCGCTGGCGCTCGTCGCCGATGCGGGCCACGTGTTCGCAGACGTTTCTGGCATGGGACTGTCGCTCGCGGCGGTGTGGATCGCGGCCCGACCCCCGACTGGCGGGCGAACGTTCGGCCTGTATCGATTGGAGATCGTGGCAGCGGCTGCGAACGCGATCCTGCTCCTCGGGATCGCCGCGTTCGTCCTCTATGAGGCGCTCAGGCGGTTCGCAGAACCGCCTGATGTCCAGGCCGGGATCGTCGTCGCGGTGGCCGCGTTCGCGCTGATCGCCAACCTTGTCTCGTTGCGACTCTTGGCCGTCGGGCGCGTGGAGAGCCTCACCATGCGTGGTGCGTATCTGGAAGTCGTCGGCGACCTTCTCGGAGCTGGCTCGGTCCTCGTTGCGGGCGTCGTGATCCTTGCGACCGGCTGGCGACAAGCGGACGCCGTCGCATCACTCGTCGTCGCCGTGCTGATCGTCCCGAGAACCGTCTCGCTGCTGCGCGACAGCCTGGACGTGTTACTGGAGGCGACGCCGAAGAGCGTCGACCTCGCGGAGGTCGAGCGGCACATCCTGGAAGCGCCGGGCGTGACTGAAGTCCACGATCTGCACGCGTGGACGATCACCAGCGGGATGAACGTCGTCTCGGCGCACGTCGTGCTCGCGCCGGACGGACAGCCCGGCGACGTGCTCGATCACTTGGGCCGATGTCTGTCCGACGACTTCGACATCAACCACTCGACGTTTCAGCTCGAAACCCCCGACCATGTCGTATGGGAGGCCCGCTCTGCGCAGCCTCAACATTGACCGTCAACTTGAGACAAAAGCCCGGCGCGGCAGGGAGCGTGGTGGCCCCGCGAGCCGGATCACCGGAGGTCATCAAGCAGCAGCAACCGCTCGCGAACGATCGACGTGACCTCCAGATCGAGGCCCACGCGCTCGCCCATCGCCGCGACGACCTCCTCCGGGCGCCCGGTGCCGAGCACCGGATGGAATCGGGTGCGGGTAACCACGATCGGTGGCGGGCCGGGCGTCGTCAGCCGCACGTCGAGGATCAGGGGCCGCAGGTCATAGGGGACGCTCTCGGTCCCCTTCGCTCTATGGCGGTCGATCCGGCGGGCTGCGAGGAGCGCGGCCGCGGCCGCGGCTAGCGCCCCTGGTTCGGGGCTCGCGCCCAGCGTCATCCGGTAGTCCGCGGCCGCGACCTGGCCGGCGAGCGGCGGCCCCCCGAGCCAGACGTCCGCGAGCTCGATGAGCCGCCAACCGGCCGGGAGTCGTCCCTGAAGCGATTCGCGCACTCGCCAGGCGGGCCAACGCTCGGTCAGGACCAGATCGATCAGCTCGCCTTCGGCCGTCATCTGGACGGGCAGAGGAGCTCCGAAGGAGATCCGGAGCCTCGGTCGCGCGCCCTCGGTCCAGGCGACCGGCAGACCGGCGCCGTCGATCGCCGCTTCCCACGCCTCGGCGAGCTCGCGCTGGGCGAGCGGTGGCGCACCCGGATCGCGCGCGACGACGAATCGCCAGCGTTGGCGGGCCTCGGGCTGGGCTGCGGGCTGGCCTTCCACGTCTGGTAGTCTGCCGGACCATGGACGCGTCCGATCCGTCCGCCCTCGAGGCCCCGGGCGGACCGGCGGCGATCGACCCGGCGGCGATCGACCCGGCGGCGGCCGGCGCGGCGGCGATCGACCCATCCGCAACCGACGAACGGATCGCGTGGCTGGCCCGCCTACCCAGGCCGCCTTTCGTCGACCCCGAGTCGCTGACGGACGCACCTCGCTTTGCCGCACTCTCTCCGCGCGTCGCGGTCCTCGTCGCGGCTTCCGTCGTCATCGCGATCGTGCTCTGGATGGCTCGCGACGCCGTGCGGCCGTTCATCGTCGGCCTGTTGCTTGTGTATCTGCTCGATCCGCCCGTCCGGTGGTTGACTCGCCGTGGCCTCCGTCGATCGTTGGCGATCCTGATCGTCTACGCGATCTCGATCGTCCTGATCGTCGAGTTCCTCAATCTGACCCTGGCCCCGCTCGTCGATGAGATCGTGCGCTTCGTCCGGGATTTCCCTCGTCTGACCGAGCAGCTCCAGGCCCAGCTCGTGCGACTGTCCGATGTGTACTCCCGGCTCCAGATCCCGCCCGCCGTGCGCGATTGGGTCGATTCCTTGCTGGCCGGCATCGGAACGGGCAGCCCGACCGGGGGCAGCGTCCTGTCGCTGCTCTTCCCGATCCTGACCGGAGCCGGCGGGATCGTGTCCGCGCTCTTTGGCTACATCCTGCTGCCGGTGTGGGTGTTCTACCTGCTCAAGGACCGTGTGGCCTTGACGTCCCAGTTCGACCGATCGCTCCCGGCTGCGTGGCGCTTCGACGTGTGGGCCGTGCTTCGGATCATGCAGCGCGTCTTCGGCCAGTGGGTCCGAGCGCAGCTCATCCTCGGCTTCGCCGTCGGCATCTTCACGTTCGTCGGCCTGGTGATCCTGAGCCGGCTCGTCGATCCCGTGTTCGGGCGGTACGCGATCCTCCTGTCAGTCACGGCCGGGATCCTCGAGCTGTTGCCGATCATCGGCCCGATCATCTCCGCGGTTCCGGCCGTGCTCCTCGCGGCGACCGCCGGCCTCGAGCCGGTCATCGCCGCGCTCCTGCTCTATACCCTCGTCCAGCAGGTGGAGAACAACGTCCTCGTCCCGAAGATCCAGGGCGACGCCGTCGAGCTGCACCCGGCTGCCGTCATGTTCGCGATCATCATCGGCGGCTCCCTGGCCGGGTTGCTCGGCGCGATCCTGGCCCTGCCGATCACGGCCGCCTTCCGTGACATCGTGCGATACCTGTTCCGGCGCCTGAGTCCCGAGGGACCTGGGGCCCTGGCCGCCTCGCTTGTCGACCTGGGCCTCGAGCGCCACCCGGGGATCCCCTAGTGAGTGGCCCGACCGGCTCGACCGACCCGTACAAGATCCTCCAGGTCGATCCCGAGGCCGAAGACGAGGTCATCTCGGCCGCCTACCGCCGACTGGCTCGCAAATACCACCCGGACGTGGCGACCGGGGAAGACAGTGCCGCCCGGATGCTAGCGATCAACGCCGCCTGGGCGATGGTCGGCGACCCCGTGCGCCGAGCCGCCTACGATCGAGAGCGCGCCGCGTGGACTCGGCCCACGGCGGCCGGCGAAGCGACCGTGAGTGGCGGCAGCCGGCCGTCGACTGGCACACCCGCCGCGTCGGGACGAGGGCCCGATCCCGGCCCGGCCCGGCCCACGTCCGCGCCCGAGCCCGAGCCCGAGACGGTGTCCCGCGACTGGTCGCCCGGACGGTCGACGATCGGCGGTGGGTACGACCCGTCGATGCAGCGCGCCCAGGGCCACGGCGCGGCGGGTCCACCCCCGGGCAACCCGTCGGGGAGCGTCCTGAATTTCGGTCGGTACAGCGGCTGGTCACTAGCGGAGATCGGGCGCGCGGACATCGACTACATCGAGTGGCTCGACCGGATGCCGATCGGGCGGCCGTATCGAGACGAGATCGATGGGATCCTGCGTCGCGCCGGGCGACGGCGCTCCGCCGACACCGAGCGCTCAGATCGCCGCGGGCTGTTCCGCCGGCGCTGATCCGGGCATGACGATGCCCGGCGCGGTCACCACTCCGCGCGGTTCTGGCGGATATTCACGCTCTGGAGCACGCCAAGGCCGATCGCCATGCTCACGAGCGAGGCGCCCCCGTGCGTCACGAACGGAAGCGGGATGCCGGTGATCGGCATGATTCCCATGACCATCCCGACGTTGACGACCAGCTGGAAGAGGATCATCGCGCCGACACCGGCGGCGAACATCGTCCCGAACGGGTCGCGCGAGCGCCAGCCGGCGACGAGGACTCGCCAGAGCAGGAGCGCGAACAGCGCGAACAGCACGACCGCCCCGACGAAACCGAGCTCCTCCGCGAGCGGCGCAAAGACGAAGTCGGTGGTCTGCACCGGCAGGAAGTTGCCCTGGGCCTGGGTTCCGTTGGTCAGGCCCTTGCCCATCCACCCACCCGAGCCAACCGCGATCTGGGCCTGGTATAGCTGATACCCCGAACCTTGGATATCGGGCGTCGCGTTGAGGAACGATGTCAGGCGTTCCTTCTGGTAGTCGCGCAGGATGTAGTTCCACGCAACCGGGATGAGCGCGATGACCCCCGCCGTGAGGATCGTCAGCCACTTCAGGCTTGCTCCCGACATCCAGAGCATGCCCGCGAGGATCGCCGCGAATACCAGCGAGGTCCCGAGGTCCGGCTGGAGCATGACGAGGACGAGCGGCGGGACGACGAGGAGGCACGCCCCCAGGATCGTCCCGAGGGAGTCGAGCTTGTCGTGCCGGGCGGCCAGGAAGTCCGCGAGCACGATGATCATGAGGATCTTGGCCAGCTCGCTGAACTGGAACGTGATGGGACCTATGACGATCCAGCGCGCTGTCCCGCCAACGCCGTCGCCGATCGCGAGCGTCAGCAGGAGCAACCCAAGCTGCAGGGAGTAGATCGGCCAAGCCAGGGTCTTCAGCCAGCGGTAATCGAACACCGTGGTCGCGACGAACACGACGACGGCGATGCCGGCCCACATCAGGCCGCGGGTGAAGGTCGTGCCGGCGTCGAGCGGCGTACTGCCACTTTCCACGCTGTTCGTGTACGCCATGACGAGACCGATCGCGGCGAGCAGGGCCGCGTACGTGGCCAGCTGGACGTCGAAGGCGCGCCAGACCGCGCCCACCGATCGGGCGGCCCAGTCGGTCACTCGCGCCGGCTCGGCCCGGATCACGCCCATCGTTCGTCGCCCACACGCATTCGGTTTGGCATCAGTTGCTCTGGTAGAAGTTGCCGCGCCGCAGGAGATCGAAGTTGCGGTAATCGTGCTTGATCCCGTAGTGGAGCTGCAGGAAGTACTTCACGATCTCGGTCGCCGCGTTGCCCTTTGTCCGGGAGTCATAGGCGAAGGCAAGGACAACGAGATTCGACGTCGTCCCCTCGAACGACCCGTGCTTTGCGTCCTTGGGCACGAAACCCACGAACCACGAGTGGAATGGCAGCCGGCCCTTCCGGTCGCGGAGGCCGAATTCGGCCGTGCCGGACTTCCCGGCGACTTTGATGGGCAGATCGACGAGGTTGTACGTGTGCCGAACGGTGACGACGTTGCGCGCCGCGAGCCGCATCGTTCGCAGCACGCTCGGCCTCACCTTCAGCCGGTGCAGGAGCTTGGGCCTGAAGGCGCGGATGACCTTGCCGTCGGGACCGGTGATCTGGCGGACGAGCTGCGGCTGGTAGAGCTTGCCCCCATTGGCCAGCGCTGCGTAGGCGTTGATGAGCTGGAGCGGGGTCACGACGTCGTAGCCCTGCCCGATCCCGGCCTGATAGGTCTCGCCTGGGAAGATCTGGGCACCCAGCGCGTCCTGCTTCCACTGGTTCGTCGGGACGATCCCGGAGACCTCGCCGGGGAGATCGATGCCCGTCGGCTGGCCGAAGCCGTACTGGTGGGCCCAGTAGCCGAGCCGATCGATACCGAGCTTTCCGGCCATCTGGAAGAAGAACGTGTCACTCGAGTGGCCAAAGCCGCAGTAGATATCGCACGGACCAAAGCCGCGATGGTTCCAGTCGTAGAACTTCGTCGTGCCGAGCGTGAGGAAACCCCTCGTCTGGACCCTCGTGCTGGCAGTGATCCTCCCGTCCCCGAGGACCCCCGTGCCGGTCACGAGCTTGTAGGTCGAGCCCGGCGGGTAGTGCGCCTGGACGGCATGGTTCAGGAGCGGCTTGTCCGGGTCCCGGAGCAGCTTTCGGAAGGCCTTGTTGCTAATGCCTCGGGCAAACAGGTTGTTGTCGTACGTGGGCAGGCTCACCATGGCCAGGATCTCACCGGTCTGCGGGTTCATCGCGATAACGACGCCGCGCTTGAGGCCGATCGCGCGCATCCCCCACTGGAGAGCCTTTAGGGCCTCGTGCTGGGTCTTCGTGTCGATCGTCATCGTGAGCGAGGCACCGGGCACCGAGTCCTGCACGGTCTGCAGCACCTGTGTGCGGCGTCCGCTCGCGTCCTTCTCCACGCTCTGCATGCCGTAGGTGCCGCGCAGCGCCGTCTCGTATTGCGCCTCCAGACCCACCTTCCCGACGAGGTCATCGGGCTGGTAGCCGAGCCTGCGCAGGTTTGGCAGCTGTTCGGCGGAGACCGGCCCCGTGTAGCCGAGGAGCTGCGACAGCAGTGGCCCGTCGGTGTACTGGCGTCGCGCCTCGACCGTCACTTCGACGCCGGGCAGCTCGAAGCCGGCCTCGGCGATCAATTGGGCCGTCGTTCGGTCGACGTCCTGCGCGATCCGCACCAGGTCGAAGGCCGAACCCGGATTGCCGTCGATCGCCGCATTGATATCCGCTGGGTCCATGCCGATCAGGGACGCGAGCCGCGTGACGACCTTGTCGCGCTCGGAGTTCGGTAGGTCGGCGGGCCGGATCTTCACCGCGAAGGTCGGGACGTTCGTGACGAGCTGACGACCATTTCGGTCGTAGATGACCCCGCGCGGAGCCACGATCGGCTCCATGACCGACCGGTTCTTCGTGGACAGGGCCGCGTAGGTCGTCCCGTTGGTGATCTGCAGGTAGAACAGGCGGACGGTCAGCGTCCCGACCCCGATGATCACGGCGAGGCCGAACACGAGGAACCGCGACAGGCGGCGCACCTCGGTCGTGCGGCCGTCGGTGTAGGGGTTCACCAGTCGACCCGTTCCTGCTCGATCCGGCGATCATGGACGGCGATCGCGAGCGGACCTACGAGGGCGCCGAGCGCCGCGTCGAAGATCGCGCCGGGAAGCACGATGCCGATCGGATCGGCGACCGGGAGCGGCGCGCCGAGTGCTCCAAAGGTGGCGAACAGGATCATCGAGTACCCGATGCTGAGGACGAAGACGGCGCCGATCGGGACGATCGGTCGCAATCGTGCGAATGATCGGCCCAGGAACGCCGCGCCCCCGACGCAGAGGAGGAGCGCGAAGGCCGTCGAGCCGAGTGGTCGTTGAACAAGGACATCGAGCGCGAGCCCCCCGACGAAGGCCCAGACCAGCCCGCTCTCCAGGCCGACGGCGATCGTGGCGATCACCCCGAGGACGAGCACCAGGTGCGGTTGCGCGCCCTCGATCCGCAGGTACGGGCCGACGGTCAATTCGAGCAAGGCCGTCACCACCGCGCCGACCGCAGCGAGTAGCAGGGTCATCGGACGGGTCGATTCCTCGGCGCAGCGGCCTTACGGGTCGCACGCCCACCTGCCCGGCACCTCAAGACGACCGAATCGGCGGCGACTGTCTCGACGGAGTATCCCATGGGGTTCCAGAGTCGGCAACGGGAGCGTCCGAGGCGTGTGCGACGTTCGTCGGGACCGTGTTTCACGTGAAACATCCTCGCTGATGAGCGCCGACGATGCGCCGTCTGGCATCCTCTCGGAACCGCCCGGACCGAGGTCGATCAGGCATTTGATGGTAGAATCTGTGCTCGTGAGAGCGCTCCGGGCAGGTTACTGAGTGGGCCGGACGATCGCCTGCGCGAATCAGAAGGGCGGCGTCGGGAAGACCACGACGGTCGTGAATCTGGCGAGCTATCTCGCCCTCGAGGGTGACCGCATCCTCGTGATCGACCTCGATCCCCAGGGCAATGCCACGAGCGGTTTCGGGGTGGATCGCCATCGCCTCGAACACTCGGTGTACGACGCCCTCGTGGACGGCGTCCCCCTGGGCGACCTGATCGTGACCACGAGCGGCGGAGTCAGTCTCGTTCCGTCGGCGATCGCACTGGCCGGGGCCGAGATCGAGCTGGCTGGCGTCAACGCACGAGAGCGCCGGGTTCGACGCCTGATCGAGCCGATCGCCGATCGGTACGACGCCATTTTCCTCGATTGCCCGCCATCGCTCGGACTCCTCACCGTGAACGCCCTGACGGCCGCTGAGACCGTCCTCATCCCACTGCAATGCGAGTACTACGCCCTGGAGGGCTTGACCCAATTGCTGGCCACCATCGACCTGGTTCGCGATCACCTCAACCCGGCGCTCGAATTGGAAGGGGTCGTGCTCACGATGTCCGACGCTCGCACGAACCTGTCCGCCGACGTGGCGGCCGAGGCCAGGCGGCATCTCGGCGAAGCCGTGTTCGAGACGGTCGTGCCGCGCAGCGTGCGGCTCTCCGAGGCACCAAGCCACGGCTTGCCAATCTCGGCCTACGCGCCGGATTCGCGCGGCGCGCAGGCGTACCGAGCGCTTGCCGCGGAATTCCGCCATCGCAGTGGCATCGCCTCGCGGATCGCGGCGGTGGCGTCATGACGGTCCGGCCGGCACGGGCGACCGGCCTCGGGCGGGGCCTTTCCGCGCTGATCCCGCAACGACCCGCCGGGCAGCCGGGTCTCGTCGAGATCTCGGTGTCACGGGTTCGACCAAATCCGGAGCAGCCCCGTCGACGCTTCGATCCGGCAAGCCTCGCCACCTTGGCCGCCAGTATCCGCGAGCACGGTGTGCTGCAACCGATCCTCGTCACCGAAACGATCGACGGATACGTGCTGATCGCCGGCGAGCGCCGGCTTCGGGCGGCCCAGGCCGCCGGACTCGAGCGAATCCCCGCGATCATCCGCGAGCTGGGCGATCAGGCGCGGCTCGAAGTCGCGCTGATCGAGAACCTGCAGCGCGAGGACCTCGACCCGATCGAAGCCGCCCACGGTTTCCGGCGCCTGATCGACGAGTTTGGGTTCACCAACGAGGGCGTCGCCGACCGGGTCGGGCGTGCCCGCTCCACCGTCGCCAACACGCTCCGCCTCCTCGAGCTCGCCGCACCGATCCAGGTGGCCATCGCGGAGGGGCGACTGACCGAGGGTCACGGTCGGGCCCTGGGTGGCCTGCCGCCCGATCACCAGGAGCGAGTCCTCGACTCCGTGGTCGGACAGGATCTGTCCGTCCGCCAGACCGAGGAGCTGGTGCGCCGGCTCCGCCAACCGCGACCGCAACCGACGCCACAACCCGCCGGCCGGCGCCTCGATCCCGATCTCGAACGGGTCGAGGAGGACCTTCGCCGCTCACTCGGCACCAAGGTCAGCCTGGCCCAGTCGCGACGTGGCGGGCGGATCGTTATCGAGTACTACAGCGACGAAGATCTCGGCCGCCTGTACGAACGCCTGACCGGAGGGACCGAGTGACCGAGGAAGCCACCCGCGCGAGCGCCGAGACGCGCACCAACGGGCAGGGCAAGCGCACGAAGGCGGGCGGGTCGGAGTACACCGCCGCCAGCATCCAGGTCCTCGAGGGCCTGGAGGCGGTGCGGCGGCGCCCGGGGATGTACATCGGCTCGACCGACGAGCGCGGCCTGCATCATCTGGTCTGGGAAGTCGTCGACAATTCGATCGACGAGGCGATGGCGGGCCACGCCACGACGATCGTCGTCACGATCAAGGCCGACGGGACCGTGATCATCCAGGATGACGGCCGCGGGGTGCCGGTCGGGAGGCACTCGACGGGCAAGGACGCCCTCGAGGTGGTCCATACCGTGCTGCACGCGGGTGGCAAGTTCGGCGGCGGGGGCTACAAGGTGTCGGGCGGTCTCCACGGCGTGGGCGTCAGCGTCGTGAATGCCCTGTCCGAGTGGATGCGGGTTGAGTCCGCCCGGGACGGTGGCGTGTGGGTTCAGGAGTACGAGCGGGGCAAGCCGCTCGCCGCCGTCAAGAAGATCGGGCCGCAGGCCGGCCGCAAGGGCACGACGACGAGCTTCCGGGCCGACGCCAAGATGTTCGAGACGACCGACTGGGACTTCGACGTGATCAGCCAGCGCCTGCGCGAATCGGCGTATCTGACGAAGCGCGTCTGGATCACCCTCATCGACGAGCGAAATGACCGGGAACGCTCCTTCTATTTCGAGGGCGGTCTCCAGTCGTTCGTCCGCCACCTGAACCGCAAGAAGGAAGTCCTCCACAGCCGCCCGATCTACGTCGAGCGGCGTGAGGGCACGACCGCTGTGGAGGTCGCCCTCCAGTACAACGACACATATACCGAGAACGTCCTCGCCTTCGCCAACAACATCAACACCGTCGACGGCGGCTCGCACGTCACTGGCTTCCGGGCCGCGCTCACGAGCTCGCTCAACGACTGGGCGCGCCGGGCCGGCGTGCTCAAGGACAACGACGGGAACCTGTCGGGTGACGACGTCCGCGAGGGCCTGACGGCCGTGATCAGCGTCAAGCTGACCGATCCGCAATTCGAGGGCCAGACGAAGGCCAAGCTTGGCAATCCGGAGGTCAAGGGTCAGGTCCAGACCGCGGTGGCCGACAGCCTCGGCCAGTATCTCGATGAGAACCCGGCCGATGGGCGGCGGATCATCGAGAAGTGCCTGACCGCCGCCCGCGCCCGCGAGGCGGCGCGCAAGGCACGCGACCTGGTCATCCGCAAGGGTGCGCTCGACGGGATGTCGCTCCCGGGCAAGCTCGCCGATTGCCAGGAACGCGATCCCGCACGCAGCGAGCTCTACATCGTCGAGGGCGATTCGGCGGGCGGCTCGGCCAAGCAGGGCCGCGACCGCCGGAACCAGGCGGTCCTGCCGTTACGAGGCAAGCTCCTCAACGTCGAGAAGGCGCGCCTGGACAAGATCCTCTCGAGCGAGAACGTCCGGCCGCTGATCATCGCGCTCGGGGCCGGGATCGGCGACAGCTTCGACCTCTCGAAGCTGCGCTACCACCGAATCATCATCATGACCGACGCCGACGTCGACGGCGCCCACATCCGGACCCTGCTGCTGACGTTCTTCTACCGGCACATGCCGGAGGTCATCGAGAACGGCTACCTGTACATCGCCCAGCCGCCGCTGTATCGCGTCAGCACCGGCAAGGTCACGCGCTACGCCCAGAGCGAGAAGGAGCGCGACCGGATCATCAAGGAGTTCAACGTCAAGAACCTCTCCGTGCAGCGGTTCAAGGGCCTCGGCGAGATGAACGCCGATCAGCTCTGGGAGACGACGATGAACCCCGAAAGCCGGACACTCCTGCGGGTGAACAGCGAGAACGCGGCCATCGCCGACGAGATCTTCACGATGCTCATGGGCGAGAAGGTCGGCCCGCGCAAGGACTTCATCAAGACCGAGGCTCGCAAGGTGCAGAACCTTGACGTCTGAGGCCCGCGTCATCGACGTGCCGGGCGGGCCCCGATTCGAGGTCGCACCGCACCATTGCTTCGCCTGCGGAACGTTGAACCAGCACGGCCTGGGGCTCGTCCTCCACGTCGAACCCGAGCGAGCCTGGACGGAATTCGTGCTGGATCGGCGGTTCGAGGGGTGGGAGGGCATCGCCCACGGCGGGATCCTGTGCACGGTCCTCGATGAGGTGATGGCCTGGTCGCTGGCCAGTGCGGACAATTGGGGCGTCACGGCGCGCATGTCCGTGTCGTTCCGCAAGCCGGCCTCTCTCGACACCCCGTTGCGGGCCGAGGGCTGGGTCACCCGCACACGACGTCGGCTCGTCGAGACGGCAGCCCGGGTCATCGACCTCGCAACGGGCGAGGAGCTCGCCACGGCCGGGGGGACCTACCTCGCCGCCGACGAGACACGCAAGGCGGAATTGCGCCGCCGCTACGGGTTCGGCGGGCCGGTCGAGGCCGGATCGCCCGACTCCGTGGACAGAGCGCGACCGGCATGACCACCGTCACCGCAACCGGCGAGCGACCCCGGAGCGAGGTGACCGCCCGCGCCGTCGCGTTCGTCGCAGCCCACAAACCGCAGGCCGAGGCACTCGGCCGCAGGCTCGGGGAGCAGGTCGCCGACCCGGACGCCCTCGCCCGGGATCTGCGGGCCGGACTGGCGAAGCTGGCCGACCCGGAGTACGTGGCCGGCCAGCAGGCGATCGCTCCCGGGATCGGCACGATCCATGGCGTTCGCTGGCCGCTCATGGCGGCGATCGCCCGCGGCTTCCGCGAGGCCACGCGGGACGCCCGTCCGGCACCGCTCCTGTTCGTGGCCGACCGACTGTTCCACGAGGAGCACCTCGAGGCGCGCTGGTTCGCCTTCGGCCTGCTCGAGCGCACGCTCGGAGCGGATCCCGAGCGGACCTGGCAGCTGATGCGGCGTGCCGCGCGCGAGGCCGGGGACTGGATCACCATCGACGACCTCGCCCACCCGTACGGGGCCGGCATCCACGCTGAACCGTATCGCTGGGCGGAGCTCGAGCAGCTCGTCTACTCGCCATCGCGTTGGGAGCGCCGGCTCATCGGCTCCACGATCGCCACCATGACCCACGGGAACCGCCGGACCGGCCGTGGCCCCGAGGTGGTCGACCACGCCCTCCCGATTCTCGACCAACTGATGGGCGATGCGGACCCGGACGTCCAGAAGGCGCTCGCATGGGCCTATCGATCGCTCGCCGCCATCGACCCGGTCGCGACGAGCGCCGCGCTCGAGGCGCAGGCCGAGCTCGCGGTCACGATCGACGACGGGCACCGGGCGTGGGTCATCCGGGACGCGCTGGCCAAGCTCGATCCTGAGATTGCCGACCGCCTGCGCGCTCGCCTCGCGGGGATCCGCCGGCGGACGGGAGCGCCACCGACCTCGGCCGCCGCCGCGACGGCCGCGGACTTCGGCGGCCTGCCCAACCCCACCAGCCACCCCGAGGCTCCGCTCGCATGACCCTCGACCCTCGCAGGAGTAGCCGACCGTGACCGACGAAATGGGCGACGTCCGAGCCATCCGGATCGAGGACGAGATGCGCGTCTCGTACCTCGATTACGCGATGAGCGTCATCGTGGCGCGCGCCCTTCCCGACGTCCGCGACGGCCTCAAGCCCGTCCATCGCCGGATCCTGTTCGCGATGGGCGAGATGGGCCTGTCCGGAACGAGCTCCTATCGCAAGTGCGCGGCCATCGTCGGCGAGGTGATGGGCAAGTACCACCCGCACGGCGACCAGTCGATCTACGACGCGCTCGTGCGCCTGGCCCAGGACTTCTCGATGCGCTACCCGCTCGTCGACGGGCAGGGCAACTTCGGCTCGGTCGATGGCGACGACGCCGCGGCGATGCGCTACACGGAGGCGCGGCTCACGCCGATCGCCGCCGAGATGCTGGCCGACATCGACAAGGAGACCGTCGACTTCATCGAGAACTACGACGGTACCCAGAAGGAGCCGTCGGTCCTGCCGGCGAAGCTGCCGAACCTGCTCATCAACGGGAGCTCCGGTATCGCGGTCGGGATGGCGACGAACATCCCGCCGCATCACCTCGGCGAGATCTGCGACGCGACGATCGCCCTCATCGACGACCCGGAGCTGACCGCGGACGACCTGTGCAAGTACGTCCACGGCCCGGACTTCCCGACGGCCGGCACGATCTTCCGCTTCGAGAAGCAGCGCAACACCCTCACCGGGGAGTGGGAGACGGTCGACGCCATCCGCCAGATGTATGCGCACGGCCGGGGCCGGGTGGTGATGCGCGCCCAGGTCGCATTCGAGGAGGTCCGCGGGGACCGGACCGCGATCATCGTCACCGAGCTCCCGTACCAGGTGAACAAGGCTACGCTGCTCGAGAAGATCGCCGATCTCGTCAAGGACAAGCGGATCGATGGCATCGCCGACCTGCGCGACGAATCCGACCGAGACGGGATGCGGATCTACGTCGAGATCAAGCGCGACGCGAACCCGCACAAGGTGCTCAACAACCTGTTCAAGCACACCCCCATGCAGCTCGCGTTCAACGCGAACATGGTCGCGCTGGTCGACGGCCAGCCGCAGACGCTGCCGTTGCGCAGCATGCTCGAGCACTACATCACGCACCGACGCGAGATCGTCCGCCGCCGGACCGAATACGACCTGGGCAAGGCCCGCGCGCGCGCCCACATCCTCGAGGGCCTCAAGATCGCCCTCGATCATCTCGATGCGGTCATCAAAACGATCCGCGAGTCGGCCGACGTGGATGTCGCCCGCTCCAACCTCATGGCGCGGTTCGACCTCTCGGAGCTGCAGGCCCAGGCGATCCTCGACATGCGACTGGCCCGCCTGGCCGCGCTCGAGCGCAAGAAGATCGAGGACGAGTACCTCTCCATCATCCAGCTCATCGCCGAGCTCGAGGACATCCTCGCCAACCCTGCCCGGGTGCTGTCGATCATCAAGGACGAGCTCGGTGAGCTGAAGAAGAAGTACGCCGGGGAGCGCCGGACGCGCGTCGCCGACGATTCGAGCCGCGAGATGACCGACGAGGATCTCATCGCCGACGAGGATGTCGTCGTCACGATCTCGGGGCGCGGCTACATCAAGCGCCAGCCGGTCGACACGTACCGCCGCCAGCATCGCGGCGGCAAGGGGATCATCGGCCACGTCACGCGGGAGGAGGACGCGGTCGAGCACCTCCTCGTCGCCAACACCCACGACTGGTCGCTCTTCTTCACGAACCGCGGCCGGGTGTTCTCGGCCAAGGTCCACAACATCCCCGACGCCAGCCGCCAGGCCAAGGGGATCCCGATCATCAACCTGCCGGGGGTCCAGGTCGAGTCGGGCGAGGTCCCGATGGCGACGATCATGCTGCCGGACTTTCAGGCGGGGTCGTACCTCGTCCTCGCCACCCGCAAGGGCATCGTCAAGAAGACGCCGCTCGAGCAGTTCGAGCGCGTCCGCTCGTCCGGTATCCGGGCGATCACGATCGCAGACGACGACGAACTTGCCTGGGTCGACGTTTCGACCGGTGGCGACGACGTCATCATCGCCACCGCCCAGGGCAAGCTCGCCCGCTTTGCCGAGACCGAGGTCCGAGCGATGGGCCGTGACGCGGCGGGCGTCATCGGCATCCGGCTCGCCCGCGAGGGCGACTCGGTCGTCGGGATGAGCGTCGTGGAGCCCGATTCGGATCTGCTCGTGCTGACCGAGACCGGCTACGGGAAGCGCGTCCCCCTCACCGAGTTCCGCCGCAAGCACCGCGGTGGCCAGGGGGTGGGACTCATCTCGCTCGAAGGACGGAAGACCGGCGATGTCGCGGCGGTCCAGCAGGTCACCGAGGCCGACGAGGAGCTCCTCCTGATCAGCGCGGGCGGCCAGGTCATCCGCACCGAGACGAACTCGATCAACCGCTATTCGTCGTCCGCGCGCGGCGTCATCGTCATGCGCCTCGCCGAAGGTGATCGGGTCGTGGCCATCGCCGCGTTCCGTGCCGGACTTGCGGAGCGGGACGGCATGGGCGACGATGGCGACCCCGTGACGGACGGCCCCGGTCAAGCCGGACCATCAGGCGCCTGACGGGGACGACCGGCAGCGGATGGTCTTGGACGTTCGGGAGGCGGCACCGTTGTACGCGGACCAGTTCGAGATCTACCACGGCAACTCCAATCCGGAGCTGGCGCACAAGATCGCGCACTACCTCGGCAGCGAGCCGGGCAAGGCCGAGGTCTTCCAGTTCGCGAACGAAAACATCTTCGTCAAGATCCTCGACAACGTCCGCGAGAAGGACATCTTCGTCGTCCAGCCGACCTCGCACCCGGTCAACCAGTCGATCATGGAGCTGCTGATCATGATCGACGCCTTCAAGCGGGCGTCGGCCGGGCGGATCACCGCCGTGATCCCGTTCTATGCCTACGGTCGGTCGGACAAGAAGGACCAGCCGCGCGTGCCGATCACCGCGCGCCTGATCGCCGACATGATCACGGTGGCCGGCGCCGACCGAGTCCTCACGATGGACCTCCATCAGGGTCAGATCCAGGGCTTCTTCAACATCCCCGTCGACGAGCTGACCGCGGTCCACCTGCTGTCGCGCTACTTCATCGACAAGCACCTCGAAGACTGCGTCGTCGTCACCGACCTCGGCTTCGCCAAGCGTGCTCGGGCGTTCGCCGAGATCCTCGAGGCGCCGCTGGCGATCATCGAGAAGCGCCGGCTCGGCAACCTCGACCGCGCGGAGCTGATGAACGTCATCGGCGAGGTCCGGGGCAAGCGCGCGATCATCGTCGACGACGAGATCGATACCGGCGGCACGCTCATCGAGGTCGTGCGGGCGCTCGAGCGCGAGGGCGTGACCGAGATGTATGCGTGCGCCACGCACGGGGTCCTGAGTGACCCGGCCGCCGAGCGCATCCGCGACAGCGCCCTGCGCGAGGTCGTCCTGACCGATTCGATCCCCCTGCCTGCGTCCAAGCGGCTGCCCAAGATCACGGTCCTGTCGGTCGCGCCGCTGATCGGCGAGGCGATCAAACGCATCCACCGGGGCGAGTCGGTCGGAGCGCTGTTCAGCAGCGAGGTCTCCTTTACCCAGGAGATGCTGCTGTGGGATGAGGGCGGCGACGGCCCCCCTGGCGGGGCGGGCCCAGGTGGCCCAGGTGGCCAGGGCGGTTCAGCTGGCGCGACGGGCTCCGGTGGCACCGGCCCCGCGGATGACGACTCGGGGCCCTCAACAGCGGCGTTCGCGCAGCCCGTATCGTCGCGCGACCGATGAGCCTGCAACTCCACAAGCCCGATGGCGAGGGCGGCCTCGAGCCGCGCACCGTTCCCGAAGAGGACTGGCGCGACCAGCTGCGCTCCCCGCAATGGGGCGGATCGCTGCGGCGGGGCGCCCTTCCCAAGCTGAAGAACGTCGAAATGAACCCGACCTCGCGGCTGCGCTCGGTGCTGTTCTGGTTGGGCCTCGGCGTTGCGACGTTCGTGCTGCTCGTCGCCGGATACACCACGGGCTTCTGGCACAACGCCGCTCGCACGCCGACGCCGACGCCGCTCGTGTCACCAGCGCCGGCGCCCTAGGCAACGCCCGGGCGGGCAAGGCCCGGGAACGGCGATTCCGACCCGCCGGCCGGGCGCCTCGGGCGGCTCCGGCCCATTTCCCTCGTATACTCACGCTCCCATGAAGTTCTTTTCCCGTTTCGTCGACTCGAATGACCGCGAGATCCGACGCATCCAACCCATCGTCGACGAGGCCAACGGCGTCGAGGCGGGCTTCGAGGGCCTGAGCGACGCGGACATCCGCGCCCAGTACGACGAGATCCGCGACGAGATCCGCGAGCTCGCCAAGCCCGACGAGCCGTCGGAAGACGAGCTCCACCATCCCGAGCTGGAGCGTCGACGCGAACTGGCCAAGGAGCGACGCAAGCGCGAGACCGCGCGGATCCAGAAGGCGCTCGACGAAGTCGCCCCCGAGGTGCTGGCGATGACGCGCGAGGCGATGCGGCGGACCCTCGACATGCGGATGTTCGACGTCCAGCTCATCGGGGCGACCGTCCTCCACCAGGGCCGCATCTCCGAGATGAAGACCGGTGAGGGCAAGACGCTCGTCGCGCCGGCGGCCGCGATCCTGAACGCACTGACCGGGCGCGGCGTGCACATCGTGACGGTCAACGACTACCTCGCCCGGCGCGACGCCCAGTGGATGGGGCCGGTCTACGACTTCCTTGGCGTCAGCCTCGGGATCATCACCCACGACACCTCGTTTCTGTTCGAGCCGGGTTACCCGACTTCCGACGAGCGCCTCCTGAATCTGCGACCTGTGGAGCGGCGCGAGGCCTACGCGGCCGACGTGACGTACGGCACGAACAACGAGTTCGGGTTCGATTACCTGCGTGACAACATGGTCGTCGAGCTCGACCAGCGCGTGCAGCGCGAGCGCAGCTTCGCGATCGTCGACGAGGTCGACAACATCCTCATCGACGAGGCGCGCACGCCGCTGATCATCAGTGGCCAGGCCGAGGAATCGGCCGACCTGTACTTCACGTTCGCCCGCCTGGTGCCCCGGCTCAAGGAGCGCCCGGAGGGTGCCGAGGAAGGCGGCGACTACTTCGTCGACCTCAAGGATCGGGCCGTCAGCCCGACCGAGGAGGGCATCGACAAGATGGAGAAGTTCCTCGGCGTCGAAAACCTCTACGACGCCGACCCGAGGCTGGCCCGCCATTTCGAGCAGTCGCTCCGCGCCCACGCGCTCTACAAGCTCGATCGCGACTACATCGTGAAGGACGGTGAGATCGTCATCGTCGACGAGTTCACCGGCCGCCAGATGCCGGGCCGGCGCTGGAGCGAGGGCCTGCACCAGGCGATCGAGGCGAAGGAGGGGCTACGCGTCCAGCGCGAGACCGTGACCCTCGCCACGATCACGTTCCAGAACTACTTCCGGCTCTACGACAAGCTCGCCGGCATGACCGGCACCGCGATGACCGAGGCCGAGGAGCTCCACAAGATCTACGGGCTCGAGGTCGTCGCCATCCCGACCAACAAGGACATGATCCGTGAGGATTTCCCCGACCTCGTCTTTCGCGACGAGCGGGCCAAGTTCAACGCCCTGATCGACGAGATCGTCGAGATGCAGGAGGCCGGTCGACCCGTCCTCGTCGGGACGATCAGCGTCGAGAAATCGGAGATCCTCTCGACCTTGCTCAAGCGACGCGGCGTGCCGCACGAAACCCTGAACGCCAAGTTCCACGAGAAGGAGTCGGGCATCGTCGCCCAGGCCGGACGGTCCGGGGCGATCACCATCGCGACGAACATGGCCGGTCGCGGGACCGACATCCAGCTCGGCGGCAATCCGGCCGGGCTCGCCTCCGAGATCCTCCACAAGCGAGGCCTCAACCCGGCCGAGGTGGACGCCGCGACGATGGCGGCGGCGCTGACCGAGGCCAAGACCGTGACCGAGTCGGACCATGTCCGTGTCGTCGACGCGGGCGGCCTCCACATCATCGGCACCGAGCGCCACGACTCGCGCCGGATCGACAACCAGCTGCGCGGCCGTTCCGGACGGCAGGGCGACCCCGGGTCGTCGCGGTTCTACCTCTCGCTCGAAGACGACCTGATGAAGCGGTTCGCCTCCGAGCGCGTGACGGGCCTCATGGAGCGGCTCGGCCTCGATGAGGACGTCGCCATCGAGTCGCGCCTCGTATCGCGCACGATCGAGAGCGCCCAGTCGCGCGTCGAGGGCTTCAACTTCGACATCCGCAAGCGCGTCGTCGAGTTCGACGACGTCATCAACAAGCAGCGCGAGACGATCTACGCGGAGCGGGACAAGGTCCTCCACAACGAGGACCTCACAGAGACGGTCCGGGCATTCCTCGATGACGAGGTCGAGGGCCTCGTCGACGCGCACACCCTCGGCGAGGACCCTGATGCGTGGAATCTGGAGGGTCTGACGACCGCCCTCCGCACGATGGGGTTGGCCGGCGACGGCACGTCCGCCGACGAGCTGTGGGAGCACGGGAGCCGCGAGGCGATCGCCGACTACCTGCGCGAGCTCGCCGACGCGCGCCTGGACGAGCGCGCGGCGGAAGTCGGCGAGGGGGACTGGGCCCAGGTCGAGCGGCTCGTCCTCTTGCGCACGATCGACTCGCTGTGGGTGGAGCACCTCACCGAGCTCGACGACATGCGCCGCGGCATCGGCCTGCGCGGCTATGCCCAGCAGGATCCGCTCAACGAGTTCCGGCGCGAGGCGTTCCGACTCTACGAGGAGCTGCGCGGCCTCATTCGCCACGGCGTCGCTTCGACGATCTTCCGAGTCACCGTCCAGCGCCAGGGGCCGCCAGGGGGAGGCGACGATGCCGTCGCCCAGGCCCTCGCGCGCGGCGCCGCCGCGCTCGCGGGAACGACAGCCGCGGACGCCACAGCCACGAACGGCAGCGGCAACGGGGCCGGCGCTGCTCCCCAGCGGGTCGAGGCGGCCGCCGGTTCGGCGATCCTGCGCGGTGCCCTGCCGAGCGGACCGGCCACCCGGAACGTGCGCGAGTCGCTCGGCGACCAGCCCCTCGAGGCGATCGCCGGGTCCGGCGGGGCGCTCGAGGCGGCCGGCGGTGGAGCACGCCCCGGCCACACCCCCACCGGGGAGCGGATCGGTCGCAACGATCCGTGCTGGTGCGGCTCGGGCGCGAAGTACAAGAAGTGTCACGGCCGCTGATCGGGGAGCTGGGCAGGCTGGTCGCGTTCGGTGGGCTCGGGACGGTCCTCGCGCTCGCCTACACGACGTCGCGCATCCTCGATCAGGCCGGACGGGACGACCGGCGGCCGGCCGACGCGGTCGTCGTCATGGGCGCCGCCCAATACGACGGTGTTCCCTCCCCGCTCTACCGGGCGCGGCTCGATCACGCGATCGAACTTGTCCGCGACGGCGTCGCGCCGCATCTCGTCGTGACCGGCGGCAAGGCCACTGGCGACCGCACGACCGAGGCCGACGCCGGACGCTCATACGCCATGGCCCACGGCATCAGCCCCGATGTGATCCTCGTCGAGCGCGAGAGCCGTACGACGCTCCAGTCGATCCGCGGCGTCGCCGGCGTCATGCATGACGCGGGGCTGACCAGCGCGGTGTTGGTCTCCGATCCGACCCACATGCTGCGGGTGCTCCGCATGGCGAGCGATGCCGGCATCACCGCCTGGGGTTCCCCGACGCGGACGAGCCCGCTCGAGCGCGACACGGTCGCGCGGGCCGACGCGGTCGTACACGAACTCGGCGCCCTGGGGATCTACTTCCTCAGCGGGGATTCCCCCTAGCGACGACCAGTCATGGTCCGACCGCCGGAGGGCGCCAGCCATGATTACCCTCTTGGCGCTGGAAGGTTGGCCTCGTATACTGGGCCAAGCCCGTAGACGGGGGCCGCTCGAGCCCCATGCGGTAGTCGCTCCCAGCCCCACGCCCCGTGCCCCGCGTCGTACTGAGAGGGAGTCCGTGAAGCAGGCCGAAGACGCCGCGTTCGTCGATCTCATCGCCTGCGAGCGGGACTGCCGAACGTGCAGTTACGCCGCGGCCCTCGATTGTGATGGCAACTGCGGGGTCTGCCCGCACAACAGCTACTGCCCCTGCGTGAACCCCGTCGTCGCTCGGAGCAAGACGGCGCTGCGGCTGATCGAGCTGCGCCCGATCCTGCTCCAGGATCTCCGGGCCCGGAACTAGGTGGACGCGTCCGCCATCCGCAACCTGGCCGAACGGATCCGATCGACCTCGGGGCGTCTTTGACCTCGAGGCCAAGACCCAGCGCGTTGCCGATCTCGACGCGCTGACCCAGGAGCCCGACTTCTGGGACGATCAGCGCGCCGCGCAGAGGATCCTCCGCGAGGCCGACAGCCTGCGAACGGAACTGGCGACCTGGCACGACATCCTCGCGCGGGCCGCTGACCTCGAGGCCGC
This sequence comes from Candidatus Limnocylindrales bacterium, assembly GCA_038214255.1. Taxonomy (GTDB): domain Bacteria; phylum Chloroflexota; class Limnocylindria; order Limnocylindrales; family CSP1-4; genus SPCO01. The sequence continues at coordinate 130,796 of JBBQRZ010000004.1, forward strand.
GGTCGAACTGCTTCAGGAAGCCCCCGATGCTGAGCTCGATCGCGAGCTGGAGCGCGATGCCGCGTCGCTCGAAACCGACTTCGCCCGGGAGCGGACGGCCCTCCTGTTCAGCGGCGAGCACGATGAGCGCTCGGCGATCCTGACGATCAGCGCCGGCGCCGGCGGAACCGAGGCGACCGACTGGGCCGAGATGCTCCTGCGGATGTACCTGCGCTGGGCGGAGCGTCACCGATTCGCGACCGAGATCATCGACCAGCAGGAGGGCGAGCAGGCGGGGCTCAAGAGCGTCACCGTCGACGTCCAGGGTCGGC